>CAWDUO010000006.1:0-277522 GCA_963805475.1 uncultured Solirubrobacterales bacterium | reverse complement strand
CGCCACCTGCACGGCGTTGGCCGTGTCCAGCGCGAGCTCGGCCGCTTGCCCTCGAACCACAGCCTGTTGTTGTTCGGATCGGTCGGCCTCGTCACCGTCGAAATAGATGTAGATCGGATCGAGCGATACGATCGAGGTCGATCGCGTCGCGCCGCCCTCGCTGCCCTGCACGAGATTGCCCGGGGTCGCCGGATCAGGCGGCTGACACGGCCGGTGATCGGCGCCACCACATGGGTGAATTCGACATTGAGTAGTGCGGCCTTCAGCGCGCCGTCGGCCTGGGTCTCGGCGGCACGCGCCGCCTGCAGCGCCTGACGGCGCTGATCGACGACTTGTTCGGAGACCGCGCTGGTCTGCACGAGGGTCAGGCCGCGCTCGAGATCGCGCTTGGCAAGCTCTCCCTTGGCGCGTGCGGATCGGCGAGCTGCCCTTCGGCTTGCAGCACGACCGCCTCGAACGGGCGCGGATCGATCTGCATGTCCGAAGCAGATCGCCAGCGCGGACGATCGCACCATCCTTGAACTCTACACTATTGACGAAGCCGCCGACGCGGGCACGGACCTGAACCTCCTGGATCGCCTCGAAGCGACCGGTGAACTCGTCCCAGTCGGTGACGGCCCGTTTGACCGGTTGCACCACCGTCACCGGCGGCGGCGGAGGCGCGCCCACCTGCGATTGCGCTTTCTCGTCGCAGCCAGCGAGCGCGAGCGCGAACAGCATACCGATCGGTGCGCCGCCGCATCGTGCAACGCCGCTAAACCAACGGCGATCGTGCCGGGCCGCCGGAGCCGGAGACTCCGTTTTGTCAGTCACACTCACTTCCGTTTCCCCAAGGACCTAGAATGCTGCAATTGAATTGGACAGGTCGACACTGTTTCATCAGCCCGTCTGGATCCAGGCAGCATCATCTCGAGCGCACCGCTGTTCCAACGCGGACCTCGGACTTGATTTAAATAACTCTGCTCAGCAGGTCCGCTTCAGATCCTCGACCAACATCGCGGTGGCGTGGCGCGGAGCGCCTGGGTCGGGGCGTTGGTATTGCCGCTGGTGATGTTCGGCATGATCGAGGCGTCGATCACCCGGAGGCCGTCGACCCCGCGGACCCTGAGCCTTGCGTCAACCACCGCTCGCGCATCCTGGCCCATCCGGCACGTGCCGACCGGGTGAAACATCGTCGTCACGACACGCTTCACCCATTCGCCGATCTCGGCGTCCGACTGGATGCGCGGGCCGGGCTCCATCTCTTCCTCGATCACCGACGCCAACGACTCCTGGGCCATAACCTCGCGGATCGCGCGCACCGATTCCACCGCGGCCCTCAGGTCTTCCTCCTCGCCGATCGAAGTTCGGGTTGATGAGGGGCATCGACGTCGGGTCGCTGTCGGCCAGCCGCACCCAGCCACGGCTCTTGGGCTGAAGCACCACGAGTTCGAAGGTGATGCCCGAGCGGTCGCCCGTCGGGCCGAGTTCCTCGTTCGCGATGATAGGTGCGTGATAGCATTGGATCGTGGGTTCGGCGGTGAAGTCGGACGGATTCCAGTGGGTAACCGTCTCGATGCCGTTGCCCGACGCTGAGCCATCCTTGGTGACGAGATAACGCAGGCCCGCCTTCACGGTGCCGAGGCCCTGCGCGGCAGCCTGATAGCCGAGATCGCCCTTTACGTAGGCACGGACCGGCACCATCGGGTGGTCCTGGAGATTTTCGCCCACCTCCAGAGAATCGACGATCACCGCGATGCCGTGCTGGCGAAGCTGCTCGGCCGGCCCAATGCCCGAGTGCATGAGAATCGTCGGGCTATGGACGGACTCCGGCCGACAGCACGACCTCGCCGGCCATGATCGTCTCGAGGCCATTGTCCCTCAGCTCGACGCCGACAGCCCGCTTGTTCTCGAGGAGGACGCGAACGACCGTCTCGCTCGGTGAGAAGAGTGATGCGGCCCGAGGCGAGGTGAGGACGCAGATAAGCGTCGACCGCGCTGCACCGGCGCTGATTTCCGACCGTAGACTGCACCGGCGAGACGCCGATCTGGCTCTTGCTGTTATAGTCGGGATTGAAGGGAACCCCATATTCCTGGAATGCATTGAGGCAGTATTGGTTCAGCTCGTTGATGCCCTTGGGCTGCTGGACCGCCAGACCACCATCAATGCCGTGAAATTCGTCGTGGAAGGTGTCGTTGTCTTCCTGCGCCGTGAAGACGGGAAGCAGGTCAGTCATACGACGATTTGCCGGTGTCGCCGACCGTGTCCTGCCACGCGGCGAAGTCGCGTATCTGACCACGGACGTAGCACATCGCGTTGATCGAGGAGCCGCCGCCAAGCACCTTGCCTGAGCGATATGCTCGCTTGGTGCCGTGCTGGGAAACGGTCTCGTATTTCCAGACATGCCGGTCGTGGGCGAGTATATTGGCGAAGCCAGCAGGAATGTGGATGAACGGATCGCGATCCATGTCGCCCGCTTCGATCAGCGCGATCGACGCATCGGTGTGTTCGGCGAGATAACTCGCAACGACGCAGCCGGCCGCGCCCGCACCAACATTGACAATGTCGTAGGCCTCCTGGAACATCAGTGTCGTTCTTTTTCACGCCATTTGTATCGTTCAAACACCCGTAGCAGGCGCAGCGCCATCGCGGTGTCTGATCCTGAATTGATTGGACCATGCTTTTGGAGAATGACCTTGCAACGCTGGCGAGGGAAATCACCTCTCACCATAGAGTCGATAGACGATCGTTATTGCCGCTCGCCCCGCGGCGTGATGCCGTAGCGAGGAATGCCACCAGCCGCATGGCACCTCGAAACCGACGTTGTTATTCTGCAGAGACTTCTAAGCCGCGTTCAGTCGCTGTATCGGCAATCAATGCCGTCGCGGCTTGCATAACTGGTGCCGCGAAGGTCGCGCAGTGAGCCCCGAGAAAGCTCTTATATAGTGCACGAGAAGCGGCAGAAATAGCGCGCGGGGTACTGTGGGCACTCATGATCCGCATGAATAACTTGAACGCATTTTCACCCACTACGCCTCTTGGATTAGTTCGTGAGTTTGCGCGCCAACGCACTCGAAGATCGCTCAGGATGACTCACCTCTCCGGAAATTACGGCCTGAAGTAGCCTTCGCCCCTTGCTTTGACGCCGATCGGAGCATTCACTGGTTCAACAACGAGATGGTGATCGCCAAAAAAGAGACACTCGCGCATTGTTCTTCGTAAGCGAGAGGTGCCATTACGGCCCAGCAGAACCAGACCGGAAACAGGAGGAGAATAGAGAAGCGATGAACAACTCTGCCTCTTTTTTGTGAACGTTTTTGACAAAGTGTGAATCTATGTGGTCATCGAAACAATGAAGAATTAATTCCACGGCCGCGAGGCAATACGCAAAGACAGGTTTTCAAACCTGTCTTGGAAGTCGTCTCGTTCTGGCTTTATAGATTTATGATGGAAGCATTGTTCACCCGCAAAATCTCAGCCGTTTTTTCGAAAAGCGCCTTGACTGTTTCGCGCTGGTTCCCGCCGCGGCGGCGATTTGTTACCCTTTTCTGCTCAATGCTTTCATGCCCTCGTCGGGACGCAGGCCGTAACCCTTTCACCACTTGCGATCGCAGGCGCGACCTTGATCCTGGCCGTTGCGTTCTCGTGCCATTTCTTGGGCTCGCTCTTGCTTGCGTCGACAGCGAATCCAGTGCAAGGCGTCTCGCCTATGCCAGCGTGGTATCGCCAACGCTCTATGTCTTTCTCGGCGTTGTCCAAGCCCTGATTCACAGCCCTGTCCCCGACGAAATCGTCTGGTACGCGATTTGGCTTGCGATCGCGATCTGGTCGCAGTCCGCCCGAAATCCCGTCACTGCACCCGTGCCTGCGGTCGGGGGCTGGCGGGCTCTCCCGGGGTGACGGCCGCGGTCCTGTCCTATATGTGTTATTTCATCTCACCAATCATTTGTTCGGCCTGGTCGGCCCAGATGCACATGCGGCCGTTATGAAGATCGGACGCTTGGTTTATCGCTCTGGCGTAGGTGAGCCGTTGTTGGTGGCGGCCATGATTTTCCAGATCGGCACTGGTCTCTTTCTGTCATGGCGTTGGAAAGTCGCCGCACAGGACTTACAGCGGACATTTCAGGTCGCTTGGGGAGCCTATCTCTCACTGTTCATTCTCGGCCACATGAATTCGGTCTTCATTTACGCTCGCAGCTTTCTCGGTATACCGACGGATTCGAATTTCGCGATCGGAACACCTTCCGGGCTCATTCATGACGCCTGGAATATCCGTCTCCTGCCTCACTACGCGCTCGGCGTCTTCTTCGTCCAGAGCCACCTCGCATCAGGGCTTGAGGGTGGTGCTGATCGCACACGGCGTCGATCGACGCAAAGCCGATCTCCTTTGGGGTGTCTGCGTCGCGATAGGCATCTCGTCGCGGCCGCGATCATCGCTGGAATGTGCGGTGTCAGGATCGGTGCATTGGCTTGTGACTTGCGAACGTGATCATCGCAGTCGCGTACGCCGTTCTGCGCTAGACGCGGCAATCCCCGGCCTGGGTGGCGCGCGATCTGAATGCTTCTTTCTTGGTTGCCTGTCGGACGTTCCGATCAACCGCCCTGCAGGTTGTTCGTCTTGCGCTGCCAAGCGATGACCAGCGTGCGGCGACCGACGAAGGAGCGCTATGAGAATAGTCGTGATTTGCAGGGCCGGTATCATTGGCTCGAAGAGTGACACATTCTGCGTCAGGGCGGCCACGAGGTGATCGCCGCCTCACCGAAAGTCGGCGTCAATACGATTTGCCGCAGAAGGGCCGAAAGAAGCTGGCCGGCGCCCACGTGGTGATTGACCTCTCCAATTCGCCGAAATCGGACCTCAACGCGGTGTTGGAATTCTTCGAGACCGCTCGATCGCGTCTGTTGAAGCACCTTCCGCCTCAGGCCTCGAGTTCGTCGGGTGGGTGCACGCCGAAGCCGTGCATCCCGAGCGACCATTGCAGCGCGACGACGGCGCCTCTCTGACCGGCTGCAGAGGGGCTGTCGAGGCCGAGGCCGTAATCGGAAGTTAGACGCCAGGCTGAAACGATGACGACGGTGCATAGTCCACCTCGATGGGGAGAATCACCGGTACCAAGACGTGTCCGACGATGACGATCACTAAGTAGGCCGGCAGGTCGTCGGCTCGGTGCCCAGGTCAAATAGAGGCGGCAGACAGAGCAGTGGTCGTCGACTTTGAGAAACGCACAAAACAGGCGACCACGACCGCAGCGCGGACACCTACCTCGACACCCCTCCCAAGTGAGAGGCCGACGTTGCGCCCCCGAAGCGGTCTCTGCAGACGTCCAGTCGTTATCCTGACTTCCAGCAGGGCCTTCAATCGTCATGGCCATCTCCGCTTTCCTGCTCCAAGACGCTGGCGGCGCAGCTGTGCAACGAGTTCCGCGAGTTCTTCCCGAACAACGCGGTCGAGTACTTCGTCTCCTACTACGACTACTACCAGCCCGAGGCCTACGTCCCCGCGCAGGACCTCTATATCGAGAAGGACTCCTCGATCAACGACGAGATCGACCGCCTGCGCCACGCGGCGACGGCGGCGCTGTTCGCCCGCCGCGACGTGATCATCGTCGCCTCCGTCTCCTGCATCTACGGGATCGGCTCGCCCCAGGTCTACAACGAAAAAATGCAGCTGTTCAAGGTCGGCGAGCAGATCGACCGCGACGAGGTGCTGCGCAAGCTGGTCAAGATGCAGTACCAGCGCAACGACTCGGTGCTCGGCCGCGGCGCCTTCCGCGTGCGCGGCGAGGTGCTGGAGATCATGCCCTCCTACGCCGAGTCGGCCTACCGGATCGCCCTTTTCGGCGAGGAGATCGAGTCGGTCCAGCACTTCGACCCGCTGAGCGGCGAGGTGCTCGACGAGATCGACCACGTCTCGGTCTGGCCGGCGTCGCACTACGTGACCAGGGACGAGACGCTGGAGCGCGCGGTCGAGGAAATCCGCCGCGAGCTGAACGCGCGCACCGCCGAGCTGGAGGAGGAGGGCAAGCAGCTCGAGGCGCACCGGCTGCGCCAGCGCACCGCCTATGACATCGAGATGCTGAAGGAGCTCGGCTTCACCTCGGGGATCGAGAACTACTCGCGCATCCTCGACGGCCGCCCGCCGGGCAGCCCCCCGCACACGCTGATCGACTACTTCCCCGAGGACTTCGTCGTCTTCGTCGACGAGTCCCACCAGACGATCCCGCAGATCGGCGGCATGTACGAGGGCGACCGCTCGCGCAAGCAGACGCTGATCGACTACGGCTTCCGCCTGCCCTCGGCGATCGACAACCGGCCGCTCAAGTTCGACGAGTTCCTCGAGCGGGTGCCGCAGCTGGTGATGGTCTCGGCGACGCCGGGGCCGTTCGAGAGCGCCGAGTCGACGCGGACGGTCGAGCAGATCGTCCGCCCGACCGGGATCGTCGACCCCGAGATCGAGCTGCGGGCGACGCGCAACCAGATCGACGACCTGATGAACGAGGTGAAGCTGCGCGCCGACGCCGGCGAGCGCGTCCTGGTCACCACGCTGACCAAGAAGATGGCCGAGGACCTGACCGAGTACCTGCTCGAGTACGGGATCAAGGTCCGCTACCTGCACTCGGAGATCGACACGCTGGAACGGATCCAGATCGTGCGCGAGCTGCGGCTCGGCGAGTACGACGTGCTGGTCGGCGTCAACCTGCTGCGCGAGGGGCTCGACCTGCCCGAGGTCTCGCTGGTCGCGATCCTCGACGCCGACAAGGAGGGCTTCCTGCGCGGCGAGACCAGCCTCGTGCAGACGATCGGCCGCGCGGCGCGCAACGTCAACGGGCGGGTGCTGATGTACGCGGACCGCGAGACCGACGCGATGCGGGCGGCGATGCGCGAGACCGACCGCCGCCGGGTGATCCAGCTCGCCTACAACGACGGAGCACGGGATCACGCCGGCGACGGTGCGCAAGGGGATCTCCGAGATGGCCGAGTTCCTCGCGATGGAGGACCGGGCGCCGAAGAAGCGCCGCCGCAAGGCGAGCGGCGAGTTCGCCGACCCGGCCGAGCTGGAGAAGACGATCGTCTCGCTGGAGGAGGAGATGCTGGCGGCGGCCGACGACCTGCGCTTCGAGGAGGCGGCCCGCCTGCGCGACGAGCTGAAAGAGCTGCGCCGCGACCTGGACGGGATGACGCGGGCGCCTGACGAGCCGCTGAACCTACACATGCTAATGTATGCTCATGCTTGAGCACCGGCTGAGATCCTCCTGGACGACGAGCGCCACACGCGGATCACGGCCGTGGCTCGCGAGCGGGGCGTGTCCGTGGCCACGGTCGTGCGCGAGGCGATCGACCGCGGCGTGGCCGACCCCGAGGACCGCCGGCGGGCTGCCGGCCGACGCCTGCTCGCGGCCCCCGACATGCCGGCGCCGGACCCGGCTGAGCTGGGGGACGAGCTGGACGCGCTGCGCGCCCGCCGCTCATGATCGTCCTCGACACCACGGTGCTCGTCTACGCCAAGGGCGCCGACCACCCGCTGCGCGACCCCTGCCGGAAGCTGGTGGGCGCCATCGCGGACGGCGCGATTGACGCCACCACCTCGGTCGAGGCGATCCAGGAGTTCGTCCACGTCCGCGCCAAGCGGCGCAGCCGCCAGGACGCGGCGGAGATCGGCCGCGACTACGCCGACCTGCTCTCACCGCTGCTCGACGTGACCCGCGACGACCTGCGCAAGGGCCTGGCCCTCTTCGAGCGCAGCAAGACGCTCGGCGCGTTCGACGCCGTCCTCGCCGCGGCGGCGATAGACAGGGGCGCAGCCGCCCTGGTCTCGGCGGACGCCGACTTCGCCGGCATCGACGGCCTGACTCATGTCATTCCGAACGTCGCCGGGATCGAGGGCTTGCTGCCGACCGGATGACCGGCGGCGCCTAGAGCAGCTTCGCCGCCTTGGCGCTGTCGGCGAAGAACTCGCCGCGGACGACCTTGCCGTCGGAGTTGAACTTCATCACGTGGACGAATGGCGACTCGAAGCTGCCCTTGTCGTTGCCGGCGCGCTGCGTGCCGAGCACGACGACGGTGTCGCCGGCGTCGAGGAACTCGCTCGGCTCGACGCTGAACGACGACCAGTAGCTGGGGATCTGGGCGAAGTCGGCCATGATCGCGTCGCGGCCGCTGGTCTCGCCGCCGAGCGGCAACTCCTCGGACGTGTACCAGACGGCATCCTCGGCGAAGTCGGCCTGCAGGGCCTCGAGGTCGCCGCGGCCGAAGGCCTCATAGGCGGTTCGGGCGGTGTCGACGTTTGACATCTCGTCTCCTTTGGTGGGAAGTCCCCGCCCATTGAGACGGTACGCCGATCGAGTGGCGGGCGCAAGGGCCTGACCCACCGTGCTTAATAATCTGAGGCGATGCCGATCGACGTGACCGAGGCGAGCTTCGCTCAGGAGGTCGTGGAGCGTTCGCGCAAGGTGCCGGTCGTCGTCGACTTCTGGGCCGAGTGGTGCGGGCCGTGCCGGACGTTGGGGCCGGCGCTGGAGGCGGCGGAGAAGGCGCGCGAGGGGAAGGTCGTCCTGGCGAAGGTCGACGTCGACTCCAACCAGGGCCTGGCGGCGCGCTACCGGGTGCAGGGGATACCGGCGGTGAAGGCGTTCCGCGACGGTGAGGTCGCCGGCGAATTCGTCGGCGCGGTGCCGAAGCCGAAGGTCGAAGAGCTGTTCGACTCGCTCGTGCCCTCGCGCGCCGACGAGCTGCTGGCGAAGGGCGACGAGCTCTCGCTGCGCGAGGCGGCGGAGCTGGAGCCGCGCCGTGCCGACATCGCCGTCGCCCTGGCGAAGGCGCGGCTGGAGCGCGGCGCCGAGGACGACGCGCTGGCGGCGGTCGAGCCCTTCGAGGGCGATTTCTCCGCGGAGGGGATCGCGGCGCGCGTGCGGCTGGCGAAGCGCGGCGGCGGCGCCGACGCCTTCGCCGCGCTCGACCGCGGCGAGCACGAGGCCGGCCTTGACGCGCTGCTGGCGGAGATCCCCGCCGCGGACGAGGAGATCCGCGAGGACCTGCGCAAGGCGATAGTCGGCGTCCTCGCCGACCTCGACCCCGCCGACCCCCTGGGCCCGAAGTACCGCAAGCGCCTAGCCGCCGCCCTGTACTAACGCTTCCGGTGCGCCTTTTGCGGCATAGACCGCAAAAGGCGCACCGGAACGGACAGGAGCCGGCCGACGCGGCGAAGATGGTCGGGATGAGCACGCCGCCGCCCCGCAAGCCGCGGCCGCCGCTGCCGCGGGGGCCGTTCCTGGTCGTCGGGCTGGCGCGCTCGGGCCAGGCGGCGGCGCGGCTGCTGGCGCGGCGGGGGGAGGAGGTGCGCGGGGTCGATTCCGGCCATCCGGCCGGCGCGGCAGGGCTGGCGGGGGAGGGTGTCGAAGTCTCCCTGGATACGGATGGAGTGGCTCAGCTCGATCGCGCGCGCACCGTCGTCAAGAGCCCGGGCGTGCCCCGGGAGGCGCCGGTGATCGCCGCCGCGCTGGAGCGCGGCCTCGACGTCGTCGGCGAGCTGGAGCTGGCCTGGCGGGCGATCCCCAACCGCTTCCTCGCCGTCACCGGCACCAACGGCAAGACGACGACGGTCGAGCTGCTCGGCCACGTCTACCGCACGGCGGGCGAGCCGGTCGCGGTCGCCGGCAACGTCGGCACGCCGCTCGCCTCGCTGGCCGGCGAGCTCGACCCCGCCGCGACCGTGGTCTGCGAGGCCTCCAGCTTCCAGCTCGAGGACACGACGAGTTCGCCCCCGAGTGCGGCGTCTTCCTCAACCTCGCGCCCGACCACCTCGACCGCCACCGCGACCTCGACGCCTACCTGGCGGCGAAGCTGCGCATCTTCGCCAACCAGGGCAACGACGACATAGCCGTCTTCAACGCCGACGACCCGGCGCTCGCCGGGACGGACCTCGGCGGCTGCGGGCGCCGGATCGCCTTCTGCCGCGGCGCCGCCCCGGAGTGCGAGGTGGCGCTGGCCGAGGGGACGATCTTCTACGACGGCGAGCCGCTGGTCGGCGCCTACGAGCTCGGCATCGTCGGCGAGCACAACGTCGCCAACGCGATGGCGGCGGCGACCGCGGCGCTGGCGATGGGCATCGACCGCGACGCGGCGCGCGCGGGCCTGCGCAGCTTCGCCGGCGTGCCGCACCGGCTCGAGCAGGTCGCCGAGCTCGGCGGCGTGCGCTTCGTCAACGACTCCAAGGCGACCAACGTCGCCTCGGCGGTGGTCGGGATCTCGGCCTTCGACGGCGGCGTCCACGCGATCCTCGGCGGCAGCGAGAAGGGCGAGGAGTTCGCCCCGCTGGTCGGCCCGGTGGGCGAGCGCTGCGCCGCCTGCTACCTGACCGGCGCCACCGCCGACCGCCTCGCCGCCGAGCTGGCGCCCGTCGCCGCCGCCGGGGTCGAGCTGCATCGCTGCGCCGACCTCGAGCACGCCGTGCGCCGCGCCGCCGCCGCGGCCGCCCCCGGCGAGGTCGTCCTGCTCTCGCCCGCCTGCGCCAGCTTCGACGCCTTCGAGAACTTCGAACGGCGCGGCGAGCGCTTCCGCGAGATCGTCGAGGGGCTGGCATGAGCGCGATCTCGCTGTCCCGGCCCGGCGCGAAGCGCAGGGCGAAGAAGCTGCCCACCGAGTACAACCTGCTGCTGACGGCGACGCTCTGCCTGCTCGCCTTCGGCGCGGTGATGGTCTTCTCGGCCAGCTCGACCACGCGCATCCTCAGCAACGGCGGCCTCTCCGACAGCGCCTTCTACCTGAAGCGGACGCTGCTCTTCGGCGCCGTCGGCCTGGCGATCATGCACGTCACCGCGCGCCACGGGCTGGAGACGGTCCGCCGGCTCACCCCGGCGATCCTCGGCGTCTCGATGTTCCTGCTTTTCGCCGTGCTCTTCGGCGGCAGCTCGGTCAACGGGGCGAGCCGCTGGATCGGCCCCAGCTTCATCCAGCTCCAGCCCTCCGAGCTGGCGAAGGTGGCGCTGATCCTCTACGCGGCCGACCTGCTGGCCCGCAAGCCGAAGCGGGCGCGCAGCCTGCAGGGCCTGAAACCGTTCCTGCTGGTGGTCGGCGCGGCGACGCTGCTGATCGTCGTCGAGCCCGACCTGGGGACCGCGATGGTGATCGCCTTCTCCGTCGCCGCGACGCTCGTCGCCGCCGGCATGCGGATGCGCGACCTGGCGCTGATCGCCGCCGCGCTCGCCTTCTTCGGCCTCCTGATGACCGTGGTCGAGCCCTACCGGATGGCCCGCCTGACCGGCTTCCTCAACCCCGGCTCGGACCCCAGCGGCGCCGGCTTCCAGGCGGCGCAGGCGAAGATCGCGCTCGGCTCCGGCGGCATCTTCGGGGTCGGGATCGGCAACGGCGTGCAGAAGGCCTTCTACCTGCCCGAGGCGCACACCGACATGATCTCCGCGGTGATCGGCGAGGAGCTCGGCCTGGTCGGCATCCTCGGCGTCGTCGGCCTCTTCTCGCTGTTCGGCTACGCGGGCCTTCAGGTGGCGAAGAAAGCGAAGGACAGCTACGGCAAGCTGCTCGTCGCCGGGCTCACCTCGCTGATCCTCGTGCAGGCGACGATCAACCTCTTCGCGGTGATGGGGATGGCGCCGCTGACCGGCGTGCCGCTGCCCTTCGTCTCCTACGGCAACAGCAGCCTGATGGCTGCCCTGTTCGCGGTCGGCCTGATCCTCAACGTCGCCCGCGGGGGGACCGCCCGCGCTGGCAAACTGCGCGTCGTCGAGGGCGGGCGCGGGCCCGCGCGAGGAAGGAGTCGAGCGAGCGGTGGAGCGTCCAAGCGGCGTAAGAGTGCTGGTGGCGGCCGGGGGAACGGCCGGCCACGTCGTGCCGGCCATGGCGGTCGCCGACGAGCTTCGGGCTAGCGGCGCCGAGGTCTCCTTCCTCGGCACGCGCGAGCGGATCGAGGCCGACCTGGTGCCCGCCGCCGGCTATGAGATCGACTTCGTCAAGGTGCGCGGGATCGACCGCGGCAGCCGCCTGCGCGCGGCGGTGGCGGGGGTCGAGGCGCTGGCCGCGGTCGGCACGGCGTCGCGGGTGCTGTGGCGCCGCCGGCCCGACGTGGTGATGGGCGGCGGCGGCTTCGTCGCCGGCCCGGCCGGGGTCGCCGCCGTGCTGGCGCGCGTCCCGCTGGTCCTGACCGAGGCCGACAGCCACCTCGGCCTCGCCAACCGGCTGCTGGCGCGGCCGGCGCGGCGGGTCTGCCTCGCCTTCCCGATCGCCGGCCGCGACGGCGGCCGCTACGCGCTCACCGGGCGGCCGGTGCCGGCGGCCGTGCTGGCGGCCGACCGGGCCGCGGCGCGGGAGCGCTTCGGCGTCGCCCCCGGGGCGCGCTGCCTGCTCGTCGTCGGCGGCAGCCAGGGCGCCCGCTCGATCAACGAGTGCGCGGTCGCGGCGCTGGCCGAGCGCCCCGGCCGCGACTTCGACGTCGTCCACCTGAGCGGGGCGCGCGACTTCGCGGCGCTGGAGGAGCGGCTCGCCGCCGCCCCGCACAACCAGCGCTACACGCTGCTCGCCTACGAGCCCGACCTCGGCGACGGCCTCGCCGCCTGCGACCTGGTGCTGGGACGCTCGGGCGGCTCGATCTTCGAGCTGACGGCGGCCGGGCGGCCGGCGATCCTCGTCCCCTACCCGCACGCCGCCGCCGGCCACCAGGAGGGCAACGCCGCCTGGATGGCCGAGGCGGGCGCCGCGGTGACGATCCGCGACGAGGAGCTCGAGCCGGATCGGCTGGCGGAGCGAGATCGACGCCCTCCTCCACGACGACGACCGCCTGGCGGCGATGTCCGCCGCTTCAGCCGCCCTGGCCAAGCCCGACGCGTCCCGCCGCATAGCCGACGAGGTCCTCGCGGCGGTGCGCGCGTGACCCCCTGGGCCGACAGGCGGCTGCACTTCGTCGGCATCGGCGGCGCCGGGATGAGCGGGCTGGCGCTGGTCTGCGCCGAGCTGGGGGCGGCGGTGACGGGGAGCGACCGCGACAACTCCTCTTATATGGAGCGGCTGCGGGCGGCCGGGCTGGCGCCGGTCGTCGGCCACGACGCGGACAACCTGCCGGAGGGGGCCGAGGTGATCGTCTCGACCGCGATCGGCGCCGACAACCCGGAGCTGGCGCTCGCCCGCGAGCGCGGCCAGCTCCGCCGCCGCCGCGGCGAGCTGCTGGCCGAGCTGTGCGGCGAGAAGCGGCTGATCGCGGTCGCCGGCACGCACGGCAAGACGACGACGACCGCGATGCTCGCCTGGGCGCTGCGCGGGCTCGGCGCCGACCCGGCCTTCTTCATCGGCGGCGAGGCGCCCGGCCTCGGGCCGGGGGGCGCCGCGGCCAACGCCGGCTGGGGGACGGGGGAGTGGGTGGTCGCCGAGGCCGACGAGAGCGACGCCAGCTTCCTCGACCTGGAGCCCGAGATCGCCGTGGTCACCAACATCGAGATGGACCACCACTCGCGCTGGGGCTCGGTCGCCGAGCTGCGCGCCGCCTTCGAGCCGCTTCGCCTCGGGGGCGCGGGTGGCCGAGTTCGACTTCGACTCGCCGGGGCCGGAGGAGCTGCCGCTCGTCGTTCCCGGCCGCCACAACGTGCTCAACGCCCGCGCCGCGCTGGCCGCCGCCGGCCTGGCGGGCTTCGACCTCGACGCCGCCGCGCGGGAGCTCGCCGACTTCCCCGGCGTCCACCGCCGGCTCGAGCTGAAGGGCGAGCGCGGCGGCGCGCGCATCTTCGACGACTATGCCCACCACCCGACGGAGCTGCGGGCGGCGCTGTCGGCGCTGCGGGAGATGGAGCCCGCGCGCCTCGTCGCCGTCTTCCAGCCGCACCTCTACTCGCGCACCAAGGCGCTCGCCGAGCAGTTCGGTGCGGCGCTGGCGCTGGCCGACGAGGCGATCGTGCTCGACGTCTACCCGGCGCGCGAGCAGCCGGTCGGCGAGCTGGCGGGGGTCAGCGGCCTCGACGTCGCCCGCGCCGCCGCCGACCGGATGGCGGGCAGGCCGGTGATCTGGGCGCCGACCCTGGAGAAGGCGGAGGCCGCCCTGGCCGCCCGGCTCGCCCCCGGCGTCGTCGCGGCGACGATCGGCGCCGGCGACGTCGTCCGCGTCGGCGAGCGCCTGGTGGAGGACTGAGGATGGAGCGCGACTATCCGCTTTCCCGCTTGACCACGGTCCGCACCGGCGGCACGGCCGACTGGTTCGCCCGACCGCGCGACGCGGACGCGCTGGTCGAGCTGCTCGCCTGGGCCGCCGCCGAGGGCCTCGCGATCGGGATGGTCGGCTCGGGCTCGAACCTGCTCGTCGCCGACGACGGCTTCCGCGGCCTGGCGCTGAAGCTCGACGGCGAGCTGGCGACGGTCGAGCGCGAGGGCGAGCGGCTGCTCTGCGGCGGCGGCGCGCGCCTTCCCTCGGCGGCGGCGAAGGCGGCCGGCTGGGGCCTCTCGGGCATCGAGTTCGGCGTCAACATCCCGGGCACGGTCGGCGGCGCGGTGCGGATGAACGCCAACGCCTACGGCGGTCAGCTCGCCGAGGCGCTCGAGTGGGTCGAGGTCTGCACCGCCGGCGGGACCGAGCGACGCGCGCCCGAGCAGCTCGGCTTCGAGTACCGGCGCTCGAACTTGAAGCCGGGCGAAGTCGTCGCCCGCGCCTCGTTCAGCCTCTCGCCCGCCGACCCCGCCGAGGTCAAGGCGACGATGGCCGCGATGCGCGAGCGCCGCCACGAGGCCCAGCCCTCGGGGATCAAGACCTTCGGCTCGACCTTCAAGAACCCCGAGGACGAGCGCGCCGGCGGCCGCACCGCGGGCCAGCTGCTCGAGGCGGCCGGCTGCCGCGGCCTGCGGGTCGGCGGCGCCCGCTTCTCGCCCAAGCACGCGAACTTCGTCGAGAACGCCGGCGGGGCGAGCACCGCCGACGTGCTCGAGCTGATGGCCGCCGGGCGCCGCCGCGTGCACGAGCGCTTCGGCGTCGCGCTGGAGCCGGAGGTGCAGACGCTGGGCGAGGTGCGCTGGCCGGAGGGCTGGGAGCTGTGAGGCGCTGGCTGCTCGCCGTCGTCGCGGCGGTCGTCCTGCTCGCCGCCGCCTACTGGTTCCTGGTCCGCGACCGGACGGTCGAGCCGACTGTTCACGTCCCCCGCGCGACGGCGGCGATCGGCTCCGGAGCCGGCGCGGTCGCGGTCGGCCCGCGCGGGCAGATACTCGCCTGGTACCCGATCTCCGAAGACGTCCCGCTGCCGACCCTGCCGCTCGCCGAACCGCCGAAGAGCGGCCGCCTCGCCGGCCCAGTCCTCGAACAGGCGAGGGTGCTGGGCGTCGCGCCGCCGGCCCTGCGTCCCTACCTGGAAAGCAGCCACTACGGCGAAAGCGGGGTGGACGTGAAGCTGCGCTCGGGGATCGAACTGCGCTTCGGCGACGCCACGCAGGCCGTGACGAAGTGGAAGGCGGCGGCGGCGGTGCTCGCCGACCCGTCGCTGACCTCGCTCGATTATGTAGACCTGTACGCGCCCGGGCGACCGTCCGTAGGCGGCTCTGGGCATACGCTTCCGCCCGCCGAATGAACCCTCGACCACAGGCTGAGAGTCGGCCAAACCTCGATTAGGGGTTGAGGGTTCGCGCTTGCAGGATGTCTCCCGCGGGTTTGACAGAGGCGCGCAAATACCCTACGTTGAGCGCAATTTCCGTGGTTAAGGCTGAGGGTGGGACCCTCAAGCATCGCTGAAGCCTCGGACGGAACAAGGGCTCAACTCAAGATGGAATCCACTTATCTGGCTGTGATCAAGGTCGTCGGCGCCGGCGGCGGGGGCACCAATGCCGTCAGCCGCATGGTCGACGCGGGGATCCGCGGCGTCGAGTTCGTCGCCGTCAACACCGACGCGCAGGCGCTGCAGGCCTGCGACGCCGACATCAAGCTCTCGATCGGCCAGGAGCTGACGCGCGGCCTCGGCGCCGGCGGCAACCCCGAGGTCGGCGCGGGCGCCGCGGCGGAGAGCCGCGACGAGATCAAGGAGGCGTTGAAGGGCGCCGACATGGTCTTCGTCACCGCCGGCGAGGGCGGCGGCACCGGCACCGGCTCGGCGCCGGTGATCGCCGAGATCGCCAAGGAGGAGATCGGCGCGCTGACCGTCGGCGCGGTGACCAAGCCGTTCGAGTTCGAGGGCAAGCGGCGGATGCAGCAGGCGCTCGAGGGGATCGAGAAGCTGCGCAACAACGTCGACACCCTGATCATCGTCCCCAACGAGAAACTGCTCCAGGCGGTCGAGCGGCGCACCAGCGTGCTCGAGGCCTTCCGCCAGGCCGACGACATCCTGCGCCAGGGCGTGCAGGGGATCACCGACCTGATCACGATCCCCGGCCTGATCAACCTCGACTTCGCCGACGTGCGCACGATCATGCGCGACGCCGGCTCGGCGCTGATGGGCGTCGGCGCCGCCTCCGGCGAGACGCGCGCGGTCGACGCCGCCAAGGCCGCCGTCACCTCGCCGCTGATCGAGGAGTCGATCAAGGGCGCGACCGGGATGCTGCTCAACATCACCGGCCCCGAGGACCTCGGCCTGTTCGAGGTCAACGAGGCGGCGCAGCTGGTCCAGGCCGAAGCCGACGACAACGCCAACATCATCTTCGGCTCGGTCGTCGACCAGTCGATGCGCGACGAGGTCCGCGTCACCGTGATCGCCACCGGCTTCGAAGGGTTCGAGCTGCTGGCCCGCTCGCCGCAGCGCGTGCGCCGCCGCTACGAGAGCCGCGGCCCGCGGATCTCCGCCGAGGACACCGACATCCGCAAACTGCGCGTCTCCGACGACGACATCGACGTCCCCGGCTTCCTCAAGGAATGAGTCGGGCGGGCTGCAATAGCCTGCCGACTCCGTGAACGACCTCCGCCTCACACCCCTCCACGAGCAGCACGCCGAGCTCGGCGCCAAGCTCGTCCCCTTCGCCGGCTGGGAGATGCCGGTGACCTACGAGGGCGTGCGCGAGGAGCACATGGCCGTGCGCACGCACGCCGGCATGTTCGACGTCTCCCACATGGGCGAGGTCGAAGTCGAGGGGCCGGGCGCGCTCGCCTTCCTCCAGCGCGTGCTCTCCAACGACGTCGCCGCGATCGCCGTCGGCGGCGCCCAGTACTCGTGCCTCTGCGCCGAGGACGGCGGCGTGCTCGACGACCTCTTCGCCTACCGGCTCGGCGGCGACCGCTACCTGATCGTCACCAACTCGGCCAACCACGCGGCCGACCTCGCCTGGCTGGGGCGCTGGAGCCGCGAGTTCGACGCCTCTGTGCGGGACGTCGCCGACCGCTACGCGATGCTGGCCGTGCAGGGGCCGCACGCGCGGATGATCGCCGGCCGCACCCTGGTGGTCGCGCCGCCGCCGCGGATGCGCGTCGCGGCCGAGCGCGTCGGCGGCCGCCCGGCGCTTCTCTGCGGCACCGGCTACACCGGCGAGGAAGGGGTCGAGCTGCTGATCGACCCGGAGATCGCCCCCGCGGTCTGGGCCGAGCTGCTCGACGCCGGCGTCGTCCCCTGCGGGCTCGGCGCCCGCGACACGCTGCGGCTCGAGGCCTGCTTCCACCTGCACGGCAACGACCTCAGCCCCGAGCGCAACCCGATCGAGGCCGGGCTCGGCTGGTGCTGCAAGGAGGGGACGGGATTCGTCGGCGCCGAGGCGGTGGCGCGCGCGCGCGCCGAGGGCACGGCCGGAGCGCCTCGCCCCGTTCAGGATCGAGGGCGCCGGCATTCCCCGCCAGGGCAACCCGGTGATGCTGGGGGACGAGCAGGTCGGGACGGTGACCAGCGGCAGCTTCTCGCCCTCGCTGGAGATCGGCGTCGGCATGGCCTACGTGCGCGCCGAGCTCGCCGAGCCGGGGACCGAGGTCGAAATCGACGTGCGCGGCAAGCGCCGCGCCGCGCGTATAGCGTCCAAGCCGCTTTACGCGAGCCCATCGTCCCGGAAGGAGAAGTGAGCTTGGCCGACGCGAGCTACCCCGATGACCTGCTGTACCACGACCAGCACGACTGGGCGCGCCTGGAGGGCGACGAGCACGCCGTCTTCGGGATCACCTGGTACGCCCAGGACAGCCTCGGCGAGGTCGTCTTCTACGACCCGCCGGAGGTCGGCGCGGCGGTCGACAAAGACGCCTCCTACGCCGAGGTCGAGTCGGTGAAGGCGGTCTCCGACGTGATCGCGCCGCTGTCGGGCGAGATCGTCGAGGTCAACGAGGCGCTCGCCGACGCGCCCGAGAAGATCAACGAGGACCCCTACGGCGAGGGCTGGCTGGTCAAGGTGAAGCTGAGCGCGGCGGCGGAGGCCGACGCGCTGCTGGGCGCGGCGGAATACCGCAAGCTGCTGGATGGCTAGCGCGGCGCCCGCCGCTCGCTTCCGTAGCCTTGACGGCGTGAGCCGCTACACCTCCGCCACGCCCGCCGACCGCGAGGAGATGCTCGCCGCGATCGGGGTCGACTCGGTCGACGAGCTCTTCGCCCAGGTCCCCGAGCCGCTGCGCCTCGACCGCCCGCTGGCCCTGCCGGAGGGGATGAGCGAGGCCGAGGTCTACGAGCGCCTCGCCGCGCTCGCCGCCCGCAACGCCGACTGCGAGGAGCAGGTCTGCTTCCTCGGCGCCGGGATGTACGACCACTACGTGCCGGCGATCGTCGACGCGATCACCCAGCGCAGCGAGTTCCTCACCCCCTACACGCCCTACCAGCCGGAGATCTCCCAGGGCGGCCTGCAGGCGATGTTCGAGTTCCAGACGGCGATGTCGGAGCTGACCGCGCTGCCGGTCGCGACCGCCGGCCTCTACGAGGGGCCGTCCTCGGTCGCCTCCGCCGCCTACCTGGCGATCGGCGCGACCAAGGGGCGGCGCCGCTTCGTCGTCTCGCGCGGCGTCCACCCGCACAGCCGCGAGACGCTCGCCACCTACGCGGCGGGCTTCGGGGCGGAGATCGAGGAGGTCGGGCTGGAGGACGGCCTGACCGACGCGGCGGCGCTGGCGGCGGCGGTCGACGGCGAGACGGCCGCGGTGATCCTGCAGAGCCCCAACTTCCTCGGCGCGGTCGAGGACGTCGAGGCGCTCGGCGCGGCGGCGAAGCAGCACGGCGCGCTGCTCGTCGTCGCCTGCGACCCGATGACGCTGGGCGTGCTGAAGCCGCCGGGCGAGCAGCGGGGCGGACATCGCGCTCGGCGAGGGCCAGCCGCTGGGCAACCGGCTCGACTTCGGCGGGCCGTCGTTCGGCTTCTTCTGCGGCAGCGAGGAGCTGATCCGGCGGATGCCGGGACGGATCGCGGGGGAGACCGACGACGTCGACGGGCGGCGCGGCTTCGTCCTCGCGCTGCAGACGCGCGAGCAGCACATCCGCCGCGAGAAGGCGACCAACAACATCTGCACCGCGCAGGCGCTGAACGCGCTGGCGGCGACGATCCACCTGGCCTGGCTGGGGCGGGAGGGCTACCGCGAGCTGGGCGAGCTGCTGCTGCGCCGCACGGCGTACGCGCGCGAGCGGCTGGCGGCGGTGACGGGGGTCCGACTGCTGCACGAGGCGCCGGTGGCGCGCGAGTTCGCCCTGCGGCTGGACGCGCCGGTGGAGCGGGTGCTGGAGCGCTGCGCGGAGCGGGGGATCGCCGCGGGCTACCCGCTGGGGCGCGAGTACCCCGAGCACGAGGACGGCCTGCTGGTCGCGATCACCGAGCGCCGCACGCGGGCGCAGATCGACGACCTGGCGGAGGCGCTGGGCGCGGCCGTCGCCGCGGAGGCGGTGGCGGTGTGAATCAGCAGGACGAACAGGTGTTGACGATCTACGAGAAGTCGAAGGAGGGACGCCGCGCCGCCGTCCTGCCGCCGGCCGAAGTCCCGGAGCCGCCGCTGGAGGAGCTGATCCCGGCGAACCTGCTGCGGGACGAGCCGCCGCGCCTGCCCGAGGTCGCCGAGCCGGAGATCGTCCGCCACTACAACCGGCTCTCGCGCCGCAACTTCGACCTCGACACCGGCTTCTACCCGCTCGGCTCGTGCACGATGAAGCACAACCCGCGGCTCAACGAGCGGGTCGCGGCGCTGCCCGGCCACGCCCGCCTGCACCCGGCGCAGGACCCGCGGCGCGCCCAGGGCGCGCTGGAGCTGATGTGGCTGCTCCAGGAGAGCCTGGCCGAGATCACCGGCCTGCCGCACGTCAGCCTCCAGCCCTCGGCGGGCTCGCACGGCGAGCTGGCCGGCCTGCTGCTGACGCGCGCCTTCCACGCCGACCGCGGCGAAGCGCGCGACGAAGGTGCTGGCGCCCGACACCTCGCACGGCACCAACCCGGCCTCGGTGACGATGGCCGGCTACGAGGTGGTCAAGGTCGCGACCGACGAGCGCGGCGGGGTCGAGATGGACGACCTGCGGGCCAAGATCGACGAGGACCCCGGCGAGGTCGCCTGCCTGATGCTGACCAACCCCAACACGCTCGGCCTCTTCGACGAGAACATCGCCGAGATCGCCGCCCTGATCCACGAGGCGGGGGGGACGCTCTACTACGACGGCGCCAACCTCAACGCGGTGATGGGCCACTCGCGGCCGGGCGACATGGGCTTCGACATCGTCCACGTCAACCTCCACAAGTCGTTCAGCCAGCCGCACGGGGGCGGCGGGCCGGGAGCGGGGCCGATAGCGGTGTCCGAGCGGATCGAGCCGTTCCTGCCGAGGCCGCAGGTGGTGCGGCGGGAGGGGCGCGGCGAGGCCTGCCGGTTCCGATAGCGATGGGGCGCCTCCACGGCGGCGAGAGCGCCTACTTCGACCTCGACTACGACCGCCCCAAGTCGATCGGCCGCCTGCGAGGGTTCCAGGGCAACTTCGGCGTCTTCGTCAGGTCCTACGCCTACATCCTCAGCCTGGGAGCCGACGGCCTCGCCGAGGCCTCCGAGACGGCGGTCCTGAACGCCAACTACCTGAAGGCCCGCCTGGCCGAGGGCCGCGCCGCCAAGCACCTCCCGATCGCCTTCGACCGCCACTGCATGCACGAGTTCGTCCTCTCCGGCAAGCCGATGAAGAAGGACCTAGGCATAGCCACCCTGGACCTGGCCAAGCGCCTCCTCGATTTCGGCTTCCACCCCCCAACCGTCTACTTCCCCCTCCTGGTGGACGAGGCCCTGATGATCGAGCCCACCGAGACCGAGACCAAAGAGTCCCTAGACGCCTTCGCCGAGGCAATAGACCAAATCCTCACCGAGGCCGAATCCGGACCCGGACAAGGCCAAGAACGCCCCCTACACAACCCCCGTCCGCCGCCTGGACGAGGTCAAGGCAACGCGCCAGCCCAGTAGTCCGCCAGGCGCTTGGAGCTTAGAATCAAGCCCCCTCTGGCTACTCCACCCAGACACCCGGGGAACGGTCACCTTGGGTCAGGTCGCTAGTTTTGTCGCCCCCGGTATCCCCGGGAATAACTCGGCGATATTGATCTCTAACACAGCGTTCTGCCATCGACCCCTGCCCGTGTCCAAAGGGAGGAAGCTGCGAATACTGCCCACAGGCAGCCAGCCGAGCAGCTCGCCTCGCTTCTCCTCGACATTGAGGACCCGGCAGATCACCAGTGCCCACTGCGACTCATAGCGCTGTCCGGTATCGGCCTCATTTCGGCTCAGGTAAATGGACACGCGGTCCTGGGCTCCAGCTGTGGTCGCCTTCACCTCAAGCAACCTCTTCGGCCCACCAATCCGCGGTGCCGAGATGTCATAACCGGCTTGGTCGGTCTCAAGGCTCAGTTGCCTGACCTCTCGAGCCAAATCGGGATACCCAAGCCCTCGCAGTTCCTCTCGGACGGTATCGACCACGAGCTGTTCCCCGACCACGCCGATCTCCCGGCGCCGGCCGTCATCAAAGCGCCGTCCCAGGGCAGCGAGTAGCTCCTCGCGGCGCTCAGCGTCGGGGACCAATTTCGAGAGACTTTCCTCAAGTGAGCCGCTCTCAGCCACATGGGGTGTGAGCATTAGCACCCGGCCCGCGACGACACTGGCCATCCCCTCGAATGAGCCTTCGAGAAGGGCTCGCAGTTCGGTGCTTACGCAGAGGTGCTCGTCCGCCTCAATCACCAGCCCGATGTCGATCAGCAGGCGCTCACCGAGGCGTAGGTCGGCGGGTCCAAAGCTCCCACCCAGAGCCTTACGCCAGTAGGACTCCCGCGCGTCGGCTCTCGCTGAAGAGGGGTCGTCGAGCAGCGTCGCGACATGCACGGCCGCCTCGAGCACATGCTCGGAAGGCAGGCCATCCTCTCCCTCCCAGGCGAAGTCGCTCACGACCCTTTGAGGTGTCTGAACAAGGCGGTGACATCCTCGGTATCAATCCACTCGCCGTAGCCTTCCTCATCGGGCAGCGACATTGTCGCCAGGCCATGGTCCGAGAGCATCTCGCCGAGTCGCTTGGCCTTGATCGCAACCCGTTCGTTGACGGCCTCATCGACCGTACCAGCGCTGACAAGAAATGTGACGCGAGTCTCCGCCTCGGCCGGAAGTCCGAGGCGGTGAATGCGGTCGATCGACTGCAAGTATTGGCCGGCGTTGAAGGTGCGCTCCAGATACACGGCGTCATGGCAGGCCATGTGTAGGCTGACGCCCTCCGACATCGCTGCCGGATTCGCCAGCAGAACCTGGCAGCTCTCCTCCTCGCGGAAGCGCCGCAGCTCGCTCTCACGCGTTGTCTTATCTGGGTCCTCCCCAGAAGGGATCGCTCCGTAGATCAGTGCTGGTTGGTATGGGAGGAGGATCCGGTCCGCCAGCTCGATCAGGTTTCCGATGAAGTTTGACCAGACCAGCGTCTTCCGTCCCAAAGCAACATTCTCGGCGACCAAAGCGGCGAGCTTCTCGAACTTCCTTGGCATCTCCAGCCGTCCGTACTCAAGGATCTTTTCTGCTAGCGCCGAGCCGGTGGGGATTGGCTCGGGGGGCCAGGAGAGCTCCGGCGCATCGCCGCCCAACGCTTCGGCCAACAGGCTCGGGTTGGTTGCGCCCTCCAGTAGATACATCACGACTGAGCCGAGGTCTCCGATCCGCGAGCGTTCTCTTACTGAGCTGCCGAGGGCTCGACGCATCTTCGTCCGCAGTGCTTCATAGATCTCCTTCTGGAGTGGCTTCATCTCGAGAACCTCGGCCCGGATTTGGGGAGCCTTTAGGCCGAGCTCATCCTTGCTCGTCCTCGAAAAGAGCGGCCTCAAGCGGTTGGAGATCACGGTCAGAGTCTGCGCTGACGGTTCCTTTCGGAACGTCTCGGCTGGCAGGATGCGTCGCGATTGATGAGGCCAGACGAATTCCATCAACGAGCTGAAATCACTCGGGTGTTGAGGTGCCGGCGTTCCGGTTAAAATATCGCGCCGGGCGGCCAGGTGAGCCAAATCGAGACAGCGTGATCCCCACTCTCCATCGCGGCCACGCTTCATCCGGTGTGCCTCGTCGAGCACAACCAGGCAATCAGCTTCGAGCACCCACTCGGCGAGCGCGCCGTAGTTGGCGGCCAAACGCTGGTAGTTGACCAAGGCGATCTCGGTGCCCGAGGTGATCTTCCCCTCGAAGCGCTCGATCTTTGGAACCGGATCAAAGCAAACCGCGACCTCTCCCAACCAAGCATCGAAGGCCGAGAGAGGCGCGACGACAAGCATCCTCGCCACTCTCCCCGCCGCGTGCTCTACCTCGTAGACCGCATAAGCAACGGTCGTCTTGCCGGCTCCGGGGACGGAGAAGTTCGCCCCGTGGGGGAGCGAAAGAATCCGACCGGCATCACGGATCTGAAATGGTTTCAGGTCGCGGATGAAGCGGGTCCCGTTGAGTCGCTTGCGCATCTGTTCACTATCCAGGGCCGGCCGTTCCCCATCGAGCGCTTCCTTGACCTGCTCACGCTCACGATCGGCGCGATCAAGCAGGTCGCGGATCGCCACGTCTACCTCTGGCATGCAGCCGTAGCTATTCCAGGGTCGCTCCCAGCCAGTTGCGTTTTGCCAGGAAGCGCTCGATGGGGACGACGATTTGGTCGGCATCAGCGATTACGGCTGACCCAGGGGCAATGTTGCGGCCGAGCGAGTTCCATAGCTCGGGGGAAGCCCATCGCCCCGCCGCAGATTCACCCCTGCCGAGTCCACCGCTGCTCCGATCCAGAGTTCAGCCACAGCCCACTCAGGCCTCGATGATCTCTTCCTTGCTGAGTCGTTGCTCAAGCCCGCGTACACCGCGCTTGAGCTTGTTGAAAGCGACCTCTAGCGATTTCTTTCGCCTTTCGTCGAACTGATCGTCACCGGCGAGCGCTTTGATTGCTTCAGAAGCCTTGCTCAGCTCACGGGTGGCGGTCCTGACTGCGGAGATCGGCGCCTCGAGTTTGTCTGCGTCCTTGTCGTCGCGGCGCTTCTCTTTGATCCCAGTCAGCATCGCCGACCTAAATGCTTCGTTGACCTCGTCCTGTTTGAGGACGAAATTCTCACCCGGCACCTCGACGCGCTTGTCGCGGCGGGTGGCGATGTCGATCAGGCCCTTGAGGTCGATGGCGCTCTCTTCATCATCCCCATCGACCATCAGGCCGCTCTCGTCATTCTTCGCCGCTCCCTGCCCTCCGGCCAGGGCATCGGCGAAGTTGCCGACGACCTCGTCTTCCTCGAGTTGGGGCAGCATGTAGCGACGCACGAAGCTCGGGATCGACGTGCCTGATCTGATGCACAGAGGTGACCCCGACGCCGACCGAGAGAAGAAAGCTCTCAAGGTAGCGCTGCGCCTCGCCAGGGTCGGTTTCCAGCAACGAGCCATGGATCCGGTGCGACCTCGCGCAGCTGCTCGTAGCGAATTCGCCCATCGAAGTAGCTCAGCGCCAGCTCTTCGGAGGGGATCTTCTTTAGCTGGCGCAGCAGATCGAGGAACCGCAGGCGGAGGTTCACCTCTTTGGCTCCCCGCTTCTCATTCTCGGGGTCGATTCGCATCTCCTTAGCGATTTGCGTGTCAGACAGCCCCCGATCGGAGGAGAGCTCCTCAATGAAGAGCAGTTCATTCGTCAGCGAGTAGTCCTCCTTCAGCTCCTTGCGCATCTGCAGTCTCAGCTCGAGCAGCGAAAGCTGTTCGGGCTGAGTTGAGGGCGGCAGCACGGCGACTCGGATGTAGCGTCGGCTCGGGTCCTCGAATTCCCTGATCGCCGCCACTCGAGTGTTGGCGTTGATCAGAACCCCGTCGTGGCTGATCACGCCTGGGTCGGTCTGACCCTCAGAGAGCAGCGACTCCTTCAGAGAGGTGAACTGGTCGGGATCGCGGGCCGCTTTGACATGCTTGGCGATCACCTTCTGCGCCGCCTCGCTCTGCGGGTCGGATTTCAGTTTCTGCCATTCGGGGTCGTCTTCGAGCTGGGAGCGAATTCGGTGAGAGCGGTGATTCAGCAGCACTTCGTCGACCCCGAGCTGAATCACCTGGCAGAGCAGTGGGTCCTGACCGGACCCCGGCAGCCGCGCCACCTCGTGACGCTCAGGCGGCATCTTGTTCAGTTCGTCAAGCAGCTCCTTGATGTGTTCGATGCGCTGAGCCTTCGTAATCTGCGCCATGTCTTCCCTTCATATCAGGCGAACCTGTCTCGAACGCCGTCCGCTTGGGCAGCGCATACTCTTACGCAATGGGCACCCCCTCGCAAGCGATCGACTACCTCGTTGACCGAGTCGAGAATGCTGCGCAGTCCACCGACCCGCTGGTGCTCCGTCGCACCTTGCTGAGTCTGTTGTCCGACCTCCGGGTTGACGCGGGAGATCCCGCCTGGTCCGACGGAAGAGACGTTATCGGCGCCGCCTATGAGCGTCTGCTAACTGGCCACCAGCGCCGCGCTCGTGGCCAGTTCTTTACTCCGCTGCCAGTCGCTCGAGTGATGGCCCACTGGGCACTCGCAGATGATCCCGATCTGCTGCTCGAGCCCGGAGTGGGTTCGGGCTCGATGCTTATCGCAGCCTCGCAAGAGCGCTCCACGGACACCCGTCTGCTTGGACTCGACCTCGATCCGGTGGCGATCTCGATGGCAAAGACCAATTGCGATATCCGTCAGATCAGCAATTTCGAATTGCGCCAGGCCAACTTTCTTCTTGACCAGCTTGAAGAACCGCCCGCCGCCATTCTGTGTAACCCGCCATACACCCGCCACCAGCTCCTCGATTCCGCAACCAAGGCTTCGATCTTTGATGGCTTCGAGGATCGCCTCGGGGTCCGCTTCAGCCATTTGGCCTCACTTCACGTGCTCTTCCTCCTACGTGCACTTGAGGTCAGCGCGCCAAATGCGAGGCTCGCTTTCATCACGCCCGCCCACTGGCTCGACATGGGATATGCCACCAAAATCAAGGAATTGTTGCTCGAAGTCGCCCACGTTGAGGCGATCGTCAATTTCCCCACTGACCAGCCGGTCTTCGAGCACGCGATCACCACGGCCGCCATTACCCTGATTCGCAAGGGCGTGGATACGAGTAAGCCCACCCGGCTGCATCGGACCGCGGGTCCATCAGCTGTCGAGCTCCATGCTGAGCTTGCCGACCCCCAGCGTGGCACTGCGGTGATCCTGAAGAGCAAGCGCAAGTGGAGTCGGGTCGGCACGTCGGCGGTACCTATTGCGAGGCTCAAGGACTACGCCGCTATCAAGCGCGGGATCGCGACCGGATTCAATGCCTACTTTGTCCTCTCCGAGGATCAGCGTAAGGGTCTGGAGCTAAGCCGTTCCTCAATGCTGCCCTGCGCTGCATCGCCGCGGCACTTTCCCGGGGATTTGCTAGACCGAGCCGCTCTCGACGCTCTTCCCTCCTCCGTCCCCCGCTGGCTGTTTAGGCCACGGCGGGTGCCCAGGATTGGACCGATCGCCGAGTATCTCGCTCATGGTGAGTACACACTTGATGTTCGCTCTCGCCATCTGGTCAAGCAACGTGAACGGGCCGGCCGGCCCTGGTACGAGATTCGTTGCGAGTTCGAAGCGCCGATCCTCTTTACCTATTTCAATCGTGCCGAGGCCCGATTCGTCCGCAACAGCGCTCAGGCTGTTCCCCTCAATACCTGGCTCGTGATCGAGCCCCTGCCGAACGTCGATTCCGATGATCTCTTTGCGCTGTTATGTGACCGCCGCACTCAGAAGAGGCTGCGCGATGACTGTCGGGTCTATGGCAACGGCCTCTGGAAGCTCGAGCCCTCCGAGCTGGCCGGGATTGCACTGCCACGAGCGCCCAAGACAATCTAGAGCAATGCTGCACCCTGATGATCATGCCCGAGACCGAGCCCGGGCGGACTGGTACTACGACCGCCGAAAGACCTCGTCGTAGTGCCACTCTAGGAGCGCCGGGTCTGGCCGATCGTCCGTGTGAGCGGGGTCGCGGACTTGTTTGCCGTCCATCTCGTAGTAGACGCGGCCATTCTCGTATTCATCGCGCAGTGCCTGGCTGACCGCGAAGGAGCGGTCGGGGCGCACGCTGACATAGCCGAGGTCGAAGAGCCGATGGATGTCGCGGCGCAGGGGCAGGCCGTTGGGGACGGCATGCGGCCCTCCGTGGGAGAAGGGCTGGATATGGGACGCCTCGATGACGGGCAGGGAACGCTCTCCGGTGACCGCGCAGCGTCGAGAGTAGGCGTCGAGGACCGCAATTCGGAAGGTCGCCTGTCCCAACCGTGGCCGCACCTCCAAGGGCTTGCCACTGCGTGCCGCGGACAGGGCTTCCGCGCTCCACTCCGCGGCCCTTTCGCTGGCTGCCGCGGCCTCGAGGCACGCTTCATACAGCCGACGTCCCTCACCGGTCGCCAGGTCGTAGCCCTTTCCGGAAACGATCGACCTGCTCCAGTCGGCGGGAGTCGGCACCCAGCTATCTGGAGGGAAGAAGACTGGCTCGGCGATCGCCAGGCAGCCAATCCAATCGTCGATGGTGATGTCCTTGCCCGCACCGTGGCTCAGCCGTCCCAACCTCACCAGCAGGGAATCGCAATCGGCAACGCCGTTCGCCAGCCCGAAGACGTCCCAGGCCTCCCAGATGGGGAGGACGGCTGCCCGCGTGAAGAGCCCAAAGCCGCCGATCGCGTTGTGCGGCGCCTTCAGCTTAAAGAAGAAGAGCTCCCCGGATTGCAGTGCGCCGAATCGACCCTGGCTCGGTCGCCAGAAGTTGACCTCACGCAGCTCCGGCCGTGCGCGCAGGAACTGGTACCAGTCGAAGTCCGTGTTGGCGACGAAACCCCGCACGGACGAGGAGCCTAATCGCAGGTGCCGACCTTGGTTAGCGACGAGCTCAGTCCCCTGCGCCTCAGCGGTGGCGTCCGCCTGCGCGAGCAGAATGAGCGTGTGCCGGAAATCACGAATGCCAATCCGCGCCCACTTGTCCAGTGGGTGAGTCGAGCGACCGCGCCGCTTGCGCGCTCGCTCGCACCCGGGGGACCGATTGGCGCCGTCGCGACTTCGATACGCGGTGCGGCGCACCTGAGAGCGACATTGGCCGCGGCAGTGCAGGGCGGCGCCGGTGCGCTGATCGACACCGAGGCCTGGCGCGCCCAGCTCGACCCCGATGATCCCCAGCGCGCTGGGGAATTTCGCCGCCTCGGCCTTGATCTTGACCAGCGGTTTGCCTTCTCTCCCAGCGAGAACCGGCTCTCCGACTCGGCCCGTGGCGATATTGCCGCTGCCCACCGAAACGTCCAGGTCGGGGGCGGTGCGACGATCCTCCTCTCGCCCTACCACCGGGTCCGCGAGGAAGCTCCGCTCAGCCCCGGTCGCCGCCTTGACGTCGCGCTCGCCCATGATTTCAGCACGCTCGCCACGGCGAGCGGGGCGCTAGATGGTGCCTCTGGGGGTTCGCCTCGGAGCGTCGCAATCGCAATCGCCGTCGATGCCCGCAACCTAACCGACGCGGTGATCGCCGAGCTTGTGGCGGCCTACCGCGAGATCGGCGCCGACCTCTACTGGCTCTGGGTCTGGAAGTTCACCTCGAGCGCCGCTCAGTACCAGCGGGTGCGCGAACTTGCGGTTCGCCTACAGGCCGAGACCGGAGCGCCGTGTGCCGTCGCCGGGCTCGGCCGCCTGTGGGAGGCGGCACTTCGAAACGAGGTTGCGGTCGCCTGCCAAGGCTGGGGCCGGACCCGCCTGCCCTTCCCGCCGCCCGACCCGCCTGAACCGAAGGATGACGAGGAAGAAGAGGATGAAGACTCGGGTTGGGGTGTGCACGTCCTTCACCCGACGATCCGCGGCACCACCGCGCTTGGGGAGGAGGACGAAAAGCCGCTACGTCGCCTTTTCGCCGAAGAGCCCTGCCACTGTGGACACCACGAGCCTGACGAAGTTCCGAAAGGCTCGCGCGCCCGTCACGCCCACAACCGCTCGGTCGCCGAGGGCCTGACCCGCTCGCTCTTCGGTCTCAACCCGGTCGAGGCGCGCGCGGACCTAAACGAGGTTCTGGTACGAGCTGCCGAACGCCGCCAACGGCTCAAGCTGGGGCCGCTCGAGCGGGGGTGGAAAGCCGCTGCAGAAGCGCCGATCGCCGATGTCGCCCCCGTGCTGCCTGCCGATCTCTGGCGCCGCCGCGCCTAGCTCGCACCGGCAGCGGCGAGGGTGCCGCGGCCTACCAGCGCCGCCAGCGCGATGCCGTACGCCCACTCACCGATGAGCTTGCCGGCGCACAGGGCCGCGATCTCCCAGCGCAGGGCCTCTGCGAACTCTGCCCGCTCAAGTGGGATGTCGAGGATTTCGCGTTCGCCGAGGTGCTCAAGGAGTCGAATCGGCACAGCGGCCTGCGGGACGCTGAGGGGAACTTGGGAGGCTCGCTCTAGCGGATCGCCGTGGCGCAAATGACGGAGATAGGCGCGGTTCGCCGCCCACATGGAGAGCGGCGCTTCCGCGGCAGCAGCGGCCTGCTCAACTGCGGCAAGCGCTGGAGAGAGGTCGAGGGTCTCTAGCTGAGCGCAGGCCAAACGTCGCTCGCAGACGATCGAGACCGCCGTGTCGGGATTGACGCCGTGCTCTCGCGCCTCACGGCGGAGTGAGCGCAACGTTCCAACGGCTTCAAAGCTCCAAAACTCAACGTGATCGCCAGGGCGCCGCGCCAGCGTGCGTACGTGCGGGCGCTTCTCCCAGCTGCCCCCGGGTGACGACAGCGGCACGAGGCCCGACTGCGGCAGGGAATCGTCCGCCTTCGGATCGCCCCCCTTCAAAAGGGTCAGCATCGGGGCGGGGGAGTCGGGGGGCGGAGGGCGCATGATCTCGACCTCGCTCCCCCAAGCGAGAAATTTCCTACGTCGTCGCGTTGAGCCCAGAGCGGTAACCCGCCCAACACCCAGGTATTCGAGGTGGGTGATCGCCTTCCTGTTCTCTCGGTGTGGCGGGCGAGCTGAAGCGAGCTATCTGCGTTACGCCGACAACTCGAAGTAGTTGCCCGGTGGTCCCACTGCGTGACGCCGAGGGGTGGTCGCCGATCTACGGAAGGTCGTTGCGAATCAGTTCCGCGAAGTCGGGGGCGTCCCTGGCTATGTAGTCGAGGACTTGGAGCGGGGTAAGGGGCGGCTTGGTGAGAGCGGCGGCTTGGTCCGATATGGCACGCAGCGTGGTGGCGGGCTCGAGGTGGTAGAGGTCGATCAGGAAGTCGTCAGGGCTCAAAGCCTCGATGCCGAGCGGGCCGCACGCGTCGGGCGGGAAATCCCTGAGATTGTTGGTGACGACGACCTGGGCGCCGGCGCCGACGGCCGCGGCCAGTACATGACGGTCCTTCGGATCGTTGGTCATCGCCGGTTCGATGGTCGAGACAAGAGACTCGAGCGTCATCGCCTCCGGGAATGCCTCCCGCATGGCCGCTGTCACCAGCGCGGCTCGCTCGCTGTCCGTTCGATCGCTCTCCACGAGGTTTTTGGCGAGCTCGGCGAGGATGCGGTCGCTCCATTTGGGCACGTAGAGCTCGGCCTCCGCCAGGCGCAGCAGCGTGTCCCGCAGGGGAGCGGGGAGGAGCACGTTGGCATCGAGTACTGCCAGGAATCCCATCGACGGCCGCAGCTTATGAGCTGCACCTGATGGCGCCGATCAGCGGTAGCCGCCCTCGAAGTCCTCGGAAAGCCGGGTTAGCTTGTCCAGCTTCTCGCGACGCTCTTGCGAGCGGCTGCGCCTGTAGGCGAGGACGTCCTCCAAGCGGACGCGGCGGTGGGTCCCGACCCGGTGGAAGGGGATCTCTCCGCTGTCGAGGAGCTTCACCAGATGCGGCCGGGAGACACGCAGCAGGTCGGCTGCCTGCTGGCTCGTCAGCTCCTCCTCCTGGGGTGCGAGCACGATCGTCTGGCCCTTCGACATCGCATCGACCACCAGGCGCAGCGCGTGGAATGCGGAGCCGGGGATGCCGATCATCTCGCCGTCGGGACCGAGCAGCCGCGCTTTTCCGTGCTCGCGGTAGATCTCGTTGATCTCCGCGCTGAGCCGAGCCATGACCTCCGCGTCGGCGGGGTCAGGGGCAACGAGGTTGTCTTGAGTCTTGGGTGTGGTCATTTGTTCCGTCCGGGCCTTCAACAAGGTACCGGATAAACGTAATAACCGCAACAGACGCAATTTTCGAATCTGGCATTCGGGCGGCCTGCCGCGGCCGACGCTCGGTGGGTCAGCCGGCATGCCCGAGGGCCTCGTTGGCCCGGCAGGCTCCTTGTACTGCCTCAGCCAACTGCCCCGAGACCTGCCTGTGGGCCAATCCGACGTAAGGAGCTAAGGCCGGCGCTGGTCTGTCCGCTGCGAGGCGCTGTCGAGGGGCGGGACGCGGAAATCCCCTCGGCCGGCCTGCGAGCGGGTCGTAGGCTTCGGCTCCCGTGCACGCGGCGAGGCCGAACCCCAAGCGATGTCGATTCGCTCCTCTCGATCCGATGTCGACGATGAGTGCCGGGCGCCGGGTCCCAGGCCTTGGCTGCGCGAGAGCTTCCGCGGCTGACGCATGCCGGTCGACATCATCGTCGTGCAGTCCTACGCCGTAGGTTGGGCGACTTGCGTGGCACCTCGTCCACGCCGCCCGTCGCAGGGTCGGGTTCTGGCTGGCCGATGCCGACCGGATGCGCGCTAGAGCACGGCCGAGGCCGGCCCGTCACTCCCTTCAACTCTCCTTGACGCGCCGTTCCAATGCTTCGCGGATCACCGAGAGCCTCGGCGCCAGAACTCGAGCACCTTGGGCGCGAACGCAGAACTGCTCGTCTCCCCGGCAGGCTCGGCGCGGCGGTACGGCGCCGCTCTCCGACTTCGTGGATGGGCCCAGGCATCGCTCGCCGCAAAGATCCATTCCATATTCTAATTTCTGGAATATGGAATGAATCGACGTTACCCTGGCTCCTATGCTGAAAGCGCAGGACATCGTCGTGCTGCTCAAGCTGGTCGGCCAGGCGCCGGACTGGACCTTCAGTCGCATCGCCGATGAGCTCGGTCTGAGCGCCTCGGCCGTGCACCGCAGCCTCGAGCGTGCCGGGCTGTCGGGCCTCTATGACGCGAAGGAGAGGAAGGTCAATCGGGCCGCCCTGATCGAGTTCCTGCTGCACGGCGCCCGCTACGTCTTCCCGCCCGTCCGCCAGGGGGAGGCGCGGGGGATGCCGACCGCCTGGGCGGCCCCTCCGCTCAGCGAGCAGCTGCTCGCGTCGCGAGCCAACGCGCCCGTCTGGCCCTACGCGAAAGGGAAAGTGCGTGGTATCGCGCTCGAGCCTCTGCATCCGGTGGTCCCCGGGGCGGCGGCGCGCGATCCGCAGCTCGGCGAGCTGCTCACCCTTTTCGACGCGATTCGCATCGGCAACGCGCGCGAGCGCGGTTTGGCCGCCAAGGAGTTGGGTCGCCGCCTCGAAGCGCCGGTTCTCGCATGAACCGTCGCCGCGTGAGCGGCAGGAACGCCGCCAGAGGCTCGAGCCGACGTACACGGCGTCTACGATCGGCGGTGCCGGTCGTCGATGAGCCGTTGATCGAAGAGGCGGGCCGTAGTTTCGCCTCAGCCGAGGCCTGGACGAGGTTGGTCCTCCCCGGCTCCCACCGTACGGGGCGAGGCCGAACCCAGGAGCGATGTCGATTTCCTCTGATCGCGCCCGATGTGACGACGAGGCCGGGGCGTCGGTCCGGTTGCCCGAGAGCTCCGCGGTCTTCGCATGCGGTCGACTTCATCGTCGTCGGCAGTCGCTACGCCGAGGATTGGGCGAACGTGCGTCGCAGCCTCGTCCACGCCGCCCTGTCGCGAGGGCCGGGTCCTGGTCGGCTGATGGCCGACCGAATGCGTGAAGAGGAGGGCATGCTGGCCCGCTCACTTCCCTTCGACGCCCTTGACGACGCTGATCCAGGTGCTTCGCGGATTACGGAGATCCTCGACGGGATTCCTGGAGCCTGGGAGCGGGCACAGGAGTCGCTCGATCAGGCTCGGCGCGGCGAAACGGTGCCGCTATCCGAGCTGTAGTCGAGCCGGCGGTCGGAGTGCTCGCTGGCTGGCAAGACCAACTCACCGCTAACTGCCTGGCGGCGATAATAGGTCGTGTTATCATTGACACGGCGAGGACCCGATGGCAGCTTCCGAGAAGACTTCGATGCACTTGTCGCCGAAGAGCAGCTGGCCGACCCCAGCTTCAAGGCTGAGTGGCAGAGGCTTGCTCCGGCGCGGGAGTTCGCGGCGACGTTGCTTCGCTATCGGGCCGAGCACAAGTTGAGCCAGCGGGCGCTGGCGAAGAAGCTCGGCGTCTCTCAGCCGCGGGTCGTCAAGCTGGAGTCCGGCGAGCACAACCCGGAGATCGACACGATCATCAACGCGGTGCGGCGGCTCGGGATCGAGTTCGCGCTTGATGTGGCTCCGGCGGGCCGCAAGCCGACGCTCGTCACCGCCCGAGCGCAGAAGCGCGGGGCGATCGACCACGACGAGGTCTCGGTCGTGGTTGCGGCGTCGGCTTGAGCGGGAGTGATTGCCAGAAACTCCTGCAAACCCTTTCATCTCTTGCAACCTTTGCTACTCTCCAGTCATGGCTGCCGTCGAGACGACGCCCGCTCAGGTCATCCGGTCCCTACCGACGCTTTCGCGTGCCGCCGCTCTGATCGACGTCAGCCCTGCCGGAATCACTCGGGGAATTGAGGAGCTGGGGATCGAGCCGATTCCGTGGGGTCGGCGGGAGAAGCACTTGTCGGTCGAGGATCTTCTGCGGCTGGCGGTGCATCTTCAGCGTGCCTCGATCGAGGAGGTCGCGGGCGGACTGCTCGAAGAAGTCGAGCAAGATCATCCGGAGCAAGTAGAGGCGGTCAGCGCGGACGTCGATCGATTCTTCGATTCGCTTCCCGCTCGCCGACCCTCGAGCCGCGAGGATTTTCTCAGTGAGCTGCACGACACGCTGCCCGCCAGATACGCCAAGCGGGCTGAGGCGATCTATCTGCGCTACGCGGACAGCTCGAAGTAGTCGCCCCGGTAGCCGCTCCGTCGTCAACCTTTTCTGAACCCGAGCGCACTGAGGTCCTCGCGGCTGACCGCAATGGCGACATCGAGCGCGACGCCGATGCGGCCCCGCTCAATGGTTCGCCGGTCGATTGCCAGTCCGATCAGACAAAGCAGCCAGCATGCGACCAGGTTTTCGCTGTGGAGCGGCCCGTGGGTTTCTTGGGCGAGTGCCAGCGCAACTACGAGATGAGGTCGTCCGCCACCTCCCCGACTCGCTGCGGCGTCGAAATGCCAGGCCATGAGTGCTGCGACCCGGTTCTCGTTCCTCAGGTCTGCCGCGGTCAATCGCCTGCCCTTGCGGGCGTCAGCGCGGTGAAATGCGGTTAGAGCCGGGCGGGGGAATGGCGCGCGAGCCAGCCGTCGTCTTGCCGTACGTAGGTGCCAGCGCGCGGGTTGCCCCTCGCGCTCGCGGCCAACGTTCGGGTAGCGAAGGTCGATCGCTAGGCGAGTCTCCTTGCTTCCGGCACGGCGGCCATCTGTGACCGTGATCGCCCGGGCGAAGTCGTCAACAAGGGCGTCACGATGGGCCAGATGTCGGCCGATGGTCTCACTGGAGCGCATACATCAAGCTTCGCAAGCGGCTCGGACAAATGACCTCATAGCGGATGCCATACGATCGCGCCGTGCCGTTCACGCTCAGGAACCTCAAGGAGGATCTGGAGGATGTCGGGGCCAACTTCGACGGCGCGCCGGACCTGGAGTTCCGCCTGGCGACCGAGGCGCTCGGGCTCGAGAAGTCCGGCCTGGGATACCAGCGCATCCCGCCCGGCTATCGCTTTCCGTACGGCCACACGCACAAGACGCAGGAGGAGGTGTACGTGGTCCTGCGCGGGGGCGGGCGGATGAAGCTCGACGAGGAGATCGTCGAGCTGAAGGAATGGGACGCCGTGCGCGTCCCGCCCGGCACGTGGCGAGGCTACGAGGCCGGGCCGGAGGGCCTCGAGATCCTCGTCATCGGCGCGCCCAACCTCGGCGAGGCCCCGCGCGAAGACGTCGAAGGCCGGCGCGACTGGTGGGCTGACGGGTGAACGTCCCGCTCATGCGGTCGGGACGGCGTCCCCGAGTCCGGCCAGCACCTCGCCCAGGTGCCGCGAGACCAGGGTTCGCAGTCGCCGGCTCTCGATCGCCTCGACCCATCGCTCGGCCTGCGCGCGGCTGAACCCGGGGGGGAGCGAGAGCTCTGGGAAGTAGGCGCGGCTGCCGGCCGCGGCGCGCACGTAGACGGTGTCGAAGAGAGCCTTCTCCGGCTCGGCGAGAAAGCCCCGGTCGGGCGAGCCGGTGAAGCCGCCGAACAGCTCCGGGGCCAGGTGGTGGATCTCGTAGCCGCCGATCGCGGTGTCGATCCGGCGCGGCCGGGCAGGCGATGCGACCCAGATCCGGCGCGGCACCTGCTCGATCATCTCGTGGCGGGCGAGGGCCGACCAGAAGGAGACGTAGGCGGGCAGCGGCGCGGTGAGGTAGGGAGGCAGGACGAAGGGATCCAGGGCGGGGTCCAGCGACCACAGGCCCCGCCGCAGGCGCCGCACGAGGCCCGCCCGCTCCAGTCCCTGGAGGCGCTTCGACGTCGTCCGCCGCTCGGTCCGCCAACGGGTCGCTGCCTCGGCGGTCGTGATCACCTTGCGGTCGAGCTTCAGCAGATCGGCGTAGGCGTCGGTGGCTCTCACTTGGCCGCCTCCAGCGCGCCGGCGACGAAGGTCTGGATCTGCGCCCAGGAACTCTTGTCGTAGAGCTCGGCGGCAGCGGGCTCGAGGAAGGGAAGGACCTGATCGCGGAAAGCCGCATACGGCAGCGCCAGCGCACGGCTGGCAGCGTCCTCAAGGGTCGAGCGATCGAGGGTTCCGGTGGCAAGCGCTCGGCGGCGCAGCAGCAGCTCCAGGTCGAACACGTCCCGGGCCTGAGTCTCGCCACGACCCTTCAGCGCAAGGATCTTCTGCACGGTCGGCGTGTCGCCCGTGTAGTGCTGGACGCTGGGTGGGCGCAGGGCGTAGGGCGCCACCACGGGGGCGGGGATCTGCTCCAGCGCGAACTCCCCCTCTGCCTTGCGGGCGCTGAACTCGATCTTCGTCGGCACCGGATTGGCGATGCCCGGCACGGCGAGCGCCACCTTCCAGCGCTGCGTCGTCTCGGTCAGCTTCGGATTCGTGTGCCTGGCGACCGCGACTCCGCGCGTTCGCAGCAGGATCGGCAGAGCGCCGGAGTCGAGAACGCCCTCGACCTTCTCCTTGGCCAGGTAGGGAGCGAGGGCGCTGTCGAGATCGATGTCCTCGGAATAGCGGACGCTGCCGAAGAAGTAGCGCAGGTTGACGCCGCCCTTGAGCACGAAGCGCCCCGGGTCGACTCGCTTCGAGAGGGCATCGAGGAAGGCGATGTGAAACAGCTCGATCGCCTGGATCTCACTCAGGCTGCTCATTATTTAAGAGTACAGCAAAAGGAACTTATAGGGAGATAAACTGCACTCTAGTTAGGCGAGCAGGTCGGAGCAGTCGGTGTCCCCGACTTGAAAACCGAGTCGGCTACAGCTCCGGCAGCTTCTGTTCCAGCTCCAGGACGGGGGCGAATAGGTCGCCTCGCTCCTCGATTCGCTTGAGGACGTCGGCGGCTTCGAAGACGAGGGAGTCAGGGTCGTCGTTCTTCGCCGCGTGGCTCACCTCGTCCCAGGTGACCGGGGTGGAGACCGTGGGGCGTTCGCGGGCGCGCAGCGAGTAGACGGAGATCGTTGTCTTGCGCTGGTGGTTCTGGGACCAGTCGACGAAGACCTTGCCCTCGCGTTCTTCCTTCTTCATCTTCGAGACGACCTCGTCCGGGGTCTGCTTCTCCAGCAGCTGGGCGATCGCTTTGGCGAAGGGTTTGGTGATCTCGTAGGAGGTCTCTTTCACGTTCAGCGGGACGTAGACCTGGAGGCCCTTGGAGCCCGAAGTCTTCGGGAAGCTCGCCAGGCCGAAGTGGTCGAACATCTCCTTCAAGCGCAGCGCCACGCGGCAGCACTCGACTATGTCCGCCGGCGGGCCGGGGTCGAGGTCGAAGACGAGCGCCGTGGGGCGCTTCGGCGCGCGCGAGCGCGAGAGCGAGGGGTGCAGCTCGATCGCCGCCAGCTGCGCCATCCAGACCAGCGTCGGCAGGCTGTCGCAGACGCAGAAGTCGATCTTGCCGGCGCGCGGGCCGGCCTCGACCCGCGCCGTCTTCACCCACTTCGGCCGGTGCTTGGGGCAGCGCTTCTCGAAGAACGCAGCGTCGAGGTCGTCCACCCCTTCGGGGAAGCGGCGCAGCGTCACCGCGCGGCCGCTCAGGTGGGGGACGATCGCGTCCGCCGCCCTGGCGTAGTAGTCGACCATCTCGCCCTTGGTGAACCCGGTCTCCGGGTAGAGCACCTTGTCGAGGTTGGTGAGCTTCAGCTCCCGGCCGTCGACCTCGACCGTGCGGCCGCCGGCCATCGCCTATTTCGAGGCTTTGGCTTTTTTGCCGGACGCGGAACGCTTTTTCGGCGCGGCTTTGGCCCTTTTCGCCCCGCGCGCTTTCGCCCCGCCCTTGCGGTCCTTGACCGCGGCGATGCTCTCCTCGAGCGCGCTCATCAGGTCGGGCGCGGCGGTCGGCTTCGGCTCCTCGGCCTGCGGCGCCTCGACCACCTCCTTGCCCTCGGCCTTGCGTTCGATCAGCGCCAGCAGCTGCTCGCGGTACTCGTCGCGGTAGGCGGCCGGGTCGAACTCCGTGGTAAGCGACTCGATCAGCCGCTCGGCCATCTCGACCTCCTTCTTCGCCACCTTCTGCTCGCCCTGGGGCAACGCGTCCTCCAGGTCCGACGGCGGCACGACCTCGTCGGCGAAGCGCATCGTGGTCAGGGTCAGCACGCCGTCGCCGGCGCGCAGCGCCGCCAGGTGCTCCTTGTTGCGGAAGACGAAGCGGGCGATCGCCACCTTGCCCGACTCGCGCATCGCCCTCTCCAGCAGCGAATACGCTTTCTCCGCCCCCTCGGCCGGTCCCAGGTAATACGGGCTGTCGAAGTAGATCGGGTCGATCTGGGCGAGCTCGACGAAGTCCTGGACCTCGATCGCCCGCGTCTTCTCCGGCGCCAGCGCCTCCAGCTCGCCCTTGCTCAGCGGCACGTAGCGGTCGGCGGTGATCTCGAAGGCTTTGACGATCTCTCCGTAGGGGACCTCTTCGTCGGTCCCCTCGGCGACGCGGCGGTTGCGGATGCGGGCGCCGTCGGACTCGCGGATCTGGCGCAGCGCGACGTCGCGGCGCGCCACCGCGCTGTACAGCCGCACGGGCACGTTGAGCAGCCCGAAGCTGATCGTCCCGGTCCAGATCGCTCTCGCCATCAGCGCATCACCTACCCGGATTCTGGCAGCGAATCGCGGGGCGGGGCGGCGCTTCGCGGCGCGCGGGACGCTTCTTGCGGCGGTGATGGATCATGCCCGCGTGCTGTTCGAGCTGCGCGACATCAGCCTCACCCGCGGCGAGCGCCGCGTGCTCGACTCGCTCGACGCCGGGATCGAGCCGGGGGCGACGGCGATCGTCGGCCCCTCGGGCGCCGGCAAGTCGACCCTGCTGCGGCTGCTCAACCGGCTCGCCGACCCCGACGGCGGAACGATCGCCTACAACGGCAGGCCGCTCGACTCCTACGACCCGCTGGCGCTGCGGCGCGAGGTCTCGCTGGTCCCGCAGCTGCCGGCCCTGCTGGACGGGACGGTCGAGTCGAACCTCGCCTACGCGGCGCGGCTCGCCGGCGAGCGGCTCGACGCCGCGGAGTGCCTGCGCCACGCCGGCCTCGCCGCCGAGTTCGCCGCGCGCGACGTCGGCAGGCTCTCGGTCGGCGAGCGGCAGCGGGCGATGCTCGCTCGCGCGCTCGCCCAGCGGCCGAAGGTCCTCCTCCTCGACGAGCCGACCTCCGCGCTCGACGCCGCGGCGCGCGACGCGATCGAGGCGACGCTGCGCCGCCTGCGCGCCGAGCTCGACATCTCCTTCGTCCTGGTCACCCACGACCCCGAGCAGGCGCGCCGGCTCACCGACCGCGCCATCCAGCTGGGATGAGCGCCTCGGTCCACCTCTCGCTCGGTCAGGTCGCGGCGTCGCTGGCGCTGGTCGCCCTAGCCGCCGCGATCTCCTTCTGGCGCCGCACCGACCTCGAGCGCGACATCGGCATCGCCACCGTCCGCTCCTTCGTCCAGCTGACCGCGATCGGCTACGCGATCAAGCTGATCTTCGAAGCCGACACGCTCTGGCTGGTGCTGGCGCTGCTCACCGTGATGGTCGTCTTCGGCGCCTTCACCGCCCGCGGCCGGGCGAAGAAGGTCCCCGGCGCCTTCTGGCCGCTGCTGATCGGGCTGGCGATCGCCGCCGCGACGACGCTCGGCCTGGTCGTCGCGCTCGGCATCTTCGAAGCGACGCCGCGCTACCTGGTCCCGGTCGGCGGCATGGTGATCGGCAACGCGATGACCGCCTCGGCGGTGGCGCTGAACCGGCTCGGCGACGAGCTGAGCGAGTCGCGCGCCGCGATCGAGGCGACGCTGGCGCTCGGCGCGACCGCGCGCGAAGCCGCCGAGCCGTTCGTCCGCCGCGCCCTGCGCTCGGGCACGATCACCCTGATCGATTCGACCAAGACCACCGGCCTGATCTTCTTCCCCGGGACGATGGTCGGGATGCTGCTCGCCGGCGCCGAACCGACCGACGCGGTCCGCCTCCAGCTCGTCCTGCTCTACGCGCTGCTCGGCAGCGTCGCGATCGCCGCCCTAGTCGCCACCGGCCTCGCCTATCGCAACTTCTTCACCCCGGCCCAGCAATTGCGCGAGCTGGGGGAGTGACCGACCCCGGCGTAGACTCGCTCGCGTGTCACGCCAGCAGCGGCTGACCCTGGTCGCGACGATCCTCGGCTCGACGGTCGTCTTCCTCGACTCGACCGTGGTCAACGTGGCGCTGCCGGCGATCGCCGACGGCCTGAACGCCGGCCTGGCCGGGCAGCAGTGGGTGGTCGAGGCCTACATGCTGACCCTGGTCTCGCTGCTGCTGGTCGGCGGCTCGCTCGGCGACCAGCTCGGCCGCCGGCGCGTCTTCGTCGCCGGCCTGATCGGCTTCGGCGCCTGCTCGATCCTCTGCGCGCTCGCGCCCACCGTGCAGCTCCTCGTCGCCGCCCGCGCCCTCCAGGGGATCGCCGGGGCGCTGCTCGTGCCCGGCTCGCTGGCGATCGTCGCCGCGGCCTTCGAGGGGCCGGCGCGCGGCCAGGCGGTCGGCACCTGGACCGCCTGGACCGGGATCGCCACCGTGATCGGCCCGGCCGGCGGCGGCTTCCTGGTCGAGGCGCTCTCCTGGCGGGCGATCTTCTGGGTCAACATCCCGGTGATCGCGGCCACCGTCGCGCTCAGCCTGCGCGCGATCGAGGAGACGCGCGACCCCGAGGCCTTCCACGGCGTCGACTGGCTCGGCATCGTCCTCTCGGCGGCCGGCCTCGCCGGCCCGGTCTTCGCCCTGATCGAGCAGCCCAACTACGGCTGGGGCAGTCCGGTCGTCTGGGCGCCGCTGGTCGCCGGCGTCGCCTGCTTCGCCCTCTTCGTCGCCCACGAGGCGCGCACCCGCCACCCGATGCTGGAGCTGTCGCTGTTCCGCATCCGCAACTTCCGCGTCGCCAACCTGACCACGCTGGCCGCCTACGCGGGGCTGATCGGCGGACTCTTCTTCGTCGGCCTCTTCCTCCAGCAGGTCGCCGGCTACACGCCCGATCGAGGCCGGCCTGGCGACGACGCCGGTCTCGCTGATCCTCTTCTTCCTCTCGCCGCGCTGGGGCCGGCTCGCCTCCGGCGCCGGGCCTCGGCTGCCGATGTGCGCCGGGCCGATCGTCGGCGGCATCGGCCTGATCCTGCTGACCCGGGTCGGCCCCGACGCGAACTACCTCGCCGACGTGCTGCCCGCGATCCTCGTCTTCGGCCTCGGCCTCTCGGCGACGGTCGCGCCGCTGACCGCCACCGTGCTCGACTCGGTGCAGGAGCGCCACGTCGGCATCGCCTCCGGCGTCAACAACGGCGTCGCCCGCGTAGCCGGCCTGCTCGCCGTAGCCGTCCTCGGCGCGGTGATCGCCGCCAAGTTCGACGCCAGCGTCGGCCGCGAAGTGGCGAACGGCCCGCTGACCTCGGAAGCTCCCAATGCATCCACGGCGGCCTTCCACTTGGGCGTAGTGATCGCCGGCCTGCTGATGATCGCGGGAGGGATATTCGCCGGCCTCGGAATAGAGAACCCGCACCGTGAAACGGAAGCTATTCCCACCCGCGGTGCGGCCCCGGCCGGCGAGTGCGGCCACAGCGCGGCCTGCGACGTCCCCGAGCTCCATCCGGAGCCCGCCGCAGAGATCTCGTGAAGGGACATCCCGGTAGGGGCGGAACGTCTTGTACTTTTTTGGCGCCGCGGATCTCGGACGGCCAGACGACGATCTCAAAAAAGTTAAGTGGAGCCCCTGCCGGGATGTCCCTCTCAGGATGCCCCCCTCAAATAGGCTCCGCCCATGCCCGCCCCCGTCATCTTCAGTGGCATTCAGCCCACCGGCCGCAAGCACCTCGGCAACTTCATCGGGGCGATCCGCCAGTACGTCGACGGCCAGGAGCGCGGCGAGCCGGCGATCTTCTGCATCGTCGACCTGCACGCGATCTCGGTCGCCTACGACCCGGCCGAGCTGCGCGAACGGCTCTACGACACGACCGCGATCCTGCTCGCCGCCGGCCTCGACCCGCAGCGCTGCATCCTCTTCCGCCAGTCCGACGTGCTCGAGCACGCGGAGCTGACCTGGCTGCTCTCGGCGGTCACCTCGCACGGCGACCTCAACCGCATGCACCAGTTCAAGGACAAGTCGGCGAAGCAGCGCGAGCTGGTCTCCGCCGCCCTCTTCTTCTACCCCGTGCTGATGGCCGCCGACGTGCTCGCCTACAGGGCGACCGAGGTGCCGGTCGGCGACGACCAGCGCCAGCACGTCGAGCTGATGCGCGAGATCGCCCGCCGCTTCAACGAGCGCTTCGGCGAGACGCTGGTCGTCCCCGAGTACCGCATCCCCGAGGTCGGCGCCCGGATCATGGATCTCCAGGACCCCGGGCGGAAGATGTCGACGACCGGGTCGAGCGAGGCGGGGACGATCTACGTGCTCGACGAGCCGGCGGCGATCCGCAAGAAGCTCGGCAGCGCGGTGACCGACTCGGGGCGGGAGATCGTCCGCGCGCCCGACAAGCCCGGCGTCTCCAACCTGATCGAGGTTCTGGCGGTCGCCCGCGGGGTCGCGCCCGAGGCGGTCGAGGGCGAGCTGGAGGGCGGCGGCTACGGCGACCTGAAGAAGGCGGTCGCCGAGGCGGTCGTCGAGCTGCTGGCGCCGGTCCAAGAGCGCTACGCCGAGCTGCGCCCCGACGAGGCGGCGCTGGAGGCGGCGCTCGCCGCCGGGGCCGAGAAGGCGCGCGCGATCGCCGGCCCGACCCTGGCCGAGGTCAAGAGCCGCATGGGCATCGGGTCGGCGGCCTAATCTCTGGCGATGCCCGTCGCCGACCTCGATCTCGAGCTCGACGTCTTCGCCGGCCCGTTCGACCTGCTGATCGCGGTCCTGCTGCGCGAGGAGGTCGACCTGCTGGAGGTCGAGCTGGGCGAGGTCGTCGTCGCCTACATCGAGCACCTGGAGCGCGAGGGCGAGCTGGAGCTGGAGGTGGCGACCGAGTTCCTCGTCCTGATCGCCGCGCTGCTGGAGCTGAAGTCGCGCCTGCTGCTGCCGGGCGCCGACCCCGAGCTGGAGGAGATGGGGCCCGAGGAGGCGGTCGAGGAGCTGCTCGCGCGGCTGCTCGAGTACCGCCGCTACAGCGCCGCCGGGGAGTCGCTGCGCGAGCGCTTCGAGGCGGCCCGCGGCTACCTGTACCGGGCGGCGCCGCTGCCGCCGAGCCTGCGCAAGGTCGCGCTGGACGCCGCCGTCGCCGTCTATGACCCGGAGCGGCTCGGCGCCGCGCTCGGCGACCTGCTGACCGTTCCGCCGCCGGTCGACGTCAGCCATATCCGCCCGACCGTCTCGCTGGAGCGCCGCCTGCGGGCGCTGCGCGACGCGCTCGCCGGCCGCGCCAGCATCGACTTCGACGAGCAGTTCGGCGGCGAGGACCGGCTGACCCAGGCGGTCACCCTGTTCGCGCTGCTCGAGCTCTACCGCAAGGGCGAGGTCACCTGGAGCCAGAGCGAGCCGCTCGGCCCGATCGAGATCCGCCGCCAGGAGGCCGGGACGGGGTGAGCGACCTGAGCCGCACGATCGAGGCGCTGCTCTTCCTCTCGCCGCAGGCGGTCTCGCTGCCCGACCTGGTCGAGGCGACCGAGGCGACCGAGGGCCAGGTCGCCGAGGCGATCGAGCTGCTGCGCGAGGACCTCGCCGAGGGCCGGCGCGGCGTCGTCCTGCGCGAGGTCTCCGGCGGCTTCGCGCTCGCCAGCGACCCCGCCAGCGAGGACGCCGCGCGGCGCCTGCTCGCCAAGCCGCGCACGCCGCCGCTGACCCAGGCGCAGGCCGAGAGCCTCGCGATCGTCGCCTACCTGCAGCCGGTCTCGCGCCCCGAGGTGGCGCGGATCCGCGGCGTCTCCTCCGAGTCGGCCGTGCAGACGCTGGCCGAGCGCGGCCTGATCGAGGAGGCGGGGCGCTCGCAGTTCGGCGCCGCCCTGTTCAAGACGACCGAGCTGTTCGAACGGCTCTTCGGCCTCGACGGGCTCGAGCAGCTGCCCGACCCGGCGCAGTTCGACCCCACGCCCGAGGACGAGCGGGAGTTGAGGGAGCGCCTGCTCAAAGCCGGCGAGCAGCGCGCCGAGTAGTGCGACTGGCGAAATACCTCGCGCACGGGGGAGTCGCTTCGCGGCGGGGGGCTGAGAAGCTGGTGACTGCCGGGCGCGTGACGGTTGATGGGGAGGTGGTGACTGACCCTGCCCGAGACGTCGACGATTCCGACGAGGTGCGAGTGGATGGCGGTTTGGTCGAGACCGAGGCGCGCGAGGTCTGGGCGGTGAACAAGCCGGCCGGGGTGGTCTCGACGGCGCGCGAGCCGGGGAGGCGTCCCGCCGTGGTCGAGCTGGTCGACTCGCCGGCGCGGCTGTACCCGGTCGGGCGCCTGGACGCCGACTCGACCGGGCTGCTGCTGCTGACCAACGACGGCGAGCTGGCGAACCGGTTGACGCACCCGCGCTACGAAGTCCCGAAGACCTATGTGGTCGAGCTGCGGCGGCCGCCCGGCGAGGCGGACCTGCGCCGGCTGGCGCGCGGCGTCGAGCTGGAGGACGGGCCGACGGTCCCGGCCGGGGTGCGGCGGCTGGGCGAGCGCCGGGTCGAGATCGTCCTGCGCGAGGGCCGCAACCGCCAGGTGCGCCGGATGGCCGAGGCGGTCGGCAACGAGGTCGCGTCCCTGAGGCGAGTCCGCTTCGGCCCGGTCGAGCTGGCCGATCTCGCCGAGGGCGAGGCGCGCCGTCTCGCTGCCCCCGAGGTCGCCGCGCTCTGGGAGTATTCCCGCGATGAGTGAGCAGAAGCTCTTCGCGGTGCGCGGCGCGGTGCAGGCGGAGGCCAACGAGGCCGGGGCGATCGTCGCCGCGACAGAGGAGCTGATGCGAGAGGTGCTGGGCCGCAACGACCTGGCGCCGGAGTCCCTGGTCAGCTGCCTGTTCACGACCACCGAGGACCTCGACGCCGAGTTCCCGGCGGTCGCCGCGCGCAAGCTCGGGCTCGACGCGGTGCCGCTGATCTGCTGCCGCGAGATCCCCGTCCCCGGCTCGATGCCGCGGGTGGTCCGGGCGATGGTCCACTACTACGCGCCGCTCGGTCACACGGCCACGCACGTGTACCTGGGCGCGACACAGGATCTGCGCGCGGACCTCCACGCGGCTCAATAGCAGGCGGTTCGTCACAATCGAGTGACGATGGCCGTCACCTTCGCCGAGAAGCTCGCCCGCATGCCGGGCTACCGGGCCGGCGTGCCCACCGGGCACGCGCCCGAGGCGCTGGTCGAGAGCGGGATCGCCCAGCTCGCCTCCAACGAGTCGCCCTTCGGGCCGCACCCGAAGGTGGTCGAGGCGATCCAGGCCGCCGCCGGGGCGATGAACCGCTACCCGGACCCCGACGCGACGCTGCTGCGCCGCCGCATCGCCGACCGCTACGAGACCGAGCCCGGCCGGGTCGCCGTCGGCAACGGCTCCTGCGAGCTGCTGCTCGCCGCCGCCGAGGCGCTCTGCGAGCCGGGCGCCGAGATCGTCTACGCCTGGCCGTCCTTCTCGATCTACCCGCACCTGGCGGCGCTGACCGGCGCGCGCGAGGTGCGCGTGCCGCTCGCCGAGGGAGAGGTCCACGACCTCGACGCGATCGCGGCCGAGATCACCGCGGCGACCCAGATCGTCGTCGTCTGCAACCCCAACAACCCCACCGGCACCCACGTCCCGGCCGCCGAGGTCGCCGCCTTCTGCGAGCGCGTCCCCGCCCACGTGACGATCTGCCTCGACGAGGCCTACGTCGAGCTCCAGGCGGTCGACGACCCCGACGCCACCCTGGATCTGCTCGCCGAGTTCCCCAACCTCGTCCTGCTGCGCACCTTCAGCAAGGTCTACGGCCTCGCCGGCCTGCGGGTCGGCTTCGCGCTCGGCTCGGCGAAGTTCCGCGCCGCGGTCGACGCGGTGCGCCAGCCGTTCAGCGTCAACGCGATCGCCCAGACGGCGGCGGCGGAGGCGATCCTGCACTCCGACGACGTCGAGCGGCGGGTCGAACGCACCCTGGTCGAGCGCATCCGGGTCGAGGAGGGCCTGCGCGAGCTCGGCCTGCGGACGGCCGAGACGCAGACCAACTTCTCCTGGATCGACCTCGGCGAGGCCGACGAGAAGCAGGTCGTCGCCGCGCTCGCCGAGCGCCGGATCGCCGTCCGCCCCGGCACCCCCCTGGGCGACTCGGGCCACATCCGCGTCAGCTACGGAACCCCGGCCGAGAACGACCGCTTCCTCGCCGCGATGGGCGGGATGAGATGATCGCCGGCATGGCGGATGGGGCGCGCGACCGGGTTCGCGAACAGCGGATCGAGCGCGTCGTCGAGCTGGTCTCGCCGGAAGCGCTGCTCGGCGACCTGCCGCTCGGTGACGAGCGCGAGCGGGCCGTGCTCGACGGGCGGCGCGACGTCGAGGGCGTGATCGAGCGGGCCGACGACCGGCTGCTCGTCGTCGTCGGCCCCTGCAGCGTCCACGACACCGAGGCGGCGCTCGAGTACGCCGGGCGCCTGGCCGGGGCGGCAGGCGAGCTGAAGGACGACCTGCTGGTCGCGATGCGCGTCTACTTCGAGAAGCCGCGCACGACGACCGGCTGGAAGGGCCTGATCAACGACCCCTACCTCGACGGCTCCTGCGACGTCAACGCCGGCCTGCGGCTGGCGCGCACCCTGCTGCTCCAGGTGCTCGACCTCGGCCTGCCGGTGGGCTGCGAGTTCCTCGACCCGATCACGCCGCAGTACATCTCCGACACGGTCTCCTGGGGGGCGATCGGCGCGCGCACGACCGAGAGCCAGACCCACCGCCAGCTCGGCTCCGGCCTCTCGATGCCGATCGGCTTCAAGAACCGCACCGACGGCAACGTCCAGGTCGCGGTCGACGCGGTGCGCGCCGCCGCGGCCCCGCACGCCTTCGCCGGGATCGACGACGCCGGCCGCCCGGCGATCCTGCACACGACCGGCAACCCCGATGGCCACGTGATCCTGCGCGGCGGCCGCGGCCGGCCCAACTGCGATCCCGAGGGGGTCGCGGCGGCGCTGGAGAGGCTGCGCGGCGCCGGCCTCGCCGAGCGGCTCGTGATCGACGCCTCGCACGACAACAGCGCCAAGGACCCGGCGCGCCAGCTGGCCGCTGCCGCCGCGATCGGCGAGCAGGTCGCCGCCGGCAACGGCGCGATCGTCGGCGTGATGCTCGAGTCCTTCCTGGTCGAGGGACGGCAGGACCTCGGCGGCGGCGGCGAGCCGCTCGTCTACGGCCAGTCGATCACCGACCCCTGCATCGACTGGGAGCACACCGTGACCGCGCTGGAGGGGCTGGCCGGCGCGGCGCGGAGCCGGCGCGAAACGGCGTCATGAGGGTCGCGGTGCTCGGGGTCGGCCTGATCGGAGGCTCGATCGGGCTCGCCGCGAGGCAGCGGCTGGGCGCCGAGGTGACCGGCTGGGGGCCGCGGCGGCCGACCCTGGAGCGGGCGCTGGAGCTGGGCGCGATCGACGCCGCCGCGGACTCGATCGAGGAGGCCTGCGGCGGGGCCGAGCTGATCTTCTGCGCCGGGCCGGTCGCGGCGCTGCCCGGGCTGGCCGGCGCGGCGCTCGCGGCGAGCGGTCCGGAGGCCGTCGTCAGCGACGCCGGCTCGACCAAGCGGGAGATCGTCGCCGCGCTGGGCGGGGACGAGCGCTTCGTCGGCGGCCACCCGCTGGCCGGCGCCGAGACCGCCGGGGTCGAGAACGCCCGCGCCGGCCTCTTCGAGGGCGCCCGCTGGTACCTGACCCCGACCGCGGCGACCGGCGAGGCGGGGCTGGCGCGGCTGCGGGAGGCGATCGCCGCGCTCGGCGCCCGCCCGCAGGCGATCGACGCGGCCGCCCACGACCGCCTGATGGCGACGGTCAGCCACCTGCCCCACGTGCTCGCCGACGTGCTCGCCGCGCAGGCGGCCGCCGAGCTGGACCGCGACGCCGAACGCCTGCCCGACGCCGGCCCGAGCTTCCGCGACGCGACCCGCGTCGCCGGCTCCAACCCGGCGATCTGGGGCGAGATCTTCGCCGCCAACCGCGACGCGGTCGCGGAGGCGATCGACGACGCGCTCGCCCGCCTGCGCGAGGCGCGCGAGCTGATCGCCGCCGGCGACGCCGAGGCGATCGCCGCCTGGCACGCCCGCGCGGCCGAGGCGCGCGCCCAGCTGGACGAGGGCGCGGGCCCCCCGGAGTGAGCGCTGTGGGCAGGCGGAAATTTGGGCCGTCGGGGCCGCTGCGCGGCAGCCTGCGCCCGCCGCCGGACAAGTCGGTCTCCCACCGGGCGGCGCTGATCGCGGCGATGGGGGAGGGGGAGACGGCGATCGAGGGCTACCTCGACGCCGCCGACACCCGCTCGACCCTCGGCGCGGTGGCGGCGCTCGGCGCCTCGGTGGACGGGGCTGGCAGGGCCGCGCTCGAGCCGCGGCTGCGCCTGCGCGGGGTCGGCCTGCGGGGCGCCGCCCCGGCGGCGATCGACGTCGGCAACGCCGGCACCCTGCTGCGCCTGCTGCCGGGCTGGCTCGCCGGGCAGGAGACGGGATCGTGGACGCTCGACGGCGACGACTCGATCCGCCGCCGCCCGGTCGACCGGGTCGCCGCGCCGCTGCGCCTGATGGGGGCGCGGATCGACGCGCGCGAGCACCGCCTGCCGCCGCTGCGGATCGAGGCCGCGCCGCTGCGCGGGATCTCCTACGAGCTGCCGGTCGCCAGCGCCCAGGTCAAGTCCTGCCTGCTCTTCGCCGGCCTGCTCGCCGAGGGCGAGACGCGGATCGCCGAGCCGCTGCCGACCCGCGACCACAGCGAGTGCATGCTCGCGGCCGCCGGGGCGGAGATCGAACGTAGCGACGGCGTCGTCACGGTGCGCCCGGCCGCGCGCCTGGAGCCGGGCGAGATCGTCGTGCCGGCCGACTTCTCCTCCGCCGCCTTCTTCGTCGTCGCGGCGCTGCTCGTGCCGGGCAGCGACGTCAGCCTGACGGGCGTCGGCCTCAACCCGACCCGCACCGGCCTGCTGGCGATCCTCGAGCGGATGGGCGCCGCGATCGAGGTCGAGCCGGAAGAGGAGCGGGGCGGCGAGCCGAGCGGCCGCCTGCGCGTCCGCGGCTCGTCGCTGCGCGGCGCCGAGGTCGGCGGCGCCGAGGTCCCGCTGGCGATCGACGAGCTGCCCCTGGTCGCGCTCGCCGCCTGCTTTGCCGAGGGCGAGACGACGATCCGCGACGCGGCCGAGCTGCGCCGCAAGGAGAGCGACCGGATCGAGACGGTCAGCGCGGCCCTGCGGGCGCTCGGCGCCGAGGTCGAGACGAGCGAGGACGGGATGCGGATCGCCGGCGCCGGCGGCCTGCGCGGCGGCGCGGTCGACTCCCACGGCGACCACCGGATCGCGATGCTGGGCGCCGTAGCCGGCCTGGCCTCCCGCGAGGGCGTCGAGGTCTCCAACATGGACGCCGCCGCCGTCAGCTACCCCGGCTTCGAGACGGACCTGGCGTCCCTATGGTGATCGCGATCGACGGGCCCGCCGGAGCCGGCAAGTCAAGCGTCGCCCGCGCCGTCGCCGCGGCGCTCGGCTTCACCTACCTCGACTCGGGGGCGATGTACCGCTGCGTGGCGTTGGCGGCGCTGCGCCGCGGCGCGGAACTAGACGACTCTGAGGCGCTCGGCGCCCTCGCCCGCTCGCTGCGGATCGAGCTCGACGACGGGCGGGTCGGCCTCGACGGCGAGGACGTCGGCGGCGCGATCCGCGAACCCGAGGTGACCGAGGCCGCCTCGCGCGTCTCCGTCCACCCGCCGGTGCGCGAGGCGATGGTCGCCGCGCAGCGGCGCCTGATCGCCGCCGGCCGCTATGTCGCCGAGGGACGCGACATCGGCACCGTGGTCAGCCCCGACTCGCCGCTCAAGGTCTTCCTCACGGCCTCGGCCGAGGAGCGCGCCCGCCGCCGCGCCGCGCAGACCGGAGAGGACGAGGCCGCCGTGCTCGCCGCCCAGCGCGAGCGCGACGAGCGCGACGAGACCCGCGCCCACAGCGCCCTGCGCGCCGCCGAGGACGCGGTCGAGATCGACACCACGGGCCTCAGCCTCGGCCAGGTCGTCGACCAGGTCGTAGCCCTGGCCGCCAAAAGGGGCCTCAAATGACGCTCCGCTGTTCCTTTTCCTCGCATAGCGACGAAAAGGAACAGTTGAAGGAGTGGGGGCGGTGAGTCGGCTCCCGACTGTCGCCGTCGTCGGCTTCCCGAACGTCGGCAAGAGCACGCTGGTCAACCGGCTCGCCGGCGGGCGCGAGGCGGTGACGCACGCCGAGCCCGGCGTCACCCGCGACCGCAAGCGGGTCCCCTGCGAGTGGAACGGGCTCGCCTTCGAGCTGCTCGACACGGGCGGGATCGACCTCGCCGACGAGTCCGAGCTGGCCGCCGACGTGCAGCGCCAGGCGCGGATCGGGATGGCCGAGGCCGACGTCATCCTGCTCGTCGTCGACGGCCGCGCCGGGGTGCGCGCCGGCGACGCGGAGCTGGCGAAGACGCTGCGCGGCGCCGCCGCCCCCGTGCTCGTCGTCGTCAACAAAGTCGACCGGCCGGGTGACGAGCACGTGGCCGCCGAGTTCCACGGCCTCGGCCTCGGCGACCCGTTCCCGATCTCGGCGACGCACGGGCTCGGCAGCGGCGACCTGCTCGACCGCGTGGTCGAGCTGCTCGGCGAGCGGCCGGCCCCGGCGCACGGCGAAGAGCCGGTCCACGTTGCGGTGATCGGCCGCCCCAACGCCGGCAAGTCCTCGCTGGTCAACGCCTTCCTCGGTAGCGAGCGGGTGATCGTCTCCGAGCGCGCCGGAACCACGCGCGACACCGTCGACACCGAGCTCGAGGTCGACGGGCGGCTGGTGCTGCTGGTCGACACCGCCGGGCTGCGGCGCCGCTCCAAGGTGGCCGGCACGGTCGACTACTACGCTCAGCTGCGCTCCGAGCTGGCGGTCGAGCGGGCCGACGTGGCGATCGTCGTCTGCGACGCCTCCGACGGGGTGACGGCGGAGGACCTGCGGATCGCCGAGCTGGCGATGCGGGCCGGCTGCGCGACGCTGCTGGCGCTCAACAAGTGGGACGTCGGCGAGACCGACGTCGACGACGCCCGCGCCCGGGTCGAGCGCAAGCTGCGGCTGCGGCCCGAGGTCGTCACCTGCTCCGCCCTGCGCGGCCGCAACGTCGCCCGGCTGCTGCCCAAGGCGATCGAGCTGGCCGACCGGGCGGCGACGCGGATCCCGACGCCGGAGCTGAACCGCTTCGTCGCCGACGTCGTCGCCGCCAACCCGCCGCCCTCGCGGCGCGGCCGCCGCCTGCGCCTCTACTACGCGGCGCAGATCGGCGAGCGGCCGCCGCGCTTCGCGATCCAGGTCAACGACCGCCGCCTGATCGTCCGCGACTGGGCCTACCACCTGGAGAATCGGATGCGCGAGACCTACGGGCTGGAGGGAATCCCGCTGATAATCGATTTCATCCCCCACACCGGTCGCCGTCGCTGAGCGATCCCCCGGTACGCTTCCGCCATGTCTACTATCGAGCCGCTCGCCGAGGGCGAGTACCTGTTCACGTCCGAGTCCGTCACCGAGGGCCACCCCGACAAGGTCTGCGATCAGATCTCCGACGCGGTCCTCGACGCCGTCTTGGCGGGGGACCCCGAGGGCCGGGTCGCCTGCGAGACGCTGGTCAACACCGGCATGGCGGTGGTCTCCGGGGAGATCTCGACCGACGTCCACCTCGACGTCCCCGAGCTGGTCCGCGAGACGATCCGGGGGATCGGCTACGACCACGGCGACTACGGCTACAACTGCGACCACATCTCGGTCCTCGTCTCGCTCGACAAGCAGTCGCCCGACATCGCCCAGGGCGTCGACGCCTCGCACGAGACGCGCACCGGCTCGGAAACCGACGACGAACTGCTGCTCGCCGGGGCCGGCGACCAGGGGATGATGTTCGGCTACGCGACCGACGAGACCGAGGCGCTGATGCCGATGCCCGTCCACCTCGCCCACCGGCTCGCCGAACGGCTGACGGCGGTGCGCAAGGACGGCACGCTCGACTACCTCGGCCCCGACGGCAAGACCCAGGTCACGGTCCGCTACGCGAACGGCCGCCCGGTCGCGGTCGAAAAGCTGCTGATCTCGACCCAGCACGCGGCCGAGGTCGACTCGCAGGAGACGATCCGGCCCGACCTCTGGCGGCACGTCGTCCTGCCGGTGCTCGAGTCCGACGCCGGGGGCCTGTACGAGGAGGAGCCGCTGCGCGAGAGCTTCCTCGTCAACCCGACCGGCCAGTTCGTGATCGGCGGCCCGGTCGGCGACGCCGGCCTCACCGGCCGCAAGATCATCGTCGACACCTACGGCGGCATGGCCCGCCACGGCGGCGGCGCCTTCTCCGGCAAGGACCCCTCGAAGGTCGACCGCTCGGCCGCCTACGCGGCCCGCTACGTCGCCAAGAACGTCGTCGCCGCCGGGCTGGCGGAGCGCTGCGAGGTCCAGGTCGCCTACGCGATCGGCGTCGCCCACCCGGTCTCGACGATGGTCGACACCTTCGGCACCGGCAAGCTGCCCGACGGCGAGATCACCCGCCTGGTCGAAGCCGAGTTCGACCTGCGCCCGGGCGCCTTCCGCCGCTACCTCGACCTGCATCGGCCGATCTACCAGAAGACCGCGGCCTACGGCCACTTCGGCAGAGAAGACCCGGACTTCACCTGGGAGAAGACGGACCGCGCCGAGGCGCTGCGAGCAGCGGCGGACTCCGCCAACGCCACGCCCGCCTAGTTCGGGGGCCGACAGCCCGGCCGTCCGCGTCTCTCCATAGCTTGGGTCGGATGGCGATCGCCAAGGTCGAGCCGCTGACCACCGCCCGCGCCCTGCGCGGGCCGTTCGACTACCGCCTGCCCGAGGAGATGGCGGACGTCGAGGTGGGCCGGGTGGTGCGGGTGCCGTTCGGGCGCCAGCGCCTGCTCGGCGTCGTCGTCGAGCTCGCCGAGACTTCCGAGTTGGCGCCGGAGCGGCTCGCCGAGCCGCTGGAGGCGCTGGAGACCGGCGTGCCGGCGGAGCTGGTGCGGCTCGGGCTGTGGGTGGGGCGCGAGTACTGCTCGACCCCCTCGCGCGGGCTGCGCCTCGTCCTGCCGCCCAACCCCGGCGTGCGCAAGCGCAGGCCGCGGCCGCCGCTGGAGCACCGCGAGGTCGGCGCCGCCGCGGCGGGACCGCCGGCGCTGCTCGACGAGCAGCGGCGCGCGGTCGAGCGGGTCGTCGCGGCCCTCGACGGCGGGGCCGAGGCGGAGCGCGGCCTGCTGCTGCACGGCGTCACCGGCTCGGGCAAGACCGAGGTCTACCTGGCCGCGGTCGAGGCGGCGCTGGAGCGGGGGAGGGGGGCGATCGTCCTCGTCCCCGAGATCGGCCTCACCCCGCAGGCGGTGGCGCGCTTCCGCGCCCGGCTCGGCGACCGCTTCGCCGTTCTGCACTCGGCCCTCACCGGCGCCGAGCGCTACGAGGAGTGGCGGCGCCTGCGCGCGGGCGAGGCGAGCGTCTGCGTCGGCCCGCGCTCGGCCGTCTTCGCCCCCGTCCGCGAGCTCGGCCTGATCGTGATCGACGAGGAGCACGACCCCTCCTACAAGCAGGAGGGCGACCCCTGCTACGACGCCCGCACGGTCGCCCGCCGCCGCGCCGCGGACTGCGGCGCGGTGCTGCTCGCCGGCACCGCGACGCCGCGGCCGGAGACCTGGTTGGAGCTGCCGCGGGCCGAGCTGCCGCGCCGCGTCGACGGCCGCGCGATGCCGCCGGTCGAGGTGCTCGACATGCGCGACGCCGACCCGCGCTCGGGCCCGCTGCACCCGGCGACCTGGAAGGCGCTGGAGGGGGTGCGCGCGGCCGGCGCCAAGGCGATCGTGATGGCCAACCGGCGCGGCTTCGCCCCCTGGCTCACCTGCCGCTCCTGCGGCCGCCACTGGGGCTGCCCCAACTGCGACGTCTCGCTGATCGTCCACCGCCGCGCCGGACGGATCGTCTGCCACCACTGCGCCCACTCCGAGCCGCTGCCGCGCGCCTGCCCGGACTGCGACTCGACCACGCTCTCGCGCGCCGGCGCCGGCACCGAGCAGATCGAGGCGCTGCTCGCCGAGCGGCTGGCGCCGCTGCCCGTCTTCCGCCTCGACTCCGACACGGCGGGCGAGCGCGGCGCCCACGGGCGCATCCTCGCCGAGTTCGACGCCGCCGAGAGCGCCGTCCTCGTCGGCACGCAGATGGTCGCCAAGGGGCACGACTTCCCCGAGGTGACGCTGAGCGCGATCCTCGACGCCGACGCCACCCTGCGCTTCCCCGACTTCCGCGCCGCCGAGCGCACCTTTGCGCTGGTCGCCCAGCTCGCCGGCCGCAGCGGCCGCGGCGCGGCCGGGGGGGAGGTGATCGTGCAGACGCTCGCGCCGGGCGCCGCCAGCATCGCCCGCGCCGCCGCGCACGACTCGGCCGGCTTCCTCGAAGAGGAGGTCGAGCGCCGCCGGGCGCTGCGCTACCCGCCCTTCTCCCACCTCGCCCGCGTCGTGCTCAAGGCGGAGACCGAGCCGCGGGTCGAGGCGGCGGCGGCGAAGCTGGCCGGGGCGCTGCGCGAGTCCCTGCCCGAGGACACCGACCTGCTCGGCCCGGCGCCGATGTTCCGCGTCCGCAACCGCTACCGCCGCCGGCTGCTCACGAAGGCGAGCGACCGCGACGGCACGGTCGCCGCGATCCGCGCCGCGGTCGAGCGCCTCGCCGCCGACCGCTCGCTCGCCGGCGTCGCGATCGCCGTCGACGTCGACCCCCAGTAGGCGCGGGCCGGTACATACAATCGCCGTGATGGGCGAGAACGGAGCAGTCAGGGACGAGACCGAGCGCGAGCGGCTCGAAGCCGAGCTGGTCGAGCGGCGCGAAGCGGCGCTGGCGCAGGTGGTCAAGTTCGGCGACCCGGTGTTGAAGAGCAGGGCCTCGCCGGTCGCCGAGTTCGGCCCCGAGCTGCGGGCAGAGGTCGAGCGGATGATCGCGATCATGCGCGACGGCATGGGGGTCGGGCTGGCGGCGACCCAGCTCGGCGTGCTGCGGCGCGTGCTCGTCTTCCAGGCCGGCCCCGACAGCGAGCCGCGCGGCCTCGTCAACCCCGAGATCGAGTGGCTCTCCGGCGAGCTGGTCGTCGCCGAGGAGGGCTGCCTCAGCCTGCCGCGGGTGGCGATGGACGTCGAGCGGCCGCTGCACGCCCGCGTCGGCGGCCGCGACGCCGAGGGGGAGCCGCTGACGATCGAGGCCTCGGGCCTGGAGGCGCGCGTGCTCCAGCACGAGATCGACCACCTAGACGGCGTCCTGATCCTCGACCGGGCCCCGCGGGAGCAGCGCAAGGCGGCGCTGCGGGCGCTGCGCGAAGGCGACAGCTACGCGCCGCCGGCCGGCGAGGACGACGAGCCCGCGGCGGCCGGGCAGCACCACCGCGAGCCTCACACTGACGCGTGAGGACCGTCTACCTCGGCACCTCCGAGTTCGCCGCCGCGGTCCTGCGGCGCCTCGCCGGATCGCGTCATCGGCCGGCTCTCGTCGTCACCCCGCCCGACCGGCCCAGGGGGCGCGGGCGCCGCAGCGGCCCGCCGCCGGCCGCGGCGGCGGCGCGCGAGCTGGGGATCGAGCTGCTCCAGGCCGCCGACGTGAACGAGGCGGCGGCGCTGGAGCGGATCCGCGCCGCCCGTCCCGAGGCGCTCGCCCTCTGCGCCTTCGGCCAGCTGATCCGCGAGCCGCTGCTCTCCGAGTGGCCGCTGCTGAACGTGCACCCCTCGCTGCTGCCGCGCTGGCGCGGCGCGGCGCCGATCGAGCGGGCGATCATCGCCGGCGACGAGCGCACCGGGGTCAGCCTGATGCGGGTCGCCGCCGGCCTCGACTCCGGCCCGCTCGCCCTGCGCGAGGAGATCGCGGTCGGCGCCGAGGACGACTTCGAGAGCCTCTCCGGCAAGCTCGCGGAGCTGGGCGGCGAGCTGCTGGTCGAGGGGCTCGACCTGCTCGAGCGCGGTGAGCTCGCCTTCGTCGAGCAGGACGACGAGCGGGCGACCTACGCCGAGAAGATCGCGCCTCCCGAGCGGCGCCTCGACCCCGGCCGCCCGGCGAGCGAGCTGGCCCGGGTCGTCCGCGCGCTGACCCCACACGTCGGCGCCTACCTCGAGCTCGGCGGGGACAGCCGGCTCGGCGTGCGCCGGGCGCGCGCGGTCGACGTCAACGTCAGGCAGGGCGAGGTCAAGGCCGAGTGGGGGGCGCTGCTGCTCGGCTGCTGCCGCGGGGCGCTGCGGCTCGAGGTGGTGCAGCCGCCCGGCGGCAGGCCGATGGACGCCGACGCCTACCTGCGCGGCCACCCGGTGCCCGCACTTTGATTTCGCCCGCGCGTGCGCTCGCCTACGAGACGGTCCGGGCGACCTTCGAGCGCGACGCCCGCACCGAGCGCTTCTTCCGCGAGGCCGCCGACCGCGAGGGCCTCGCCGGCCGCGAGCGCGCTCAGGCGCAGCGGCTCGCCTACGGCGCCGTGCAGCGGCGCGGCACCGCCGACGCGGCGATCGAACGGCTCGCCGAGCGCTCCGTCCGCCTGCTCGACCCGCCGGTGCTCGCGGCGCTCCGCCTCGGCCTCTACGAGCTGCTGTTCGCCGACGCGACGCCCGACCACGCCGCGGTCAGCCAGGCGGTCGAGCTGGTCAAGGCGGCCGCCGCCGGCCACGCCGCAGGCCTCGTCAACGCGGTGCTGCGCCGCGCGGCGCGCGAGCGCGATTCGCTCGTCGCCGACCTGCTCGGCGACGACTCGACCCCGGAGCGCGCGGCGGTCGCCCACTCGGCGCCGCTCTGGCTGGCCCGGATGTGGTGGCAGGAGCTGGGCCCCGACGACGCCCGCTCCCTGCTCGCATCCTGCAACGAGCCCCAGGAGACCGCCTTCCGCGTAAACCCCCTCAAGTCCCAGACGCCGCCCGAGATGGTGGTGTTCGAGGGGCGGGTCGGGGAGGAGGTTTGGGGGCGGGTCGCCGCCGGGGAGCTGACGCCGCAGAGCCGCGGCTCCGCCGCCGTGGTCGAGACGCTCGATCCGCAGCCCGGCGAGCACGTGCTCGACCTCTGCGCCGGGCCGGGGATCAAGAGCGGCCAGATCGCCGAGCGGATGGGTGACCGGGGCGAGGTGATCTCGGTCGAGCTCGATCCCGCGCGGGCGGCGGAAGTCGCCGCCCAGGCGGAGCGCCTCGGCCTGCGCAACGTCACCGTGGTCGAGGCCGATGCGACCGCCCCGGCGCTGCCCACGGGCTTCGACCGCGTCCTCGTCGACCCGCCCTGCTCGGACCTCGGCGCCCTCGCTTCGCGCCCCGACGCCCGCTGGCGCAAGTCGCCGAAGGCGATCGAGCGCCTCGCCGAGCTCCAGGAGGAGATCCTCGCCAACGGGATGCGGCTGCTTCGCCCCGGCGGCACGCTGGTCTACTCGACCTGCACGATCAGCCGCCGTGAGAACGAGGGGGTGGTGGGGGACAGCGGGGAGAGCGTCCGGATCCGCCCCGACCGCGACCGCACGACGGGTTTCTTCGTCTGCCGCTTGAGCAAGGATGGTTGAGCCGATGCTCGCAAGAGCCCTGATCGAACCGTGCTGAAGCGGGCCAAATGCCCGAGCTGCGGCGAGCCCTGGCTGCGCCCGCACGCAGCTCCCCGGCCGCTTCCGCTGCGTGTACTGTCTGCACCGCTTCGAGCTCGTCTCGCAGTGCCCCGACTGCGGCGAGCACCAGACGATCGCGCGGATGAGCAGCACCGAGGACATGACCTGTCAGACCTGCGGTAGCTCGATGCTGAAACCGGTATGAGCCAGACTCACGCCTCCTGGGAGACTGTTGTCTATGTCTGAGCGGATGGCAGAGCTGCTGGAGGAGCGGAGGGTTGCGCCGTCGATCCTCTCGGCGGATTTCGCCGCGCTCGGCGGCCAGATCGACGAGGTGATGGAGGCGGGGGCGCGGGTGATCCACGTCGACGTGATGGACGGGCATTTCGTCCCGCCGATCACGATCGGGCCGCTGGTCGCCTCCTCGATCGCCGACCGCGTGCACGCCGCCGGCGGCGCGATCGACGTCCACCTGATGATCGAGGCGCCGGAGCGCCACATCGAGGCCTTCGCCGCCGCCGGCGCCGACTCGATCACCTTCCACGAGGAGGCGACGGCGCACACCAACCGCACCCTGGCGGCGATCCGCGAGCTCGGCTGCCTCGCCGGCGTCGCGATCAACCCCGCCACCCCGGTCGAGGCGGTCTCCGAGCTGCGTGGCCACGCCGACATCGCCCTCTGCATGACGGTCAACCCGGGGTGGGGCGGCCAGTCCTTCATCGAGGGCTCGGTCGACAAGGTCTCACGGCTCGCCGCGCTCGTCGGCCCGGCCAAGGTCGAGGTCGACGGCGGCATCGACGCGGCCACCGCCAAGCCGACCGCCGAAGCGGGCGCCTCGCTCTTCGTCGCCGGCTCGGCCGTCTTCGGCGCCGCCGACCCCGCCGCCGCCTACACCGCGATCGCCGCCGCCGCCGGAGCGGCCTGAGGCCCTCGCGTGCCGCGGGGCCAGACGCCGGGAGTTACCCGCCTCGCCCTGCTCGCCCTGGCGATCCTGCTGCTGCTCGCGGCCGGCACCGCCGGCTACGCGATCGCCGAGCACGTCTCGATCGGCTTCGGCTTCGTCTGGGCGCTTGACACGGTGGCGACGATCGGCTCGATCCCCGAGCCGGAAAGCATCGCCGGCCAGGTCGTCAAGGTCGCCCTGATCGTGCTCGGGGTGGGTACGCTCTTCTACGCCCTGGTGACCGTCGTCGAGTTCTTCGTCGCCGGCCACCTGACCGGCCTGCTGGACGAGAGGAGAGCCTTGAAGCAGATCGACTCGCTCAACGACCACGTCCTCGTCTGCGGCTTCGGCCGCGTCGGCCGCCAGGTCGCCCGCGATCTGCGCGCCGCCGGGCGCGACTTCGTCGTCATCGACACCGACGTCGAGGGGACCCGCGAGCACGCTGAGGCGACCGGCGCGCCGATCATCCACGGCCGCGCCTCCGACGACGAGATCCTGCGCCAGGCGGGGATCATGCGGGCGGGCGGGCTGATCGCCTGCGTCGACGACGACGCCGAGAACGTCTTCATCACGCTCAGCGCGCGCGAGCTGCGCGCTGACATCACGATCGTCGCCCGCGCCGGCCTCGAGGAGTCCGAACGCAAGATGCTGCGGGCCGGCGCCGACCGCGTCGTCTCCCCGTACAAGGAGAGCGGCTCGGAGATGGTCCGGCTCGCGCTCGGCGACGGCGGCGTCCCGGTCGCTTAGCTCCGCGGTCGCGAGCCGGCGGGCGGCTCGGCCAGCGCCGGCTCGGCGCCGGTCACCCCCAGCCACCTCGCCACCGGCTCGACGGTCGCCCCCTGGATCAGGGTCGAGGTGAGGACGACGAAGAAGACCGCGTCGAAGATCAGCTTCGACTCCGCGACGCCGGCGACGACGGGGAAGGTCGCCAGCCAGATCGGGATCGCCCCGCGCAGGCCGGCCCAGCCGAGCATCGCCCGCTCGGAGAGGCGGAGCCCGCTGAACTGGGTGACGAGCAGGGTCGCCAGCGGCCGCGCGGCGAAGATCAGCACCAGCGAGAGCAGCAGGCCCTTGCCGGCGACGCCGATCAGGTCGCCGGGGAAGACGAGCAGGCCGAGCAGGAAGAAGAGGCCGATCTGGGCCAGCCAGCCGAGCCCCTGGTGGAAGGCGACGACGGTGCGCCGCGCCGGCAGCGAGTCGGCGCCGAGCGCCAGGGCGGTGACGTAGACGGCGAGGAAGCCGGAGCCGCCGGCGAGCTCGGCGACGCCGTAGGAGATCGCCGCCGTCGCCAGCGTCGCCACCGGGTAGAGCCCCGGGTTGGGAAGCTCGGCGCGCCCGATCGCCCAGCGCGCGATCCTGCCCGCGGCGAGGCCGAGGACGGCCCCAAGGCCCAGCTTGACGACGAAGGAGAGCGCCATGTCGCCGGCGCCGTAGGACGGGTCGGCGATCCATTCGCCGAACCCGATCACCAGCAGCAGCGCGACCGGGTCGTTCATCCCCGACTCGCCCTCCAGGGTGCGGGCAAGGCGGCGCTCCAGGCGCGAGCCGCGCAGCACGGCGAAGATCGCCGCCGAGTCGGTGGCGGCGACGGCGGCGCCGAGGATCAGGCCCTGCAGGGTGCTGAGGTCGAAGATCCAGATCGCCGCCGCGCCCGCCGCCATCGCGGTGAGGAAGGTGCCCAGGGTCGCCAGCCCGATCGCCGTGCCGAGCACCGGGCGGATCTCCCCCCAGCCGGCGCTCAGCCCTCCCTCGAAGAGGATCAGCACGAGCCCGATCGTGCCCGCCGTCTGGGCCGTGCGGTAATCGGCGAACTCGATCCCGCCGATCCCTTCGGAGCCGAGCAGCATGCCGAGGCCGAGGAAGAGCAGCAGGCCGGGCAGCCGCACCCGGTCGGCGAGCAGGGCGGCGGCGATCCCCGCGGCCAGCAGGGCGCCGACGATCAGGATCAGCTCGGCGTCGTGGCCTTCCACCGGCGAGCGCCCTCCCTACGTCTGCTCGTCGAGCGCCGCCAGCTGGATCTCCAGCTCCTCCGGAGAGCCGGGCTGGGGCACGTCCTCGGCGCGCTCGCGCGGCCGTCGGTAGACGTAGTAGAGGAGCGAGAAGAGGACGCCGGCGGCGAGCAGGAAGCCGAACTCGACGCGGCGGAACTCGTCGCTGACCAGCGGCACGAAGTTCCAGCCGATGAACAGCGCGGCGCAGGCGATCCAGCGCCAGGCGGCGCGGCGCACCTGGCCCTGCGCGACGCAGGCCTGGTTGACGGTGACCGAGGAGAGGTAGAGGCCCATGCCCAGCGTGACCAGCAGCAGCCCCTCGCGGTCGTAGGTGAACTTCTTGCTGAAGGCGATCTGCATCGCCTGCGGCCCCACCGCCGCCATGAAGACGAGGGCGAGCGCGGTGAAGGCGGCGAGGCCGAGCAGGACCATCCGCACGGTGCGGCGGAACTCGCGCTCGCCCTCCTCGGTGCCGCTGGTGTGCAGCTTCGTCAGGTGCGGCAGGATGCTGGTCGAGACCGCCTGGAAGAGCTGCAGCGGCGCCCGCGCGATCATCAGCACGTTGAAGATGAAGCCGGCCGCCGCGGCGCCCTGGAGGCCGCGGATGACCAGCGGGCCGGCGTTGAGGAAGGCCTGTTCGCTGAACATGATTACCAATACTGCTGCCGCAAATCCGGTTCCATGCCGTAGCGAGAACTCGGCGCTGTCAGTTGGGCCCTCATCCGACCCCGAGAGAGTCAGATCGTGATCGGGGCCGGATGAGGGCTTGGTTTCTTCATCAACCGGCATCTCCTCCGCTTCGCGTCCGGGGATGCCGGGCGAGTCCTGCTGCGCTTTGGCTCTGCGCAGGAAGGCGGCGGGGACGACCATCAATGAGAGCGCGGGGGCGGCGAGGATGCCGATCGCCACGGCCGACTGGCCGCTGAGGATGCCGATCGCGACGAGCACGGCGAAGACCGTGCGAAAGCACGATTCGGAGAGGATCAGGGCGACGAACAGGCCGAAGCGCTGGGCGCCGGCGAGGAAGCCGCGGGCGAAGTAGCTCGCCGCGTAGAAGAGGACAGCGCCGAAGAAGACCCAGTAGAGCGTTTCGTTGCCCTCCAGCAGGTCGTTCTGGATCGGCCCGCGCAGGGCCAGCGCGAGGACCGCGAAGACGACCCCGAGGCCGAGCTGGATCGTCGCCGCGACCCGCATCGTCCCGCCGACCTCCTCGCCTTTCGTCCGGTGTTCGGAGATGTGCCGCGAGAGCAGTTGTTCGATCGGCCGGTAGAGGGTCGAGATCGTGATGAAGACCGCCGACCACAGCACCGTGATCTGCCCGTAGTCGGACTTCGAGAGCACATGCGAGGCGATCAGGAAGTAGGCGTAGGTGATCAGCCCCGTGAGGCCGACGCCGATCGCCAGGAAGCTCGCCAGGCGACCGTACTCGGCGGTCGCCGAGCCGCCGCCCTTGCCGCCGCTCATCGTCCCCGCTCGTAGTGGGACGGCTCGACCCCGAGCGAGAGCTCGACCCGGCGCACGCGCTCGAAGACCCGCTGGGTCATCACCCGCTGGCCGGCCAGCAGGTCGCCGATCACGCCGAGGGCGAAGAGCTGGAGGGCGGCGATGAACAGCACCGCGCCGAGGATCAGCGACTGGATGTGGCCGGTGCTGTCGCCGTTGAAGATCCAGTCGATCAGGAAGGGCATCCAGGCGGCGAGGGCGAGGACGGCGAGGGCCGCCGCGGCGGCGGTGAACAGGCGCAGCGGCTCGTAGCGGGCGTAGATGCGCAGGATCGCCAGCCCGTTGCGGCGCACGTAGGAGCCGGTCGAGCCGAAGAGCCGCGACTCGCGCGTCTGCGGGTTGGTCGCGATCTCCACCTGATCGACCGCGACCAGCATCTTGCCCGCCTGGATCAGGCTCTCCAGCGTGTAGGTGAAGTCGTCGACGACGAGCAGGCCGAGGGCGGCCTCGCGGTTGTAGGCGCGGAAGCCGGAGGTCGTGTCGGCGATCGCCGTGCCCGAGACCTTGCGCACGACGGCGCTGCCGAGCCGCTGGAGGCGCTTCTTGCGGCCCGAGAAGTGCTCGATCGTCTCCACCCGGCGGTCGCCGACGACCATGTCGGCCTCGCCGGCGAGGATCGGCGCCAGCAGCTTCGGCACGTCGGCGCCGCTGTACTGGTTGTCGGCGTCGGTGTTGACGATCGCGTCGGCGCCGAGCTTGAGGCAGGCGTCGAGCCCGGCCTGGAAGGCCGCTGCGAGGCCGCGGTTGCTGGTCAGCCTGACGATGTGCTCCACTCCCTGCTCGCGAGCGACCTCGACCGTGCGGTCGGTCGAGCCGTCGTCGACCACCAGCAGCTCGACCGCGTCGAAGCCGTCGACGTGGCGCGGCAGGTCGGCGATCGTCGCCGGAAGCGTCGCCTCCTCGTTGAGGCAGGGGATTTGAACTATGAGCTTCACGATTTGGCCGATCAGGGTATCCGCGGTGTCGGCGCGCGGGTCCTGTCGCGGGGTGGGGGCGCCCGGCCGGCGCTAGGTTTTTCGCACGGGCCGACGCGTCGCTCTCGAGTCGGTGAGCGAAAAACTAACGCCGCGCCGTCCGGACACCCCCACCCCGCGCCACCCGCGCGAGATACGATGTTGATTGACTCGTCAATCAGGATGGCTGCATCTCTTACAACTGCGGACCTGGCTCACCTTCGGCGGGCGTTAGAGTTGGCGGAGTTGGGGCGGGGGCACGTTAGCCCGAACCCGTTGGTGGGGGCCGTCCTGGTGCGGGATGGGGAGGTCATTGGAGAGGGATTTCACGCGGAGTTGGGCGATCTGCATGCTGAGCGTGCCGCGCTGAAGGATTGCGCGGAGCGGGGGGAGGACCCTCGCGGGGCGACTATGTATGTGACGTTGGAGCCCTGCGCGCACACGGGGCGGCAGCCGCCTTGCGTGGAGGCGATCCTCGAGGCCGGGATCGGGCGGGTGGTGATCGGGTCCGACGATCCGAGCGAGAAGGCGTCGGGGCGCGGGCCGGGGATGCTGCGCGACGGCGGGGTCGAGGTCGAGATTGCGGTCGGGGAGGAGGCGAGCGCGGCGCGGCTGCTCAACCAGCCGTTCCGCAAGCACGCCCGCACCGGCCTGCCGCTGGTCACCTTGAAGATGGCGATGTCACTCGACGGGCTGACGACGACCGCGGAGGGCGACTCGCCCTGGATCTCCGGCCCTGAGAGCCGCGAGCTGGTCCACCGCTGGCGCGCCGAATCGGACGCGATCGCCGTCGGCATCGGCACCGTCCTCGCCGACGACCCCCTCCTGACCGCTCGCCCCACATCCCCAGCTGTTCCTTTTCATCGGATATCGGGGGAAAGGAACAGCGGAACGAGCGTGCGGCAGCCGGTGCGGGTGGTTTTCGATCGGCGGGGACGGTTGCCGTCCGACTCGCAGCTGATGCAGACGCGCGACCAGTCGCCGGTGCTCGTCGTCGACGACGAGATCGAGGCAGTGCTCGCCGACCTCGGTCGCCGTGGCATCACCAGCCTTCTCCTCGAGGGCGGGCGGACGCTTGCGGCAGCCTTCGTCGAGGCGGGGCAGGTCGATGAGGCGCGGACATTCGTTGCTCCCGTCCTGATTGGCGCGCGGGTCCTGTCGGAGGGGAAGGGGGGGTTAGCGGCCTCACCCGGCCGAACCCCCCTTCCCCTCCGCCACCCGCGCGGGTTACCGCTCTGGCTAGCGATGTCGCTCGGGTCGGGGACGATGTGCTCATCACTGCCCGGTTCAAGGAGTGGTGAGGGTGTTTACGGGCCTGATTCAGGATGTGGGGACGGTCGAGTCGGTCGATGCCGGCGCCGATGGCGCGCGTTTGCGGATCGCCACGAAGCTGGCGGGCGAGATCGAGCTCGGCGACTCGGTGGCCGTGGACGGCTGCTGTCTCACCGCCACGGCGACCAGCGGGGGGGGCTTCGAGACGGAGGCGATGAATCAGACCTTGGAAGTGACCTCGCTCGCTGGCCTGGAGACCGGGGATCGGGTCAACTTGGAGTTGGCGATGAAAGCCTCCGACCGGCTCGGTGGGCACATCGTCCAGGGCCATGTCGACGGAGTGGGAGAGGTAATCGCGTTCGAGGAGGACGGGTTTGCCAGGCGGCTAAAGGTCGAGCTGGCCCCGGAGCTGCTGCGATACGCGATCGGGAGGGGCTCGGTCGCTCTCGACGGCGTCAGCCTGACGATCGCGGATTTGGGCGATTCTTGGCTTTCCGTTTCCCTGATCCCCGAGACCCTGGAGCGGACCAACCTGGGCGAGGCGCGGCCCGGGCGCAAGATCAACGTCGAGTGCGACGCGATCGCCAAACACGTGGAGCGGTTGATGTCACCATTCGGTCGAAAGGAGCAGTCGTGAACGCGATGACCGAGGCACAGCAACAGACGGAAGCGGAGCGCGCGGGCGAGAGCCCGTTCGCGACGATCGAGGAGGCGATCGAGGAGATCCGCCGCGGCCGCATGGTCGTCGTCTGCGACGGCGAGGACCGCGAGAACGAGGGCGACCTGGTGATGGCGGCGCAGTTCGCCACGCCGGAGGCGGTCAACTTCATGGCCAAGGAGGCGCGCGGGCTGATCTGCCTGGCGCTGACCGCGGAACGCTGCGAACGGCTCGGCCTCAACCTGATGGCGGCGAAGAACGAGGCGCCGCTGCAGACCGCCTTCACGGTGACGATCGAGGCGGCCGGCGGCGTCACCACCGGAATCTCCGCCCACGACCGCGCGCACACGATCCAGGTCGCGATCGACCCCAACTCGACCGCGCGCGACATCGTCGTCCCCGGCCACATGTTCCCGCTGCGGGCGAAGGACGGCGGCGTGCTGGAGCGCACCGGCCACACCGAGGCCAGCGTCGACCTCGCCCGCCTCGCCGGCCTCACGCCCGCCGGGGTGATCTGCGAGGTGATGAACGACGACGGGACGATGGCCCGCGTTCCCGACCTGATCCCCTACGCCGAGAAGCACGGCCTGAAGATGGTCACCGTCGCCGACCTGATCGCCTACCGGCGGCGCACCGAGAAGCTGGTCGAGCGGGTCGTCGCCACCGCGCTCCCCACCGAGTTCGGCGAGTTCACCGCCGTCGGCTACCGCTCGCTGGTCGACGACAAACACCACGTGGCGATGGTCAAGGGCGACGTCGACGGCGCCGAGGACGTGCTCGTCCGCGTGCACAGCGAGTGCCTCACCGGCGACGTCTTCCACAGCCTGCGCTGCGACTGCGGCGACCAGCTGGCGGCGGCGCTCTCGATGATCGAGCGCGAGGGCCGCGGCGTCCTCCTCTACCTCTCCCAGGAGGGGCGGGGGATCGGCCTGCTCAACAAGCTGCGCGCCTACAAGCTGCAGGAGGAGGGCGCCGACACCGTCGAGGCGAACCTGAAGCTCGGCCTGCCGGCCGACCTGCGCGACTACGGGATCGGCGCCCAGATCCTCGGCGACCTCGGCCTGACCAGCATCCGCATCCTCACCAACAACCCGAAAAAGATCGTCGGGCTGGAGGGCTACGGCCTCTCGGTCGCCGAGCAGGTGCCGATCGAGTCGGCGCCCAACGCCCACAACGAGGACTACCTGCGGGTCAAGCGCGACAAGATGGGCCACACGCTGCACCACCAGGGCCTCGCCCTCGACGAGGAGATGATCCACGACGAGGAGGAGCGCGACGCCGGGGGCGCCGGTGGCTGAGGACGGGACGTTCCTCGAGGGCTTCGACGAGGGCGAGCGCTCGATCCTCGGCTCGCTCTCCTTCGCCGTCTGCGTCGGCCGCTTCTACGAGGACCTGGCGCAGCGCCTGCTGCGCGGCGCCAACGAGGGCTTCGAGCTGGCCGGCGTGCCCGCCTCCTCGATCCGCCACGCCTCGGTACCCGGCGCCTACGAGCTGCCCTTCGCCGCCAAGCTGCACGCCGAGAGCGGCGAGTTCGCCGGCGTCGCCTGCCTCGGCGTCGTGATCCGCGGCGAGACCGACCACTACGACTTCGTCTGCGCCGAGGCCGCCCGCGGCATCCAGGAGGTGCAGCTGGCCACCGGCGTCCCCTGCGCCTTCGGCGTGATCACCTGCGACACGATGGAGCAGGCGCTCGAGCGCGCCGGCGGCGGCAAGCGCGACCAGGGCCGCAACGCCGCGCTGACCGTCGCCCGCATGGCCCTGCTCCAGCGGCAGCTCGCCTAAATCGAAAGCACCGCGACGGGGTAGCGCGGTATTTCGGTATCGGAGGTGACGAGCGTCATTCCCTCGAGGTGCGCCTGGGCGATGATCATCCGGTCGAACGGATCGCGGTGATGCGGGGGCAGCGTTTCGACTGCGTAGGCGTGCTTCATCGTCACGGGCAGGTGCACGAAGCTCTGCGCCGCAAATGCGCTGTCGAGGTCCGTCGGGAGCTCCAGCTTTCCCTTGGCGGCCTTGATTTCGATCTCCCATGCGCTCACCACGCTGACGAAGACGTTGTTGGATCTGTCTTCGATCGCTTCGAGTGCGGTGGCTGGGATGCGCTCGCGACGAGCCATGCTCCAGATCAGGGCGTTGGTGTCGAGCAGTAGCCTCATTTCGCCTTTTTCCACTCCTCCGGCCACTCGTCTTCCGGTCCATAGAATTCTTCGGCGATTTCCCGGTCGACCTCCTTCATCTCCTCCTCGGAGGCCATCCAGAAGCCCTTTCCCTCCCATACGCCCAGCTTTCGACGCCCCTGCTTCTCCGCCGCCACCGGCACCAGCTTCGCCGCGGGCTTGCCAGCACGGCTGATCACGATCTCCTCGCCCCCTTCGACGCGCTCCACCAGCCGAGACAGGTGGGTCTTGGCCTCGTGCATGTTCACCTGCTCCAAGTCGTCGGCGGCCATTTCTCTCCCCCTTCGCGATCGGGTGCTCGCGGAATTTGCGGAAGACGCTTCTTAGTTCAGTTAGCTAACCAGCGATCACGGTAGCATGCGCGACTCGATGGCCAAGGTATGCCACAGCTGCGGCAAGGGACCGGCGTTCGGCCAGTCCCGCAGCCACTCGATGGTCGCGACCAAGCGGCGCTTCGACCCGAACCTCCAGAAGGTGCGGATCCAGGAGAACGGCCGCAAGCTGCGCGCCTACGTCTGTACCAGGTGCTTGAAGGCGAACAAGGTCGTAAAGGCGGCCTAGCCGCCCGCATCGCCAGCTAGATTTCGGCCGATGCCCGACCCCTCGATCGCGCGCTTCAGGCGCGTAATCACTTCCGCCTACGCCCACCTGGAGGAGCGCCGCCAGGAGGTCAACGACCTCAACGTCTTCCCGGTCGCCGACGGCGACACCGGCGACAACATGGCGATGACGATGCGCGCCGTGATGGAGGAGCTCGACCGGCTCGACGGCCAGGACGTCGACGAGGTCGGCCGCACCGAGCTGGTGCAGGCGCTGGCCCGGGCGGCGCTGATGGGCGCCCGCGGCAACTCCGGCGTGATCCTCAGCCAGATCGTCCGCGGCGCCGCCGAGGAGCTGGCGAGCCGGCCCGGCGAGCTGGTCGACCCGGTGCTGGTCGCCTCGGCCTTCGCCAGCGCCGCCGACGCCGCCTACGCGTCGGTGCGCGACCCGGCCGAGGGGACGATGCTGACCGTCTTCCGCGAGATGGCGCACTCGATCGCCCGCCAGCTCGCCCACCTGGAGGCCGAGAAGCAGCGGTTGGACAAAGGCGTCAGCGAGGAGCAGCAGGACGCCGTGCTGGCCGAGGTGCTCGAGCAGGCGATCGCCGACGGCCAGCGGGCGGTCAAGCGGACCCCCGAGCAGCTCGAGGTGCTGCGCGAGTCGGGCGTTGTCGATGCCGGCGGCTACGGCCTGGTGCTGATCCTCGCCGGCGTGGTCGCCGGGCTGCGCGGCGACGGCGCCGTTTCCCCCGCGGTCTCCCATCACGAGGCGCCGCCGCTCAGCCGCCCCCACCACGAGGACAGCCGCTACCGCTACTGCACCAACTTCATCGTCTCCGGGGGCGGCCTCGACTCGCGCGACTTCGTCGAGCGGCTGGAGGGCCTCGGCGACTCGGTGCTGGTGGTCGGCGACGAGGCGACGCTCAAGGTCCACGTCCACACCGACGAGCCGGAAAGCGCCGTGGCGCTGTTCGAGGGCGCCGGCGAGGTGACCAACCTCGACGTCGGCGACATGCGCGAGCAGATCGCCGAGCGGCGGGCGCGCCTGCGGGGCGGGCGCACCGGGGCGCTCGCGGTCGCCGCCGGCGAGGGCCTGGAGCGCCTCTTCGCCGAGCTGGGCGCCCACGTCGTCCCCGGCGGCGAGACGCTCAACCCGTCGACCTACGAGCTGCTCGCCGGCATCCACGAGGTGCCGGCCGAGGAAGTGCTCGTTCTGCCCGGCTCCGCGAACGTGATCATGGCCGCCGAGCGCGCCTGCGAGCTCTCCGAGAAGCCGGCCCGGGTCGTCGCCGCGACCTCGCAGCAGGCGGGCCTGCTGGCGCTGGTCGAGCTCGACCCCGACGCCTCGGCGGACGAGAACGCCGCGCGCTTGTCCACCGCCCTGGACGGGATCCTCGCCGGCGGCGTCGCCCCGGCGGCGCGCGACGACGCCCAGGGCCGCTTTCGCAAGGGCGACGCGGTCGGCTTCGCCGACGGCGAGATCGTCGCCTGGGGCGGCGCCGGCTCGACCCTGGCGACGACGATCGAGCGGCTCGCCGCGGCGGCCGAGATCGTCACCGTGCTCGCCGGGAAGGACGCACCGATCGCGCCCGACGAGCTCGATACCCACGTCCCTGACGGCGTCGAGATCGAGGTGCACGACGGTGGCCAGCCAAGCTGGTGGTGGCTATTAGCGGCCCAGTAGCGCGGTCGTTCGCGGGCGGCTCCGGGCTCACGTTCGAGCAGCTGCGCGACGCCCCCGTCCACTGGCCCCGGCCGAGCGTCCTCGACGCGTCCCTGATGGCGATCGAGGGCGTCGGTCCGAAGCTCGCCGAGGCGGCGGCGGAAGCCGGGATCGCCGCCGTCGGCGACCTGCTGCTGCGCTTCCCGCACGGCCACCGCGACCGCACGATCGCCCCGGTCGCCTCGCTGGAGCCCGGCAGGCAGGCGGCGGTCCGGGTCGAGGTCCTCGCCGACGCGCGGCGGCCGTTCCGCAAACGAGGCCTCAGCATCCTCACGGTCAAAGTGGGGGACGAGAGCGGCTCGCTGCGGGCGACCTGGTTCAACCAGCCGTGGCTGACGCCGAAGCTGACGGCGGGGACCCGACTCCTGCTTACCGGCTCGCGCGACAAACGCGGCTTTCGCGTGTCCGAATACGAGTTCGACGGGGAAGGCGGCCGCTTCGTGCCCGTGCATCCGGCCACCGAGGCTCTCAAGGCGCAGCGGATACGCGAGTGGGTGGAGAAGGCGATGGCGTGGGTCGGGAACGAGATCGAGGCGCTGCCCGCCGAGCTTCGGGTGCGTCGTGAGCTTGCGGGGGCTGCCGACGCGGTGAAGGCCATGCACTTTCCCGAGAGCGGGGAGGACGTGGAGCAAGCCCGCGCGCGACTTGCCTTCGAAGAGCTGTTCCTCTACCAGGCCATTCTGGCTACGCGAAAGCGGACCCGCCGGCGCTCGCGGCCGGCGCCGCGGCTCGGGAAGCCGGGGGAGGCCGTGGCGCGGTGGCTCGGGTCTCTTCCCTTCGCGCCTACGCGCGACCAGCGCAAGGCGTTCGGCGAGATCGACGCGGACCTCGACTCGGGCGAGCCGATGCAGCGGCTGCTGATGGGGGAGGTCGGCTCGGGGAAGACCGTGGTCGCGCTCTACGCGATGCTGCGGGCGCTGGAAGCCAGGTACCAGGCGGTGCTGATGGCGCCGACCGAGACGCTGGCCGAGCAGCACGCGGTGACGCTGGGGAAGCTGCTGGCCGAAGAGGCGACGCCGTTCGCGCTGCTGACCGGCTCGACGCCGGCGCCGCGGCGCCGCGAAACGCTCGACCGGCTGGCGAGCGGCGAGCTGGGCCTGCTCGTCGGCACCCACGCGCTGATCGAGCCCGGCGTCGAGTTCGCCCGGCTCGGCCTCTGCGTGGTCGACGAGCAGCACCGCTTCGGGGTCGAGCAGCGGCGGGCGCTCGACTCGAAGGGGGTCGAGGGGATGGCGCCGCACGTCCTGCACATGACCGCGACGCCGATCCCGCGCACGCTCTCGCTGACCGCCTACGGCGACCTCGACACGACCGCCCTGCACGAGCTGCCGGCCGGGCGCCGTCCGGTCGAGACCCGCGTCGTCGAGGAGGACGAGCGGCCGGCCGCCTACGAGCTCCTGCGCGGCGAGCTGCGGGCGGGGCGGCAGGCGTTCGTCGTCTGCCCGCTGGTCAGCGAGTCGGAGAAGACGCAGGGCAAGGCAGCCGAGCGCGAGGCCGAGCGGCTGCGCGCGGAGGAGCTCGAGGGGTTCGCCGTCGGTGCGATCCACGGCCAGATGCCCGCGGCGCGCAAGGCCGAGGCGATGGAGGCGTTCGCGGCCGGCGCGACCGACGTGCTGGTCGCGACGACGGTGATCGAGGTCGGCATCGACGTGCCCAACGCGACCGTGATGATCGTCGAGGGGGCGGAGCGCTACGGCGTCTCCCAGCTGCACCAGCTGCGCGGCAGGGTCGGTCGCGGCGAGCACGCCTCCCACTGCCTGCTGTTCCCCGAAGGCGCCGGCGAGATGGCGCGACGGCGGCTCGCGGCGCTCGCCCGCGAGCGCGACGGCTTCAAGCTCGCCGAGGTCGACCTGGCCCTGCGCGGCGAGGGCGAGGTGCTGGGGACGCGCCAGAGCGGCCTGCCGCGCTTCGCCGTCGCCGAGCTGCCCGAGGAGACGGCGCTGCTCGCCGCTGCCCGCGAGGAGGTGCTGACCCTGCTGCGCCGCCACGGCTCGCTCGACGCCCCCGAGCTCGGCCCCCTGCTCGACGCCGCCCGCCGCCGCTTCGGCGCCGGCGCCTCCGACCCGATCCCCCTCTAGCGTTCCGCTGTTCCTTTTCCGCGTATAACGGGGTTAAGGAACAGCGGAACACATGAGGGTTATCGCGGGAGAGTTGAAAGGGCAGCGGCTGGTCGCGCCGCGCGGCTGGAAGGTGCGGCCGACGTCGGACCGCGTGCGCGAGGCCGTCTTCTCGGCGCTCGGCGACGTCGCGGGCGCGACCGTGCTCGACCTCTACTGCGGCACCGGCGCGCTCGCGATCGAGGCGCTCTCACGCGGCGCCGTGCGCGCCGTTCTCGTCGATCGCGACACCCGCCCGGCGCTCGGCAACGTCGAGCGGCTCGGCCTGCGCGACCGCGCCGAGCTGGTCCGCGCCGACGCCGAGCGCTGGCTCGCCGCCCGCGCCGCCGAGGCCGACGCGCCGCGCTTCGACCTCGTCTTCGTCGACGCCCCCTATAGACTCGCCGACCGCGTGGGGCAGGCACTTGACACATATCTGCCGCGGGCGCTCGCCGAGGGCGGGCGCGCGGTGGTCGAGAGCGGCGCGCACCGCCCGCTGCGCCTCGACTCGCTCGAGCCGCTGCGCCGGCGCCGCTACGGCGCCGCCGACGTCGCCTTCTACGGGAGGGCCGGGGATTGAGCCGCGACGGCACAGTCGTCTGTCCCGGCAGCTACGACCCGGTGACAAACGGCCACATCGACATCATCACCCGCAGCTCCGAGGTCTTCGAGCGCGTCGTCGTCGGCGTCGTCAACAATCCGCTGCGCAAGGAGAAGACGCTCTTCACCGCGGAGGAGCGCAAGGCGTTGATCGAGGAGGCGACGGCCGACCTCGCCAACGTCGAGGTCTCGATCTTCTCCAACCTGCTGGTCGAGTTCGCCCGCGACAACGAGGCGACCGCGATCGTCAAGGGGCTGCGGGCGATCTCCGACTTCGAGTACGAGTTCGAGATGGCCCAGCTCAACCGCAAGCTCGACCCCGGGATCGAGAGCATCTACATGATCGCCTCGCCCCAGTACAGCTTCCTCTCCTCGACCGGGGTCAAGGAAATGGCGACCTTCGGCGGCGACGTCAGCGACCTCGTCCCCGCCCCGGTGGCGGCCGCGATGGCGGACCGCCTGCCCGGAAGGTAGGCTTTGGCATGCGCCGCCGCGTTGGGCGAGAGTTTGCAAAAGCCGAGGAATTCACGGCTTCTTCACCGAAAGTGCCTCTGACACGTAGGCTTACGCCCTGCTAATGGACGTCCTGGTCCTCATAGACAAGCTGGACGACGTAGTCCACAACGCGCGACCCGTGCCGCTCACGGATCAGGTGCGCGTGGACCGCGAGGAGATCTACGACCTGCTCGACCAGATGCGGGCGACGATCCCCGAGGAGATCAAGCAGGCGCGCTGGATCGTCAAGGAGCGCCAGGAGATGCTCGCCGAGGCCAAACGCGAGGCGGAGCGGATCGTGCGCGAGGCGCGCGAGCAGCAGGCCCGCCTGATCTCCGACGAGGAGGTCACCAAGCAGGCCGAGCGGGCCGCCGACGAGATCGTCGAGGACGCCCGCACGCGCGAGCGCGAGATCAGGCTCGGCGCCGAGGACTACGCCGACGAGATCCTCAACACGCTCGAGGTCAACCTCCAGAAGTTCCTCGCGGCCGTGCAGCGCGGCCGCGACCGGCTCGCCGGCCGCGACGAAGAGCAGCCGGTCGCCGAACTCGAAGAGCAGTAGCAGCGCGGGAGGGGCGGGGGCGTCCCCCGGCTTGCTGGTTTTCCCGCCTCGGGACCTTGCCGCCGCTCCGAGCTCGTGGTCGAGGTCGAAAAACTGTCGCCGCTGCGCCGGAGGATCGCCGCCCCTCCCTGTCGAGCGCGAGTGCTCGACGTCAGTCCCGCCGGCAGGTGAGTCGCTACCGGTGCTGCTTCTGCTCGTCGATCGAGGTCGTTGACCGAGAGCGCCGGAGATGACGAGGTCCCAGGGGCCGTCGGGCAGCGGGTCCTCCATGCGGGCGAGCTGCACGTCGTCGTAGGTCTGGCGGGCGCGGAAGACCATGTCGGGGCTGGCGTCGAGGCCGATCACCCTGGCGTCGGGATAGGCCTCGATCAGGCGCCGGGTCGTCTCGCCGGTGCCCTCCCCAGCTCCAGCACCCGCTCGGGCGGGAACGGGATCGCCGCGATCGCCGCTTCTGGAGCTCGTCGTAGCGCGGGAACTTGGCGCGGACGCGCTCCAGGTACTCGTCGGGTGTCCAGTCGAATTGGCCCATTTCGTAATCTCGTCGAGGGTCGGTCTTCCACCATCATCGACCTGGCACGGCCCTCCCTCTCCCACGGCGAGGGCGCGCGCCTCGACCTCCCGGTGCGGCTCGACCCTCTCGAGCTCGGCGGCCAGATCGACTGACGCCCGACAGCCTGAGCGCGTCCGCGACCCGTCTCGACGTTTCGCGGCCCAGCAGCGGCTATCGCCTTCCGCCGCGTTCCCGCTCCGCGTCGCCGGACCCTGCATGCGCTGCCTGGAGGACGCCGGCGGTCGAGGTCGAGCCCGACGCCCGGGAGGTCGACCATCCGACACCGAGCCCGACAGGAGCTGCGCCAGCCCCTACGTCGACGACGACGAGCTGGACCTCGGCCGCTGGCCCACGGCGCCGCCGTCCTCGCCCTGCCCAACCGATCCTCTGCCGCCACGACTGAGCCGGCCTCTGCCCGACCTGCGGCGAGTCGCCTCAACGACGCCGACCCCGCGGAGCACGAGCACGACGTCCGGCACGGATTCCCGCGGGCGAAGCTCGACGAGCTGAACCGCGTCGAGCAGCCGCTACCATTCCGCGACTCATGGCCGTCCCGAAGAAGAGAACGTCTCGCACGCGGCGCGACAAGCGGCGCGCTCAGCACAAGGCCGGCAAGGCGCGGCTGAACGAGTGCCCGCGCTGCCACAGCCCGCGGCTGCCGCACCGGGTCTGCCCGACCTGCGGCACCTACGCCGGCCGCGAGGTCATCAAACACCCGATGGCCGAGCCCGCGGCGCCCGCCCCCGAGACGGAGTAGCCGGTGGCCGACGGCCCGACCGTCGCCCTCGACGGATTCGGCGCCGAGCGGGGTTTCGAGGCCCTCGCCGAGGGCGCCCGGATGGCCGCCGCCGACGGTATCCGCCTGCGCGTCTTCGGCCCCGAGCGAGCGCTGGGCCTGGAGGGCGTCGCGGGGATCGAGGTCGTGCCGAGCGCGGAGTCGATCGGCAACGAGGAGGACGCGGTGCCGGCCGTGCGGGCGAAGCGGGAGGCCTCGGTGGTGCGCGCCGCCGCCGACGTCGCCGCGGGCGCCTCCGACGCGCTGGTCAGCCACGGCTCGACCGGGGCGACGATGGCCGCCGCGACCTTCGGCCTGCGCCGACTCAAGGGCGTGCAGCGGCCGGCGCTCGCCGTCCAGCTGCCCGTCCCCGGCAAGCCCGTGCTCTTCCTCGACGTCGGCGCCAACGTCGAGGTGCGCGCCCAGCACCTGGTCCAGTTCGCCTTCCTCGGCGCCGCCTTCAGCGAGGCGGCGCTCGGGGTCGCCGGCCCGCGCGTCGGCCTGCTCTCGGTCGGCGAGGAGTCCGGCAAGGGGAGGGAGGAGGTGAGCGCCGCGCATGCGCTGCTCGCCGACGCCGAGGGGATCGACTTCGCCGGCAACGTCGAGGGCGGCGACCTGCCCGCCGGCGCCGCCGACGTCGTCGTCGCCGACGGCTTCACCGGCAACGTCGCGCTGAAGCTGATGGAGGGCACGGCGAGGGCGGTGACGGGGGCGATCCGCGACGCCGCGCGCTCCAACCCGCTGGCGGCGCTCGGCGGCCTGATGATGCGGCCGGCGCTCGGCGGCCTGCGGCGCGAGCTGCACCCGGACACGACCGGCGGCGCGATCCTGCTCGGCCTGCGGGGCATCGCCGTCGTCGGCCACGGCAGCGCCGGCGCGGAGGGGATCGCCAACGCGATCCGCCTCGCCGCGCGCTGCGTCGAGGTCGACGCCGTCGGGCGCACCGCGGCGCTGCTCGCGGCGGGCGGCGCGACGCGGGGCGCGCTGGCCGCCGAGCCGGGCGCGTGATAGGACACCGGCCATGAACCGGGACGAGGTCTTCGAGCTGGTGCGCGGCCACCTCGCCGAGGAGCTCGAGGTCGACCCGGCCAGGATCGCCGCGGAGACGCGCTTCAAGGAGGATCTCGACGCCGACTCGCTCGACCTCTACGAGCTGGTGATGGAGCTCGAGGACACCTACGGGATCTCCGTCTCCGAGGAGCAGGCGGCGCGGATCGAGACGGTCGGCGACGCCGTCGCGTTCGTCGTCGAGCACGCCCCGGCGGCGTGAGCGGAGAGGAGCTCGCCGGCCTCGTCGCGGAGCTCCCCGGCGAGCTGCGCGGGCTCGCCCTCACGCACTCCTCCTGGACGGAGGAGCGGGCCCTCTCCTACGAGCGGCTCGCCTACCTCGGCGACAGCGTGCTCGCCCTGGCGATCGCCGGCTCGATCTACCGGCGCTTCCCGGAGGTCGACGCCGGCGGGCTGACGCGAATCCACAACCAGGCCGTCAGCGGCATCGCCTGCGCGGCGGTCGGCCGCGAGCTGGGGGTGCCCGAGATGCTGACGGCGGCCGAGCCCGAGATGGACGAAGCGATCCCCGCCGAGGTGCTGCTGGGCGGCTCGCGGCCGCTGCCCGAGGTGACCGAGGCGCTGATCGGCGCCTGCTTCCTCGCCTTCGGCTTCGACCGGGCGGCCGCCGCGGTCAGCTCCGCCTTCGCCCAGCAGGTCGAGCTGGCCCTGGAAGCTCCGGTGGATGCGAAGTCGGCGCTGCAGGAGCTGCTCGCCCGCCGCGGGGCGCGCGTAACCTATGCCGTGACCGGCGAATCCGGGCCCGCGCACGAGCGCACCTTCGAGGTCGAGGCGACAGTCGAGGGCGAGCGGGTGGGGACCGGGGCCGGCCGCAGCAAGAAGGCGGCGGAGCAGGTCGCGGCCGAAGAGGCGCTGGAGCGCCTGGAGGAGTAGGGACGGGGTCGCGTCCGACTTGGACGCAAGCCTTCCGGAGCGAGACGAGATGTATCTGAGATCGATCGAGATGAAGGGGTTCAAGTCGTTCCCCGCCCGCACCAGGCTGGAGTTCTCTCCGGGCGTCAGCGTGATCGTCGGCCCCAACGGCTCGGGCAAGTCGAACATCACCGACGCCGTGCTCTGGGCGCTCGGCGAGCAGAGCCCCGGCGCGATCCGCGGCGCCTCGATGCAGGACGTGATCTCGGCCGGCGGGGTGGGCGTCGGCCAGCGCCGCGCCGCCGAGGTCGAGGTCGTGATCGACAACTCCGAGGGGCGGGCGGCGAGCGAGCTCTCCGAGATCGCCGTGCGGCGCACGCTCGACCGCTCCGGCGAGGGCGTCTACCGGCTCAACGGCGCCCGCTGCCGCCTCGTCGACGTGGTCGAGGTGCTCTCCGACACCAACCTCGGCCGCGAGATGCACTCGGTGATCAGCCAGGGCCGGGTCGAGTCGATCGTCCACTCCAAGCCGCGCGAGCGCCGCCTCCTGGTCGAGGAGGCGGCCGGTCTCGGCAAGCACCGCAAGCGGCGCCGCCGGGCGGAGCTGAAGCTGCGCGCGGCGCGCGACAACCTCGACCGGGCGCTCGACCTCGAGCGCGAGGCGCGGGCGCGCCTGCGACCGCTGAAGCGCCAGGCGCAGGCGGCCGAGCTGGGCGCCCGGATCGAGCGCGAGGAGCTGGGGCTGCGCGGCCGCCTCGTCGCCGAGGAGCTGCGCTTCGGCTCCGACCGGGCGCTGGCGGCGCGCGGGGCGGCGGAGAAGGCGCGCGCCGAGCGCGACGCGATCGAGAAGCGGCTGGAGGAGGTGAGCGGCCGCCGCCGCGCCGCCGAGGAGCGCTTCGCCGCGCGCGACCGCGAGCGCACCGAGGCCTGGGGCCTGCTGACCAAGCTGCGCGGCGAGCAGCAGCGGATCGCCGTGCGCGGATCCTCGCTGGCCGACCGCGAGGGCGAGCTGGAGCGCGCGCTGGAGGGCTTGCGGGCCGAATTCGGGCCGCTCACCCTCGATCTCGGCGCGGCCGACGGGGCCCCCGCCGAGCGCGCCGGCAAGCTGGAGGAGGAGCTGGGCGAGATCGAGGCCGGCCTGGCGGGCGCCGGCGCGGGCCTCGCCCGGGCGCGTTCCGAGGGCGCTTCGGAGTCCGAGCGCGAGGCGGCGCTCGGCGAGGTCCAGGGGGGCGCCGAGCGCGCCGCCCGCCACGCCCGCCGCGCCGAGGGCCTGCTCGGCGAGCGCCACCGCGAGGCGCTGCGCGCCCGGGTGGCCGCCGGCGAGGAGCTGCTCGACGACGTCCGCGCCGCGGCGAGGGCCGCCGCCGCCGCGGAGGCCGCGATCCGCGCCCGTGTCGAGCGGATCGAAACGAAGGTCGTCGGCGAGCAGGGCGGCGGCGACGCGATCGCCGAGGAGATGCGCGAATGCTCGCGGCGGGAGTCCGAGCTCCAGGTCGAGCTGAAGACGGCGTCCGACGCGCTCACCGAGGCCCAGGTCGAGGCCGCCCATCTCGGCGACCGCCAGGACGAGGCGGCGAAGGAGCTGGCCTCGATCGCCGAGCGGCTGGGCGAGGAGGTCGAGCCGGCGACGGAGCCGCTCGGCGATGAGGAGCGGGCGGACGTTGACCGCCGCCTGCAGCGGCTGGAGCGCCGCCGCGCCCAGATCGGCCCGGTCAACCCGCTGGCCGAGCAGGAGTACGAGGAGGCGCGCGAGCACGTCGAGACGCTGCAGACGCGGCGCGAGGACACCGAGCGCGGGATGCGGGAGCTGGAGGCGCTGATCCGCGACATCGACCGCGAGATCGAGCGCGCCTTCGAGCAGACTTTCGAGGCGACGGCGAAGAACTTCGAGGAGATGGTCGAGCACCTCTTCCCCGGCGGCCGCGGGCGCCTGCGGCGGGTCAGCCTGCGCCCGGTGCGCGACGCCGAGGAGGCTCCGGCCGAGGGCGAGAAGGGGGAGGAGCCCGAGGACGAGCGCGAGGAGCTCGGCGTCGAGATCGAGGTCACGCCGGCCGGCAAGTCGACGCGCAAGCTCTCGCTGCTCTCGGGCGGTGAGAAGTCGCTGGTCGCGCTCGCCTTCGTCTTCGCCGTCTTCCTCGCCCGCCCCTGCCCCTTCTACATCCTCGACGAGGTCGAGGCGGCGCTCGACGACGCCAACATCGACCGCTTCCTGCAGCTGATCCGGCGCTTCTCCGACCGCGCCCAGTTCGTCATCGTCACCCACCAAAAACGGACGATGGACGCCGCCGACGTGCTCTACGGGGTGACGATGGGCGGCGACGGCGTGACCAAAGTCGTCTCCCGGAAGCTGCCCCGCGAAGCCGAGAGCGACTCGGGCGACGCGCCGGGGCAGCCGCCGGCCCTCGAAGCGGCTTAGATACCCGCCATGTCGACGAGCTGGCAGGAGGCATTCGATCTCGGCGCGCGCGCTGTCGATTCGCCGCCGCCCGAGGCCGACGGCGAGGAGGGGCGCCGCGGCGTCCTTCGCCGCCTGCGCGAGAGCCTCTCCAAGAGCCGCCAGGCGCTGACCGAGGAGATCTCGGCCAGCCTCTTCGACCGGATCGACGAGGAGACCTGGGAACAGCTGGAGGAGGCGCTGATCATGGCCGACGCCGGCGCCCCGACCACCGCAGAGGTGGTCGAGCGGCTCGAGCGCGAGGTCGAGTCCGGCGCGGTCTCGCCCGACGGCGAGGCGGTGCGCGACCGCCTGATCGGGATCGTCACCGAGGTCTGCGCGACGGAGGGACGGCGGCCGATCGACCTCAGCGGCGAGCCGGCGGTTCTGCTGATGGTCGGCGTCAACGGCACCGGCAAGACGACGACGATCGGCAAGATCGCCTGGCACCTCTCGAAGGAATTCGGTCTCTCCGTCGTCCTGGCCGCCGCCGACACCTACCGCGCCGCCGCCGCCGAGCAGCTCGCCGAGTGGGCCGAGCGGGCCGGCGCCGACCTGGTCCGCTCCAGGGAGGGCGGCGACCCCGGCGCGGTCGCCTTCGACGCGATCGCCGCCGCCCGCGCCCGCGGCGCCGACGTCGTCATCGTCGACACCGCCGGCCGCCTCCACACCCAGGGCAACCTGATGGACGAGCTGGCCAAGGTGCGGCGCGTGATCGCCAAGCAGATGCCCGAGGCGCCGCACGAGACGCTGCTCTCGATCGATGCGACCACCGGCCAGAACGGCCTGCGCCAGGCGCAGGTCTTCTCCGAGGCGGTCGCGGTCGACGGCGTCGTCCTGACCAAGCTCGACGGCACCGCCAAGGGCGGCATCGTGCTGGCGATCGCGGGCGAGCTCGGCATCCCGGTGAAGCTGATCGGCACCGGCGAGCAGCTCGAGGACCTGCGCCCCTTCGACCCCGAAGACTTCGCCCGCGCCCTGCTCTCCGAGTAGCCTGGAAGCGTGTTCGACCAGCTCTCAGACCGGCTTCAGGCGACCCTCTCCGAGGTCCGCTCGCGCGGCAAGCTCGGCGAGGGGGACGTCGACGCGGCGATGCGCGAGATCCGCCTCGCGCTGCTCGAAGCCGACGTCAACTTCAAGGTCGTAAAAGCCTTCACCAAGACGCTGAAGGAGCGCTGCCTCGGCGCCGAGGTGATGGAGAGCCTCGACCCCGGCCAGCAGGTCGTGAAGATCGTCGACGAGGAGTTGACCGCGCTGATGGGCGGCGCCGGGCGCGAGCTAGCCTTCGCCTCCGGCGGCCCGACGGTGATCCTGATGGCCGGCCTCCAGGGGTCGGGAAAGACGACCGCCTGCGCGAAGCTCGCCCGCCACCTCGGCGAGCAGGGCAGGAGCGTCGCGCTCGCCGCCTGCGACGTCTACCGCCCGGCCGCGGTCGAGCAGCTCGTCACGGTAGGCGAGCGCGCCGGCGCCGCCGTCTACGAGCGGGGCACCGACGCCGACCCGGTCGAGATCGCCGCCTGGGCGCTCGACCGCGCCCGCGCCGAGGAGCGCGACGTGCTGATCGTCGACACCGCCGGCCGCCTGCACGTCGACGAGGCGTTGATGGACGAGCTGGCGAAGATCCGCAAGCGGACCAGGCCGCACGACGTGCTGCTCGTGGTCGACGCGATGACCGGCCAGGACGCCGTCGGCGTCGCCGAGTCCTTCGCCGAGGCGGCCGAGTTCGACGGCGTGGTGATGACCAAGCTCGACGGCGACGCCCGCGGCGGCGCCGCGCTCTCGGTTAAGGCGGTCACCGGCAAGCCGATCCTCTTCGCCTCGACCGGCGAGAAGCTGGAGGCGTTCGAGCGCTTCCACCCCGACCGGATGGCCTCGCGCATCCTCGGCATGGGCGACGTGCTCAGCCTGATCGAGAAAGCCGAGCAGCAGGTCGACGAGCGCCAGGCCGAGGACCTCCAGCGCAAGATCGAAGGCGACGGCTTCACGCTCGAGGACTTCCTCCAGCAGATGAAGCAGGTGCGCAAGATGGGCCCGCTGAGCGGGCTGATCGGGATGCTGCCCGGGATGGGGGCGATGAAGCAGCTGAAGAACGCCGACGTCGACGAGGGCGAGCTCGACCGGGTCGAGGCGATCATCCTCTCGATGACCCCCGGCGAGCGCGCCGACCCGGCGCTGATCAAGGGCTCGCGCCGCAAGCGGATCGCCGACGGCTCGGGGACCAAGGTGCAGCAGGTCAACCAGCTGGTCAAGCAGTTCGACCAGATGCGCAAGATGATGAAGATGATGATGGCGGGCAAACAGCCAAGCCCGGAGCAGCTCGCCCAGATGGCGGGAGGGGCGCCGCGCCCCAAGTACCGCAGACGGTAGGTCCTGTAACCTCTCGCGGCCGATGGCTGTGCGGATAAGACTGAGAAGGGTGGGTTCGAAGAAGAACCCCGTGTGGCGGATCGTCGTCGCCGACAAACGCTCGCCGCGCGACGGGCGCACGATCGAGACGATCGGCCAGTACAACCCGCAGACCGAGCCCTCGACGATCGAGCTCGACGAGGAGCGCGCGCGCCACTGGCTCGAGCACGGGGCGCAGCCGTCGGAGACCGTGGCGACGCTGCTGCGGACCAAGGGCATCGCTGCCAGCGGCTCGTGACCGAGCTGCTCGAATTCCTCGTCAAGGCGCTGGTCGAGGAGCCCGACGCGGTCGAGGTCGAGGAGCTGGAAGAGGACGGCGACCTCGTCTACGAGATCAGCGTCGCCGAGAACGACCTGGGCCGGGTGATCGGCAAAGGCGGCCGCGTCGCCAACGCGATCCGCACCGTCGCCAAGGCCGCCGCCGTGCGCCTCGACCGCCGCGTGGTAGTCGACATCTTGGATTAACATTCCGCCGCCTCCTCCGCTTCGCGTCCGGGGGCGGCGGCACTCCGCCATATCGGCGCCGCTCGCCAAGAATCAGATCGTGAGGCTCGCTAATTCGTGCGACTAGACGTCTTTTCTCTTTTTCCTGAGGCTTTTGAGTGGTTCCAGGGGCAGCGCTCGGTGCAGAACGCGCTGGCCAAAGGGAACGAGCTCAATTTCTTCGACTACCGCGACTCGACCCCGCTGGGCGCCGGGCAGGTGGACGATGCGCCGTACGGCGGGGGAGCCGGGATGGTGCTGCGGGTCGATGTGGTCGACGCCGCGCTCCAGGCCGCATATTCGCGCGGCGAGAGTCCCAGGGTCGTCCTCCTCTCGCCTACGGGACGCCTCTTGGACGACGAGTACGCCGACGAGCTGACGCGCGAGCACCACGTCACCCTGCTGTGTGGGCGCTACGAGGGCTTCGACGAGCGCGTCCACGCGCATCTGGCCGACGACGAGATCTCGATCGGGCGCTACGTGCTGGCCGGCGGGGAGCTGCCGGCGATGGTCGTCGCCGACGTGCTGATGCGCAAGCTGCCGGGGGCGCTGGGACACGAGCGCAGCGCCGTCGAGGAGTCGTTCAGCCGGGTGCTCGAGGGGATGCCGGAGTACCCGCATTACACGCGCCCGTCGTCCTATCGCGGCTGGGGCGTGCCCGACGTGCTGCTCTCCGGCGACCACGAGCGGGTGCGCGAGTGGCGGGTCGCGCAGAGCAGGGCGCGGGCCGAGCAGTTCGAAAAAGGCTCCGAGTAGGTACGATTCCGCGAGCCGCGCGGAGCCTGACGGCCCCGGCGGTTTTTTCTCGCGCCGAGCGATGCGCGAGGCGACCTTCTATGAGCACTGTGATCGACAGCATCGAGCGGCGTCAGCGCAAGCAGGGCATCCCGCCCTTCGAGGCGGGCGATCGCGTGCGCGTGCACTTCAAGGTGATCGAGGGCTCGCGCGAGCGCACCCAGGTCTTCGAGGGGATCGTGCTGAAGCGCCAGGGCTCGGGATCGCGCGAGACCTTCACCGTGCGCAAGCAGTCCTTCGGGGTCGGGGTCGAGCGGACGTTCCCGCTGCACTCGCCGAAGATCGAGAAGCTCGAGATCGCCGCCCGCGGCGACGTGCGCCGGGCGAAGCTCTACTACCTGCGCGGCCGCATCGGCAAGGCGGCCCGGGTCGCCGAGCGGCGCTGGGGGATCGACGAGGAGCTGATCTCCACCCCGGCGCCGGAAGCGGTTGACGCCGAGGGCGTCTCGCAGGCCGAGCAGGCGGAGGCCGAGGCGCCCGAGGCCGAGGCGCAAGAGGCGCCTGAGGCGGATGCCGGGGAGTCCGAGGCGGGGGAGACCGAAGACACGGCGACCGAGGCGGAAGCAGAGCCCGACGCCGAGGACTCGGCCTGAGACGGCTGATCCCAAAGCCGCAGACGCGCGCCGGCGGGCTGGTCGAGCTGGTCGTGATCGTGCTCTTGGCGCTCGGCCTGGCGCTGGCGATCCAGGCCTGGCTGATCAAGCCCTACCAGATCCCGTCGGGCTCGATGGAGCCGACGCTCGACATCGGCCAGCGGGTCCTGGTCAACCGCTTCATCTACCACTTCGAAGACCCCTCGGTCGGCGACATCGTCGTCTTCCACCCGCCCAAGGGGGCCGACAGCGGCGACCCCGAATGCGGCGTCCCGCACTCGCCCCGCCAGGCCTGCCCGCGGCCGACGTCGGAAGAGTCGAGCCAGAACTTCATCAAGCGGATCGTCGCCGGCCCCGGCGACACGCTCAGCATCCGCAACGGCCACCCCGTCGTCGACGGCGTGGAGAAGAGCGAAGAGCCCTACACGAACCCCTGCGGGATCGGCGGAGTCTGCAATTTGCCCAAGCCGATCAAGATTCCGCCGGGCTACTACTTCATGATGGGCGACAACCGTGGCGCGAGCGACGACAGCCGGTTCTGGGGCCCCGTCCCCCGCAAGTGGATCATCGGCAAGGCCTTCGCCACCTACTGGCCCCCGGACCGCATCGGCACCCTCTAAGGGCTCGTCGAAGGCGCACAAACGGCAGCTGGCGCGCTCGCGGCGGCTGTTCTCCTTCGACCGCGGGCTGGGGAGCCGCTTCGTCGCCGGGGCGGACGAGGCGGGGCGGGGCTGTCTCGCCGGGCCTCTCGTCGCCGCCGCGGTCCTCATGGACTACGAGGCGTTGTCGAACGCCGATCGCCGCGCGCTGGGTGGCCTGCACGACTCCAAGCAGATGAAGCCGGAGCGGCGCGAGGAGCTCTACCCGGCGGTGCTGCGGGCGGCCAGCCGGGTCAGCGTCGTCGTGCGCTGCGTGCGCGGGATCGACGACCGCGGCCTGCACGTGACCAACATCGAAGCGCTGTCCTGCGCGCTCGAGCGGCTGGCGCCGGAGGACGGGGCGACCTGCCTGGTCGACGGCTTCGCGCTGCGCGAGTGCGCGGTCCCGCACCGGGCGGTGATCGAGGGCGACGGCACGAGCGCGGCGATCGCCGCCGCCTCGGTGATCGCCAAGGTCACCCGCGACCGCTACATGCACGGCGCCGCCGACCGCCATCCCGGCTGGGGCTTCGACGAGCACGTCGGCTACTCGACCCCCGAGCACCGCGCCGCGATCGAGCGGATCGGCATCTCGCCGCTGCACCGGAGATCCTTCCAGTCGGTCGCCTACGCCCAGCTCGAGCTGGCCGGCTAGAACGCGGCTTCGATGTGCTCGTAGTCGACCGGCCGGCCGGCTCGGTCGTAGGTGACGCCGACGGCGTCGAAGCGGATCTCCGCGTAGCGCGGCAGGTCGCGGCGCTCGCGCATCCAGGCGGCGGCCAGCCTGCGGATGCGCAGCTGCTTGCGCGGGCCGACCCCGAGCACGGGGCGCTCCGGCCCGAACGCCGAGCCGGCGCGGCCCGCCTTGACCTCGACGAAGACCAGCGTGCCGCCGTCGAGCGCGACGATGTCGAGCTCGCCGTGGCGGGTGCGGGCGTTGCGCTCGACCAGCTCCCAGGCGGCGCCGGCGAGCCGTTCCGCGACCAGGTCCTCGGCGGCTTGGCCGAGGCGCTTGCGGGGCTCGGTCATGGGGTGACGGTAGGAGAGTCGGCGGCCCGATGCCTTTTTGCACAGAGACGATCGACAAGATTTAGCTTCCGCGCGCCACACGGTCGCCGGCGCCCGCCAGGGTGCCCCCATGCTCGCCACGGCGCGGACATTCACCCTCGACGGCATCGCGGCCCGGCCCGTGCGGGTCGAGGTCGACGTGCACCGCGGCCTGCCCGCCTTCGGCGTCGTCGGCCTGCCCGACGCGGCGGTGCGCGAGGCGCGCGAGCGGGTGCGCGCGGCGCTCGCCAACTGCGGCTTCGACTTCCCCCTTCAGCGGATCGTCGCCAACCTGGCGCCGGCCAGCCTGCGCAAGGCCGGGCCGGGCCTCGACCTGCCGATCGCGGTGGCGCTCCTCCTCGCCTCTGGACAGCTGGAGTGGGAGCGGTTGCCGCGCATCGCGATGGCCGGCGAGCTGGCGCTCGACGGCTCGGTGCGGCCGATCCCCGGCGTGCTGGCGATCGCCGAGGCGGCGCGCGAGCAGGGCGCCGAGGCGGTGCTGGTGCCGGCGAGGAACGGGTCCGAGGCGGCGCTCGTCGGCGGTCTCGACGTGATCCCGCTCGACAGCCTCACCCAGGTGCCGGCGCTGGCGAAAGGGGAGTGGCGCCCCGAACGGCCCGAGCCGCTGCCGTTGCCGCTGATGCCCCCGGGCGGCGCGCCTGACCTCGCCGACCTGCGCGGCCAGCCGCACCTGCGCTACGCGATGGAGGTGACCGCGGCCGGCGGCCACAGCCTGCTGATGATCGGCCCGCCCGGCGCCGGCAAGTCGCTCGCCGCGAGCCGCCTGCCCTCGATCCTGCCGCCGCTCGCGCCCGAGGAGGCGCTCGAGGTGGCGCGCATCGCCAGCGCCTGCGGGCGGCTGGACGGCAGGCCAACCGGCGGCAGGCCGTTCCGCGCGCCGCATCACACCGTCACCGCGGCCGGGCTGATCGGCGGCGGCAACCCGCCCGGGCCCGGCGAGGCGACGCTCGCCCACCGCGGGGTGCTCTTCCTCGACGAGCTCTGCGAGTTCCCGCGCGACTCGCTGGAGGCGCTGCGCGCGCCGCTGGAGGGCGGCTGGGTGTCGATCTCGCGCGCCGGCGCCAACCGCCGCCTGCCCTGTCGCTTCATGCTCGTCGCCGCCTCCAACCCGTGCCCCTGCGGGCGCGGCGAGGCCGATCCCGAGTGCGTCTGCCCGCCGCTCTCGGTGCGCCGCTACCAGGGCCGGCTCAGCGGCGCCCTCGCCGACCGCCTCGACGTGCTCGTCGCGATCCGCCAGCCGAGCGCGGCGGAGATCGGCGGGCCTCCCGGCGAGCCCTCGGCCGCGGCGCGCGAGCGCGTCGCCGCGGCGCGCGAGCGCCAGGAAGCCCGCCTCGGCGCCGGCCGCTGCAACGGCGAGATGACGCCCGCCGAGGCGCGCGAGTGCGCACTCGACGAGGACGCCGCGGCGCTGCTCGCCGAGACCTACAAGCGCCGGCGGCTCAGCGGCCGCGCCCACGACCGGGTGCTGCGCCTCGCCCGCACCGTCGCCGACCTCGCCGACGCCGACGCCGTCGCCCGTGACCACGTCGCCCAGGCCCTGCAACTGAGAAGGAGGGACCGTGATTAGCCGGCTCAACCCCGAGGCCTGCCCAGAGTGCCTGCGCCGCGCGCAGCTGCTCGCCCGCCTCGCCCCCTACATCGAGAAAGTCGCGACCAGCGCCCCGGGGCGGCGCTCGCCGGAGCTGCTGCGGCTCGGCAGCCAGGACCTCGCCGACGCGGTGGCCCCTAAAGTCGCCGAGCGGCTGCTGGCCGAGGTGGCCGCGCTGGCCGAGGAGCGCCTCCACGCCGAGCTGGAGGCGGCGGGCTGCTGGGCTGTTTGCCGTCACGACCCGCTCTATCCGGTCGGCCTGCGCGACGCCGACGACGCCCCCTGGGCGCTGATCGGCCGGGGCGAGCCGGAGCTGCTCGCGCGGCTCTCGCCCGAGGAGGCGGTGACGATCGTCGGCGCCCGACGCGCCAGCACCTACGGGCGCGAGGTGGCGCGCGAGCTGGGCCGCGATCTGGCGCGCGCCGGGCTCGTCGTCGTCAGCGGACTCGCCTTCGGCATCGACTCCTGCGCCCACCGCGGCGCGCTCGACGGAGGGCTGACGGCGGCGGTGCTCGGCAACGGCGCCGACGTCGCCTATCCGGCGGCGCACCGCTCGCTGTGGCGGCGGATCGGCGAGAGCGGCCTGGTGCTCTCCGAGCTGCCCCCTGGCGCCGGCGCCTGGCGCTGGAGCTTCCCGGCCCGCAACCGGATCATGGCCGCGATCGCCGGGATGACGGTCGTGGTCGAGGCGGCGGAGCGCTCGGGCTCGCTGATCACCGCCGACCTGGCGGCCGACCTCGGCCGCGACCTCGGCGCCGTCCCCGGCCCGGTCGGCTCGCGCCTCTCGGTCGCGCCGAACAACCTGCTCGCCGGCGGCGCCTGCCTGGTCCGCGACGCCCAGGACGTGCTCGACGCGATGCTTGGGCCGGGGGTGAAGCCGATCGAGCGCTCCGGGCCCGAGCTGGAGAGCGCGCAGCTGGCCGTGCTGGAGTCGCTCGAGCTGGGCGCGGAGACCTGCGACGGGGTCGCCGCCGACCTCGAGCTCTCCGGCGCCGAGGCCGCCGCGGCGCTGGCCGACCTCGAGGCGCTGGGGTACGTCAACTGCTCGCTGGTCGGCGTCTACACGCGGACGTCGCTGCAGCCGCCGCTGTCGTCCGAGTAGGGGAGGCCCTCGGTGCTCGCTCTAGTGCAGCGACAGCGTACGGAGCGCGGGACGCCGCCGCGATCCAGGGGTCTAGGGTGGGGCTCATGATGGGGAGACGGACCCCCACCGCGCTCTCGATCGCCGGCTCGGACTCCGGCGGCGGCGCCGGCATCCAGGCCGACCTGAAGGCTTTCGCGCGCTGCGGCGTGCACGGGACGACCGCGATCACCGCGATCACGGCGCAGAACACGGTCGGGGTCAGCGCCGTCGAGGCGGTCTCGCCGTGGGCGATCGTCGCCCAGGTGCGCGCGGTGGCCGAGGACATCGGCGTCGATGCCGTCAAGATCGGCATGCTCGGGACCGCGGAGACGGTCGGCGCGGTGGTCGAGGCGCTCGACTGGGTCGGCGATGCGCCGATCGTGATCGACCCGGTGATGGTCGCCGAGAGCGGCGCGGTACTGCTCGACGAGGCGGCGCGCGCGGCGCTGGTCGAGCGGCTGCTGCCGCTCGCCGCCGTGGTCACGCCAAACATCCCCGAGGCGCGGGCGCTGACGGGGGCGGGCGAGGACTACTCGCAGGAGGACCTCGCGCGCGAGGTGCTGGCGCTCGGCCCGGGCGCGGTCGTCGTCACCGGGGGTCACAGCGAGCAGGGGATCGACCTCTTCTTCGACGGCTCGGCGGCCGAGGCGATCGAAGGCGAGCGCTACCCGGACGGCGCGGCCCATGGCTCCGGCTGCACGCACTCCTCGGCCCTGGCCGCCTTCCTCGCCCGCGGCGAGAGCCCGATCCTGGCGGCCCGCAGGGCGAGGGAGATCGCCTCCGCGGCGGTCGGCGCCGGGCTGCGCGAGATCGGACATGGCCCGGGCCCCGTCGACGTCTTCGGCCTGGCGGATAGATTTCAGCCATGACCACCGACGCCGCCACCTCGACCAAGCTTCCGCGCCCACGCTCCAGCGTCGTCTTCGACGGCCCCGACCGCGCCCACGCCCGCGCCTACATGAAGGGCATCGGGTTCGACGACGACGCGCTCAGCCGGCCGACGATCGGCATCGCCAACACCTGGACCGAGGCGATGCCCTGCAACTTCCACCTGCGCGGGCTGGCCGAGCACGTCAAGCGCGGCGTGCGCGCCGCCGGCGGCACGCCGATGGAGTTCAACACCGTCGCGATCTCCGACGGGATCACGATGGGCACGCAGGGGATGAAGGCCTCGCTGGTCAGCCGCGAGGTGATCGCCGACTCGATCGAGCTGATGGCGCGCGGCTACCAGTTCGACGCGATCGTCGTCCTCTGCGCCTGCGACAAGACGATCCCCGGCGGGGCGATGGCGATGGCGCGGCTCGACGTGCCCTCGGTGCTGCTCTACGGCGGCTCGATCGCCCCCGGCCACTGGCACGGCCGCGACGTGACGATCCTCGACGTCTTCGAGGCGATCGGCGCCCACGCGGCGGGCGACATGAGCGACGAGGAACTGAACGAGCTCGAGGGCGTCGCCAGCCCGGGCGCCGGCGCCTGCGGCGGCCAGTTCACCGCCAACACGATGGGCTGCGCCTTCGAGGCGCTCGGGATCAGCCCCGGCGGCTCGGCGATGGTGCCGGCAGAAGACGACGAGAAGGGCGGCGTCGCCGAGCGGATCGGCGAGCTGACGATGCGGGTGCTCGCCGAGGACCTGCGGCCGAGCAGGGTGATCACGCGCGATTCGCTGGAGAACGCGATCGCCTGCGCCTGCGCCACCGGCGGCTCGACCAACGTCGTCCTGCACCTGATCGCGCTCGCCCACGAGGCCGGGATCGAGCTGACGATGGACGACTTCGAGCGGATCTCGCGCGAGACGCCGCTGCTCGCCGACCTCAAGCCGGGCGGCCGCTTCGTCGCCACCGACCTCTACCGCGCCGGCGGCGTGCCGCTGGTTATGAAGCGCCTGGCGGATGCCGGGAAGCTGCACGCCGACGCGATCACGGTCAGCGGCCGGACGATCGGCGAGGAGGCCGCGGCGGCGAGCGAGGCGCCCGGCCAGGAGGTCGTGCGGCCGCTCGACGACCCGCTGAAGCCCGAAGGCGGCCTGGCGATCCTGCGCGGCAACCTCGCTCCCGACGGCGCGGTGGTCAAGCTCGCCGGCACCGAGCGCCGCCGCCAGGTCGGCCCGGCGCGGGTGTTCGAGTCCGAAGAGGAGTGCTTCCGCGCGGTCAAGGAGCGGGGAATCCGCGCGGGCGACATCGTCGTGATCCGCAACGAGGGGCCGGCCGGCGGCCCGGGGATGCGCGAGATGCTCCAGGTGACCGCGGCGATCGTCGGCGAGGGGCTGGGCGAGGACGTCGCCCTGCTCACCGACGGCCGCTTCTCCGGTGCGACGCGCGGCCTGATGGTCGGCCACGTCGCCCCCGAGTCGGTCAAGGGCGGCCCGATCGCGGCGATCCGCGAGGGCGACGAGATCACCCTCGACGTCGACGCCAGGCGGCTCGACGTGGCGCTGTCGGACGAGGAGATCGCGGAGCGCGTCGCCTTCTACGAGCCGCCCCCGCCGCTGCACGAGCGCGGCGTGATGGCGAAGTACGCGGCGACCGTCAGCTCGGCGTCGCTGGGCGCGGTTACCGACTGAGCTCGTCGCTACTCGACGAGAAAATCGTCCAGCAGCTGGTTGAAGCGGGCCGGCCGCTCCATCTGCGGCACATGGCCGGTGCGCTCGAACAGCTCCAGGCGCGAGTCGGGGATCAGGCGGTGGTAGCCGATCGCCGCCTCGACCGGGACGACCTGGTCGCGCAGGCCCCAGACGACCAGAGCAGGGATCTCGATCTCGGTCAGCCGGTGGCGGGTGTCGTAGCCGGCGATCGCGCGGATCGCGGCGGGGAAGCCGGGCGCCCTGACGCCGGGCTCCATCAGCTCGCGCAGCAGCTCGGGCCGCAGCCGGTTGGGGTAGTGGACCAAGCGGCCGAAGGCCAGCTGGCGGCCCTTCGGGCGGGTGACCCAGACGCGCCGCGGCCCGGCCATCATGGCGGCTCCGGCTTCGAACAGCCTCACTCCCGCCTCCTGTTTGCGCCCCGCTGCCTCGGCGAAGCTGATCCCTGCGGCGGAGACGAGCACCAGCTTCTCGAAGCGCTCGGGCCGTTCGATCACGGCTTCGGTCGAGACGAAGCCACCCATCGAGTTGCCGACCAGCGCCGCCACCCGGTCGATGCCCAGCTTCTCGCAGAAGTCGTGGATCAGCCGCCCGTAGGTGGGCATGTCGATCGGCCACGAGGGCATCGGGCTGTCGCCGAAGCCGGGCAGATCGAGCGCGATCGCCCGGTGGGTGCGGCCGAAGTGGGGCAGGTTCTCGAGCCAGTTGCGCCAGCAGCCGCCGAGCCCGTGGACGAAGAGGATCGGCTCCCCCTCGCCGATCTCGGCGTAGTTGACCTCGGCGCCCGGCAGCTGCACCCGGTGCAGGTGCTGGCGCCAGTCGATCTTCAGCCACTCCGGATCGGGATTCCCGTAGTCGCTGGCCGGAAAGTTCACCGACCCGCTCATCACCCCCTGCGCAGCCTCAGGCATGGCCGGATCCTATCCGCCGGCCGATCAGGCGAGCGCTGCCGGCAGCGTCGGCAGGCCGCGCTCCTGGGCCGCACCATGCAACCGAGCGTCCCAAGTGGCGACGGTGAGGTCGCGCCGCGGCAGTAGAAGTGCGGCAGCCAGGTGGAGCGCGTCGAGGCTGCGCAGCCCCGACTCGAGCGCCAGCTGAGCGGCGTGCTCGGCGAGTGCGACATCGACCTCCACCACCTCGAAGGAGGGCCAGTCCTCCTCGAACCTTCCGACTGCCCGTGTCCCCGCCGCCAAGCCCACGGCGCGTGCTGTCTCCACGTAGCCGATCCGGCAGATCGACCAGTCGCTCGCGCCCTCCATCGCCTTGATCAGCAGGTCGCTTCCCTCCTCGACGACGTAGCGCTTGACCAGCGCGCTCGCGTCGAGGTAGAGCATCAGCGCTCGGCGTCGCGCTCTGCCAGGACGAGCGCCGAAGCCGACCGCTTCCCTTTTAGCGGACGGGGGAGGCGGTGCGGCCTGGGGCGTGCAGCCGGCGTGACTCGACCTTCCGCAACAAGCCGTCGCAGACTCTCGTCGCGGCGGCGCGACCCGGCCGGCACGATGTCGGCGACGGCCTGTCCGCGCCTGGTCACGCGGATCTGCTCGCCCTCGTCCACCCGACGCAGCACCTCGCTCAGACCGCTCTTCAAGTCCCGGATACCGATCTCACGCATGTGGTCACTATAACAACGAGGTGGTCACATTGCCGCGCTATTTCTGCGGCTCGACCTCGACCGGGCAGCTGACGCTGTTGGCGATGAAGCAGCGCTCGTGGGCACGGTGGTGGAGAGAGTCGATCTGCTCGTCGCCGACGTCGCCGTCGAAGGTGACCTTGGGGCGAAGGACCACGCGAGTGAACCGGGTGTCATCCATCGTGCCCTCCGGCTCGTCCTCGTAGGCAGTCACCTTGAGCCTCGCGGCGCGGGCCAGGGAGAGGAACCACAGCATGTGACAGCTCGACAGCGAGGCGACGAGCATCTCCTCGGGGTCCGCCTTTGCCGGATCGCCGCCGAGCGTCGCAGTGCCCGACGCCGCGAGCCGCTGCCCGGCGAGATCGATGGTGTGAGCGCGACGATCGTCCCGACTCGGATCCCAGACGACCCGCGCATGGTGGACGCTCGTATGCCCCGTGCTCCCCGCGTCGCCGGTCTGCTCATTCCCGCTCACGTGAGCATGCTTTCACGGCTCGATGGCGCTCAGCGAGCCTGGTCGAGGACGCGGTGGATGAAGTCCGACTTGGCGTCCGTGTAGGCCTCGCGGTCGTTCGCGAAGCGGCTCGCGAGGCTCCGCTTCAGGGCGACGTATTCGGCGGCGAGCGCCGCGTCCTCCCGCAGCCGGTTGCGGAAGGAGAGCTCGTCGCGGTAGCGCCGGGAGCCGACCGGGACGAGATGGAGATGGTGCGTGCGGCGGCTCGGGTGCGGCTTGCAGAACCAGTGCATCTCCTCGGGGAGGTACGGCGCATACACATAGTGGAGCCGCTGCAAGCGGCTCGAAGCACGCCCGTGACTCGTCGAGGTCGCGGACGCCGACGAGGAGGTCGATGATCGGCTTAGCCTCCAGGCCCGGAACGGCGCTGCTGCCGACGTGGTGGATACCCCCGACGATCCACTCGCCGATCGCGCCTTCCAGCACCTCCCTCTCTTGCTCGAACCGTGCGGGCCAGGACGGGTCGTAGGGACACAGCCGAATCGGCTCGTCTGGGGCCGACGGCTTGAGTGGGCGCTGCGAGTCGATTTGCGGATCATCCTTCACGCGTCCCGCTCCTGAAAGTCGCTGGGGTTGATAGAGATCATCGCGGTTGAACGATCCACCGAGCGAAAGCGGGCGAGCGATGCAGGAGCAGTGGGCGGCGGTCGACGAGTACGTGGCCGGGTTGCTGGCGCCGCACGACGCGGCCATGGAAGCCGCGTTGGAGGCCAGCGAGGCCGCCGGTTTGCCAGCGATTCAGGTCTCGCCGCCGCAGGGAAAGCTGCTCTACCTGCTGTCCAGGTCGATCGGGGCGAGGACGATCCTCGAGTTCGGGACGCTTGGCGCCTACAGCACGATCTGGCTGGGACGCTCGCTGCCCGAGGGCGGCCGCTTGGTCACCCTGGAGGCCGACTCCGCCTTCGCAGAGGTCGCTCGCGAGAACATCGCTCGGGCTGGTCTGGAAGGCGCGGTCGATCTGCGCGTCGGGCCGGCACTCGACGTATTGCCAGAACTGCATTCCGAGGACGCCGGGCCGTTCGACATCACTTTCATCGACGCCGACAAGGAGAACAGCCCGGCGTACTTCGCCTGGGCGCTGGAGCATTCCCGTCCCGGTGGCCTGATCGTTGCCGACAACGTCGTTCGTGATGGCTCCCTCGCGGATTCCGAAAGCGAGGATCTGAAGGTGCAGGCCCAGCGTCGTCTGCACGAGATGGTCGCCGCAGAGGGGCGAGTCGCCGCGACGACGATCCAGACGGTCGGTGGCAAGGGCTATGACGGATTCACTGTCGCCCTGGTCACGCGGTAGCGGCGACTACGGCGCTGAGGTTCCGGCGCGGCCGTAGTCGTCGGTGAGGCGCACCACGTCGTCGAGGTCGGGGGTGGAGACCTCCACCACCACTGCGTCCTCCAGGGCCTCGATCGTGTGGACCTGGCCGGGCTCGTTTCGCCAGACATCACCGGCGGTCAGCTCGGTCTCCATCAGCGCGTCCGCGCTGGGGCCGCGGCTTAGCAACAGCCGTCCGGCGAGCAGGTAGGAGGTCTCGTCCTTGCGCTCGTGGTACTGGACCGAAAGGCGCTGTCCGGCCCGCACGTGTAGCAGCTTGCCGGCGTAGCGGTCGGTCAGCGCGAACCACAGCTCGTGCCCCCACGGCTTGTCCACCCGGCGCGGCAGCTCTTCGCCCTGCATCCGCGTCAGTCTGCCCGATCGAGCCCGTACACGACGACCGGATCGCCCAGCAGCACGTCGTCCCGCATCGGAGCCATGCTCAGACGCTCCGCCACGCGGACCGAGCGGACGCTATCGGGATTGACCATCGCCGTCAGGTACGGAACGTCGAACTCCGCGAAGACCCACTCCCCATCGGACGTAGCCGCATCGCTCGGTCTCGATCAGCACCCTGCGACCGTACAGTCCGCCGCCAGCGCCGTGAGGGGGTACTTTCTCACGCGTACCCCATCCTTTCCAGGATCGGGATCTCGCGGATCTGGGGGGGTTGTAGGTGGTCCCAGAGGATGCCGCGGGGGCGTTCGTACTGGCGCTCTACCTCGATCACGGCGCGCGGGGTCGCGATCAGGTCGACCGGCAGGTCGTGGGAGATCACCGGCAGGTGCTTGCGCAGGATCTGGATCGGGTGCACGGTGGTGGCGATCGTCGTGTGGTCGTCGATCTTGCCGGCGTCGATCAGGATCCCGTACTCGAGGTCGTTGTAGCCGCCGCCCTTGCCGATCCGGGCGCCGCTGAGGTTGACCGCGACCGAGCCGGTGAGCACGAAGTCGATCTCCGGCAGGTCGTCGAGGGCGACGACGCGGCCGTGCTTGAGCGCGCCCTTGATCGTCGCCGCCTCCTTGATCGCCGCCTTCGTGAGCCGTTTGGGTTCCAGGACCCGGAAGGGGTGGGGGTCGCGCAGGCGCGGCACCGCCATGATCAGCGTCTTGCCCTCCTCCAGGGCCATGCGGCGGGCGTGCGTCTGGGGGGAGTCGGGGTTGGCCTTGATCGCTCGCGCCCGCTTCCACAGCCGGTGGCCGGCCAGCTTCTCGGCCGCCAGGCGCGCCCCGGCGAAGTTGGGGATGCGCCCCTCGGCGCCCGGAAAGCGCGAGACGCCCTCCCGGTCCATCGCCTTCCAGACCTCCCTGCGGATCTCGTCCTTGGAGCGCACCAAACCGAAACATATCCTTGGAGCGGCAGACCCGTATGCGTAAGCTTTCCCGATGGGGCGTAGGACCAAGATCGCGCTCGCCGCGGGCGCCGCGGTTCTCCTCGTCCTCCTCGGCGTCACTTTCGCCTACGACAGCTCCCAGGACGGCAAGATCGCCGACGGCGTGACGATCGGCGGGGTCGACGTCGGCGGCATGGACGAAGCGGAGGCGAAGCGGGCGGTGCGGCGGGAGCTGCTGCTGCCGCTCCGGCACTCGCTCCGGGTTGGCTACGACGGCGAGAGCTGGAAGCTCGACGGAGCCAGCCTGAAGGTCCACGCGAACCTCGACCGGGCGGTCGAAGAGGCGCTCGACAAGAGCCGCTCCGGCGGCCTTCCGGGCCGGTTGGCGCGCTACGTGACCGGAGGGGAAGTCGATGAGAACGTCCCCGCCCGAGTCGCCTACTCGCGGGCGGCCGTCGACCGCTTCGTCCGCCACGTCGCCGACGAAGTCGACCGCGAAGCGCAGGACGCCGCCGTCGAACCGAGCGGCGAATCGCTCGCCGTCGCTCCGGCGAAGTGGGGCCGCAAGCTGCGCGACCGCCTGCTCGCCCGGCAGCTTCGCGCCGCGGTGCTGAACGCCGGCGCGGACCACACGATCGCCGCCCGAACCCACCCGGTCAAGCCGGAGGTGACGGCGAGGGAAGTCGCCGCCGAATACCCGTCCTACCTGACGCTCGACCGCGCCACCTTCACCCTGCGCCTCTGGGAACACCTGAAGCTGGCCAAGGCCTACACCGTCGCGGTCGGCCAGGAAGGGCTGGAAACCCCCGAAGGGCTGTACGCGATCAGAAAAAGGAAGAAAACCCCTCCTGGCACGTGCCCGACTCGGCCTGGGCCGGCGACCTGGCGGGCCAGGTGATCCCGCCGGGCCCCGAAGACCCGATCAAGGCCCGCTGGATGGGCATCTTCGAAGGCGCCGGCATCCACGGCACCGAAGAGACGTACTCGCTCGGCAGCGCCGCTTCGCACGGCTGCGTGCGCATGTCGATCCCCGACGTCGAAGAACTGTACGACCGGGTCGAGGTCGGGACTCCGATCTACATCGGCTGACGCAGGCTCGGCCCGCGTCGCGGCGAATCCTTCCCACATGACCTGGGACGAGTCGCTCGTCGCCTTCGACCGCGACATGCGGGCGCGCAGCCTGGCCGAGCGCACGCGCCGGGCATACGGGGTGGACCTGGGCCAGTTCGTCGAGTGGGCACGGACCCGGGGGCTGGAGCCCGCCGGGGTCCGCCACCGCGAGGTGCGGCGCTTCGCCGCCGCGCTCTCCGCCGAGGGCGCCTCGGCGGCGACCGTCGGGCGCAAGCTCGCCGCCGTGCGCTGCTCTACGACTTCCTCGTCCGCAGCGAGCGGGTCGGCCAGAACCCGGCCGACCTCGTCTCCAGCCCCAAGCGCGAGCAGAAGCTGCCGCGCGTGCTGAGCGGCGCGGAGATGCGGGAGCTGCTGGAGCGGATCCCGGCGCACACGCCGCTGGAGCTGCGCGACCGGGCGATGCTGGAGCTGGCCTACTCCTGCGGCCTGCGCTGCGAGGAGATCGTCAACCTCGACCGCGACTCCTTCGATTTCGAGACCGAGCAGCTGCGCGTGCTCGGCAAGGGCTCCAAGGAGCGCCTGCTGCCGGTCGGCGAGCCGGCCCAGCGCGCCCTGCGCCGCTACCTGGAGCGGGGCCGCCACGCGCTCGTCGCCGAGCCGACGGAGCCCGCCCTCTTCCTCTCCAAGAGCGGCCGGCGCCTCTCGAACTCCGATGTCGGCCGGCGGCTCGCCCTCTGGACCCGCGAGGCGGCGCTGGCCGCCGGGGTCTCGCCGCACGCCCTGCGCCACAGCTTCGCCACCCATCTGCTCGAAGGCGGCGCCGATCTGCGCGCGATTCAGGAGCTGCTCGGCCACGCCTCCATATCGACGACTCAGGTCTACACTCGCGTCGACGCCGCGCGCCTGCGGGAGGCGTACGCCGCCACCCATCCGCGCGCCTGATGCCAAATGGTCGCCCGCCGGCCGTAGAATCGAGCGGAGTCGCATGGAAACGGGGGTAAAAGAGGTCGAGCTCCGCGACCTGTGGCGGCGCTACAAGGAGGAAGGCGACAGGGCGGCGCGCGAGCGCCTGGTCGTCGCCTACTCGCCCATGGTCAAATTCGTCGCCGGCCGGCTCGGCGCCGGGCTGCCGTCCCACGTCGACGACGCCGACCTGATCTCCTACGGCCTGATGGGGCTGATCGGCGCGATCGAGCGCTTCGAGCCCGAGCGCGGGATCAAGTTCGAGACCTTCGCGATGACCCGCATCCGCGGCGCGATCATCGACGAGCTGCGCTCGCTCGACTGGGTGCCGCGCTCGGTGCGGGCGCGGGCGCGCGAGATCGAGGGGGCCCAGGCGAAGCTCGAGCACGAGCTCCAGCGGGCGCCGACCGAGGCCGAGCTGGCGACGAAGGTCGGCCTCAGCGAGGACGAATTGCAGACCTCGCTGCTGGAGATCGCCAACTCCTCGATCTACGCCCTGGACGAGCTGTGGACGATCTCCGACTCCTCGGGCGACTCGGTCTCGCTGCTCGACACGATCCCCGACCCGCGCGCCGACGACCCGCAGGAATCGCTTGCCAGCAGCGAGATCAAGGACCGCCTGACCGAGGCGATCGCCGGCCTGCCCGAGCGCGAGCAGCTCGTCGTCGCCCTCTATTACTACGAGAGCCTCACCCTGCGCGAGATCGGCGAGGTGCTCGGCGTCACCGAGTCGCGCGTCTCCCAGCTGCACACGAAGGCCGTGATGCGGCTCAAGTCCTCCCTTCAGGAGGACTGAGGACGGCTGGACGGGCGCCTTGCCCCCGTTGCTAGCGTTGCGACGTGAGCCCTGACGAGACCTGCGCGGTGTGCGGCCGCACGATCCTGGCCGGCGAGCGCACCCGCACCTACATGAGCCCGAGGGAGGGCCTGAAGCGCGTCTGCGAGCTCTGCCGCGGGCGCGCCGAGCGGCTCGGCTGGGTCGATCCGGCGGCGCCGGGGGCGAACGTCGGCCGCCGTCCCGAGCCCGAGCCGGGCGAGTCGCCGCGCGGGCGCCTCGACCGCGCCGTGGAGCGCTTCAACGCCAGCGAGGCGGCGCGCACCGTGGCCGGGCTGGCGCGCACCCTTGGCGAGCCGCGGGTCTCCGTCGGCGCCGCGGCGGGCTCGTCGAGCGAGGTGCGGGTGACCGTCGCCTGGGACCTCTGCTGGTATCAGTGGGGGGTGGACCTGGGCGACGAGCTGCGCGCCGTCTTCCAGCTGGGGAGGGGGGAGGAGGTCGAGCAGCTCGACGGCTCCGCCCGCGAGTGGAACGCCCACGCCGAGGAGGGCGGCCGGCTGGCGCTCGGCGTCCCCGCATGAAGCTGACCGTGAACGTCGACGGCGGGGCGCGCGGCAACCCGGGGCCGGCGGCGGTCGGCGCCGTCGTCCGCGACGCCGGCGGCGAGGTGCTGGAGGAGCGCGGCGAGCGGATCGGCGCCGCGACCAACAACGTCGCCGAGTACCGGGCGCTGCTGCTGGGGATCGAGCGGGCCGCCGCGCTGGGGGCGAGCGAGCTGGAGCTGATCGGCGACTCGGAGCTGATCGTGCGCCAGGTGAAGGGCGAGTACAAGGTCAAGGACGCGACCCTGCGCGAGCTGCACGCCGAGGTGAAGCGGGCGCTGCGGCCGTTCGCGGGGAGCTGGTCGATCCGCCACGTGCGGCGGGCGGAGAACGCCGAGGCGGACCGGCTCGTCAACCGGGCGCTCGACGGCGGCGACTGACGCGGTCGGCAATGCGTCGAGCCCGCCGAGAGCCGGCTTGACTCGTCTCTGGCGCGCGCTAAGGTTCCCGCCAGCGTGAGTCGCCTCCACCGCATCGCCCTTCTCGCGACCGTCGCTTCGCTCGCCGTCGCCGCCTTCGCCGTTGCGCTCGCGGCGGCCAAGCCGGCGCAGCGGGTCTACGTGACCAGCGACTGCTCGGGGGCGTCGTTCAAGCCGAAGTCGATCGTCCTCACCTGCGGCGACGCCGGGCTGATCGTGACCAAGGTCCAGTGGCCCCAGTGGGGGACGAAGAAGGCGCATGGCGCCGGCCTCGGCCAGCAGAAGGTCTGCAAGCCCGACTGCGCCGCCGGCAAGGTCGCCAAGGCGGCGATGAAAGTCGTCCTCTCCAGGCCGAAGCTCTGCCCCCAGGACGAAAAGCTCCACTTCACCAAGCTCCACTACAAGTGGATCCCCGCCGCCCCCGGCGAAGGCCCCAAGCAGGGCAACATCCCGTTCCCCTGCTCCCTCATCGGCAGCTGAAGTAGAATCCGCCACCGTGCGGCTGTAGCTCAGCTGGCTAGAGCGTCTGCTTGCCATGCAGAAGGTCGTCGGTTCGAATCCGATCAGCCGCTTTTTCGGGAATCCGCCGCAAATCAGCCGAATGCCGCCGATGCCGCGTTCTTCGCCGAGCTCGACAGCGCCAACCGCTACGCGATCGTCTATCGCCTCGGCGACGCGAAGAAGCCGGAGACGCGCGAGCGGCGGCTGCGCAAGTTCGTCGCCATGCTCGAGCGCGGCGAGAAGATCCACCCCTGATTCAGGCGCCTGCCCGGGGTAAGCGCCTCGCTAGGTGGGCTCGTACGAGTGGTCGTGGCCGCGCACCGATGTCGGCGGCGTCAGGGCGAAAGCGCGCGAACCAGCTCGGCGGCGGGCCTCACGTCGACGATTCGGGCCACGCTCTCCCCGGCGTAGAGCGGCCCGGCGTCGAGCAGGTTGACCGGGCCGTCGTCGGTAGGCGCAAGCGGTGAGAGCAGGCGGCCGCCCGGACGCTGCGCGCGAGCGATTCGTCCAAGGAGCCTCGCCGGCATGTAGCGGGCGCCGGAGCCGGTGAGGCGGTTGAGCATGCGGTTGAGCCGCGGCCCGCGCGAGTCCCCGGCGAGCCAGCGCTCGGTGGCGGCGTTGGCGATCACCCGGTGAGGAGCAGCCGGCCAGCCGGCGCCAAAGAGTTCGGTGAGGACCGTTTCCCGCGCGCCGATCAGGCGCCGCCGGTACTCGCGGATGGGCATGGCTCTCCTCGGAGAGCAGGAAGCGGGTGCCGGCGACCCCGCCGCCGCGCCGGCGTCGAGCGCTTCCCCGACGTCGGCCGAGTCGGCGATCCCTCCGGCGAGCAGCAGCGGGAAGTCGTCCGGCAGCAACGCCCGCGCCCGCTCGAGCAGCTCCAGGGCGGGGACCGCCCCGCGCACGTGGCCTCCGGCCTCGACCCCTTGGAGGATCGCCGCGTCGGCGCCGGCCGCAAGGCGGCCCGGGCCTCCTCGACCGAGCCGCACTGGTGCATCCACGCGCCCGGCGTGCGGCGCTTCGGCCTGCCCCAGAAGGTGACGACGACGTCGGCGCCGGCCGCCGCGGCGAACCAGTCGCGCCGCGCGAAGGGCAACAGCAGGTTCACCGCGAGCGGCCTGTCGGTCAGCGCTCGCGCCGCGTCGAGCTCACGGCGGATCGCGGCGGCCCCGTTGACCGCGATCGTTCCCAGACCGCCCGCCTCTGACACCGCGGCAGCCAACTCATGACGGCTGAGGCCGCCGCCCATTCCCGCCTGCACGACCGGAAGCTCGACGCCGATGCTTTCGAGGAAGCTCACCGCAGGCAACTCTACGTCGGGAGATCCCGGGTCAGCGCTGGCCTGGGCCAGCGCGGCGGCGTCTGCGCGAGGCAGGGCGCGGCGCCCGGTCCACCACCCTGAACCGCCAGATGGCCGGCGAGCGGTCGACCGCTCCGCCCGGAACGCGGGCCTTCACGCGCGAGCCGCGGCGGCTGCGCCGCTCGGCGCCGGGTGCTCAGCCGCCGCCGTAGGCGACCACCAGATCGGTCGCGACCCCGACGAAAAACCCAATCGCCAGCAGCCACAGACCCAGCTCTCGGTGACCGTAGCGGCGCATCGCGTTCCAGACCTCGCCGATGACGTAGAGGATGGCGCCGCCGGAGACCGCGTAGAAGGCCAGCTCCAGCGGTTCGGAGGTGACGCTGTAGCCGAGCATCGAGCCGAGGAGGGTCGGGGCTCCGCCGATCAGCCCGACCAGGCCGAGCCATCCCCACGAAGGTCGCACGTCGCCCAGCGGGCCGACGATGCCGAAGCCCTCGGTCGCGTTGTGCAGGGCGAAGCCGACAATCAGGACCGTCGCCAGGCTGATCGCCCCGGTGCTCGCCGAGACGCCGATCGCAAGCCCCTCGGCGAAGTTGTGCAGGCCGATCGCGGCCGCGATCGTGACCCCGGTCCGCAGCGCCCGGGCGTGCGCCGCCGCTTCGTCGCGCGCAAGCTCCTCGGCGCTGAGCACGTCCACGGCACCGCCTGCGATTGGCGGCAGGGGGCGCAAGGAGCGCAGGCGCCGCTCGGTCATCGCGAGACCTGCGAGACCGAGAGCAAAGCCGCCGCCGAGAAGCGCGGCGAGGCCGAGTGCGCTCCCGAAATCACCATTGCCTTGCTTGAAGCCCTGGACAGCGGTCTCGACGATGCCGAAGGCATGCTCCATGACGTCGACGAAGATGAAGGCGAGGACTCCCACCGAGAACATCGCCAGGGCGACGCGGCTGCGATTGCCGAGCAATTGCAGGCGGCCGAAGGGGAGGCCGAGGTAGATCGTGAAGCCGGCCAGGGCTCCGAGGGCTGCGGTCTGGGCGAACGTCATAGTGGAGTTAGGTAACCCTAACAGGATCGCCTAGCTCCGGCAGTGAGGCGACTCTACTGTGCCCTCCCGCGTTCTCAAGGGCGTTGAAAAAACGGCGCCCGATCCTGGCGAGAGATGTCGTACGACTCCGAGAAAGTCCCGCCCGACACCGTTGCTATCTTTCTTTTATGGCTCTGCATAGCTCACCTATCAAGAGCAACGACGTCCGCTTGCCCGACCCGCGGCCCGGCGAGGCGCTCGTGGTCGAGCGCTACAGCGCGGAGCACGTCAAGGCGGTGATCCTGCATCCGGATGACTTCGCTGAGCTGCAGGGCGACTCGGAGCTTCTCGACGATTTGGCCGCCGCCTCAGGTCTGAGCGACCTCGGGGTGCGCGCTCATCAGATCTCGGAGTCGCCCGAGGGGAAGCTGATCGACGACGAGGCGTCGGTCAAGCGCCTACTCGGCCTTTGAGCCTCGCGGCCGGCGAGGTCTACTGGGCGATCGTCCCCTACACGCCCGCGACGCCCTTCAAGGTCCATGTCGCCGATGGCACGCCGGTGGAGGTGCCCTCCGCCTCGCAGATCGTCGACGGCCTCCGCAAGGGCGGCGACGCGGAGTTCGAGTTCGTCGTGCGGGCTAAGGCGAGGCCGGTGCTCCTCCTTTCCGGCCGCAGCGATCCTCGCACCGGGGACCTGTTCGCCTTGCGTCTACTCCGGCTTGAGAAGCTTTCCGACCAGGAGCGGCAACGCGTCGAAGAGCATCGCGAGCCGTCGCTCTTCACTCTGCCTCCGGAGCGCTTCCCCGATCTCGCCGAGGACTCGGCAGCGATGGTGACGGCGCCGATCCGGCTGCAAGAGACGGCGCTCGACACGCGCAAGACGCTTGGCCGGCTCGACCGCAAGGAGATGCGAGCCCTGGTCGAGCGCTTCGTCTCCTACTGGCAGTTCGACCTTCGCCAGCTCTTGGTCGCTCAGATTCGAGAGCTACAGCACCGGCGAAAAGCCCGCTGACAAGTCAAGTCGCGAGTTGTGGTGTAGCTCCTTGCCGGCTCTTTCACGCGGCTTGTAGCTGAGGTACCTCCTCCCGGTCTTCGTCCCTTTGGCCTTCGTCGCCCTGGTCCTCGTGGACCAGGGCGACGCGGCATCTTACGAGTACGCCGTGAGAGATCGTAAGAATCCTTCTCCACGCCCATCTCCTATCGTGCAGCGAGATGAAAACGTTTCGCCTGGACCCCACCGTCGGCGATCGAGCCACCGCCGTTGTCGAGGAGGTCGACAAGCTGCTGCGCGAAGGCAAGCAGGTCGTGGTCACCGTTGTCGACGAAACCAAGCGCTACGAGGATTTGCGGGATGGCAGTATCGGCCGGCGCGAGCTTGGAAGTTTGCGCGACCTCGCGACTGCCCTGGTCGAGGCCCGGATCGTCGCCGGCCTCACGCAGAAGCAGCTGGGAGAGCGGCTCGAGGTCGAGGAGCAGCAGATCCAGCGCTGGGAGGCGAACCTCTATTCGGGCGTTGGGGTGGAGGGTCTTGAGGAGGTCGTCGACGCGCTGGGCATGGACGTCAAGGTGACCGTGGACTACGCGGCCGCGCGGATCACCGTCCGACCCGACCAGATGGACGGCGCCCCCTGCGTACGCGGCCTGCGAATCCCCGTGGCGACCGTGGTCGACATGGTCGCTGAAGGTATGAGCGAGTCGGAGATCGTCGCCGCCTACCCGGACCTGGAGCCCGCCGACGTTCGCGCGGTCGTCTCCCGCTACCGACTTCGGCGCGATCGGGATCGGAATTTCGCCGTCGCCGGCAACTTCGAGCGCGTCGCCCCCTACTCTCGGCCGGTTTCGGAGATTCCCGAGGACGAGCTGATGCGCGGCGTCGGCGAGTGACGCTCTTCCTCAACACGGCTCCGCCTGAGTCTGGACAAAAAGGTGCAAAACACCCCTTTTTCTCCCCCGGGTGCTAGGTTTGTGCCTGGACAAGAAAGGCCAAAACGCCCCTTTCCAACCACGATCATGCCTGGAGCCACCTACAACCGCCTCGCCGAGATCGCCGCCGAGCGCTACGGCTATGTGACGACCGCCGACGCCGAGGCATTGGGGCTCGATCCCCATCGTCTCTTTGAGATGGCGCGCCGGGGGCAGCTGGATCACCCGACGACCGCCGTCTACCGGGTGCCGTTGATACCGGTGACCCCGCTGGACCCCTACATGCAGGCCACCCTGTGGCCCAGAAACGCGGAGGCGGTCATCTCTCATGCATCGGCCCTCGGCCTCTATGAGCTGAGCGACGTCAATCCGGCGAAGATCCACATCACTGTCCCGCGAGCGCACCGTCCGCGGCGGGAGGTCCCGGCCCTCTACGTCCTTCATCGCGAAGATCTCAAGCCCGAGGAGCTCACCACCTATGAGGGCATACCGATCGTCACTGCGGCCAAGGCGATCCGCCAGGCTCACGAGGCGCACCTTGGCCCGGCCTTGGTCCGAGCGGCGATCGAGGATGGGCGCCGGCGTGGCCTGCTGAAACGAGCTGAAGCGGCCGGGCTCCATGAAGAGCTGATCCGGGGCGACTCGGGCGCAGTTCGATGAGCGCGCCGATCCTCCCTGAGCGAGGCCCCAACCGTCGCCCCGACGGCCCACCGGCCGCAAGAGGTCATCTCGAGCGACTGATCGGTCACTACGCCGATTTGACCGGCGTCGCGCCGGATCGGGTCAGGCGATGGGTCTCAGTCATGGTCTTGCTCGGAGCCTTGGACCGGGTGGGGGAGGAGGAGATGCCCCGGTTTCTCCTCAAGGGTGGGATCGCCATCGAGCTTCGCTTCGGAACCGACGCCAGGGCCACGAAAGACGTCGATCTGGTCTTCTTCGGCGATCCCCAGGCGCTCGAGGACGATCTCGATGCGGCTTTCGATCGCGACTACTCGCAGTTCGCGTTTCAGCGGCAGCAGATCGAGCGGATGCCGGGCACCCCGTTTCACCGCTTGAGCGTCAAGCTGCTGTATCGGGGACGGTCCTGGGCGACACTGAAGTTGGAGGTCGCGCCGCCGGACGCTCGTGTTGTCGATCGCGAACCGGTGCCGGCGATCGACATTGCCGAATTCGGACTCGACGGGCCCAAGGTCGTGCAGTGCCTGTCCACTCGATTCCAGGTTGCGCAGAAGATCCATGCGGTCACCGAGCGCTTTGAGGATCGCGAGAACGAGCGCTTCCGCGATCTGATCGATCTACTGCTCCTGCGCGAGATCGTCGAAGACCTGTCGAGCCTGCGCGACGCCTGCGTCGTGACCTTCGAGGCTCGCGGGAAACACAGCTGGCCGCCGCAACTGAACGTGCCGGATTCCTGGGTTGAGCCTTACCGCGCGCTGGCCGGGGAGATGCAGTTTCCGGTTGCCGACGTCGACGACGCGGCAGATGACGTCCGGGCCTTTATCGCCGCTATCGATGCGGAGGCGTAGATAGAGCCGGGCATCCCGGGGATGCCTGCTGAGGTGCGCGCGTCGGCTGGAACCGGCCTCCTCGATTTCAGGCACTTCTCGCGAGAAGTGCCTGACTCGCTGCATATCGGTGCCTATCCGTGCCGAATACCCGAGATCTCGTCAATCACGAAAGCCCTGCAGATGACGTTTGAGTGAAGGCCGTGACTTGCCGATGACCTGTGTCCCTCGTCTTCGAGCGGAGCCGCGACTGATGTCCGGTTCCCAGATCACCAACCACAAAGGAGGAACCGCCATGCAGAAGATCGTCCCCAACCTCTGGTTCGACACCGAGGCCGAGGAGGCCGCGAACTTCTACCTCTCGGTCTTCGAGGACTCGCGCATCGTCAGCGTCACCCACTACAACGAGGCCGTGCCGCAGAAAGCCGGCACGGTGGTGACGGTCGAGTGGGAAGTCGAGGGCCAGCGCTTCGTCGGCATCAACGGCGGCCCGCGGTTCAAGTTCGACGAGGCCGTCTCCTTCCAGATCAACTGCGCCGACCAGGCCGAAATCGACTACTACTGGGAGAAGCTGGCGGCGGACGGCGGCAGGGAGGGCCAGTGCGGCTGGGTCACCGACAAGTACGGCCTCTGCTGGCAGGTGACCCCGACCGGCCTCGAAGAGCTCTTCGGCGATGGGGACCCGGAGCGGGCGAGGCGCGCGATGGAGGCGATGCTGAAGATGGGCAAACTCGACATCGCCGCCCTGCGCGCCGCCGCCGACGGATAGCGACATCCACATCGCCTCCCAGAGGTGGCCGCCGAGGTCGAGGAAGCTGCGGTGGGACTACGATCCCCACAATGTCCGTCACGCCCGCGCAGCCGACCTTCGAGCCGGATCTGGAGCGCCTGCGGCCGGCTCTGACCGGTTACTGCTACCGGATGCTGGGCTCGGGCTTCGAGGCCGAAGACGCGACCCAGGAGGCGATGATCCGCGCCTGGCGCCGCGCCGACACGCTCGTCGAGCCGGCCGCGATGAGGGCGTGGCTGTTTCGGATCGCGACCAACGTCTGCCTCGACCAGATCGAGAGCCGCAAGCGCCGGGCGCGACCGGTCGACCTCGGCGGCGCCGGCAGCGCCGAGACGCCGGTCGGCGCGCCGCTGCCCGAGTCGACCTGGATCCTGCCGCTTGCCGACAGCCAGGTCCTCGATCCCGCCGCCGACCCGGCAGCGCGGATCTCCGAGCGCGAGGCGCTGCGGTTGGCGTTCGTCGCCGCCCTCCAGCACCTGCCGGCGCGCCAGCGCGTCGTCCTCGTCCTGCGCGAGGTGCTGCGCTGGAGCGCCAAGGAGGTCGCCGAGCTGCTGGAGACCTCGGTGGCCTCGGTCAACAGCGCCCTGCAGCGGGCGCGGGAAACGCTCGACGAGCTGGCGCTCGAGGACGCCGAGGCGCCAGCCCGTCCCAGCGAGGAGGCCGAGCGTCGCCTGCTCGAGCAGTACCTCGAGGCCTTCGCCGAGTACGACATCGAGCGGATCGTCGCCCTGCTGCGCTACGACGTCGTCTTCGACATGCCGCCGCTGCCGCTCTGGCTGCGCGGGCCCGAGCAGGTCGGCCGCTTCATGCTCGGCCAGGGAGCCGGCTGCCGGGGCTCGAAGCTGATCGCGGTGACGGCCAACGGCTGCCCGGCCTTCGCCGCCTACAAGCCGGACCCCGAGTCGGGTGACTGGCTGCCGTGGTCGCTGACCGTGCTCGAGCCGGTCGCTGGCGAGGAGGCCGGGCCGGCCGTCGCCGGTGTGCACAACTTCCTGGCGCCGTTCCTGCCCTCGCTCTTCGACTCATTCGGGCTGCCGGCCCGGCTGGCCGACTCCGACCCGGCTGTGCGATGAGTTTCCGCTCCTCTTCCGGTCTGATCAATCGCAAGGCACAATCCACGCACAGGAGGTAATCCAGATGAGCGAGAGCACGAGCACCGCAGCGACGGCGATCGGCCGGGTGTCGACGGTGATGGTCCCGGTCGCCGACCAGGACCAGGCGATCGAGTTCTACACCGAGAAGCTCGGCTTCGAGAAGGTCGCCGACATCCCCTTCGGCGACGGCGATCGCTGGGTCGCGGTCGTGCCGCCCGGCGCGGCGACGACGATCGCCCTGGTGCGGCCGCGGGAAGGCGAAGGGACCGGGATCGAGACCCGTATCGGGCTCGAGAGCGCCGACATCGACGCGGACCACGCCGCCCTGCGCGAGCGCGGCGTCGACGTCGACCCCGAGGTGATGCGGATGGGCGGCCCGGTGCCGCCGATGTTCTTCTTTCGCGACCAGGATGGCAACAGGCTCTTGATCGTCGAAACGAGCTGAGCGCCGCGGCGGGGCTCGCCCACCCAACCTGGTCGGGTGAGCCCTGCCGCCGCAGGCCCCGGTGTCGGTGCGTCGGCGAGATCGCGCAGTACGAGGACATCTATCGGCTCTGCTTCCTGCGTGGTCCCGAGGGCATCGTCATCGGACTGTCCGAAGAGCTCACCTGAGCCGCCGGTAGCGCAGGTAGGCCACCCGGGACGCGAATGAGCGCGTTTCCGGGAGCCTCGCCCTTCCGTGAAAGGTGTCACAGCCGCAAGCCGAGCCTCGTCAACCTTGTGAAGGCGACGAAGGGAGTGACCATGAAGGTGCTGGTGGCAGGAGCGTCGGGAGCGATAGGCAAGCAGCTCGTGCCGCGATTGGTAGCGGCCGGCCACTCGGTGACGGGGTTGACCCGGAGCACGGCCGGCGCCGAGGCGGTGCGGGAGCTACCCGGCGAGGCGCTGGAGCGAGGCGCTCGCCGCCTTCCTTCACGACCGCGACCTGCTGGGGCAGGAGTGGGCCCGCGAGGGCGTGAGGCAGCTGCGGCCTGGCGAGTTGATCGAGCGCTAAATCAGCCCCGGCGTGTACCAGCTAGCTGGTACCATACATCGCATGCACAAGACCACCGTCTACATAGACGATTCCCAGGCCGAGCGCCTGGGCCGGTTGGCGACCTCGAGTGGTCGCAGTCAGGCCGAGCTGATCCGGGAGGGTGTGGATCGGGTGCTCTCCGAGGCGCCTTCACGGACCTTCCGCAGCATGGGGAAGGGACGAAGCGGGGGCAACGTGAACCGGCGCTGGGGTGCCGATGAGCTCTATGCCAAGGCTCGGGGCGAACACCGTCGATGACCCTGATCGTCGACGCCGGCACGCTCTTCGCGCAGGCTGATGCCGACGACCCCGAGCACGAAGCGGTCGTCACTCTGTTTGAAGGCGAGAGGGGGCCGCTCGTCACCTCGCAGGTGGCCGTCGCCGAGGCCGACTATTTGATCCTCACCCGGCTCGGCGTCGATGTCGAGCTCGCCTTCCTCGACGATCTCGCGACGGGCACCTTCGTCGTCGATTGCCTCGACCGCAAAGAGCTGGGGGTGGCGCGCGACTTGGCGCGTCGCTACCGGGACCTCGAGCTGGGCCTCGCCGACGCCTCGCTTGCCGTGCTCGCTGACCGGCATAGGACCGATCGCATCGCCAGCTTCGACGAGCGCGCCTTCCGGGCCATGACGCCGTTGCGGGGCGACGCCTTCACGATCCTCCCCGCCGATCTGTAGCGATGCGTTGCCGGGGCGGAGCGCTTCGCCGGCAAGGCGCGCGCAGCGTTTGGCCTCTGGGCGCTAAACGCAGGCGAACTGGAACCGGCCTCGTTGATTTCAGGCACTTCTGGGGCGAAGTGCCTGACTCGCTGCATATCCACGCCTATCCGTTCATATCCGCGCTGAACATCCACGATCTCGCCAGTCATGAAAGCCCTGCAAACGGCCCATTGAGGACCTAGGATCGCCCGATGACCTCGCTAATTGCCATGCAGAAGGTCGAGGGTTCGAATCCCTTCAGCCGCTTCACTTGCGCGGGGATCTCGACGCCGTCCGCGAGTTCCTCGATCCCGACGTCAAGTGGCACGGCGGCGACCCCGCCGACTCCACGGCCTGTCATAACCGCGAGCAGGCCATGGCGGTGATGCGCCAGGCGTTCGCCCGCCAGGGCATCGGCGAGCTCATCGACGTCCGCGGCGCGGGAGAGAAGGTTGTCGTCATCATCCGGCCCCCATCTGAGGACGGCGAGCAGGCGCCGCCGATCGCCAACCTCACTACCTTCCGCGACGGGAGGGCCGTGGAGATGGTCCACTACCCCGATCCCGAGGACGGGCTCGTCGCGGCGGGCCTCTGAGGAGCGCGACTCGTGCCGGATGCCCAGCCCTCGCGGCCCAGCCCCGTCCCCGAGCACCTGCGCACGGTCACGCCGCGGCTCGTCGTCACCGACGGCGCCGCCGCCGCCGCGTTCTACGGGGAGGCTTTCGGCGCGGAGGAGGTCGGTGAGCGCTTCAATGGGCCGGAGGGTGAACTGATCCACGCCGAGGTTCGGATCGGCGATTCAGTGGTGATGATCACCGAGGAGGCGGGGGATGGAGCGCCGGCGCGCTCGCCGCAGTCTCTCGACGGGGCCGTCAGCGCGGTCATGGCCACCTACTGGGAGGACGTGGATGCTGCATGGGCGCGGGCGGTCAAGGCTGGAGCAGAGGTGCTCTTCCCACTGGCGGACCAGTTCTACGGCGACCGCGCCGGTCGCCTGCGCGATCCCTTCGGCCAGCAGTGGATGATGAGCCAGCGGATCGAGCTGCTCAGCGGCGAGGAGATGCGCCGTCGGGCACGGGCTTAGCGCAGGGGCAGACCCGCATCCATGAGACGAACGGCGATCAGCCTCTCGACGAGCGTCTTCGGCAGGGGGCGGTCGATCGGGAAGTGCAGCGAGCTCTTGGTCATCGTGTAGCCGTCGAGCTCATCGGCAAGCTGGCCGAGGACCGAGGGGGTGGATGGCTCGCGCTTCGCGCGACACCGGGCTTTAGGTGCGGCGGATACGGTCCCCCGCCAATGAGCGCGGCAGCGATACCGACTTCTGAGCCGACCGGTGGTTCCGACCAGCCACCAGACCGCCTCTACTGGCGCGAGGCGGTTGCGCGCCACGAGCGACCCTCGCTGCCCCACAGCCTGCTCGATCTGGCCACCTCGGTGGTGCCCTACCTCGCACTCTCCGCGGCGATGTACCTCAGCCTCGAAATCTCGGTCTGGATCACCCTCGCCCTCGCTGTTCCGGCAGCGGGCTTCCTGTTGCGGACGTTCATCGTCTTTCACGACTGCGCCCACGGCTCCTTCCTGCCGAGCAGGCGAACGAACCTGTGGGTGGGCAGAGTGACCGGGTTGCTCGTCTTCCAGCCGTTCGCCAACTGGCGCCATAACCATGCCGTCCACCACGGCAGCTCCGGCGATCTCGACCGGCGCGGGACGGGAGACATCGCGACGCTGACAGTCGAGGAGTACCTCTCCCGGCCCTGGAAGTCGCGGCTGGGTTACCGCCTCTTCCGCAATCCCGTGGTGATGTTCGGGATCGGGCCGGTCTGGTCGCTGATGATCGGGCCGCGCATCTGGTCCAACAAGATGCGACCGCGCCAGCGGCGAAGCATCCTCGTCACGAACCTCGTCCTGGCGCTGCTGATCGGCACGATCTGCTGGTTCGCCGGCCTGCAGGCATGGCTGCTCGTGCAGATACCGACGGCGGTCCTCGCCGGCACGCTAGGGGTCTTCATGTTCTACGTCCAGCATCAGTTCGAGGACGTCTACTGGGAGAGCTCAGATCAGTGGAGCTACGCCGATGCCGCCCTGCGGGGAAGCTCATACCTGAAGCTGCCGAAGATCCTCCAGTTCTTCACCGGCAACATCGGCCTTCACCATGTCCACCATCTCAGCGCCAAGATCCCCAACTACAACCTTCAGCGCGCCCACGACGAGAGCCCGATCTTCCACGACGTTCCGGTGCTCGGCGTTGTCGATGGCCTACGGGCGATTCGACTCAAGGTGATCGACCGCCGGAGTGGCCGCTTGCTGACCTGGCGCGAGGTCAAGGCCCTCGCCTGAGCAGGGGGAGCAAGCACAGCGCCATCACGCGAGGGGTCCACTTTTTCGCGATTGAGGACAGCACCAACTACGGTCGGCAGCTCGACGCCGACGCCCAATCCCATCAGCCGCTTGTTCGGTCGCATTCGGCCACGAGCGGCCGGCGTATCGCTCGTTCCCAACCACTTCGCCGGCATCGGCGACGTCACGATCGCCGGGGGGGCTGAGCGGATGGGCACAGTGCAGGTGTAGCAGTTCTGCTACGATGCCCTCGATGCAACGCATACCCCAGCGCGAGCTGCGCAACGACGTCTCCGCCGTCCTGCGACGGGTGATGGCGGGTGAGCAGCTTCGCGTCACGGTGGCGGGGCGCGACGCGGCCGACCTCGTCCCGGTCGAGGAAGCGCCTTCGTGGACATCCGGCTCCCGCGCCCGGGAGCTGATCGCCGCCGCCCAGGCCGACCCGGGTCTGGCCGGCGAGCTGGATCGGGCCTTTCCGGACACGACCGATCAGCTCTAGATGGTCGGCCCCGGCGGCGTGCAGGCGATCCTCGACACCTCGGTCTTCATCGCGCGTGAGCAGGAGCGCCCGCTCGGCGCCCTCCCCGACCAGGTCGCGGTCAGTGTCGTGACCCTGTCGGAGCTGCGCCACGGAGTCCTCGCTGCCGCCGGCCTTGAGCAGAGGGCCCGGCGCCTCAGCACGTTGGAGGCGGCGCGGAAGATCGCGAAGCCGCTGGTCATCGACGAGGCGGTCGGAGACGAGCTGGCGCGCCTACGGGTCGCGCTCGAGGAGATCGGCAGGGCGATGAAGGTGATGGACGCCTGGATCGCCGCCACCGCGATGGCCCACGGGGCCGCGGTCTGCACCCAGGACGCGGACTTCGATGCGGCGGCGGAGGCGGGCCTGCTCGAGGTTGCGCGGGTGTAGGCACCTGAGGCTGGGGCGGCCTTCAGTCAGGGCTCTCGCTGGCATCGGCGCCCGAATTGCGCAGCGTCACCTGGCCCAGTCTCCATAAGCGGGCGTTATTGGGCGTGGAGCGCACGCCGCCCGGTTCGTACGGGTGACGATCCAGATCGACGGCGCCATCGACATTCCTACAGCGAAAAGCCCGCTGATAGCGCGCCGCTGACAATGCCGTCTGCCGGCGCCGGTTGTGGCCGAGGTCGACCATCTTCTCGATGTCCGTTTTCCCGCCGATCCTGACGGGGAAGCAAATCTCACAGGCCTAACGGGGAAGGCGGAATGCGCGTTTCGCCCTTGACCTCGGGGATCAGCAGCGCAAAGTCGTCCACGAAGCACCAGGACCAGGCCTCGCGCGGCTCGAGCGAGCGGATGAGTGTGTGGCCGCTGCTCTCGGCGTGGGCGCGCGCGTGGCGATTGGGGGAGCTGTCGCAGCAGCCGACCTTGCCGCACTCCAGGCAGATGCGCAGATGCAGCCACTGGCCGCCGCTGGCCAGGCAGTCCTCGCAGCCGTCCACCGACTCGGGCAGCTGAGCGATCCGGACGCGATCGAGGTGGGTGCAGGTGGGCATCTCGGGGACCAAGCCTAGATGGTCGAGTGCTATCTACGACATCGAAGAGAACTTCGAAGAAAAGCTCGAAAAGCAGCTCGAGGCAGCCTCGCCGGACCTGCGCTGGCTTGCGAACCCGACAATATCGCCGGGTGGGAGAAAGATGTTCGCGCGGCCGCATCGCCGGGTAACCCGGCGGGAGAGAGAAACCGATTGAGCAGTTCCCTCCGGCCCGGGTCCCTGCGGCTTTCCACCGGACGCAACGGTTCCCGCTCGGGTGAGATGACCAACCGCCGAGAGGCGGCGAGGCGCCCGGGCCGGTGAGCTCGACCTGAAAGAGGAGGCGATCGCCCACGGCGTCGGAGGAGGTTTGACCGCGACCGATCGGGGGCACTCGGGAGGACGGAAGCAGGAGCCGATCCCGACCCGAAAGGAGCATCGATGTCCGATGAGCTGAACGGCAAGCGAGTGGCCTTCCTCTTCGCCAACGAGGGCGTCGAGCAGGTCGAGTTGACCGAGCCGCTGGAGGCCGTCCGCGAGGCGGGGGCCGAGGCGGAGCTGCTGGCCCCAGAAGCGGGCAAGGCACAGGCCTTCAACCACCTCGACAAGGGGGACGCGTTCGACGTCGGCGCGGTCGGCGAGGCGGACGCGGGAGAGTTCGACGCCTTGGTCCTGCCCGGCGGCGTCGCCAACGCCGACCAGCTGCGCACCTCCGAGGACGCGGTCGCCTTCGCGCGCTCGTTCTTCGAGGCGGGCAAGCCGGTCGGCGTGATCTGCCACGGTCCCTGGACCCTGGTCGAGGCCGATGTGGTGCGCGGCCGCACCCTGACATCCTGGCCGAGCCTGCAGATCGACCTGCGCAACGCCGGCGCCGAGTGGGTCGACGAGGAAGTGGTCGTCGACGACGGGCTGGTCAGCAGCCGCAAACCGGACGACCTCGAAGCCTTCTGCTCGAAGATCGTCGAGGAGTTCGCCGAGGGCGTCCATGACCGACAGCGAGAGCGGACCGCGGCGGCTTAGCGCCGTCGCGGGCAAACAGGAGAGGAGAGACCGATGACCATTGCGGGCGCGATTCTGCTGATCGTGGTCGGGGCGATCCTGACCTTCGCCACGAACATCCACGTGCAGGGGGTGAACCTCGACGTCATCGGCTGGATCTTGATGATCGCCGGAGCCGCCGGGCTCGTCCTCGCCTTCTTCCAGGAGGCGATCTGGACCGAGCGCAGCCGGCGCCGCCAAGTCGCCGCCGAAGAGCGGCGCGAAGCCCCGCCGCGCTACTGAGCGGTCGCTTCGAACCGCTGACCCGTCGCGGGCTAGCCCGTCCGGCGGGTCAGCGGCTGGAAGGTCCTCCACCAGCCCTGGTCGAGCACCGCGTGCTCGACGCTCTCCAAGAGGAAGCCCTCGTCGTCTTGGAGCTCGTAGCTGACGAGAGGCGGGTCGGCGCTCTCGTTGACGCGCAGCACATGGGCGATCATCAGGTACGGGGGGCGGCTCAGCCAGCGCTCGCCCGGCCGTGGAATCGACTGCGTGTCGATCATCGTAGGGGCGGGATACCCGCCGGCCGGCACAGAAAACGCCCGGGTGTAGCCACAGCGCCGCGAGGGTAATGAGGCTGACAGTTCCGACCCCGGGGAATCGCATCGGCGGTCACCTCGATGAGCCTGCTCGTCGTCTTCTTCAACGCGCTCTCGGGCTCGGCGGCCTATGCGCGGCTGCGGCGGATCGACTATCGCTCCGGCGTCCGGTTCGCGGCCGCGGCGATCCCCGGCTCGGTGCTCGGCGCCCTCGCCGTCCGCTCCGTTCCGATCCGCGCCTTCGACGCGATCATGGCGGCCGTTCTCGCCGCCTCGGCCGTGGCGGTGATCCTCCTGCGGCCGCACGCCGAGCGCCCGCACCCGAGGGAGCCGACCGTCGCGCGGGAAGTCGTCGACAGGCTCGGCGTCACCTACCGCTACCGGGTGCCGCTGCGCCGCGGCATGGCGTACAGCACCGGGGTCGGGTTCCTCTCGAGCTTCCTGGGGATCGGCGGCGGGATCGTCCACGTCCCGCTGCTCGTCGGCGTCCTGGGCTTCCCGACCCACATCGCGACGGCGACCTCCCATTTCGTGCTCGTCTTCATCGCCGGGGCGGGGAGCGCCACCCATCTCCTCGGCGGCGCCCTCACGGTCGGGCACGGGTTGCGCCGCGCGCTGGCCCTCTCGATCGGCGTGCTGCCGGGAGCCCAGGTCGGCGCCCGCCTCTCGCAGCGCTTCAGCGGGCCGCTGATCAGGCGGCTGCTCGGACTCGCGCTGCTGGTCCTGGCGGCGAGGCTCCTGGTCTCGGTCGTTGCCTGACGGTCCCGCTACGCTTTCCCTCGTCTGGCGCCTTGGCGGAGTGGCTACGCAGCGGCCTGCAAAGCCGTTTACACCGGTTCGATTCCGGTAGGCGCCTTTCGCTCTGGCGGGCGGAATCGACTAGTCTTTACCTATGGCTGCGAAGGTAAAGAACCAAACGAGGGTGTCCAGCAAGCACCAGGTGACGATACCCGCGGCCCCGTTCCGCAAAGCGGGTTTCGAGCCGGGCGACACCCTGCGCGTCGAAGCTGAGGGGGCCGGTCGCGTCGTCTTGACGCGAGTCGGGGAGTTGATCGACCGCTACTCCGGCTGCCTTGACACCGGTGGCGATCTTCGCGAGCGCGTTGACGGGCTGCGCGACGAGTGGCGGTAGTCCTCGACTCCGACGCGGCCGTCGCCTTCCTCGACCGCGCCGACGACCTCCACGCCACCGCCGACGAGGCCATCCGCGATCTCCTCGGCAAACATCAGCTGCTCGCATCGGCCGTGACCTACGCCGAGGTGCTGACCGGCGCACGACTCGGTCGCCATGACGAGAAGCGGGTCCGAGGCTTCTTTGCCGACCTCATCTCCGAGATTCTGCCCGTCGATGCCAAGGTGGCCGACAGGGCCGCCGATCTCCGCGCCCGGCGCAAATCTCTACGGATGCCCGACGCCTTGATCCTGGCGACAGCCGACCTTCACCCCGAAGTCGATCTCGTCGTGACTGGCGATCGACGGGCAGCCAAAATCACCGGATCGAGCTTCAAGGTCAAGCTCCTCCACCAGGACCCTTGACCTCAGCACGACGCACCTGCCCAGCGCCCACGTCGAGTCAGCGCCGCGCTGCTAGATTCAGGCTCCCGCTGGGGCGCATAGCTCAGTTGGGAGAGCGCCAGCTCGACAAGCTGGAGGTCACAGGTTCGAGCCCTGTTGCGCCCATGATTCACCTTGTCATCTAGGCTCGGCGCCTCGTGATCGGGACCTACGTGGCGGTTGTGGCGGTGCTCGTGGCCTCGCCGGCGATCGGCCAGGCGGCGCTGGCGCTGTGTGGCGCGCGCCGCTGGTCGTGGCTGGCGCCGGCCGTCGGGCTGGGCCTGCTCGGCGCGATCTGCTGGGCGACGGTGCGGATGCCCGGCGACGGGGCGGTCTCGGCGATCGTCGTGCTCGCGCTGACCGTCGCCGCGGTCCTCTACCTGCGCGGCCGGCTGGAGGGCGGGGGGGAGGCGTGGCGGCGCGGCTGGCCGGTCGCGCTGGGCGCCCTGCTCGCCGCCTCGCTGCCCTTCCTCGTCGAAGGCCACTTCGGCATCCTCGGGACCGGCTTCAACCCGGACATGTCCCAGCACCTGCTGGCGACCGACCCGCTCGCCCACGGCGAGGGCTCCCAGCTCCTGCGCCAGGGCTACCCGCTGGGACCGCACGCGATCGTCGTCGCTCTGAACAAGGGCCTCGGCGTCGGGATCGTCCAGGGATTCGACGGCCTGACCCTCGCCGCCGCCGTGATCACCCCGCTGACGGCGCTGGCCGCATTCAAGGACCAACCGCGGACGCGCGCCACGGCCGCAGCGCTCCTCGTCGGCCTCCCATACCTGGTCGCCTCCTACTTCGCCCAAGGCGCCTTCAAGGAGGTGATCCAAGCATTGCTGGTCCTCGCCTTCGTCCTGTCCCTGCGCGAGAGCACCCGAACCTGGCGCCACCTCACATTGAGATTCGTCCCGGCCGCGCTCCTCGCGATCGGCTCCGTCTACGTCTACAGCTTCCCCGGCCTGGTCTGGCTCGCCGCGATCCTCCTCGTCTGGCTGGCGCTCGAGCGATCGCTGCCGCTGCGGCCCCTGCTCCTCGCCCTGCTCCTCGCCCTGCTCGTCTTCCTGATCGGCACCCTCCCGGAGCTCGGTCGGATGGTCGACTTCCGCAACTTCGAGACCTTCGAACCGGCCGGCCCGGGCCTCGGCAATCTGTTCGGCCAGATCTCCCCCTTCACCGCTCTCGGCATCTGGCCTTCGGGAGACCTCCGCCTAGCCCCCGGCGACGGCGCGTTGCCAGCTTTCATCTACTACCTGGGCGCCGCCTTCGCCACCATCCTCTTCCTCTTCGGCATCCGGCGAGCATTGCGCACCCGTGAAAGCTCCCTCCTAGCCGGCCTCGCATCGGTCGCGCTCCTGTACGTGGCTGCCCGCGTGGGGGGCACGCCATATACCTCCGCCAAGGCCCTGGAGATAGCCGCCCCGCTTGCGATCCTGGCCGTCCTTTCACCCATCTCTCCCGCGGGTGGCGGGGTAGGGGGGACCACCCCCGAGGAAGCTTCAGCTACCGCAGGGGGTGGTGGGTCCCCTACCCCGACAGGACCCGCGGGCCGGCGCGCATGGTCCCTGGCCCGCCCACACCCCGCCCTCTGGCTATACCTCCTAGCCGCCGGCGCCTGCTCGCTGCTCGCCCTCGCCAACGCGCCCGTCGGCCCGACCTCCTACTCGCCGGCGCTGACCGGGCTGCGGCCGCTGCTCGGCGGGGACTCGACCCTCGTCCTCGCCCCGGATCGAATGCTTGCCGACGAACACGGCGAGCGCTACCTCGTCTGGGAGTTGCGCGGCGGCCGCGTCTGCGTCGAGCCGGCGAGCGGCGCGGGGGGGAGGCCGCCTGTCGGCGTCCGCTACTTCCTCACCACTGATCCGGCAGGACGCCCGTTCGGCGGCTTGGTCCTGCGCCGCCGCGCGGGCCCCTACGCCGTCTGGGAGCAGCGCGGTGTGCTCGGCGGGCCCAGCCCCTGCCCGCTGATCGCCGTGCGCCAAGCCCGCCAGGGCCCGAAGTAGTCGCTTAGCATGGACGAGATGGAGGCCGCGACGAAAGTCACCGTGAAGCTGCCCGACGGGACGCCGTTGGAGCTGTCCGAGGGCGCCTCGGGCGCCGACGCCGCCGCGGCGATCGGCCCCGGCCTCGCCAAGGCGGCGCTGGCGATCCGCGTCGACGGCGAGTTGCGCGACCTCGCCGCGCCGCTCCCCGACGGGGCCGAGATCGCGATCCTCACCGACCGCGACCCCGAGGCGCTGGAGCTGATCCGCCACGACGCCGCCCACGTGATGGCCGAGGCGGTGACGGAGCTCTACCCGGGGACCAAGGTGACGATCGGCCCGCCGGTCGAGCAGGGCTTCTACTACGACTTCGAGTTCCCGCCCGACGTCAAGGTCAGCGAGGACGACCTGGAGCGGATCGAGGCGGCGATGCGCGCCCACATCGAGGCCGACGAGCGGTTCGAGCGACGCGACGTCCCCGTCGCCGAGGCGATCGAGATCTTCCGCGCCCAGGACCAGGGCTACAAGGTCGAGCTGATCGAGGACCTCGTCCGCGACGAAGGGGTCGAGACCGTCTCGCTCTACCGCAACGGGCCCTTCGAGGACCTCTGCCGCGGCCCGCACGGCCCCGGCACCGGCCGGATCAAGGCGGTCAAGCTGAGCTCGCTCGCCGGCGCCTACTGGCGCGGCGACGAGAGCCGCCAGATGCTGACCCGCATCTACGGCACCGCCTTCTTCTCGAAGAAGGACCTCGACGCCCACCTGGAGCGGATCGAGGCGGCGAAGGCGCGCGACCACCGCCGGCTCGGGCCGCAGCTCGGCCTCTTCATGCTGCGCGAGGAGGCGCCCGGGATGCCGTTCTGGCTGCCGCACGGCACCACCCTGCTGCACCTGATCGAGGCCGAGGTGCAGGCGCAGCTGCGCAAGCGCGGCTACGCGGAGATCGCCACGCCGCAGATCCTCGACGAGCAGCTCTGGCACCGCTCCGGGCACTGGGACAACTACCGCGAGGAGATGTACTTCGTCAGCGACGACGAGCGCCGCTTCGCGATCCGCCCGATGAACTGCCCCGGCGCCTGCCTGGTCTACGCCTCGGAGCGCCACTCCTACCGCGAGCTGCCGCTGCGCCTGGCCGAGTTCGGCCGCGTCTCGCGCAACGAGCGCGAGGGCGTCCTGCACGGCCTGCTGCGGGTGCGCGCCTTCACCCAGGACGACGCCCACGTCTACTGCACAGAGGAGCAGATCGCCGACGAGGTCGTCGACATCTGCGCGGCGATCGACGAGCTCTACGCCCGCTTCGGCTTCGACGACGTTCGGGTCGAGCTCTCGACCCGGCCAGAGAAGTCGATGGGGAGCGAGGAGCAGTGGTCCAGGGCCGAGGCGGCGCTGACCGAGGCGCTCGACCGGCAGGGGCGCCCCTACGAGCTGAACCCCGGCGACGGCGCCTTCTACGGGCCGAAGATCGACTTCCACGTGACCGACGCGCTCGGCCGCTCCTGGCAGTGCGGCACCTGCCAGCTCGACTTCCAGATGCCCGAGCGATTCGACCTCTCCTACACCGGCGCCGACGACGCGCCGCATCGCCCGGTGATGATCCACCGCGCCCTGCTGGGCTCGATGGAGCGCTTCGCCGGCATCCTGATCGAGCACTACGCCGGGCGCTTCCCGGTCTGGCTGGCGCCGGTGCAGGCTCGGGTGCTGCCGGTCTCCGACCGCCACGTCGAGTTCGCCGACCGGGTCGCCGCCGAGCTGCGCGAGGGGGGCGTGCGGGTCGAGGTCGACCGGCGCTCGGAGTCGGTCGGCAAGAAGGTGCGCGACGCCGAGCTCTCGCGCAGCCCCTACATGCTCGTCGTCGGCGATCGGGAGCTGGAGGGGGGCGAGGTCGCGGTGCGCTCGCACGCCAAGGGGGAGCTGGGCTCGATGGGCTGCGCCGAGTTCGCCGAGCTCGTCCATCGCGCGGCGACCGCCTGATCCCTATACTGGCCCCACTTGTTCGCAGGCACGTCAAATCCTTGAACCCCCACCGGTCCTCTCACTAGTGCCGGTCCCGCGCAGGTTCGACCGACGGCCGCCGGAACGCGACTCGACGCGCGTCAACGAGCGGATCCGCGTGCCCAAGGTGCGCCTGATCGGCGCCGACGGCGAGCAGCTCGGCATCGTCGAGACCGCCGAGGCGATGAAGCGCGCCCAGGAGGCTGACCTCGACCTGGTCGAGGTGGCGCCGAACTCCAAGCCGCCGGTCACCCGCCTGCTCGACTACTCGAAGTACAAGTACGAGCAGGAGCAGAAGCAGAAGGCCGCGCGCAAGCACCAGACGCAGGTCAACGTGCGCGAGATCAAGCTGCGGCCGAAGATCGCCGACCACGACTACGAAACCAAGAAGGGCCACGTCGAGCGCTTCCTGCGCGGCCGCAACAAAGTCAAGATCACGATCATGTTCCGCGGCCGCGAGCAGGCCCACCCCGAGCGCGGCCGCGACCTGCTCCAGCGCCTCTTCGAGGACCTCGACGGGCTCGCCACGATCGAGTCCGAGCCGTTGCAGGAAGGGCGGAACATGAGCATGATGCTGGCGCCCTCCAAAGAGGCTGGGAAGCAGGACGAGGAGGAGTCGTAGATGTCCTGCCCCGGTAGGGCCTCCACTTAACTTTTTTGAGATCGACTGCGGTCGTCCGTGGACCGCGGCGCCAAAAAAGTACAAGACGTTCCGGCCCTACCGGGACAGGACATCCGCAATCCGCTCCGATGCTTGGCCGTCCCAGAGGGGTGGGGGCTCGCTCTTTTCCGGGCGGGGGGTGGAGAGAGCTTGCGGGATATCGGCGATCGCCGATGGGTCCAGGCCTAGCAATTTATTTGTGCCGGCGCGGATGGTTATTGGGCGCTCGGTGTTGTCTCTTAGGGTGAAGCAGGGGATGTTCAGGTAGGTCGTCTCCTCCTGGATGCCGCCGGAGTCGGTGAGGACGGCGCCGGCGTCGGCGAGCAGCGAGAGGAAATCGACGTAGCCGAGCGGCTCGGTCAGCAGCAGCCCCGGGTGCTCGGACTCGATCGCCTCCATCCTCGCCCGGGTGCGCGGGTGGACCGGGAAGACGACCGGCATCTCGCGCGCCAGCTCGGCGAGGCGGCGCACGGTCTCCGGCAAGAGCTCGCCGTCGACCAGAGCCGGCCGGTGCAGGGTGACGAGGACGAACTCGCCCGGCTTCACGCCGAGCTTCGCTGCCGAGCCCGCGGCGCGGAAGCGCTCCTCCAGCGCCACCAGGGTGTCGATCATCGTGTTGCCGACGAAATGCATGCGCCGCTCGGAGATCCCCTCGGCGCGCAGGTTCTCGACCGCCTCGGAGCTGTGCAGGAAGAGATGCTCGGAGAGCTCGTCGGCGACGATCCGGTTGACCTCCTCGGGCATCGTGCGGTCGAAGCTGCGCAGGCCCGACTCGATGTGCCCGACCGGGATTCCCATCTTGACCGCGGTCAGCACCGCCGCCAGGGTCGAGTTGACGTCGCCGGGGACGAGCACCAGGTCGGGCCGCTCCTCTTCGAGCACCGGCTCCAGGCGCTCCATCACCCGCGCCGTCTGCACCGCATGGCTGCCCGAGCCGACCTCGAGCATGTGGTCGGGCGCCGGCACGTCCAGCTCTTCGAGGAAGACCGCCGACATCGCCCGGTCGTAGTGCTGGCCGGTGTGGACGATCGCGTGGCGCCCCTCGGGCATCCTGCGGCGCAGAGCCGCGATGACCGGCGCCGTCTTGACGAAGTTGGGCCGCGTTCCGATCACGTAGACGATCCGCATCGCGGGCCAGCGTACCTGCGGCGCCCGCCGCCTCACGCGGGCGCCCCGCGCGCGTCTGCTTCAATACCGGTCCCGATGCCGAAGATGAAGACCCATTCGGGCGCCAAGAAGCGCTTCCGCAAGACGGCCACCGGCAAGCTGCGCGGCCGCAAGGCGTTCTCAAGCCACATCCTCGAGAAAAAGTCGCCGAAGCGCAAGCGCCAGATGGCGCGGCCGGTCGAGATCGCCAAGGCCGACGAGAAGCGGGTCCGCACGCTGCTCGGAGGTGGCAAATGAGCCGCGTCAAGCGCTCCGTCCACGCCCGCAAGAAGCGGCGCAAGGTGCTGAAGGAAGCGAAGGGCTACTTCGGCCGCAAGCACTCCTCCTACCGTTTCGCCAAAGAGCAGGTGCAGCGCTCGGGGATGTACGCGTACAGGGACCGGCGCAACCGCAAGCGCGAGTTCCGCCGCCTCTGGATCACGCGGATCAACGCCGCCGCGCGGCTCGAGGGGATGAGCTACTCGCAGCTGATGCACGGCCTCAGCGAGGCCGGCGTCGAGGTGAACCGCAAGATGCTCGCCGAGATCGCGGTCTCCGACCGCGACGCCTTCCGCCGATTCGTGGAGCTTGCCCGGGAGGGCGCGGCCGCCTAGCCGCGACCCACACTCCACTTTCCCGGGCGGGCCGTCTTCACGGCCCGCTTTTTGTTTGTCCAGGAGAAAAGACGACCGAACAGAAACCAACCCAGATGATCTCCAGCCCCCAAAACGAGAAGCTGAAGCTGGTGCGCAGGCTCGCCGAGCGCAAGGGCCGCGAGCGCGAGGGCCTGTTCGCGAGCGAGGGCGAGGACCTGCTCGAGGCCGGGCTGGCGGCCGGGGCCGAGCCGCGCTTCGTCCTCGTCGCCGCCGGCAGCGGCCTCGCCGGCGAGGAGGTCGAGCCGGAGCTGCTGGCCAGTGTCTCGACGCTCGGCTCGGGGACGCGGGCGATCGCCGTCTGGGAGCGGCGCTGGGCCGAGCGGGCGACGGCTCCCTGCCTCTACCTGCACGGGGTGGGGGACCCGGGCAACGTCGGCGCGATCGTCCGCACCGCGCAGGCGCTGCTCGGCGGCACGGTCGTGCTGGGGCCCGGCTGCGCCGACCCGTTCGGCCCCAAAGCGGTGCGGGCGAGCATGGGCGCGGTCTTCGGCCGGCCGCCGCTGCGCGGCGGGATCGAGGCGACGCCGGCGCCGCGGGCGGCGCTCATCGCCCACGGGGGCAGGGGCCTGGACGCGCTGGACGGCGCCGCCACGCTCTGCCTCGGGGCCGAGCGCGAGGGCCTGCCCGCCGAGGTTCTGGCCGCCTGCGATGTCGAGGCGACGATCCCGCTGCGGCCCGGCGGCGCGGAGTCGCTCAACGTCGCCGCCGCGGCTGCGATCGCTGCTTACCGGATATCGTCGCCCGCCATGCGGGAGGTGGCCGATGAGTGACGTGCTGGAGCGGATCGGGGCGATCGAGTCCGAGGCGACGGCGGCGATCGAGGCCGCCGGCGGCACCGCCGAGCTGGAGGAGCTGCGGGTCCGCCACCTCGGCCGCAAGGCCGAGCTGACGACGATCCTGCGCGGGATCGCCGAGCTGCCGGCGGAGGAGCGGGGCGCCGTCGGCGGCGGCGCCAACCGGGCCCGCAAGGCGCTGGAAGCGCTGCTGGAGCGCCGCGCCGCCGCGCTCGACGCGGCGGAGCTGGAGCAGCGCCTGGCGAGCGACCGGGTCGACGTCACCCTGCCGGGCGCGCCACCGCACCCGGCCGGCCACCCGCACCTGATCACGCGGACGACGCGGCAGATCGAGGACGTGATGGCCGGGCTCGGCTACCGGGTCGTCGAGGGCCCCGAGATCGAGCACGACTACTACAACTTCACCGCGCTGAACCACCCGCCGGGCCACCCCGCCCGCATGCTCCAAGATACTTTTTATGTGGTTCCGCCCGGCTCCTCTGCTCCCGATCCGCCGCAGGAATCAGATCGTGATGCGGCGGATCTCCCGCGGTCGGAGCCGGGCGGGTCGGTCTGGACACCAGACCTTTTGCTTCGTACCCACACCTCGCCGGTGCAGATCCGCGCGATGGAGTCCCAGCCGCCGCCGCTCTTCGTGATCATGCCCGGCAAGGTCTACCGGCGCGACTCCGACGCCACCCACACGCCGATGTTCCACCAGGTAGAGGGGTTGGCGATCGGCGAGGGGATCACGATGGCCGACCTCAAGGGGACGCTGGAGGCGCTGCTGCGGGCGATCTTCGGCGCCGAGCGCGAGATCCGCATGCGGCCGCACTTCTTCCCCTTCACCGAGCCGAGCGTCGAGGTCGACGTCTCCTGCTTCCGCTGCGAGGGGACCGGTGCGCTCGCCGGCGGGGAGCGCTGCAACCTCTGCAAGGGCCAGGGCTGGATCGAGATCCTCGGCGCCGGCATGGTCGACCCCAACGTGCTCGGCTTCGTCGCCGGGAGCGGCTACGACCCCGAGAAGGTCCAGGGCTTCGCCTTCGGCATGGGAGTCGAGCGGATCGCGATGCTGCGCCACGGCGTCCCCGATCTGCGGCGCTTCTTCGACAACGACGTGCGGATGATCGGACAGTTCCTATGAGAGTGCCGTTCGACTGGCTGCGGGAGTACTGCGACCCCGGTCTTGGCGCCACCGAGCTGGCCGAGCGCCTGGCGATGACCGGGACCGAGGTCGAGCGGGTCGCCGAGGGGCCGGTGCTCGAGCTGGAGGTGACGCCGAACCGGGTCGACTGCTTCGGCGTCTACGGCGTCGCCCGCGAGGTGCACGCGATCAGCGGCGCGCCGCTGGCGCCCGAGCCCTGGGCCGAGGACGCCGCCGCGGGCGAGGGCGAGGCCGGGGATTTCGCCTCGGTGACGGTTGAGGCCCCCGAGCTCTGCCCGCGCTTCACCGCCCGCGTCTTCGCCGACGTGACGATCGGCCCCTCGCCGGAGTGGCTCCAGGCGCGGCTCGCGGCGGCCGGGCAGCGGCCGGTCAACAACGTCGTCGACATCACCAACTACGCGATGCTGCTGACCGCGCAGCCGCTGCACGCCTTCGACCTCGACAAGGTTCCGGGCGGGACGCTGACCGTGCGAACGGCGCGCGAGGGCGAGACGATGACGACGCTCGACGGGGTCGAGCGCGGCTTCGACACCGAGACGGTGCTGGTCTGCGACGAGCGCGGCCCATCGGGGATCGCCGGGATCATGGGCGGTCAGGTCTCCGAGGTCTCGGACGCGACGACGCGGGTCCTGCTCGAGGTCGCCAACTGGAACGGGCCGAACATCCTGCGCACCTCGCGCCTGCTCGGCCTGCGCTCGGAGGCCTCTTCGCGCTTCGAGAAGCAGCTGCACCCGGAGCTGTGCATGCGGGCGCAGCGGATCGCCTCGCGGCTGCTGGTCGAGCTCTGCGGGGCGAAGCTCGTGCCGGGGACGATCGACGTCGCGGCTGAGTCGCCGGATGCGGCGCCGATCCGGCTGCGCGGCGAACGGGTCGCGGGGCTGCTCGGTATGGAGATCGCCCAGGCCGACCAGGCCGCCTACCTGGAGCGGCTGGGCTTCGGCGTCGAGCCGCAGGGCGGCGATCTGGTCGCTTCCGTCCCGCCCGACCGCTGCTACGACGTCACCCGCGAGGTCGACCTGATCGAGGAAGTCGCGCGCGTGCACGGAATCGACGAGCACCTGCCCTCGACGCTGCCGGCCGTCGGCCAGGCCGGCGGCCTGCGGCGCGACCAGCGCCTGCGGCGCCGCGCCGAGGACGCGCTGCGCGACCTCGGCTTCGACGAGGTCGTCGGCTGGAGCTTCACCGACCCCGGCGAGGCCGAGCGGCTGCGGATCGCCGCCGGCGACCCGCGGTTCGAGCCCGTCGTCGTCTCCAACCCGCTCTCCGAGGACCAGTCGGTCATGCGGACGACCCTGCTCGGCTCGCTGCTCTCCGCCGCGCGGGGCAACCTCGCACGCGACGCCGAGCGGGTGGCGCTATTCGAGTCGGGACGGGTGTACCTGGGCGGCGAGGCCGGCGGGGGGCCGCTGGCGGGGGGCTTCCCCGGCGACACCGCGGCGCCGTTCGCCGAGCCGCACCGGCTCGCCGCGCTCGCGGTCGGGTCGCTCGCCCCGCCGTCCTGGCGCGGTGGCGGCGACCCCGCCGACTTCTTTGCGCTCAAGGGCGTGCTCGAGGGTCTGGCGGCGCGGCTCGGGGTGGCGCTCAGCTTCGAGCCGGCGGCTGAGCCCTTCCTGCATCCGGGGCGCGCGGCGCGGGTCCTCGTCGACGGGGCGGAGGCCGGCTGGGTCGGCGAGCTGCAGCCGCTGGTCTGCCGCGAGTGGGACCTGGAGGGCGCCGCGGGCTTCGAAGTCGAGCTGTCGGCCCTCGTCGCGGCCGCCTCCGCCGGCGAGGAGGCCTTCGAAGACGTGACCACCTTCCCCTCGGTGCGCCAGGACCTCGCCGTGGTCGTGCCGACCGAGGTCCCCGCCGCGCGGGTCCGGGACGCCGTGCTCGCCGGCGGCGGCGAGCTGCTGCGCGCGGCCGAGGTCTTCGACCTCTACGAGGGCGAGCAGCTGGACCCGGGGCGCAAGAGCCTCGCTCTTCGGCTCGAGTTCCGCGCCGCCGATCGCACCTTGACCGACGAGGAGGTCGCCGAGCGGCGCGACTCGATCGCCGCCGCGCTGGGCGAGATCGGAGGGTCGCCGCGTGAGTGAGAAGGCAAAGGTCCTGGTCGCCGGCGCCTCCGGCTTCACCGGCGCGCTCGCCGCGGAGCTGGTCTGGCGCCACCCGCGCATGGAGCTGGTCGCGGCGACCTCGCGCGGCGACGCCGGCCGGCGCCTGCGCGAGCTGTATCCCCGCTACCGGGCCGACGTCGAGCTGAGCGAGCTCGACCTCGACGCGCTGCCCGACCTCGACGCGGCGATCGTCGCCTACCCCCACGGCGCCTCGGCGCCGACCGTCGCGGCGCTGCGCGAGCGCGACGTCGCCGTCGCCGACCTCTCGGCCGACTTCCGGCTGCGCGAGCTGCCGACGTATGAGCGCTGGTACGGCGAGCACGGCGCGCCCGAGCTGTTCGGCGGGGCCGTCTACGGCCTCGCCGAGCTGTACCGCGACGAGCTGCGCGGCGCGAGGCTGGTCGCCGTGCCCGGCTGCTACCCGACCGCGAGCGTGCTGGGCCTGGCGCCGCTGGCCGAGCGCGGACTCGTCGCCGATGTCGTCGTCAGCGCGATGCAGGGCACCTCCGGCTACGGGCGCAGCAGCGACGACCTCGTCCACTTCAGCGCGATGACCGAGAACGCCTTCCCCTACAAGACCGAGGGCCACCGCCACCGGCCCGAGATCGAGCAGGAGCTGGCGGCGCTAGGCAGCGCCGCGCCGGTGACCTTCGTGCCGCACCTGCTGCCGCTCGACCAGGGCGAGCTGACGACCTGCTTCGCCCAGCTCGGCGAGCCGCTGGACAAGCAGGCCGTGCAGGCGCTCTATCGCGAGCGCTACGCGGAAGAGCCCTTCGTCCACGTCCTCGACGGGCCGCCGAACCTGCGCGCCGTGCGCGACACCAACGAGTGCCACGTCTACGTCACCGTCGAGGAGCGGGGGAGGGCGCTCGCCTTCGCGGCGATCGACAACATCTGGAAGGGCGCCTCGAGCCAGGCGATCCAGTGCCTCAACCTGATGCTGGGATTCGGGGAGACGGAGGGGCTCGGATGAGCGAGTTCTTCAAATCGCGGTGGGTGGATCCGCCGGCCGGCGTCGAGCAGCTCGATCCCGCCCAGCTCGCACCCGGCTTTCGCGCCGGCGCGGCTCACTGCGGGCTCAAGGGCGGCGGCAAGACCGACGTCGGGCTGCTCGTCTGCGACGCGCCCGAGGCGACCTCGTCGCTGCTGCTCACCCGCAACGCCTCGGCGGCCGCGCCGGTGCGGATCTGCCGGAAGCGGGTCCAGCGGGGCGCCGTGCGCGCCGCGGTCGTCAACGCCGGCAACGCCAACGCCGAGACCGGCGAGCAGGGCATGGCCGACGCCTGGGCGATGTGCGAGCGCGCCGGGGCGGAGCTGGGGCTGGACCCGTCGGTCGTCGCCGTCGCGGAGACCGGCGTGATCGGCGTGCCGCTGCCGGTCGACGCGGTGCTGGAGGGGATCGGCGGCGCGGCGGCAGGGCTCTCGGCCGCAGCCGGCGTCTCCTTCGCCGAGGCGATCATGACCACCGACCGCTGGCCGAAGCGCTGCACGCTGCGCGCCGGCGATGTCACGCTCTCCGCCCAGGCGAAGGGCGGCGGGATGATCCAGCCGAACTGCGCGACGCTGCTCTGCTTCGTGCAGACCGACGCGGTCGTCCCCGACGCCGACGCGGCGCTGCGCGCCGCCGTCGACTCCTCCTTCAACCGGATCACGGTCGACGGCCAGATGAGCACCAACGACACGGTCCTCCTCCAGGCGACCGGGGAGGCCGGCGCGCCGCTGCCCGAGGGCCTGCTGGAGGCGGCGCTGCTCCAGCTCGCGCTCGAGGTCGTGGCCGACGGCGAGGGCTCGAGCCGGGTGGGCCGCATCCAGGTCGACGGGGCCGCCTCGGCGGCGGAGGCCGAGCGGGTCGCCCGCACGATCGCCAACTCGCCGCTGGTCAAGACCGCCCTCTTCGGCCGCGATCCCAACTGGGGCCGGATCGCGCAGGCCGCCGGGATGGCGCTGGCCGGCGAGGACCTGGAAGAGATCGGGGCCGACTCGATCGACGCCGCCGAGCTGGCGGAGGACGTCACCGAGGCCGGGATCGGCCTGCGGCTGGAGCGCGGCGAGGGCGCGGCCCACGTCTACTTCTCCGACCTGGGCTACGAGTACGTGCGGATCAACGCTGACTACACGACGTGAGGAGACGAGCGTGAGCACCAACGTCGACACCCTGCTGGAGGCGCTCCCCTACATCAAGCAGTTCCACGGCCGCACGGTGGTGATCAAGTACGGCGGCTCGGCGATGGAGGACGAGTCGCTGCGCGAGGCCTTCGCCACCGACGTCGTGCTGCTCAAGTACGTCGGCCTCAACCCGGTGATCGTGCACGGCGGCGGGCCGGAGATCACCCGCTACATGGAGCGGCTGGGGCTCGAGGTGCGCTTCCACGAGGGGTTGCGGGTCTCCGACGCGGAGACGGTCGAGGTGGCCCACATGGTCCTCGTCGGCAAGGTCAACGCCGACATCGTGCAGCGGCTCAACCGCCACGGCCAGCCGGCGGTCGGGCTCTCCGGCCAGGACGGGACCCTGTTCGAGGTCGCGCCGGCGCCGAACGCCGAGCAGGTCGGCTTCGTCGGCTCGATCGAGCGGGTCGACGTCGACGTGCTCAACCACATCGCGGAGGACTACATCCCGGTCGTCGCCTCCTCGGCCTCGGACCGCGAGGGCAACGCTTACAACGTCAACGCCGACGAGGCCGCCGGCAAAGTCGCCGCGGCGCTCGGCGCCTACAAGGCGGTCTTCCTCACCGACGTCGTCGGCTGGCTCGCCGACCCGAGCGACGAGGCCTCGCTGATCTCGCGCGCGACGGTCGACGAGGTCGAGGGACGGCTGGAGGCGATCGACGGCGGGATGCGGCCGAAGCTCGCCGCCTGCGTCGACGCGATCCGCGGCGGCGCCCAGTCGGCCCACATAATCGACGGCCGCAAGCCGCACAGCCTGCTGCTCGAGCTGTTCACCGACGCCGGAATCGGAACCATGGTTACGTCATGACGGACTCGCCGAGCTGCAGGAGCGCGAGCGGCGCTGGCTGATGCAGACCTACAGGCGGGCGCCGGTCGAGTTCGTGCGCGGAGAGGGGGCGCTGCTCTGGGACTCCGAGGGCAGGGAGTACCTCGACTTCCTCGCCGGCATCTCGGTCTGCTCGGTCGGCCACTGCCACCCGGACGTAGTCGCCGCCGTGCGCGAGCAGGCGGGGCGGCTGATGCACGCCTCCAACCTCTTCTACACCGAGCCGATGGTGCGGCTCGCCGAGCGGCTCTCGCGCTCGAGCCTCGGCGGCAAGGTCTTCTTCGCCAATTCCGGCACCGAGGCCAACGAGTGCGCGATCAAGATCGCGCGCAAGCACGCCCACCGGCGCGGCGTCGAGAGCCCGGAGATCGTCAGCTTCGCCCGCGACTTCCACGGCCGCACCTACGGCGCCCTTTCGGCGACGCCCAAGCTTGCCGAGAACGCGGCGCTCGGCCCGATGCTGCCGGGCTTCCGCTCGGTGCCCTTCGACGACGCCGGGGCGCTGCGCGACGCCGTCTACGAGCAGACCGCGGCGGTGTTGATCGAGCCGATCCAGGGCGAGTCGGGGGTCTACCCGCTGAGCGAGGCGACGCTGCTTGCCGCGCGCCAGGCCTGCGACGAGGTCGGAGCGCTGCTGATCTTCGACGAGATCCAGGCTGGGATGGGGCGCACCGGCTCGCTCTGGGCCTACGAGCAGACCCCTGTGCGGCCCGACCTGCTGACCAGCGCGAAGGCGCTCGGCGGCGGCCTGCCGATCGGCGCCTGCGTCGCCTCCGAGGCGCTCGGCGACGTGCTCGAGCCGGGCGACCACGGCTCGACCTTCGCCGGCGGCGCGGTCGTCTCGGCCGCCGCGCTGGCGGTGTTGGAGGTCGTCGACGACCCGGGCCTGCTGCGCGCCGTGCGCGAGCGGGGCGCGCAGCTGCGCGAGGCGCTGCTGGCGCTCGCCGGCGTGCGCGAGGTGCGCGGGCGCGGCCTGATGCTCGGGGTCGGGCTCGAGGACGGGATCGACGCCGCCTCGGTCTGCGCCGACCTGCTCGGGCGCGGCCTGATCGTCAACGCGCCCGAGCCGGGCACGCTGCGCCTGCTGCCGCCGCTGACGGTCGAGCCGGCGCAGATCGAGCGGGCGGTCGATCTGATCGCCGCGGCGCTGGGACGCTGAGACCGGCGGCTAAGCTGTTCCCCGTATGAGCGCAGAGAGGCGGTCCTGGGACAAGCACGATCGGCCACCGGCCTCGGCCGCCGAAGCCGCGCAGCGCCTGGCGCGGATCGTCGACGCGGCCGAGCGGGCCGCCGCGAGCGTGATCGACGAGGCCGAGCAGCAGGCGCGGCGGCGGCTCGAGGAAGCGCGCCGCCAGGCCGACCGGATCGCCGCCGAGCGCCTGCGCGAGCTCGCCGACGAGCTCGACCCGCCGAGCCCGGCGGCGGGCGGCCCGCGCCTGCTCGCGACCCAGATGGCGGTCTCCGGGGCCAGCCGCGAGGAGATCGACGAGCGCCTGCGCGAGAGCTTCGGGATCGAGGACACGGGCGAGATCCTCGACGCAATCCTCGGCCCGGCGGACTAGACCGCGCCACCGCGAGGCGCGGGCGGTCGTAGGATCAGGCTCCATGCACGACGACCCGACACGGACCATGGGCCAGCCCGAGCAGCCGGGAGGCGGGCGCCCCCACGGCAACATGCGCCTGCTGATCGCCGCCCTGATCGCGGTGATCGTCGGCCTGGTGCTCGCGATCGTCGTGATCGCCTCCGACAACGGGGGCGAATCCTCGACCGTCACCGTGCCGACGAGCGCCGAAACGGCGCCGACGTCGACGGAATCGACCTCGACGACGACCGAATCGACCTCGACCGAACCGTCGACGAGCGAAGAAACGACCGGCGAAACGACGACGACCACCGAACCGACCACCGCGCCGGAAGAAGCAGGCGAAGAAGGCGGCAGCGGCGGCCTCTCGGCGCCCTGATGGCCGAGCTCCCTTCCGAGCAGGTCCGCACCGCGGGCTACGAGGCCGACCCCGCCGAGGTGCGGCGGGTGCTGCTGCTCTACTCGGGCGGCCTCGACACCAGCGTGATGCTGAAGTGGATCCAGGATCGCTACGACGCCGAGGTCGTCTGCCTGACCGTCAACCTCGGCCAGCCCGGCGAGGACTACGCGGTGATCGAGGACAAGGCCAAGCGGCTCGGCGCGCTCGAGTGCCACATCGTCGATGCGCGCGAGCGCTTCGCCGCCGAGTTCGTCGTCCCGGCGATCAAGGCGAACGCCCTCTACGGCGGCGGCTACCCGCTGTTCACGGCGCTGGGCCGGCCGCTGATCGCCGAGCTGGCGGTCGAGTACGCGCGCCGCGGCGGCTGCGACACGATCGCCCACGGATGCACCGGCAAGGGCAACGACCAGGTGCGGATCGAGGCGACGGTGGCGACGCTCGCTCCCGAGCTGAAGGTGATCGCCCCGGTGCGCTCCTGGCAGATGGGGCGCGAGGAGGAGATCGCCTACGCGCGCGAGCACGGCATCCCGGTCAAGGGCGGCGCCGAGGTGACGCCCTACTCGATCGACGACAATCTTTGGGGCCGCTCCTCGGAGGGCCGCTGGATCGAGGATCTCGGCCATGCGCCCGAGGACGACGTCTTCCAGCTGGTCACCCGGCCCGAGCTGGCGCCCGACGAGGCCGAGACGGTGACGGTCGGCTTCGAGGCCGGCGTCCCTGTCGCCTTCGACGGCGAGCGGCTCGGCATCGTCGAGCTGCTCGAAGCCGTCGCCGCGGCCGGCATCCGCCACGGGGTCGGCATCGTCGACCACATCGAGGACCGGATCGTCGGGCTCAAGGTGCGCGACATCTACGAGGTGCCGGCGGCGGCGATCCTGCTGCCCGCCCACCGGGAGCTGGAGAAGCTGGTCGGCACGATCCACCAGAACCAGCTCAAGCCCGGCCTGGACCAGAAGTGGGGCTACCTCGTCTACGCCGGCCTCTGGTGGGAGCCGTTGCGCTCCGACCTCGATGCATACATGGATGCAGTCAACGCCCAGGTGACGGGGGAGATCGGCCTGCGCCTGTACAAAGGGAGCGTGCGAGTCGTCACCCGCTCCTCGCCCAACGCCGTCTACGACGCGAGCCTCGCCTCCTTCGCGGAGTCCGGCGGGCTCTTCTCGCAGGCCGCGTCGCCAGGCTTCATCGAGCTCTGGTCGCTGCAGTCGCGGATGGCGCACCGGCTGCGCGAGCGCGGGGAGGGGGACGGCGAGTGACGTACGACCGGCTCGGCAAGGCGGCGCTGCGCTTCGCGATCTCCTACCTGCGTCGCCGCTACCGGCGCGAGATCCGGCTCGGCCTCGGCCTCGGCGCGCTCGCGATCGGCTTCGCGGTCTACTTCGCCCATCGGGAAGTCCCCGAGGGCTGAGGTGGACCTATGCGCTGGAAGCCCGCAGTCGCCCTCTGCGCCGTAGCCCTGCTCGTGGCCGGCTCGGCGCGCGCCGCCGACGTCGGCGCGCTGCGCGACAAGGTCGGCGGGGCGCGCGAAGAAGCGGCCGCGCTGGGCGGCAGGATCCGCGCCACGCAGGAACGCCTGGCGGCGACAGAAGCGGAAGCGACGGCGGCCGCCGCGCGCGAGCGGCGCCTGACCGCGCTGCTCGCCCACGGCCGCGAACGGGCGGCACGGCTGGCGGCGAAGGTCGAGCGGGCCGAACGGCGCCTGCGCGCCGAGCGGGCGCGGCTGCGACGCGCCCGGCGCGACCTCGCCGCGCGGCTGATCGCGCTCTACGAGAGCGGCTCCCCGAGCACCGCCAGCATCGTGCTCGAATCGGGCGACGTGAGCGAACTCGCGGTGCGCAGCGAATACCTGCAGCGGATCCAGGACTCCGACACGGCGCTCGCGGCGCGGGTCGAGCAGGTGCGCAACGGGGTGCGCCACGAGCTCGACCTGGTCGCGGCGCTGAAGGCGCGCGTCGACGCATACAACCGGGAACTGGCGGCGGCCCGCTCCGAGATCGCCGCCGTGCGCGCCCGCGCCGAGGCGACCGCGGGCCGGCTCGACGCGCTCGCCGCCGAACGCTCGGCGGCGCTGTCCGAGCTGAAAGCGCGGATCGGCCAGTGGGTGAAGGAGATCGAAGCCGCCGAAGCGGCGAGCCGGGCGGCGGCCGAAGAAACGGTCGGCCGTTGGCTCGGCGGCCCCTACTCGATTCCCACCTACGTCGTGATGTGCGAGTCGGGGGGCAACTACGGCGCCCTCAACCCCGGCAGCGGCGCCGGCGGCGCCTACCAGATCCTGCCCTCGACCTGGGCTCTCTATGGCGGCCAGGGCTCCCCGCAGGACGCCCCCAAGGAAGAACAGGACCGGATCGCCGCCGAAATCTGGGCCGACTCGGGCGGCAGCGCCTGGGTCTGCGCCGGCTGAGCGATCTGGAAGGGGAGCGGCCGGGCGCGTCGAAGCGGGTCCCAATGTTCGTGCGCAAGAAGCGAGGCTCGGCCGCGCGCCGCAAGCCCAAGGGCAAGGCGAAGGCGAAACCGCGGCTGCCGCGGCCGCATCCGTTCGAAGGATTGCAGCAGCGCCACCTCGACGTGATCGGCCTCTTCCTGATCGCCGCCGGGGTCTACCTCTGCTTCGTCTTCTTCTTCGGCTGGGACGGCGGCAAGGTCGGCTACGGGCTGGAAACCGGGCTGGAATACCTGTTCGGCGCGGTCGGCGCGCGGATCGCGACCGTGCTGATGCTCGCCGTCGGCGCGATGCTCGTCACCGGCACCTCGGTCTCGACCGTCTTCCGCGGCTTCGGCCGCGGCGCCCGCCGCACCTTCAGCGGCGGCCGCAACGTCGCCCAAACCGCGATCCAGCACCGCCAGGACCGTCGCGCCGCAAAGGAGTTCGAGACCAAGGCCGGCCCGACCGACGTGATGAGCACCTACCCCGAGACGGACGACGACTTCGAGCCGACGGTGTCCGTCGCCGAGCCGGAGCCCGACTCCGCCACGCACGAATTTTCCGAGCTTCCCGAAGAATCCGAGCCGGAGCCGGAGCCCGAGCCGACGAACCTCGGAACCGGGGAACGGCCCGCGCTCACCCCGATGGGCAACAAGCGCGGCGTGACCGAATCCGAGCAGATCGACTACCGGCCGCCGCCGGCGAAGGTGCTGGAGAAGGGCAAGGGCGACAAGGGCCCGGACCCGCGCGATCACGAAATCATCGGCCGCAAGCTGGTCGAGACGCTCGGCCACTTCGGCGTCGAGGCGAAGATCGTCGGCATCGTCAGCGGCCCGCACGTCTCGCGCTTCGAGCTGCGCCTCGCCCCGGGGACCAAGGTGAAGAAAGTCACCGAGCTCTCCAACGACCTCGCCTACGCGCTGGCCTCGACCGACATCCGCATCCTCGCGCCGATTCCCGGCAAGCAGGCGGTCGGGGTCGAGGTGCCGAACACGCGCCGCCGCCTCGTTCGCCTCGGCGACATCTACGCCGGCCGGCCGGAGAAGAGCTCGCCGCTGGTCGCCTGGCTGGGCAAGGGGATCGACGGCAACGCGGTCTCGGTCGACCTGGCGAAGATGCCGCACATCCTCGTCGCCGGCACGACCGGCTCGGGCAAGTCCGGCTGCGTCAACGCGATCCTCTCCTCGATCCTGATGCACGCCTCGCCCAACGAGGTGCGCCTCGTCCTCGTCGACCCCAAGCAGGTCGAGCTCAACCACTACGAGCACGTGCCGCACCTGCTGACGCCGGTCGTCACCTCGCCGCGCCTCGCCGCCAACGTGCTCGCCAACCTGATCGGCGAGATGGAGAGCCGCTACGGGATCATGGGCGAGGCGCGCTGTCGCAACCTCGCCGAGCTCAACCGCGCCCGCGCCAAGGCGGGGGAGCCGCCGCTGCCGCACATCCTCTGCGTGATCGACGAGCTCGCGGACCTGATGATGGTCTCGCCGGCCGAGGTCGAGGACTCGATCATCCGCCTGGCGCAGAAGTCGCGCGCCACGGGTATCCACCTGGTGCTGGCGACCCAGCGCCCCTCGACCGACATCATCACCGGCACGATCAAGGTCAACATCCCGGCGCGGATCGCCTTCGCCGTCTCCTCGCAGACCGACTCGCGCGTGATCCTCGACCAGGGCGGCGCGGAGGCGCTGCTCGGCCAGGGTGACATGCTCTTCCGCGGCGCCGGCACCTCGAAGATGGCGCGCGTGCAGGGCGCCTTCGTCACCGAGGAGGAGATCGCCCGGATCACCTCCCACTGGGCGAAGCAGGGAGAACCCGAGTTCGAGGCCGAGCTGCTCGAGGTGCACGAGGGCAAGGGGATCGAGACCGAGGACGACTTCGACCCCGACTCCGACGACCTGCTCGACGAGGCGATCCGCACCGTGGTGCAGACCGAAACCGCCTCGGTCTCGATGATCCAGCGCCGCCTGCGGGTCGGCTACACGCGCGCCGGGCGGCTGATCGACATGCTCGAGCGGCGCGGCGTGATCTCCGGCTACGAGGGCTCCAAGCCGCGCCAGGTGCTGGTCACCGAGGCAGATCTGCCGCGCGTGCTCGGGGGCGGCGAGCCGACGCCCGTCGCCGTCGAGTCCGCCGAGCCGGGCGCCGCGGACGTCGATTAACAGCGTTCTTTCGCACCGAGCGGGCGTAATGGACACAATGTCGCCGTGGCAACCGGCATCGGCGAAACCCTGCGGGAGGCGCGCAGCCGCCGCAAGCTCGACCTCTCAGAGGTCGAAGCGGCGATCAAGATCCGCGTCCGCTACCTGCAGGCGATCGAGAACGAGGAGTGGGACGCGCTGCCCGGCGGCGCCTACACGCGCGGCTTCATCCGCACCTACGCCGCCTACCTGGGGCTGGACGGCGAGCGGCTGGCGGACGACTACCGGCGCGACGTCGAGCCGCAGGGCGAGCGCGTGCCGAAACGGGTCGAGCCGGTGCCGACCGGCGCCCGCGGCGGCGGCTCGCGCCGCTCGGGACGGCTGACGATCGCCGCGGTCTGCCTGGTCCTGGCCGCGGTCCTGGTGGGCATCGCGATCGCCGACGGCGGCGGCGAAGGAAGCTCCTCGGGCGACAGGCCGTCGGCGCAGGCCGGGGGCCAGAAGCAGAAGCAACGGCGCAAGCAGGCGACCGCGGCGAAGCCGGGCGTGGCGGTGCGTCTGGCGGCGACCGGCGAAGTCTGGGTCTGCCTGGTCGACGCGGGCGAAAGGAAGCTGGTCGAAGGGCAGATCCTCGCCGCGGGCGAAGAAGCCGGCCCGTACCGCTCCGGCGGCTTCGAGATGGCCTTCGGCAACGGCTCGGTCGACGTCTACGTCGACGGCAGGCCGGTCGAAGTCGAAGAAAGCTCCAGCCCGGTCGGCTACGCGGTCGACGGCAAGGGCAATCTGGTGGCGCTGGAAGAAGGCGAAAGGCCGAGCTGCGAATGACGGAGGCGGCGAAGGGTGTGGTGAGGGCAGGCATAGTCGTGACTGGGACGGAGGTGATCACCGGGCGGATCGTCGACAGCAACGGGCCGTGGATCTCCGAACGGCTGGCCGAGCGCGGGGTGGAGGTGGCGCACATCCTCGTCGTCGGCGACCGGCCAGCGGACCTGGAGGCGGCGCTGCGCTTCATGGCCGCCGAGGGCATGGACTTGATCGTCACCTCGGGTGGGCTCGGCCCGACCGCCGACGACCTGACCGCCGAGATCGTCGGCCGCTTCGCCGGTCGCGAGCTGGTCCTCGACGGGGAGATGGAGGAGAAGATCGAGGCGATCCTGCGCGGCTTCACCCGCCGCTTCGACTTCGACGAGGACGCCGTGCGGGAGGCGAACCGCAAGCAGGCGATGGTTCCGGAGGGCGCCCTGGCGCTCGACCCGGTCGGCACCGCGCCGGGCCTGGTCGTGCCCGCCGGGGAGCGGGTCGCGATCGTCCTGCCGGGGCCGCCGCGCGAGCTGCGGCCGATGTGGCCGCGGGCGCTCGAGTCCGAGCCGGCGCGAGCGGTCCTCGCCCGGGCGACCCCGCTGCTCGCCTACACGGTGCGCATGTTCGGCATCCCCGAGTCGGAGATCGCCAAGAGCCTGCGCGAGATCGAGGCCGAGGGGGTCGACCTGGGCGCGGTCGAGATCACCACCTGCCTGCGGCGCGGCGAGATCGAGATCGACGTGCGCTACCGGGCCGAGGCGGCGGCGGTTGCCGAGGCGGTGCGCGAGGGACTGCTCGAGCGCCACCGGCGCCAGACCTTCAGCCTCGACGGCGAGACGATCGACGCGCAGCTCGCCCGCCTGCTGGCGGAGCGGCGGCTGGCGGTCGCCGAGTCCTGCTCGGGCGGCCTGCTGGCGGCGAGGATCACCGACCTGCCGGGCGCCTCGGCCTACTTCGCCGGCGGCGTCGTCGCCTACTCGAACGAGGCCAAGGCGGAGCTGCTCGGCGTCGACCCGGCGCTGATCGAGGCGCACGGCGCGGTCTCGCCCGAGGTCGCCGAGGCGATGTCGCGGGGCGCCCTGGAGCGCTTCGGGGCCGACGTCGCCGTCGCGATCACCGGCATCGCCGGCCCCGACGGCGGCACCGAGGAGAAGCCGGTCGGCTACGTCTGCTTCGACGCCCGCCTCGCCGAGGGAGCGAGCGTAGCCCGCGACCCGACGATCCCCGGCGGCCGCGAGGACATCCGGGAACGCTCCGCCCTGGTGGCGATGCACCTGCTGCGCACCCTGCTCGGCGGCGAAGACGCGCCTCTTTGACGAAGTCGGCGCACACATTTTGCGTTTGACGCGCATCTCGCCCGCCGCGACCTTCTAGCGTCCGCCCCCGTGACTACCGTTGTCGCTCCAAATTGCAGGAAGGCGGATGAGATGGCAGACAAGAAAACGGCTCTGAAGGACGCCTCGAAGGAGGCCAAAGCGAAAGACGCGGCGCTGGAGGCGGCGGTGACGCAGATCGAGCGCGACTTCGGCCAGGGGTCGTTGATGCGGCTCGGCGCCGACGCGACGATCAAGATCCCGGCGATCTCGACCGGGGCGCTCTCGCTCGACCTGGCGCTGGGGATCGGCGGCGTGCCGCGCGGGCGGATCGTCGAGATCTTCGGCCCCGAGTCCTCCGGCAAGACGACGCTGATCTACCACATCATCGCCGAGGCGCAGGCGCGCGGCGGGATCTGCGCCTTCATCGACACCGAGCACGCGATCGACCCGTCCTACGCGCGCAAGATCGGCGTCGACACCGACGAGCTGCTCGTCTCCCAGCCCGACTACGGCGAGCAGGCGCTGCAGATCGCCGATCGTCTGATCGCCTCCGCCGCGGTCGACGTGATGGCGATCGACTCGGTCGCGGCGCTGACGCCGAAAGCCGAGCTCGACGGCCAGATCGGCGACACCACCGTCGGCCTCCAGGCGCGGCTGATGTCGCAGGCGATGCGCAAACTCGCCGGCAACCTCAACCGCACCAACACGGTCTGCCTGTTCACCAACCAGATCCGCGAAAAGGTCGGCGTCCAGTTCGGCTCGCCCGAGACCCAGCCGGGCGGCCGGGCGCTCAAGTTCTACTCCTCGCAGCGACTCGACATCCGCCGCATCGAGACGCTCAAGGAAGGGACCGAGGCGGTCGGCAACCGGGTGCGGGTCAAAGTCGTCAAGAACAAGGTCGCCTCGCCCTTTCGCCAGGCCGAGTTCGACATCGAGTACGGGACCGGCATCTCGCGCGAGGGCGGCCTGCTCGACTTCGGCATCGAGCACGACCTGGTGCAGAAGTCGGGCGCCTTTTTCTCCTACGGCAAGACGCGGCTCGGCCAGGGGCGCAACAACGCGAAACAGTTCCTCGCCGAGAACCCCGAGATCGCGAGCGAGCTCGAGGCGAAGATCCGCGCCGCGCTGGGCATCGGCGGCGAGGAAGCCGCGGCGCCGGCCGTCGAAGAGCCTCCTCCGCCGGTTGCCGAAGCAGCCTAGTTCTCTCGGCAACTGGATAGGATGCCGCCCGTATGGACCACGAAACCGCCTTCTTCATAGTCGGTCCGCTGCTCGCCGCCTCCGCGGTGATCTTCAGCTTCCTCGGCCTGCGCATCGAGAAGTTCCCCGGCCGCTTCGCCCCGCTGGTCGCCCTCTGGTTCATCGTCCTGGTCGGCGCCACGACCACCTTCGCGGTGCTCCACTCCCAGGACGAGGAAGTGAAGAAGGAGCAGGAGCGCGGCCTGCCCCAGGCAACGGAAGAATCGGAACGGTCCGAGGCGGAATAGGCCGTCCGTCGTAGACGAAGCTTGCGGGCGCCTCGCTAATCTGGCGCTATGCCTAGCTATCACGTCACCACGTTCGGCTGTCAGATGAACGTGCACGACTCCGAGCGCATGCGGGGGATGCTCGAGTCGCTCGGCTACGAGGCGGCGGCGAGCCGCGAGGAGGCCGACGTGATCCTCTTCAACACCTGCTCGATCCGCGAGTCGGCCGACAACCGCTTCGTCGCCCACCTGGGCGAGGCGAAGCGGCTGAAGTCCGAAGACCCCGATCGCGTCGTCGGCGTCGGCGGCTGCTGGGCCCAGTCGGTCAAGGACGAGGTCTTCCAGCGCTTCCCCTTCGTCGACGTCGCCTTCGGCCCGGGCCAGATCCACCGCCTCGCCGAGTTCCTCAACTCCGACTCCCTGACCGCCCAGGGCTACTTCGAGTTCGAGGACTTCTCCGGCCACCTGCCGGCGCGGCGCGAGCGCGAGTTCCAGGGCTGGCTGCAGATCTCCCAGGGCTGCAACTGCAGGTGCTCGTACTGCATCGTCCCCTCGACCCGTGGCCGCGAGCAGAGCCGCGACCCGGCCGAGCTCCTCGCCGAGGCGGAGGCGCTGGCCGCCGACGGCGTGCTCGAGCTGACCCTGCTCGGGCAGAACGTCAACAGCTACGGGCGCGACCTGCCGCGCGAGTCGCGAATCGGGTTCGTCGAGCTGCTGGCGCGAGTCGACGCCGTCGAGGGGGTCGAGCGCATCCGCTACACCAGCCCGCACCCGAAGGACATGAAGGAGGACGTGATCCGCGCCCACGCCGAGCTGCCGGCGCTCTGCGAGCACATCCACCTGCCGCTCCAGTCGGGCTCGAGCGCGGTGCTCAAGCGGATGCGCCGCACGTATGACCGGCGGCGCTACATGGACCGGGTCGCGCTGATCCGCGAGCACGTGCCCGACTGCGCGATCACCACCGACATAATCGTCGGCTTCCCGGGCGAGACCGAGGCCGACTTCGCGCAGACGCTCGAGGTCGTCGAGGAGGTCGGCTACGACAGCGCCTTCACCTTCGTCTTCTCGCCGCGCCGCGAGACCGAGGCGGCGACGATGGGCGAGCAGGTGCCGCACCCGGTCAAGCGCGAGCGGATGGAACGGCTGGTCGAGCTGGTGCAGCGGCGGGCGACCGAACGGGCGCGGCGCTTCGTCGGGCGTGAGATGGAGGTGCTGGTCGAGGGGCCCAGTCGGACGGACGAGACACGGCTGCGCGGCCGCACTCGCCACAACAAGACGGTGAACTTCGATGGGGTCGCCGAGCCCGGCGAGCTCGTCCGGGTAGAGATCGACGCCGCCACGTCGACCACGCTCAGCGGGGTGGCGGCGAAGCCGGTCTCCGTTTGAGCGTCCTCGCCATATTCGGGCCCACCGGCGTGGGCAAGACAGGCGTCGCCATCGCGCTGGCGGGGCTCTTGGAGGAAGAGGCGGTGGCGATCTCCTGCGACGCGTTGCAGGTGTATGAGGGGCTGGGGACGTTGACCGGGGTGGCTACGCCCGAGGAGCGGGAGAAGCTGGAGCATCGCCTGGTCGAGTTCGTTCCCGTCACCCGGCCCTTCTCCGTCGGCGACTACATGCGGTTGGCGCACGCGGAGATCGACCGTGCGCTGGAGGAAGGCAAGCGGCCGATCGTGGTGGGGGGGACCGGGTTGTACCTGCGCGCGGCGGTGGCGGAGCTGTCGCTGGTCAAGGCGCCGGCCGAAAGCGAGGACTCGGAGCTGTGGTCGCCGCAGACGCGGCTGCCGACGACGATCTTCGGGCTCGAGATGGAGCGCTCGCTGCTCTACCAGCGGATCGACGCCCGCACCGAGGCGATCGTCGCCGGCGGGGCGGCGGAGGAGGTGCGCCGGGCGGAAGAGCTGGGTCCGTCGCGCACGGCGCGCAAGGCGCTCGGCTTCGACGAGCTGCTCTCGGGCGACGTCGAGCGGATGAAGAAACGCTCGCGCAACTATGCGCGCCGCCAGCTCACCTGGATGCGCAAGATCCCCAACCTGACGACGATCGACCGCACGGATCGCAGTGACGTCGACGTTGCCGCGGAGATCGATTCGCATCTCCATGCCGATGCGTAGGGTCTATCCCGGCAGGCCCTCCACTTAACTTTTTCGTGTTGCGGGATTGGGCTTTCGCCTGAGGGAATGCGCCGAAAAAGTACAAGACGTTCCGGGCCTACCGGGATAGACCCATGTGGATAGGGTGCGGCGATGCGATTTGAGAAGTGGGCGGCGCTGGGAAACGACTACGTGATCCTGGAGGCGGACGCTTTGCCCTGGGAGTTGACCGCGGCGCGGGTTCAGAGAGTCTGCGATTCCCATTTTGGGATCGGGTCGGACGGAGTGTTGTTGCTCTCGCGTAGTAAAGACTCTGAGCTGGTTGCGGACGTGCGGATCTTCAACCCTGACGGCTCGGAGGCCGAGCTTTCGGGCAACGGGGCGCGTGAGGCGATCCTCTACCTGCGCCGGCACGGTTGGAGCGAAGAGGACACTTTTACGATCGGAACCAAGGCGGGGCCGATCACGCCGACGATCCTCGACGAGCGGACCTGCGCGGTGGACATGGGCCGTGCTTCGACCGCCTCGAAGGACTTCCCCTCCGGCGGCGAGGACGGTGAAGGGGCGCTGGGGGCGGCCGGGCGGACGTGGGAGTTCCAGCACGTCTCGATCGGCAACCCCCAGTGTGTGATCGCGGTTGGCGAGGATCTCGAGACGCTGGACCTCGCCACGATCGGTCCTGAGATCGAAGGTCACGACTTGTTCCCCAACCGCACCAACGTTTCGTTCTACGACAGCCTCAACACCCGGGATGGCCGGATTCGGGCGCGGATCTTCGAGCGTGGCGTGGGGGAGACGCTGTCCTCCGGCACGGGCGCCAGCGGCATTGCGGTCGCCGCTTCCCTTAGCGGCGTTCCCGGTCCATTCACGATCGTCCTCGACGGCGGGGAGCTCGAAGTCGAGGTCTCCGACGACCTCGACATCCGCCTCACCGGCTGGGCCGAGCCGATCTGCTCAGGCGAGCTGTCGCCGGAGCTCGTGCGGGCGCTGTCCGAGCTCACCTAATAGATTCCCGCGCCCGTGGGAATCGCAGACCCGTCCAAGCGTCTGGAGGCGATGCCTCCGTACATGTTCCAGGAGCTGGAGCGGCGGATCGCCGACAAGCGCGCCGCCGGCATCGACGTGATCAGCCTCGGGATCGGCGACCCTGACGAGCCGACCTACCCGCAGATCGTCGCCGCGATGCGGGAGGCGGTCGCCGACCCCGGCACGCACCGCTATCCCGAGCAACCGCGGGCGAGGGGAGTTCCGCGAGGCCTTCGCCCGCTTCTACGAGCGCCGTTTCGGGGTCGAGATCGACCCCGAGAGCGAGGTGATCCCGGCGCTCGGCGCCAAGGAGTGCATCTACAACCTCTGCTTCGCCTTCCTCGACCCCGGTGGCGTCGCCCTCGCCTCCGACCCCGGCTACCCCGTCTACACCGGCGGCCCGATCCTCGCCGGCGCGACGCCCGAGCTGCTGCCGCTCGTGCCCGAGCTGGGCTTCGTCCCCGACCTGACCGCGGTGCCGGCCGACGTCGCGGCACGGGCACGGCTGATGTTCCTCAACTACCCCAACAACCCGACCGGCGCCGTCGTCCCCGAGGGCTTCTTCGAGCTGGTCGTCTCCTTCGCCCGCGAGCACGAGATCCTCGTCGTCCACGACAACGCCTACTCGGAGACGACCTACGACGGCTACGTCGCCCCGAGCTTCCTCGCCACGCCGGGCGCCAAGGAGGTCGGGGTCGAGGTCTTCTCGCTCTCCAAGGGCTACAACATGACCGGCTGGCGCTGCGCCGCGATCCTCGGCAACCCCGAGGCCGTGCAGACCTACTGGCGGCTGAAGACCAACGTCGACTCGGGCATGTTCGAGGCCGTGCAGCTGGCCGGCGCCGCGGCGCTGGAGGGCCCGAGCGGGCCGGTCGAGCGGATGAACGAGACCTACGCCCGCCGCCGCGACCTGGTCGTCGCGGCGCTCGACGAGATCGGCGTCGAGGTCGCCAGCGCCGAAGGGGACGATCTACGTCTGGGCGCCGGTGCCCGAGGGCCACACCTCGACCTCGTTCGCCGAGCTGGTGCTGGAAGAGGCGGCGGTGGTCGTCTCGCCGGGGTCGATGTACGGGCCCAGCGGCGAGGGATTCTTCCGCATCGCACTGACCACGCCCGACGAGCGGATAACCGAGGCCGTCGAGAGGATGCGTGAGCATTTGGCTTGAGGTTGGGGGAGGGGTCCGGGTAGTCCCTTCACTTAACTTTTTCGAGATCGGGTGCGGCCGTCCGAGATTCTGGGTGCCGAAAAAGTACAAGACGTTCGGGACTACCCGGACCCCTCCCTACGCGGCTTGCGCTTGCTCCAGTACCTGTTCAAGCCTCGCCATTGGTACTGCGGGGGGACGCATTGGAGCATTTGCTCTGCGGACTCGGGGGCGCCTGAGCTTTCTGTGACCCGGGTGCGGTGCTGTTTCTCGTAGGCGTCCTCGGAGAGGTCCCGGGCTAGCTGTGCCTCTTCCAGTAGGCGCTCCTTGACCAGGGCGAAGTGGGGGAGGGGGTCGTCTATCGCGCCGAAGTGGGTTAGGGCCAGGCGGTCGGGGTTCCAGGATTCGACGATTCCGATCGAGTCGATCCAGGTCTCTATGTCGATGTCGGGCGGCGGGGTGGGGGGGACGATCAGGTCGACGCCGGGGATCTTGACCGCGGCGACGTCGCCGACGAAGGCCGTGCCGCTGTCCTCATGCAAATAGCTGACGTGGTGGGAGGCGTGGCCGGGGGTGTAGGAGACCCGCATCCCGAGCACGGCCTCACCGCCGGCCAGCGGCTTCACGTTGGCCTCCGGCACCGGCACGATCTCACCCCACAGGCGCTCCATCTGGTCGCCGTAGAGGCGCTCGGCGCTGGCCAGGAGGCGGCTCGGGTCGACCAGGTGCGGCGCGCCGCGCTCGTGCACGTAGACCTCCAGGTCGGGCCAGCGCCGCACCAGAGCGCCGGTCGCCGCGGCGTGGTCGAGGTGGATGTGGGTCAGCAGCAGCGCCCGCGGCCGCTCGTCGCCGAGGGCTTCAAGCAACGTCGACAGGGAGGACTCCGGCCCCGGGTCCACGAGCACCCCGTCGACCTCCCAGCAGCCGATCACGTGCGGCCGCCCGAGGTGCATGACGTCTATCACGCGCATTCGCGCAGCCTACGACTCGCTCAAACGACCGGGGCGGGGAAGCGGTCGTCCGCCTCGAGCGTCTGCCGCAGGCCCTCTTCGAGCCCGCGCGGCGCGTAGCCGAGCTCGCGGCTTGCCTTCTCGTGGCTGGCCCAGAAGGTGACGCCGTCGGCGGAGGAGATCAGCTCGCGCAGGTTGGGCGGCTGGCCCATCAGCTTGCCGACCAGCGGCCCGACCGGCGTCAGCGCCTTCATCAAGACGGTCGGCAGCGCGTAGCGCGGAGCCTTTCTCCCGGTCGCCGCGGCGACCGTCTCGATCGCCTCGCGCATCGTCGTAACCGGGCCGCTGAGCACGTAGGCCTCGCCGACCCGCCCCCGGTCGAGCGCCAACAGGATCCCGCCGGCGATGTCCTCGACGTGGCTGAGGCAGATGCCGAGCTCGGGGAAGGGGATCAGCGGCAGCCGCCCGGCGAAGAACTGCTCGAGCAGGTCGGCGACCTGCGAGGTGTCGCCGGGGCCGTAGACGCCGCCGGGCTGGACGATCACGCCCGGCAGCCCGTCCTCGATCATCCGCCTGGCGAGCCTGTGCGCCTCGAGCTTCGTCTCCTCGTAGTAGGAGGTGAACTCCTTGCCGGGGTTCTCGTAGCTCTCGTCGACCACCTGGCGGTGCGTGTTGCCGAAGACGCCGACGGTGGAGACGTAGACGAGCTTGGCGACGCCGGCCTCGCGGGCGGCGCCGAGTACGCGCTCGGTCCCCGCCACGTTCGCCTCCCACATCGCCGGATGCTGCTTGACCGGGATCCCCACCTCGTACATCGCCGCGGCGTGGGCGACCGCGTCGCAGCCCTCCATCCCGCGGCGGATCGCCTCGGCGTCGCCGAGGTCGCCGCGAACCAGCTCGCAGCCCAGCTCGGTCAGCCCCGCCGCCTTGCCCGGGCTGCGGACGAGGCAGGCGACCTCGTCGCCTCGCGCGCGCAGCTGGCGCACGACCTCGCCGCCGATGAACCCGGTTCCCCCGGTCACGAAGACCTTCACCGCCACGACCCTACAATGGAAGGGAGTGCAACGCACCGGAATCTCGAACCCGCGGGCCCGCCAGCGCGCGCTGGCGATCGGCATCGCCGACGGGCGCGAGCAGGGCGACCCGCTGGCCGAGTTGAAGGAGCTGCTGCGCACCGCCGGGGTCGCCACCGCCGGCGAGGCGCTCCAGCAGCGCGCCGCGCCCGACCCCGACCGCTACCTCGGCCGCGGCAAGCTGGCCGAGCTGAAGGAGCAGATCGCCGCCTGTGACGCCAACCTCGTCGCCTGCGACGACGAGCTGGCGCCGCGCCAGGAGCGCAACCTCGAGGCGGCGCTCGGCGTGCCGGTGATCGACCGCACGGCGGTGATCCTCGACATCTTCGCCGACCACGCCCACTCGGCCGAGGGCAAGCTCCAGGTCGAGCTGGCCCAGCTCGAATACAACCTGGCGCGGATGCGCGGGCTGTGGACCCACCTGGAGCGGCTGGGTGGCGGGATCGGGACCAGGGGCCCGGGCGAGAGCCAGATCGAGACAGACCGCCGCCTCGCCCGCGACCGGATCGCGGCGCTGCGGCGCCGCCTCGCGCGGCTGGAGCGCAACCGCGGCGTGATGCGAGCGCGGCGCGAGCGCTCCTCGCTGCCGCGCGTCGCCCTCGCCGGCTACACCAACGCCGGCAAGTCGACGCTGCTCAACGCGCTCACCGGGGCCGAGGCGGTCGGCGTCGGCGACAGGCTCTTCCACACGCTCGACCCGACGACCCGCAGCGTGCCGCTCTCCGGCCGGGACTACCTGTTCACCGACACGGTCGGCTTCATCGAGAAGCTGCCGCATCAGCTGGTCGAGGCGTTCAAGGCGACGCTGGAGGAGACGGTGCTCGCCGACCTGATCCTCCAGGTGGTGGACGCGGCGGCGCCGGAGCAGCGGCGCCGCGCCGACCTCGCCGCGGTCGACGCCGTGCTGGAGGAGATCGGCGCGGGCGGCAAGCCGCGCCTGCTCCTGCTCAACAAGGCCGATCTGCTCGACGAAGACGAGCGGCGCGAGGCGCTGCTGCGCCATCCGGGCGCGGTGCTCGTCTCGGCGCTCGCCGGCGAGGGGATCGAGGAGCTGCTGGAGCGGGTCGGGGAGGCCTTCGAGGACACCCTCGCCGAGGTCGAGCTGCTCGTCCCCTACAGCGAGGGCGCGCGGCTGAGCGAGCTGCACGAGGTGGCGGGTGACCTGGAGCGGACCGAGCGCGAGGACGGCGTGCTCGTGCACGCGCGGGTGCCGCGGGCCGAGCTGCATCGGTTCGACGATTTGGCCGTTGTGTAGGGAGGGACAGGGTGTCCCCCGACCCGACAAAACGCGGTCTAATTAGACCGCGTTTTTGAGTATCCGCCGGTTCGGGGGACACCCTGTCCCTCCTTCACGGGCGGTGTAGGGTGCGCGCCGTGGAGCTTCGTGTGGCCAAGCTGAAATCGGATGCGATCGTGCCCTCGCGTGCTCATTTGGGAGATGCTGGATTGGATCTGTATGCGTGTGAGGCTGCGCATTTGGGGCCGGGGGAGCGGTGGAGCGTCGGGACCGGGGTGGCGGTGGAGATTCCCGAGGGGCACGCTGGGATGGTGCTGCCGAGGTCCGGACTGGCGCGGGATCACGGGATCGCTTTGGTCAACTCGCCCGGATTGATCGACTCCGGCTACCGAGGGGAAGTGCGGGTGCTGCTGCTGAACACGGACCCGGCCGAGACCTTTCGGGTCGAGCCGGGCGACCGGATCGCGCAGCTGGTCGTCGCGCCGGTGGCGCCGGCGGAGCCGGTCGAGGTCGAGTCGCTCAGCGAGTCGGCACGGGGCGACGGCGGCTTCGGTTCCAGCGGCCGCTGAGCTGTTCGGTCAGGTTCCGGCGGCCTCGCGGGCGCAGGCCGCGGCCGCCAGCTCTAGCTTGTCGTCGAGCGGCGCGAGGTCGGGCGCGCGGCCGTAGCGGCGCTCCAGGGCTAGGGAGATCAGGCGGTCGGCCAGCCAGGCGTTCTTGGGCAGGAGGGGGCCGTGCAGGTAGGTGCCGATCAGGTTGTCGCGGCGCACCCCCTCGAGGCCGTCCTTGCCGTTGTTGCCGAACCCCTTCAGCACGCGGCCGAGCGGCGTGGCGCCCGGGCCGAGGTAGGTGCGGCCGCCGTGGTTCTCGAAGCCGGCGATCGTCCGCGGGCCCTCGCCCAGGTCGACCTCGATCGCGACGTTGCCGATCAGCCGCTCTCCCGGCTCGCGCACCGTCTCCAGGTCGGCCAGGCCCAGGCCCGGCAGCCGCTCCTCATCGAGCTGGTAGCTGTGGCCGAGCAGCTGGTAGCCGCCGCAGACGGCGAGCATCGCGGCGCCGTCGCCGATCGCCGTCGACAGCGCCTCGCGCTTCGTCGCCACCATGTCGGCGGCGACCGCGCGCTGGTCGCGGTCCTGGCCGCCCCCGAGGTAGAGCAGGTCGTGGGCGCCGGGGTCGAACCCCTCGCCCGGTCCGGCGGCGGCGTAGGCGAAGTCGATCCCGCGCCACTCGCAGCGGCGCCGCAGGAAGAGGATGTTTCCCCGGTCGGCGTAGATGTTCATCTGCTCGGGGTAGAGGGCGAGGACGCGCAGCTCCATCAGCCCTCCATCTCCAGCAGCACGACGGTCGAGCCGACGTGGGCGTCGGTGGGGGGGACGGCGCGCCGCCCGGCGGGCCGCAGCCCGGCCGCTTCGGCCTCAGCCTCCAGCGTCGAGGCGTCCAGCTCCCGCAGGACCACCTCGTCGACCTCCTCGCTCAGCTCTCCACCGGGCGAGACCGTCTGCCGCAGCCTCCGCACTCGTATCTCGCCGTCCTCGACCCGCGCCTCGATCGGCAGGCTCGAGTACACCCACCCGTCGACCTCCCGCGTGTCGGGCAGGGGAGGGGCGGCATCGATCGGCGCGGGCATCGACTCCACGATCGCAAACGCCGCAAGCCCCGCCAGGCGCCAGATGCGCCGCGACGCACTGAAAACACTCCCTGCGTTCCCTCGGTCCCACGGAACAGCTGCACCAATTGCATCGGCGCCATGACCAACGAAAAGGTCTCCGCAAGCTCAAACCCCCTGGCGTCGCCGACCTCGGCGCCGGCCAGATCCTCTACCAGGCGCGGATTCAAGTCTAAGCCCCGCAGCTCGTATCCACGTCTCCGCTAGATGCGACAGCACCCGCCCGGTTCCGCAACCGAGATCAAGAACTCGCCCCTCTGCATCAGCGCAAGCTCCTCCCACAAAGGCAAATCGGCGGAATATCCACCGCACTCGACTTCATGCCAGATGACCTCCGTTCATCTCCAGAAGTCCTTCGTGAGCCCGCGTCCCGAAAGCACCTTGTGGAGTTCGAGCAGGGCCGTGTACGTCGGCAGGGCGAAGAGGCGCTCCGGAGCGGCGTCGAGCGCCCGGTCGAGCGACGCCTCTATCCCCGGTTCGACCTCGATCGACTCTATCCGGCCAGCCCCGCGTACTTGAGCCGCAGCGCCAGCTCCGGCGCCCGCGTGCCGGCGCAGACGACGCGGCGCACGGCGCCGGCCAGCAGCTCGAAGTCGGCGTCCCAGATCCAGGAGACGTCGCGGCCGTCGGCGATCCGGTCGTTGAGCGCGATCCACAGGTCCAGCTCTCCGCCCTCCGCCTCGAGCCGCAGCGTGCGCAGCACCTCGTTCGTCCCGGCGGGGTTCTTGACCAGCAGGATCGAGAGCCGCTTGGCGCCGACCGCGAGCGTCTCGACCCGGCCGAAGGCGCCCCGCATCCCCTTCAGCGCCGGGCCGATCCGCTCGGCCGATATGCCCAGCTCGAGCGCGGCGGCGATCGCGGCGAGCGCGTTGTAGGCGTTGTAGAGGCCGGGCAGCGGCAGCTCCACGGAGAGCTCGCCGCCCGGCGTCCGCACCGTCAGCGAGGAGCCGCGCATCCCGTGCAGCTCGATTCGCGTCGCCGCCACGTCGGGGCGCGGCCGCGCGGCGCCGCAGCTCGGGCAGGAGTAGTGGCCGAGGTGGCCGACGAAGGCGCGCTCGTAGGCGTAGGGGTGGCCGCAGCGGCGGCAGTGCCTGGCGTCGAAGGCGTGCTGGAGCTCGGGCAGCGCCCGCGCCTCGTCCTCGATGCCGAAGTAGACGACGCCCTCGCGCCGCGCGCCCTCGGCGTCGCGCCCGAGGTCGGCGACCAGCGGGTCGTCGGCGTTGAGGACGAAGCGGGAGCGGCCGGCGCGCGCGGCGACCGTCTCGGCCCAGCGGCCCGCCAGCACCTCGGTCTCGCCGTAGCGGTCGAGCTGGTCGCGGAACAGGTTGCCGAGGACGACGAGCGCGGGGTCGAGCTCGTCGGCGACCCGCGGCAGCCAGGCCTCGTCGACCTCGAACAGGCCCTCGCGGCCGCTCTGCTCGAGCAGCGCCGTGGCGATCCCCCAGGTCATGTTGGAGCCGGCCCGGTTGTGCACCGGGACGCGCCCCTCGGCGGCCAGCAGCGTCGCCAGCATCCCGGAGGTCGTCGTCTTGCCGTTGGTCGCGCTGACCAGCGTCGCGCCGCGGTCGAGGCGGGCGCCGAGCCGGGAGATCGCGTGCGGCTCCATCCGCAGCAGCAGCCTCCCCGGCAGGGTCGTGCCGCCGCCGCGGCCGCTGGCCCGGCTGGCGGCGCCGACCGCGCGCGCGGCGAGGCGCTTGGCGCCGAACAGCGCGCCGCCGCCCTCCTCGCTCAAGCGGCGGCCCGGGGCGGGACGATCACGCTCAGCGCCCGGGGCAGCACGCGCAGCGTGGCGGGCAGCTCGGTCAGGTGCTCGCCGTCGGCATAGACAGGGAAGGGGCGGCTGGCGCTCAGCTCCAGCCGCGCGGCGCGGAAGACTCGCACCTCGTCCTTCTCGACGTGGGTGCCCTTGAACACCTTCGGCAGGTTAGCCAGGAAGCGCAGCCGGCTGTGCTCGCCGATCGCGACCACGTCGAACTCGCCGTCGTCGAGCTCGGCGCCGGGCGCGACCTTCATCCCGCCGCCGTAGAAGCTGTTGTTGGCGACGCAGACGAAGTAGCCGCTGAAGCGCTCGCTCGCCTCTCCGACCCGGATCGTGAACCGCGCGGGCTTCCAACCGAGCAGCGTGCGCACCGACGAGTAGAGGTAGCCGAGGCCGCCGCGCAGCCACGTGGTTTCGTTGGCGAGCCGGTTGCATTCGGAGTCGAAGCCGGCGCTGACGATGCCGAGGAAGCGCCTGCCGTTGGCCTCGCCGACGTCGATCCGGCGGGTCTCGCCGGCGAGAAGCGTCGCCGCCGCCTCCGCCGGCTCGCCGGAGATGCCGAGGCCCCGCGCCAGGTCGTTCCCGCGTCCGGCGGGGACGATGCCCAGCGGGGTCTCGGAGCCGGCCAGCGCGCCGCCGACCGCGCCGAGCAGCCCGTCGCCGCTGACCACCACCGGGATCTCGCCCGCCTCCGCGGCGCGCAGCGCCCGCTCGACCCCGTCCTCGAGCCCGCGCGTGCGCTCGACCCGGAAGGAGGCGCGGCGGGCGTCCAGCTCGCGCTCCAGCCGCGGCAGCAGCTTCAGCGCCCGCCCGTGCGCCGAGGACGGGTTGACCAGCAGAGTCAGCGGCATCCCCTCGGCTCCCATCGCGGGCGGCAGCCTATTCCCCCGGCGCCGCGCTCGGGGCGACGCGGAAGACCGCGAAGCGCTCGCCCTCCGCCTCGCCGGCCTCGACCGGGTCGAAGCCGTGGCCGCCGAGCCGCCACTCCAGCCAGCGGCGACGGCCGATGACGATCAGATGCCCGCCCGGGCGCAGCACGCGGGCGAGCTCGCGCGGGCGCAGCCGGCCGCGCGAGAGCGCGACGAGGTCGAAGAATCCGCCCGGGTAGGGGAGGCGGGCGGGACCGCCCTGCTTGAAGGCCACCCGCCCCTCGGGGTCGAGGCCGACCCGCGCGACCGCCGCGGCGATCTCCTCCTCGGAGGGGTCGACGCCGCGCACCCGCGCGGCGGGGAACTCGCGCGCGAGGAAGAGCACCCCGTCGCCCTGGTCGCAGCCGACCTCGAGGATCCGCTCCGGCAGGTCGCGCACGCGCAGCGCCGCGGCGGCGAGCGCGGTGAGCGACGGCGACGGCGGCGGCATCTCTCGATCATCTAGGATTCCGCCGCTGTGGAGGGGACTTCGGATCGCAACAAGTGGATCGCGCTGGGGGTGTTCGCGCTGGTCGCGGCCGCGATCGTCGCCGCGATCCTGATCGCGCGCGGCGGCGGCTCCGGCGGGAGGGCGAGCGTCGCCGGCTGCGAGCAGGTCGAACAGCCGCCGCCCAAGCAGGTCAGCTTCAAGTCGCCGAAGCAGACGGTGAAGAAGGGCGAAAAGCTGACCGCGACGGTGAAGACGAGCTGCGGCACGTTCGACATCGCGCTCGCTTCCGCGGAAGCGCCGAAGATCGTCAACTCCTTCGTCTTCCTCTCCGAAGAAGGCTTCTACGACAACCTCACCTTCCACCGGGTCGCGCCGGAATTCGTCATCCAGGGGGGCGACCCGCTCGGCACCGGCAGCGGCGGCCCCGGCTACAAGGTGGTCGAGAAACCGCCCGCCAGCCTCTCCTACACCAAGGGCACGGTGGCGATGGCGAAGGGCCCGACCGAGCCGCCGGGAACGTCGGGCAGCCAGTTCTTCGTCGTCCTCTCCGCCGAAGCCGGCCTGCCGCCCGAATACGCGCTGGTCGGCAAGGTCGACAAGGGGATGGACGTGGTCGAACGGATCGGCAGCCTCGGCACGCCGGAAGAAAAGCCGAAGCAGGTCGTGCTGATCGAAAAGATCTCGATCGAGCGCGGCTGAGGGCCCGCCTAGGCGGCGGGGGCGAAGAACGCCCGCGCACGTTCGGCGACCAGCTCCGGCCGCTCGTCGGCGATGAAGTGGCCGCAGCCGGGGACGAGCTCGACCTCCATCTCGTCGGCATGGCGCTCGTAGCCGGCGAGCAGCTCCGGGCGCAGGGCGGCGTCGCCGGTGCCGAACAGCATCCGCGTCGGCACGCTCAAGCGCTGGCGCGCGTAGCGCCCGCGCGCGATCGGCATCAGCTCGCGCAGGTTGAAGACCCGGTACATCTGCACGCAGGCGCGCGCCCGCTCGGGCTCGGCGAGGTTGGCGGCGAAGCTGCGCAGCGCCGTCTCGTCCCAGGCGTCTTTCACGATCGAGGCGCCGACGAGGACGCGCGGCACGAAGCGTCCGCCGCGGTGCAGCCGGTAGCCGATCCCGGGCGCCAGGATCATCCACTGGTACCAGAAGCGCCAGGCCTGCGGCAGCATCCGCCGCGGCTCGGTCCACGGCGTGAGGATGTTGAGCGCCAGGTAGCGTTCGAAGTGCTCCGGCGCCTTCAGGCAGAGCAGGAAGCCGATCCAGCCGCCCCAGTCGTGTCCGACCAGCTTTACCCGCTCGATCCCCAGCGCGTCGAGCACGGCGAGCACGTCGTCGGCGAGGTTCTCCTTCTCGTAGCCCTCGCGGGGCGCGTCGGACCAGCCGAAGCCGCGCAGGTCGATCGCCAGCACTCGGTGGCGGTCGGCGAGCGCCGGCATCAGATGGCGCCACTCGTACCAGTGCTGCGGCCAGCCGTGCAGGCAGAGGACGACGTCGTCGCCGGAGCCGGCTTCGGCGACGTGGAACTCGAGCCCCCGGGCGCGCACCCGGCGGTGGCTGACGCCGTCGACGTGGGGCGGATCGACCATCCCCGCAATCTATTGGGCGGGCGAGGCCGACGCCGCTGTAGTCTGCGCGCATGGCGAAGGTCGACGTGGGGGACGCGGCTCCGGACTTCGAGCTGCCCGGCACCGGGGAGAGGACCTACAGGCTCTCCGACTACCGCGGGCGCAAGCTCGTGCTCGCCTTCTACCCGGGCGACTTCACGACGGTCTGCACGAAGCAGTTCTGCTCCTACCGCGACGAAGGCGAGCGGCTCGACGCGATCGACGCCGAGGTGCTTGGGATCTCGCCGCAGTCGGTCGACTCGCACGAGCGCTTCACCCAGGAGAAGAGCCTCAACGTGCCGCTCTTGGCCGACGAGGACAAGGCGGTCGCCAAGGCTTACGGCGTGGTCGCGGGGCCGATGGTGCGGCGGGCGATCTTCGTCATCGACGAGGAGGGCGTCGTCCGCCACCGCAAGGTGACCCTGGCCGGGCTCAGCTTCGAGACCGTCGGCGACATAGAAGAGGCCGTCGCCGCGATCTCCTGATGGCGGCGCGCCCGCGCCCGTTCGTCGCCGGCGAGCGGCCGCGGATCCGCGGCGAGGCGGCGGGGGAGGGGCCGCCGATCGTCCTCTGCCACGGGGTGACGGCGACGCGGCGCTACGTCGTGCACGGCTCGCGCGCCCTCGAGCGCGCCGGCCGCACGCTGATCGCCTACGACGCGCGCGGCCACGGCGAGTCCGACCCGGCCCCGCCGGGGGAGGGTTATGGATACCTGGAGCTGGTCGGCGACCTGGAGGAGGTCGTGGCGGCCGCGGTCGGCGAGGGGCGCTTCGTCCTCGGCGGCCACTCGATGGGCGCCCACACGGCAGTCGCCTACGCGCTGCGGCACCCGGAGCGCCTGGAAGGGATAGTCGTCATCGGCCCGACCTACACCGGCGAAGACGCGACCTTCCGCTGTTCCTTTTGCTGGATATAGCGACCAAAAGGAACAGCGGAGCGCTCGAGTACTGGGACGGGCTGGCGGACGCGCTGGAGGAGGGGGGAGTCGACGGGTTCGTCGACTACCTCGACCGCGAGCAGGGGACCGACCCGGCTTGGCGCGACTCGGTGCTGCGCTTCACGCGCGAGCGCATGCTGGGCCACCGCGATCTCGGCGCGGTGGCGGAGGCGCTGCGCCAGGTGGCGCGCTCGCGTCCGTTCGGTACCCTGGCCGAGCTGGAGTCCCTGCGGGTTCCGGCGCTCGTCGTCGCCAGCGGCGACGAGGCCGACCCCGGGCATCCGCGCGCCGTCGCCGTGGCATACGCTGAGCGCATGCCGCAGGCGAAGCTGATCGGCGAGGGCCCGGGCGAGTCGCCGCTCGCCTGGCAGGGGGGACGGCTCTCGCGCGAGATTGCGGCATTCTGCGCGGAGGTGACGACTTAGCTTGGCTGAAGGCGGTTCGACTACGGTTCCGGCGATGAGGCTGCCTGGGGAGGGGACGCTGCGGGCGATCGCGACCTTCGTCGCGGCGCTCGGCATCGGCGTCGCCACATACATCACGATCGCCGATTCAGGCGGCGGCGCGCCCGTCTGCCTGGCCGGCGGGGGCGGCTGCGAGACGGTCGCCAGCAGCACCTACTCGCACGTCTTCGGCGTCAACATCGCCGTCTTCGGCATCGGCGGCTACGTGCTGCTGCTGGCGGCGGCGCTGCTGCGCGGCGACCTCGCGCGGATGGCCGGCTTCGGCATCTCGCTGTTCGGCTTCGGCTACAGCGTCTACCTGACCTACCTGGAGCTGTTCAAAATCGACGCGATCTGCCAGTGGTGCGTGACCAGCGCGACGCTGATGACGATCCTCTTCTGCGTGAACGCCATCCGCATGGTTGGATACGTTGGGAGGACGGGATGAGCGGCAAGAGCTCCAGAGAGGCGCGCCGGCAGGAACGCCTGGACGCGGAAAGCCACGGCCAGCAGCAGGAGCGGCGCAAGCGGCTGCTCCAGATCGGCAGCGCCGCGGTCTTCCTCGTGGTCGTCGTCGTCGCGGTGCTGATCGTCGTCAGCTCGAACGAAAGCAGCGGCGGCGACACCAACCTCGAGGACGTCGGCCTGGTCAAGCAAAAGCTCCAGGGCATCCCGCAGTCGGGCCTGCTGCTCGGCGACCCCAAGGCGAAGGTGACGCTGTACGAGTTCGGCGACCTGCAGTGCCCGGTCTGCAAGGCCTACTCCGAACAGATCGTGCCGGAAGTGATCGAATCGAAGGTGCGCAGCGGCGAAGCCAACCTCGAATTCCGCAACTTCACGATCATCAGCGAAGAATCGATCCCGGCCGGCGCCGCGGCGATCGCCGCCGGCAAGCAGGGCCGCGGCTGGAACTTCATCGAGCTCTTCTACCGCAACCAGGGCGAAGAGGCCTCGGGCTACGTCAGCGACGAATTCCTCACCGAAATCGCCAAGGGCGCCGGCGTTCCCGACATCGCCAAGTGGGACGAAGACCGCAAGGACAAGAAGACGGTCGCGGAAGTCGAAGGCACGACCTCCGAAGCCCAGCGGCTCGGCTTCAGCGGCACGCCGTCCTTCGCCGTCGAAGGCCCGGGCGCGACGGGCAAAGAAACGCTGGGCACGCCTGGGGAAGCGGCGCTGCTCGAAGAAGCGATCGAAGAAGCCGCCTGAGTCCTCCTGGGCTCTCGGGCCAAGTTGACATAACCACCATTATCGAGCGTTGGATCAGCGGGCGAGGGTGGCCCGGCCCCAGGCCAGCGGCCTGACGATCGGCGGCGACTTGGGCAGCTCGCCGTGCTCCACCCGCTCGAGCGTCAGCGGCGAGGCCTCGATCCCGGCGACGGTGTCGCGGTTGCAGCGGCAGCCGTCGGCGAAGAGCTTCCAGGGCCCTTCGAGGCGGTCCTGCCAACGGGCCGTGGCCGGGTCCGCGGAGCGCACGTGCTCGACGAACAGCATCTGACCGCCCGGCTTCAGCACCCGCGCCGCCTCGGCGAGCGCCGCCGCCGGGTCGGGCACCGTGCAGAGCACCAGCGTGAAGACGACGGTGTCGAAGCTGCCGTCCTCGAAGGGCAGCCGCTCGGCGCCCGCCTCGACCAGCTCGACCTCGGCGCCCGCGGCGGCGATCTTGGCCCGCAGGCGCTTGCTCATGTGCGGGTCGGGCTCGGCCATCGCGACCTGCTCGAGGCCGTCCGGAAAGAGCCCGAGGTTGGCGCCGGTGCCGGCGCCGACGTCGATCGTGCGCCCGCGCGCCTGGGCCAGCACCTCGCGGCGCCGCTCTCGCATCCCGGCCTCCTCGGTCCCCTTCAGCGCCCGGTCGTAGAGCGCCGAGAAGGCCCGGCCCCAGGTCGCGTCGTAGAGCCGCCCCATCGGGGCTCAGGCCACCTCGCGCTCGGACGGCTTCGCCGCCGAATCGGGCTCGACGCCCGGATCGTCGTGCGAGATCCGCTCCTCGTAGGCGCGGCGCGCGCTCGGGTCGACCTCGGTCATCACCGTCTCGACGCCCATGAAGCGCGACATCGCCTCGCGCGCCCGGCGCGGCAGCAGCGCCCCCATGATCACGGAGGCGCGCAGCTGGCGGGGCACGTAGACGTCGACCTTGCCCAGCTCGAGCGCGTCGACGATCTCTTTCGCGACGTCCTCGGGCTCGACCCGCTTGACGCCGCGCTGGTCGGCGAGGCCTTCGATCAGCTGCGTGTTGACGGTGATCGGCATGACGTAGGAGAGCTCGACCCCGCTGCCGCGGCACTCGGCCCGCACCGCCTCGGTGAGGCCGACGACGGCGTGCTTGGTCGCCGCGTAGGTGGCGATCCCGGGCACCCCCGCTTTGCCCGCCGAGGAGGCGATGTTGACGATGTGGCCGCTGCCGCGCGCCTTCATCCGCCGCACCGCCAGCTGGGTGCCGACCATCACCCCGTAGACGTTGATGTCGAGCTGGCGGCGGATCGAGTCGTCGCTCTCGTCCTCGAACGGGGTCACCGGCATGATCCCGGCGTTGTTGACCAGGACGTCGACCGGCCCGAGCTGCCGCTCGGCCTCGTCGAGGAAGGCGGCGAAGGAGTCGCGGTCGGTGACGTTCACCCCGATCGCCACGGTGCCGCCGCCGAGCTCGGCGGCGGCCCGCTCGGCCGGCTCCAGGTCGAGGTCGCCGAGCGCGACGCGACAGCCTTTGCGCACCAGCGCCTGCGCTGTCGTCCTGCCGATCCCCCGGGCGCCCCCGGTGATCGCCACGACCTTGCCGTTCAGCGAGCGTCTCTCCTTCGCCATCTCTCCTCCTCCGCGACGGCCTCCCTAGGCCGCCGGCTTGTAGACGGTGACCACGGCGGCGCCGCCGAGGCCGATGTTGTGCTGCAGGGCGGTCTTCGCGCCCTCGACCTGTCGCTTGTCGGCTTCCCCGCGCAGCTGCCAGGTCAGCTCCGAGCACTGCGCCAGGCCGGTCGCGCCCAGCGGGTGCCCCTTCGAGATCAGCCCGCCCGAGGGGTTGACGACGACCTTGCCGCCGTAGGTGGTCGCCTCTTCCTCGACCAGCTCGTGCGCCTTGCCCTCCTCGGCGAAGCCGAGCGCTTCGTAGGTGATCAGCTCGTTGGCGCTGAAGCAGTCGTGCAGCTCGCAGACGTCGACTTCCTCGGCGCTGACGCCGGCCTCGGCGTAGGCCCTCTCCGCCGCCGTCTTCGACATGTCGGAGCCGACGATCGTCATGCAGTCGGCGTCCTCGGCGAAGGTGCTGCTGAGGTCGGTGACCATCGACTGGCCGGCGATCTCGATCGCCCCCTCGCCGAGGCCGTGCTCTTCGACGTAGCGCTCGGAGGCGACGATCGCGCAGGCCGAGCCGTCGGAGGTCGGCGAGCACTGGAGCTTGGTCAGCGGGTCGTGGATCATCTTCGCCGCCTTGATCTCCGAGAGGCTATATACGTCCTGGAACTGGGCGTAGGGGTTGTTGACCGAGTGCTTGTGGTTCTTCCAGCCGATCCAGGCGTAGTGGTCGGGGTTGGAGCCGTACTTCTCCATGTGGTCGCGGCCGGCGTTGCCGAACATCTGCGGCGCCGGCGGCGACTGCTCGGGGTCGCGGATCTCGAACATCCGCATCGCGTGCTTGTCGAGCGCGTTGGTGCGGTCGGTGTACTTGACGCCGAGGCTGCCCGGCTCCATCTTCTCGAAGCCGACCGCCAGCGCGCACTCGACCAGGCCGCCCTTGACCGCCTGGCGCGCCAGGAACAGCGCCGAGGAGCCGGTCGAGCAGTTGTTGTTGACGTTGACCACCGGGATCCCGGTGAGGCCGAGCTGGTAGAGCGCCCGCTGGCCGTAGGTCGAGTCGCCGTAGCAGTAGCCGGCGTAGGCCTGCTCGACGTCCTCGTAGGGGATGCCGGCGTCGGCGAGCGCCTTCTCCCCCGCCTCCTTGGCCCAGTCGGGGTAGTCGCCCTCCTTCGTGCCGGGCTTCTCGAACTTGGTCATGCCGACCCCGATCACGTACGTGCGGTTGCTCAAAGTCTGCTCCTGTAGTCGCGCCGCCTGCGCGCGGCGATTGGCTGGCTGGCCAAGAAATCTACCGGGCCGGCTCCGGTTGCGCCAGCGGACCGCTTTCCCGCGCCTCCTCCTCGTCCGGCGGATTCGACCAGACGAGGAAGGCGAGGCCGGCGATGACGATGCCGATCGCGGTTGCGTAGGCGCGCTGGCCGGCGGCGTGCAGCGGCGCCGCGCCGAGCGTGTCGGCGAGCAGCACGGCGTAGGTCGTGATCGCCGCCGTGAACAGCGCGTACTGGACGGTCAGCAGGCCGTAGGCGAAGCCGGTCGCGATCGCCAGCGCGACAGCCAGGGCGACGCCGTCGCCGTGCAGCCACTCGGAGAGCGCCGTGGCGACGAGGAGCCCGGCGGCGGTCCCGATCGCGCGCAGGATCAGCCGGTGGAAGGTCTCCTCGCGCTGCGGGCGCAGCACGAAGAGGATCGTCAGCGGCACCCAGAAGCCGTGTTCTTCCAGCCCCAGCAGCCAGTAGGCGGCGACGCCGAGGGCGAGCGCGGCGCCGAAGCGGATCGCGTGGCGGAAGCTGGGCGAGCGCAGGGTCGCGTTGGCGCGCAGCGCGGCGAGGGCCGCGGGCGTGCTCCAAGCGGTCGCTCCCCCTCCTCCGTGCGGTCGCCGGCGGCGTAGACGCAGAGCGAGAAGGCGACCTGGAGCAGGCCGCCGGCCGTCGCGTAGAGCAGCGCCGGCAGGGCGTCGGAGGGGCTCAGCGGCAGGCCCTGGGCGACCAGCAGCGTCAGCGCCGTCGAGAGGCCGTAGATCGAGAGCCGCAGCGAGACGGCGTAGCAGTAGCCGGCCGCGGCGCCGATCAGGGCCATCGTCGCGATCGCCAGCGGAGCCGAGCCGCCTGTGAGGGCGCCGAGCGCGGCGGCCATGCCGATCGCCGGCGCGACGGCGGCCTGCCAGGCGGCCCGGATGCGGGCCGGCGCGTCGAGGCCGGTGAAGCCCGCGAACATCGCGCCGGTCGCGATCCCGCCCTTGGTCGGCGCGCCGAGGCCAAGCTCGACGAGCAGCGCCGCGCCGACCGGGATCGCGACCAGGAAGCCGCGCCGCAGCGCCGGCCCGGGCGCTGCCGGCCCGATCGCGAACAGCGGCCCGGCGCGCAGCGCACGCACCGCCCCGGAGGCGTTGAACAGCGGCGATTTGGAGGGGTTGGCCAACTTGCGGCGAGTCTAAGCGCGTGGCTGGATGGCTGCCCCGGGTACCCTGAGGGGCCGTGATCCTTGCCGACTTGAGCACCGATCCGGCTGCGGGGATCGGCGTCCTCGCCGCCCTCGCCGCCGGCGTCGTCTCCTTCCTCTCCCCCTGTGTGCTGCCGCTGGTGCCCGGCTATCTCTCGGCGGTCAGCGGCGTCTCGGCGGCCGAGCTCGAGAGCGCCGGCTGGCGCCGCGTGCTCGGCCCCAGCCTGCTCTTCGTCGCCAGCTTCTCGGCGATCTTCGTCGCCCTCGGGCTGACCGCGACCGGCCTCGGCGCCACCCTCCAGGACCACAAGCAGCTGCTGACCAAGGTCTCGGCGACGCTGATCGTCGCGATGGGCGTGCTCTTCGTCGCCTCGCTCTTCGTCACCCGGCTGAACCGCGAGTGGCACGTCGACGCGCTGCTCGAGCGCGCCGGCAGGGGCGGCCCGATCGTCGCCGGCGCCGCCTTCGCGATCGCCTGGACCCCCTGCATCGGACCCACCCTGGGCGCGATCCTCTCCGCCGCCTCGCTCTCCGGCTCCGCCGCCCGCGGCGCCCTGCTGCTCGCCGTCTACTCGGCCGGCCTCGCGATCCCCTTCCTGCTGACCGCCGTCGCCTTCTCCCGCATGACCACCGCCTTCGGCGTCGTCAAGCGCCACTACCAGGCGATAGTCGCCACCGGCGGCGTGATCCTGATCGTCGATGGGCGTCCTGATCTGGACCGGCGAACTGACCCAGCCTGAACAACCGAGGCGCAGCGCCTGCTGAGCGGACTCGGCTTCGAACTTCTGGAACGTCTGAGAGCCCGTCTCCGGCGGGACTCGGTTCAGCTGTTCGCCGGCGCGACGGTCTCCAGCTCCCGCCCGATCGCCTCGGTCTCCTCGAAGCCGTGTCGTCGAGCTCGCGGGAGCAGACGATGCGGAAGCGGCCGGTGCCGATCGCCGAGTCGGGGACGACCGGCAGGCCGCGGATCTCCTCCCAGCCGAGCCGTCTCGACCTCGAACGGGTTCATCCGCACCTCGGCCGCCGGGAACGGGCAGTTGCGGTTGTGCTGGTCGATCGCCTGGGAGATCGCCTCCAGGTTCTTCGCCTCGGCTGAAGCCACGGCCGAAAGTCTAGGAGGCGCCTGCGCTACAGCGCGCCGCCGGTCTCGTACGGCTTCCCGGGGGTGGCGCCGATCGCCAGCAGGCGGATGCCGTCGGGGCCGGGAGTGACCTTGCGCTTGACGTCAGGGCCGACGCGGGCGATGTGGTCGGCGTCGAGCGGGTACTGCTCGCCGTCGGCTTCGAGCGTGCCCGAGCCGCTGAGGGCGACGTAGACCTCCTCCTGGCCGAGCTGCTGGGGCGCTTGGCGAACATCTGGCCGCCGATCCCCTCCGCCGAGTGGTCGTGCTCGGGGTAGTCCTCCGCCCCGGGCGCCAGGTCGACGATCGCCATCCCGAAGGAGCTGACGTCGAGCCCGGCCGCGGCTTTGTGGAACATGATCCCCTCGAAGAACCCTTCGATCGCGTCCATCTCGTCGATCTGCGTATGTGTCACGTCTGCCATCGGTTCGATCCTACCCCCACCCTACGATCGGTTGGTGGCCGACGAGCGGACGATCGCGCATCTCGACATGGACGCCTTCTACGCGTCGGTCGAGCTTCGGCGGCGGCCGGAGCTGCGGGGTCGGCCGGTGGTCGTCTGCGGGTCGGGGCCTCGGGCCGTGGTCACCACGGCGAGCTACGAGGCGCGGAGGCTGGCCGGGATCCACTCGGCGATGCCGGCGGCTGTGGCGCGGCGGCGGCTGCCCGACGCGGTCTACCTGACGCCCGACTTCGCCGCCTACCGGGAGGCGTCGGGGCGGGTGATGGACGTGCTGCGGGCGAACGCGGAGACGGTCGAGGTGGTCGGGCTCGACGAGGCCTACCTCGACCTCAGCGGCCTCTTCGCGCCGAAGGCGACGATGCGGCGGATCGTGACCGAGATCCGCGAGGACACCGGCCTCACCTGCTCGGTCGGCATCTCCGAGAACCGGCTGCTGGCGAAGATCGTCAGCGAGCTGGGCAAGCCCGCCGGGCTGGTCGTCCTCTCCCGCGCCGAGGCGCTGGAGCGCTTCGCCGGCTCCCCCCGGGCCTCGTCCCCGGGATCGGCCCGAAGACCGCGATCAAGCTCCAGCGGATGGGCGTCCGCACGCTGGCCGACCTGCGCACCCACGACGCCGCCGCTCTCGAGCGCGCCTTCGGGCCGCGCATGGGCCGCTGGCTGCCCGCCCGCGCCCGCTTCGAGGACGAGACGCCGATCGCGCCCGTGCGCGAGACCAAGTCGCAGTCGGCGGAGACGACCTTCGACGTCGACGTCGCCGATCGCGGCGAGATGGAGCGCCACGTATCCGCGCTCGCCGAGCAGCTCTGCCGCCGCCTGCGCTCGCGCGACCTCGCCGGGCGCACGATCGGGATCAAGGTGCGGCTCGACGACTGGACCAACGTCACCCGCTCGCAGACGATCGAGGAGCCGACGAACGACCCCGCCGTCGTCGCCCCGGTGGCGCTGGAGCTGCTGCGCGCCTATGCCCCGCCGCGGCCGGTCCGCCTGCTCGGCGTCCGGGTTGCCGGTTTCGCCAACGAGGCGGCTGTCGAGCCGGAGCCGCCCGGAGGCCCAGATGCAGCTCGGCGTTGCGGTATAGGCCCGTCGTTGCGATGATGGGGTCGTGAACGAGGATCGACTCACCGGGCTGGATGCGTCCTTCCTCCATCTGGAGCGCGCCGGCGCCCACATGCACGTCGCCTCGACGATCCTCTTCGACGGCTCGGCGCCCAGCCACGAGGAGTTCCGCGACCACATCGAGTCGCGCCTGCACCTCGTCCCACGCTTCCGCCAGAAGCTGCGCACCGTCCCCTTCGACCAGGGGCGGCCGGTCTGGGTCGACGACCCCTTCCTCAACCTCGACTACCACGTGCGGCGCACGGCGCTGCCGGCGCCCGGCTCCGAGGAGCAGCTGCGCAACCTCGCCGCGCGGATCTTCTCCCAGCAGCTCGACCGCACCAAGCCGCTCTGGGAGCTGTGGCTGGTCGAGGGCCTCGAAGGGGACCGCTTCGCGGTGATCGGCAAGAGCCACCACGCGCTGGTCGACGGGATCTCCGGAGTCGACATCACCACGGTCCTCTTCGACCTCGAGGAGTCGCCGGCCGAGCCGCCGGTGCGGCCGCCGAAGTGGGCGCCGCGGCCCGAGCCGACCGACCTCGAACTGCTGGGGGATGCGCTGCGCGAGCGCGCCACCAGCCCGCGCGAGCTCGTCCGCGGCGTGCGCGCCGCCCTGCGCGGACCCCGCCAGGTGCTGCGCGGCCTCCTCGACACCGGCAGGTTCCTCGAGGGCGCCGCCGCCGCTCCGAGCACGCCGTTCAACGTCGAGATCGGCCCGCATCGACGGCTCGCCTTCGTCCGCACCGACCTCGCCGAGCTCAAGCGGGTCAAGAACGCCCACGGCGGCACCGTCAACGACGTCGTCCTCTCGGTCGTCGCCGGCGCGCTCGGCAACTACCTGCGCGCCCGCGGCCACGACACCGAGGAGCTGAGGATGCGCGCGATGGTGCCGGTCAGCGTGCGCGCCGACGAAGAGCGCGGGGCGCTCGGCAACCGCATCTCGGCGATGATGGCGCCGCTGCCCGTCTTCTCGCGCGACGCGGTCGAGCGCCTGCGCCTGGTCTCGGAGACGATGGGCGACCTGAAGGGCTCAGGCCAGGCGGTCGGCGCCGAGCTGCTCACCCGGCTGACCGATTTCGCCCCGACGACGATCGCCTCGCAGGCCGCCCGCCTGCAGCCCGCCCAGCGCTTCTTCAACCTCGTCGTCACCAACGTCCCCGGCCCGCAGTTCCCGCTTTACCTGATGGGCCGCCGGATGACCGCGATCTTCCCGCTCGTCCCGCTCGCCCGCCGCCAGGCGCTCTGCGTCGGGATCATGTCCTACGACGGGGCGATCGACTTCGGCCTGGTCGGCGACTACGACGCGATGGCCGACCTCGACAGCTTCGCCCTCGACCTCGAGGGGGCGCTCGCCGAGGCGGTCGCGACCGCGCCGCCCGCCGCCGAGGACGGCGCGAAGCCGCGCGAGCGCGCGGAGGCGCGCAACGGCGCCGTGTCGGTCACCTAGGGCCTCCGGCCGGACCGCGATACTTCCGCCGTGACCCCGCGGAGCCCCCGGTGCGCATAGCGCTCGCCCAGATCGACCCGACCGTCGGCGACGTCGACGGCAACGCCGCCAAGGTCGCCGAGTGGATCGGCCGCGCCGCCGCCGCCGGCGCCGAGCTGGCGGTCTTCCCCGAGCTCTGCCTGCCCGGCTACCCCGCCGAGGACCTCTACCTGAAGCGCCACTTCGTCGCCGCCAACCGCACCGCGGTCGAAGGGCTGGCCCGCGAGGTGGGCGACGATCTCACGGTCCTGGTGGGCTTCGCCGAGCCGGTCGCCGGCGGCGGCGAGGACCGCCACGCCCACAACTCGCTCGCGGTGCTGCGCGGCGGCGAGATCCGCGCCGTGTACCGCAAGAACCGCCTGCCCAACTACGCGGTCTTCGACGAGCAGCGCTACTTCGTCCCCGGCGCCGAGCCGCTGACGGTCGACGTCGCCGCCACGCGGGTCGGCCTGACCATCTGCGAGGACGTCTGGGAGCCCGGCCCGCCGGCCGCGAGCGAGGCGGACGGAGGGAGCGCAGCTGATCGCCAACCCGTCGGGCTCGCCCTACCACCGCGGCAAGGGCCGCGAGCGCGAGGCGATGTTCGCCGAGCGCGCCCGCGAATACGGGGCTCACGTCGCCTTCTGCAACCTGGTCGGCGGCCAGGACGAGCTCGTCTTCGACGGCCAGAGCTTCGTCGTCGACCCGAGCGGAACGGTCGATCGCCCGCGCCGCCCAGTTCGAGGAGGAGCTGCTGCTCTGCGAGGTCCCCTCGCCCGGCCCCGGCCCGGCTCGCCGAGCCGCTGCCCGACCTGGCCGAGGTCTATGCGGCGCTGGTGCTCGGCCTGCGCGACTACGTCCGCAAGAACGGCTTCCGCCACGTCGGCCTCGCCCTCTCGGGCGGCATCGACTCGGCCCTCGTCGCGCTGCTCGCCGCCGACGCGATCGGCGCCGGGAACGTCACCTGCGTGGTCATGCCCTCGCCCCACTCCAGCGCGGAGACCCAGGCGGACGCCCGGGCGATCGCCGCCAACCTCGGCGCCGAGGTGCTCGAGATCCCGATCGAGGCGGCGATGGGCGCCTACGAGGCCGCCCTGGGTGAGTCGCTCGTCGACCTCGCCGCCGAAAACATCCAGGCGCGGATCCGCGGCAACCTGATGATGGCGCTCTCCAACGAGCACGGCTGGCTGGTCCTGACCACCGGCAACAAGAGCGAGATGTCGGTCGGCTACGCGACCCTCTACGGCGACATGGCGGGCGGCTTCGCGGCGATCAAGGACGTGCCGAAGACGCTCGTCTACGAGCTCGTGCGCCACCGCAACGAGCGCGAGGGGCGCGAGCTGGTGCCGGCCTCGGCGATCGAGCGGGCGCCCTCGGCCGAGCTGCGCCCCGAACAGCTCGACAGCGACAGCCTGCCGCCCTATGAGCTGCTCGACCGCGTGCTCGAGGCCTACGTCGAGCGCGACGAGGGGCGCGAGGAGATGGTCGCCGCCGGGATGCCGGCCGAGGTCGTCGACGAGGTCGTGCGGATGGTCGACCGCGCCGAGTACAAGCGCCGCCAGGCGGCGCCGGGCATCCGCATCACGCCGAAGGCCTTCGGCCGCGACCGGCGCTTGCCCATAACTAACCGCTTCGGGGGATAGGCCGTACGGCGATCGTCATCTGGGCGAGCGCGCAGAGCCGCCCGTCGGCGTCGACGACCTCCGCCTCCCAGACCCAGGTGGTGCGGCCGCGGTGGCGGGCCCGCGCCCGCACCTCGGCGTGGCCCGCGGTGATCGGGCGCATGAAGCCGACCGAGATCGACTGGCCCATCGCCGCCATCCCGTCGCCGTAGACGGCCAGCGCGGTCGCCCGCGAGCAGACGCTCTCGACCAGGCTCGACATGACGCCGCCGTGCATCAGGCCGAACGGCTGGCGCAGGTCGTCGCGGATCGGGACCCGGGCGCGGGCGCCGTCGGGGTCGTCGCTGAGCCACTCGGTGCCGATCAGGCCGTCGAAGTGCGAGCTCGATTCCACGCGGGTCGTCCGCCATCGCGCGCACCCTACCCGCTCGCAAATCTCGCCTTAACCCTGGTCGCATAGTCTTTCGCCGGGCATGGGACTGAGCGACGACCAGAGGGCGCTGCTGCGCCTGCTCGCGCAGCGCGAGCAGGGCTACGAGGACATCGCGGCGCTGAAGGGCATGAGCGTCGAGGAGGTGCGCGCGGAAGTGCGCGAGGCGCTGGCGGCGCTGGACGCGCCGCCGGCCCGAGCCGCGCCGCCTCCCCGCCTCCCGCCCGGAGCGCCGCCTCCGGCCCGAGCCGCCCCGCTCGCCGACGCCCCTCCGCCCCGCAGCGCCGGCGGCCTCGCCAAGGCCGCCGCGCCCGGCCGCGCCGAGCGTCCCTCGGTGCCGCCGCGAGCGCCGCCGCATCGTCGCGATCGCCGGCGGCGCCCTGGCGATCGTCGCGATCGTGATCGGCGCGGTCGCGCTGTTCGGCGGCACCTCGGGCTCCGAGTCGAGCGGCTCCACGTCTTCGGCCGGATCCGGAACGGAAGTCGAACCGCGACGCCGAAGAACGGCAAGGTGACGCAGGCGGTGCTCGAACCGGCCGACGGCGGCGACGCCAGCGGCCGGGCGATCTTCGGCCGCGTCGGCAAGGAAGAAATCGCCCTCCAGGTCGACCGCCGAAGGCCTCGAGCCGACCGAGAAGGGCCAGTCCTACACCGTCTGGCTCTACCGCTCGCCGAAGCTGGCGCTGCGCGTCGGCAGCGTGCCGGTCGGCGAAGTCGGGCACGCTCGGCGCCCGCTTCCCGATCCCAGCCGAACTGCTCGCCTACGTCGCCAGCGGCGCCTTCGACCAGATCTACGTCTCCACGCACCTCCGACGCCGCCTACCAGCGCGAGGTCGCGAAGGCGAAGAAGGAAAAGTGCCTCCCCGCTACACCGGCGAAACGGTCGCTGACGGGCGAAGATCACCGGCCCGGTGCACGCCGAAGGGCGGGCAGGCCAGAGCAGGAGCGGTTAGCTCGAGCGAGGAGCTTTCCCGGGTTCATGATCCCAGCGGGATCGAGCTGCTCCTTGACCGCCCGCAGCACGTCGATGCCGACCTCGCCGACCTCGGCCTCCATGTAGGGCGCGTGGTCGCGGCCGACCGCGTGGTGGTGGGTGATCGTGGCGCCCTGGGCGACGATCGCCTCCGAGGCGGCGCGCTTGACCTCCCGCCACTGCTCGATCTCGGCGCCGCGGCGGGCGCGGGAGATGAAGGTGAAGTAGAGCGAGGCGCCGTCGGCGTAGGCGTGCGAGAGGTGGCAGAAGACCAGGCCCGGGGTTCCCTGCTCCGCGAGCGAGCCGCGGATCGCCGCCGCCGACGGCGGCGTGCAGCTCGTGCAGGCGCGTCCAGGTGTGCGAGGTCTCCAGCGTCTCGACCATCGCCCCCATGCCCATCAGCGTGTCGCGGAGGTAGGGGCCCTGGAAGCGGCCGTGCTCCCAGGAGCGGCCGGCGCCCTGGCCGAGGTAGGCGGCGCCGCCGCGGCGCAGGGCGCGCACGCTCAGCGCCCGCCGGCGGGAGACCGACTCCGCCTCGCCCTCCAGCGCCGACGACGACCAGGCAGCCGCCGCGCTTGCCGCGCAGGCCGAGGTAGCCGTCGAAGGCGCGGCCGGCGAGGCCGCGCGGCCCCGAGAGCGCCAGCGAGACCTCGGTCTCCTCGGCGTCGGAGACGCGGATCACGTCGGGCAGGCCCGGCCCCTGGGCGAGCGCCCGCACGATCTCCGTCCCCGCCTCGAAGTCCTCGGCGATCCAGGCCTCGTAGCGGCGCTCGGCCGGCGCGGGCCGGACGCGCACGGTCACGTCGGGGATCACGCCGAAGACCCCCTCCGAGCCGACGACAAGCTCGCGCAGCGCCGGGCCGGCGGCGGTGTGCGGCGTCTCCAGGGTGCGCAGCTCGCCGGCCGGCGCGATCAGGCGCACCGAGCTGACCAGCGCGTCGAAGCGGCCGTAGCCGCTCGAGGCCTGCCCGGCCGAGCGGGTCGCGGCGAAGCCGCCGACGGTCGCGTACTCGAACGACTGCGGGTAGTGGCCCAGCACGACGCCCTCGGCGCGCAGCGCCGCTTCGGCCTCCGGGCCGCGCAGGCCGGCGCCGAGCTTCGCCGTGAGGGAACGGCGATCCACCTCGACCTCTCGCAGCCGCGTCAGGTCCAGGCTCACCAGGCGGCGAGTGACCGCCTCGCAGCGGCTCTACGCCTCCCACCACGCTGGTGCCGCCTCCGAACGGCACGACGGCGATTCCCTCGCTCGGAGCAGATCTCGAGAACGCGCCGAGATGGCATCCGCGTCGGCCGGCAACAAGACTGCGTCCGGCGCCGCATCCAGCCGCCCGCCCCGCAGGCGCGCCAGATCCATGTACCCGCAGCCGGTCGCGTGCCGGACCCGGTCCTCGCTTCCGGTGAAGACGTTCGCGTCTCCGACCGCATCGATCAGGGCCTCCGGCAGCTTCTCGGCCGCCGGCAGCTCAAAGCCGTCCAGCTCTGTCGCCAGCGGCCACGGCTCCAGCTCCCCCACCCGCTCGCGCAGCGTCGCCAGCGCCTCGCCGTCCAGCTCCGGCTCGACCGCCGGGTCCCCCCACCCCCACCACTTCGAGTCGCGCCGCGGCCGCTCACGTCAGCGCCCGTTCCAGCCCGTCCAGCGCCTCGTCGAGGATCTTGCCCTGGCCGCCGCGCATCATCGGCGAGCCGAGCCGCGACATGCCGCGCAGCTTCTGCTCGGAGGCGATGCTGACCTCGGTGCCGCCGTCGGCCGGCCGCAGGCCGATCTCGACCGTCGAGCTGCTCAGGTGGCGCTCGAAGGGGCTGCCGGCGAGCTGCTGCTCCCAGACGTAGCGCTCGCCGGCGGCCGAGCTGACGCAGCGGTAGTCGGCGCGCACGCCGCGCCCCTCCGCCGTCTCCAGCACCTTGGTCCACTGGCTGCGCCTGCCCTCGGCCTTGCGGTCGACGCTCTCGACGCGGCTCGTGCGCGGCCACCAGCGCGGCAGGCTCCAGGGGTCGGAGACCAGCTCCCAGACCTCCTCCGACGGGAGCCGCGATCGTCCGTCGGCGGGTGACGCGCGGCATCGGCGCGGCGTCAGTCTCCGGCGAGGCGGCGGAGATCCCGAACCAGCAGCAGGTGCTTGAGGTGGCTGACCGTCGCCGCCAGGCTCTCGAGGCTCTCCAGCGCCTCCTTGCGCCGCTCGGGGTTGCGCGAGCGCAGCGAGGGGCCGAGCAGCGCTTCCAGCAGGTTCGCCTCGCGGTCGGCGGAGGAGCGGAAGACGCGCAGGTTGCGGGCGCCGACGCCGACCCGGGAGAGCTCGTTGGCGGCGCGGACGATCTCGCGGTCGGTCTCGTCGTAGACGGTCGCGCCGTCGCGCTGGGCCGGCTGCACGATGCCGAAGTTCTCCAGCTCGGCGATCAGCTCGGCCCGCGCGCGCCGGTCTCCTCGATCACCTCCTCGAGCGTCAGGTAGGCGCTCGAGGTGTTGACCAGGATCGCGCGCCGCACGGCGCCCGCCGCGGGGCGCCGGTCGGCGCCGCCCCCGAGGTCGACGTCGCCGCCCGCCGCCAGCTCCTGGCGGATCACTCGCAGCGGCAGGAACTCGTCGCGCTGCAGGCGCAGGATCGTGCGCAGGCGCTCGACGTCGGACTGGCTGTAGAGGCGGTAGCCGCCCTGCGTGCGCCGCGGCGTCAGCAGCTTCTGGTCCTCGAGGTAGCGGATCTTGGAGATCGAGATGTCGTCGAACTCGTTCTGGAGGATCTTGCAGACGGCGCCGATCGTCAGCGCCTTGCGCGGGCGCGAGTCGCGCCGCCCAGTCCCCTGCTGCTCGGACACCGCCACGGTCGCCTCCTACTTCTCCAGGTAGCTGAGCTTGTACTTGCCGACCTGGATCTCGTCGCCGTCGGCGAGCCGGTGCGACTCGATCCGCCGCCGGTTGACGTAGGTGCCGTTGAGCGAGCCGAGGTCGTCGATGTAGTAGCCGTCCTTGCGGCGCACCAGCAGCGCGTGGTTGCGCGAGACGGTGACGTCGTCGAGGAAGACGCCGGCATCGGGGCTGCGGCCGATGCTGATCCGGTCCTCGGTGACCGTGAAGCTCTCCCCGGCGCGCCCGCCGCCGGCGCGGATCACCAGCGCGGCGCCGCTCTCCTCGAGCACCTCGTCGATGTCGATCGGCTGCATCTCGCCGGTTTCGTCGACCCGGTAGGTCATCGTCGTCGGCTCGTCGCCCTCGTCTTTGGGGCCGCCGAGGTAGGCGCCGCACTTCTGGCAGTAGTTCGCCCCCTCGGGGTTGACGAACCCGCACTCCGGGCAGTGGACGGCCATGTCGCGACGCCGGGCGGCCTCAGGCGGCCGCGCCGCCCTCCGGCTCGCTCGGCTTCTGCGCCTTGCCGGCGAGGATGTCGGTCAGCTGGGCGACGTCGTCGCCGGAGATCAGCGAGCCGCCGCTTTCGCGCTTCTGGCGCAGCCGGTTGACCAGCTCGGCGCGCAGGATGTCGATCTTGCCGTGCAGCACCCGGCGCCTGTAGGAGATCTCGTTCTCCTCGCTGGTGAGCTTGTCGATCAGGTCCTTCAGCTCTTCGTCGCTGAGCGAACCGAGATCGGGAAAGGTGTCCTCCATCTCGCTCCTCGATCGTGGGGCCTGCGCCCCGTTGGCCGGGCAGCCTCCGATTATAGGTCGCCCGGCCAAAGGTTCAACTGCAGGTTGAAGGTTTAGAGATCTTGAGAGGAGGCTTGCGCCTGCCGGGCCCGCACCTGCCGCACACCCTCCTGAGCGTAGAGGACGGTGGCGAGGATCGCCAGGGCGAGCCCGACGATCAGCAGCGCCGCCGGCACCCAGCCGGCCCAGACGAGGGCGGCGAAGATCCCCCCCATGATCGGGAAGACCGAGATCCGCCCGGGCCAGTTGACCGCGATCCGCGCCCCGTGGCGAAGCCCGTATTGGGCAAGGCCGAGCATCGCCAGCTCGCGCGCGACGAGCAGCGCCAGCGCCCAGCGCGGCAGCAGCTCGAAGCGCCAGCAGACGACGGCGCCGGCGAGGATCGTCAGCCGGTCGATCAGCGGGTCGAGCAGCGCCCCGAGGCGGCTGTACTGGCCGGTGACGCGGGCGAGGAAGCCGTCGAGGTAGTCGCCGGCGGCGATCGCGAAGAAGAGCGCCGCCGAGGCGGCGCTGCGCCCGTCGCCCGATTCGAAGGCGAGCCAGAGGAAGACCGGGATGCCCGCGAGGCGCAGGTAGCCGACCAGGTTGGGCAGGGTCCAGGGGTTGAGCGGCTCCCCCTCCCGCGTCTGGCGCGGCGGCGGGCCGCTGCGGTCGAGCCCGAAGAGGCGGCGGACGCGTCCGTGCCCGAACGGCGCGCGGCTAGCCATCGCCTTGAAGCAGGGCGAGGGCGTGCTCGGCGGCCTCCGCGACGGGCAGCTCGTGCTCGGCGCCCGTGGCGCGCTCGGCGGCCTCGACCACGCCCTTGGCGAGGCCGCGGCGGCCGACCACGAGGCGCAGCGGGCAGCCGAGCAGGTCGGCGTCGTTCAGCTTCGCCCCCGGGCCGGCGTCGCGGTCGTCGTAGAGCACCTCCGCCCCGGCGGCGAGCAGCTCCTCGTAGAGCCGGTCGGCGGCGGCGCGCTCCTCCTCCCCGGCCTTCGCCAGCGAGACCAGGTGGATCCGCCAGGGGGCGATCGAGCGCGGCCAGACGATCCCGGCATCGTCGGCGCCCTGCTCGACCGCCGCGGCGATTATCCGCGCCGGGCCGATCCCGTAGCAGCCCATCACGATCGGGCGCTCCTCCCCCTCTTCGTCGAGGAAGGTCGCGCCGAGCGGCTCCGAGTAGCGGGTGCCGAGCTTGAAGATGTTGCCGACCTCGATCGCCGGCTCGACCGTCACCGTGCCGCCGCTCGGCCCGGGGTCGCCGTCGCGCAGCTCGGTCACCTCGACGTTGGCGGCGAAGCCCGGCGCCAGCGCGACCGCGTCCTCGCCCGCGGCGCAGGGCGCCATGTACTCGTGCGCGCCCAAGCCGCCCATCATCCCCACGTCGGACTCGACCCGGTACCAGCGCAGCCCGCAGCGGTCGAGGATCCGCGCGTAGGCCCCGCTCTGAAGCTCGTAGGCGCGCTCCAGGCCCGCCTCGTTGCGGTCGAAGGAGTAGGCGTCCTTCATCGCGAACTCGCGCGTGCGCAGGACGCCGGCGCGCGGGCGGGGCTCGTCGCGCTCCTTCGTCTGGATGTGGAAGAGCATCAGCGGCAGGTCGCGGTAGGAGCGCACCTCCTGGGCGACGTGGGTGGTGATGCTCTCCTCGTGGGTCATCGCGAGGACCAGCGGCGAGCCCTTGCGGTCCTCGAGCTTGAACATCTCCTCGATCCCGTAGCGCCCCGTCTTCTGCCACGGCTCCGCCGGCTGCAGCACCGGCATCAGCATCTCCTCGCAGCCGATCGCCTCCATCTCCTCGCGAACGATCGCCTCGACCTTGCGCAGCACCCGCCACCCCGCCGGCAGGTAGGTCCACAGCCCGGCTCCCAGCTGGCGAATCAGCCCGGCTCTGACCATCAGCTTGTGCGACACGGCCTCAGCGTCGGAGGGCGGGTCCTTCAGGGTCGGTAGGAACGTCTGGCTGAACCGCGTCACGCGGGGAAACCTATCTCGGCTAGGCGCGGGTGAAGCGGCGGCCGGCGGTCGGGGAGGTCTCCTCGTCGAGAAGAACGCGGTCGGACTCCCCCTTTTCAGCTGCCTCGTGCTCCAGCTGCGCGATCCTCTCGGGGGTCAGGTCACCCTCGTTTTCGCGCTCGATCCTGGCCACCCACTCGGCGCCCTCGCGCGACTCCGCCTCGTCGAACTCGACCTCTCCGCCGCGGTCGAGCGACTTGTCGATCTCTTCGAACAGCGTGTCGACGAGGGCCTCCTGCGGCACCTTTCGCAGCGGCTTGCCGCCGGCGAAGATCAGCCCCTCGTTCTTCGCCCCGGCGATGCCGAAGTCGGCGTGGCTGGCCTCGCCGATCCCGTTGACCGCGCAGCCGAGCACGGCGACCTCGACCGGCTCGGCGTAGCCTTCGAGCCGCCGCTCGATCTCGGCGACGACCGAGTCCATGTCGAACTGCAGGCGGCCGCAGGTCGGGCAGGCGATCAGGACCGGTCCGCGCTCGCGCAGCTGCAGCGCCTTGAGGATCTCCCAGGCGACCTTGACCTCCTCCTCGGCGTGGAAGGTCGAGAGGCTGATCCGGATCGTGTCGCCGATCCCGTCGGCGAGCAGCGTGCCGAGCCCAACCGCCGACTTGAGCGAGCCCGACCACTTCGTCCCCGCCTCGGTGATCCCGAGGTGCAGCGGGTAGGGGATCCTCTCGGAGAGCAGGCGGTTGGCGGCGATCGTGTTGGGCACGTTCGTCGACTTGATCGAGACCTTGAAGTTCTCGAACTCGAGCCCCTCCATCAATTCGACGAACTCGACCGCGGCCGCGACCAGCGCCTCGACCGGCGAGGTGCGCTCGAGCTCGTGCAGGTGTTTGGGCAGCGAGCCGGAGTTGACGCCGATCCGCATCGGCACGCCGGCCGCCGTCGCCCGCTCGGCCACCTCGGCGACTTTCTCCCGCCCGCCGATGTTGCCGGGGTTGAGCCGGATGCAGTGCGCGCCGGCGTCGATCGCCTTCAGCGCCAGCGTGTGGTTGAAGTGGATGTCGGCGATCACCGGGATCGGCGAGTCGGCGACGATCGTCTTCAGCGCCTCGGCGTCCTGCTCGCGCGGCACCGCGACGCGCACGATGTCCGCTCCCGCCTCGGCGACCTTGCCGATCTGCTCCATCGTCGCCGCCAGGTTGGCGGTCTCGGTCTTGGTCATCGTCTGCACGGCGACCGGCGCGCCGCCGCCGATCGGCACCCCGCCGACGAAGATCTGCCGCTTGGAGCTCATGCTCGAAGGGTATCTGGGGGCCGCCGCCTGAGGGTCATCGGACGTTGAAGCCTTCGCCGGTTATCCGGCCGATGTCGTTGCTGAGGCCGATGAAGAAGAGCATCGCCACCAGGGCGATGCCGGCGATGCTCGCGCGCTCCATGACCTGCATCGACACCGGCTTGCGGCGGACTTTCTCGACCAGGCTCCAGAAGATGTGCCCGCCGTCGAGCGGCAGGAACGGGAGGAGGTTGAACAGGCCGAGCGAGAGGCTGATCAGCGCCAGGAGCAGGAGCGACTCTTCGAGGCTCTTGTCGACCGTCTGGTGGGCCACGTCGCTGATTCCGACGATGCCCGAGATCTGTTTGCGCTGCTGCGGTTCGAAGATGCGCGCGACGATCGACGCGGTCTTGTGCGTGACGAGCCAGATCGATTCCCACGCCTGGCTCGCGGCGCCCCCGACGCCGATCTCGGTCGGTTCGCTGCCGTAGGAGAAGCCGATCAGGGCGCGGCCGTATTCCTGTTTGTATTCGGGCCGCACGGCGACCGTCCGCAGCCGGCCGTCGCGCCGCACCTCGAGGGCCACCGGCTTCGCGGCCCGGCAGCCGTCGACCTGCTTGCCGGGGCACTTGTGGGAGGAGACGTCTTCGCCGAACTTCTTCAGGCGTTCTTCCACGCTCAGCTTCGGATACGACCTGCCGTCGACGGCGACGATCTTGTCGCCTTCCTTCAGCGCCGTCGCGGCGGGGGCGCCGGCGGATATTTCGCCGACCGTCTGGTCGACCCGCTGCGCGTTGGCGAAGTAGACGCCGAAGAGAATCAGGAAGGCCAGCGCGATGTTGACCGCCGGCCCCGCCGCGATCACGACGATCCGCTTCCACACGGGCTGGCGGCAGTAGGCGCGCGGCGCGACCTCCGGAGGCAGGTCCTCCTCCAGGTTCATGCCGCTGATCTTCGCGAAGCCGCCTAGCGGGATCATGCCGATCCCGTACTCGGTCTCGCCACGCTTGATCGAGACCAGCTTGGGCGGGAAGAAGAGAAAGAACTTCTCGACCCGCATCCCGGTCGCCTTCGCGGCGACGAAGTGGCCCGCCTCGTGCAGGAGGATCAGCGCCGAGAAGCCGAGGAAGACGTAGACCCAGCTCATACCTTCGCCAACCCGCCGACTCGCTCTTCGCTGCGGCGGCGGGCCTCCGCGTCGACGGCGAAGACGTCGTCGAAGTGGGTCAGCGGGGCGGCGGGCAGCTCCTCCAGCACGGCCTCGATCACCGCCGGGATCGCGCCGAACTCGATCCGGCCGGCGAGGAAGGCGGCGACCGCGACCTCGTCGGCGGCGTTGAGCACGCACGGCGCCGTCCCCCCGGCCCCGCCGGCCTCCAGCGCCAGGCGCAGGCAGGCGAAGGTCTCCAGGTCGGGGGGCTCGAAGCTCAGCTCGCCGACCGCGGTCAGGTCGAGCCGCGGGACCGGCACGTCGGCGCGCTCGGGGTAGTGCAGGGCGTAGGAGATCGGCACGCGCATGTCGGGGTAGCCGAGGTGGGCCAGCGTGGCGCCGTCGTTGAGGTCGACCAGCGAGTGGACGATCGACTGCGGGTGGACGACGACCTCGATCCGCTCGTAGGGGACGTCGAAGAGGTGGTGCGCCTCGATCGCCTCGAAGCCCTTGTTCATCAGCGTCGCCGAGTCGATCGTGATCCGCCCGCCCATCTTCCAGGTGGGGTGGTCCAGCGCCTCCTCGACGCCGACGCCGGAGAGGTCGGTGCGACCGCGGAAGGGGCCGCCGGAGGCGGTGAGGACGAGCCGCTCGACCGTTCCCGGCCGCTCGGCGCCGATCAGCTGGAAGAGGGCCGAGTGCTCGGAGTCGACCGGCAGCAGGCGCGCCCCGGTCGCCTCGGCCAGCGCCGTGGTCAGCTCTCCGCCGATCACCAGGCTCTCCTTGTTGGCGAGCGCGACATCGATGCCCTCTCCGAGCGCGACGACCGTCGGGCCGAGGCCGGCGGCGCCGACCATGCCGTTGAGGACGAGGTCGGGCTCGGCGACGGCGATCAGCTCGCGCACGCCCCGCTCGCCCGCCAGCACGCGTCCGTCCCAGGCCGAGCGCGCCCGCTCGGCCGCCTGCTCGTCGGCCAGCGCGACGACCGGCACGCCGTGCTGGCGCGCCTGCTCGATGACAGCTTCCCAGCTCGACCCGGCCGCCAGTCCTGCCACCTGAAGCTCATCCGAGGCGCCGGCGATCTCCAGCGCCTGCACGCCGATCGAGCCGCTGCTGCCGAGGACCACAACCTTACGCATGAGCAAAGTGTAGGTAGCAAGGTCTTCCCGACCCGCATATGGCGGAGGCCGAAGGCCGGAGCCATGGGCGGAATTGGTTCAAAAACCCAGCCCCCAACCGGTCCCGATCACGGTCTGATTCCTCTCGGGGCCGGTTGGGGGCCCCGCTGACCACGCTCAATAAACCAGCCAGACGGCCATGTAGTAGCCGACGACGACCGTGAAGAAGACGGCGTCGAGGCGGTCGAGCAGGCCGCCGTGGGGGCCGAGCAGGCGGCCGGTGTCCTTGCGGCCGAGGTCGCGCTTGACCAGCGAGGCGAAGAGGTCGCCGAGCGGCGCGATCGCCGCCACGGCGGCGCCGATGATCAACGCGTCCACCCCGCTCAGCCAGTTCTGGTAGAGGCCGGCGAACCAGAAGGCCATCGTGCCGATCAGGAAGCCGCCGACGAGCCCCTCGATCGTCTTGTGCGGCGAGAGGTCGGGGGCGATCCGGTGGGTGCCGAACATGCGCCCGGTCGCGTAGGCGCCGGTGTCGGTGGCGAAGGTGCCGACCAGAACGTCGATCAGCAGCGCCGCGCCGTGGTCGGGCAGGTCGCGCAGCAGGACCGCGTGGACCAGCGGCAGGCCGATCCAGACGGCGCCGAGCACGGTCGCGCCCATCGCCACGACGACCCCCTCGCGCGGTCGCATGCGGGCGCCGAAGACGAAGAGCAGCGGGAACGAGGCCGCGGCGAGCAGCAGCACGTTGAAGGCGCTGCCGAAGTAGGCGGCGGCGATCGTCGCCGCGACGGCGACGCAGGCGACGGGGCGCAGCGGCCGCAGCTCCGCCGTCATCTCGAAGTACTCGCGCAGGCAGAGCAGGCCGATCGCGACCATCGCCACGGCGAAGACCACGCCGCCGGCGACGACGATCGCGATCGCGAAGACGATCCACGGGATCGCCACGATCACCCGCCGCGCGGTCTCGCCGCCGAGCGGGTTGGCGCGCTTGCGGCGCGGCTTCCGCGGCGGCCGCTCGCGCCGCGGCGGCTCGGGCTCGAACATCTCCTCGTCGAACAGGTCCTCGACCATCAGCCCCTCCCGCCGAAGCGCCGCCGCCGCGCCTCGAACTCGGCCAGCGACGCCTCGAACGCGGCGCGCCCGAAGTCGGGCCAGAGCTCGTCGCGGAAGACCAGCTCCGAGTAGGCGCACTGCCAGAGCAGGTAGTTGGAGATCCGCTGCTCGCCGCTGGTGCGGATCAAGAGGTCGGGGTCGTGCATCTCGGGCGCGTAGAGGCGCTGGCGGAAGTCCTCCTCCGAGCCGCCCTCGAAGCCGCGGGCCGCGTCGAGGAGCTCCGCCCGCCCGCCGTAGTTGAAGGCGACGAAGAGCGAGACCCGGTCGTTCTCCGCGGTCGTCTCTTCCGCCCGGGCCATCCTCTCCACCAGATCCTCCGCGAGCCCCTCTCGGCGGCCGATGAAGCGCATGCGCACCCCTTCCTCGTCGAGCTCCGGCGTCTCGGCGTCGATCCGCTCGCCGAACATCCGCATCAGGGCCTCGACCTCCTTCTTCGGGCGCGCCCAGTTCTCGGTCGAGAAGGAGAACACGGTCAGCTCCTCGACTCCCAGCTCGGCCGCGTCGCGCAGGCGCGCCTTGACCGTATCGGCGCCCGCGCGATGCCCCTCGACGACGGGCAGGCCGCGCTGCTGCGCCCAGCGCCCGTTGCCGTCGGTGATGATCGCTACGTACCGCGCGGAGGCGCTCACACCTCCAGGATCTCCTCTTCCTTCCCCTTCAAGAGCTCGTCGATCTCCGCGATCGCCCCGTCGGTCTGCTTCTGCAGGGCAGTCTCGGCGCGGCGCTCGTCGTCCTCGCCCGCTTCGCCCTCCTTCTTCAGCTCGCGCAGGTCGCTCATCGTGTCGCGGCGGATGTTGCGGATCGCGATCCGGCCCTCCTCGGCGACGCCGTGCACCACCTTGACCATCTCGCGGCGGCGCTCCTCGGTCAGCTCGGGAATCTGGAGGCGGATCAGGTTGCCGTCGTTGCTCGGCGTCAGGCCGACGTCGGACTCCTGAATCGCTTTCTCGATCTCGCCGATCGAGCCCTTGTCGAAGGGGGTCACGGTGAGCAGGCGGGCGTCGGAGGCGGCGACGTTGGCGAGCTGCTTGAGCGGCGTCTGCGAGCCGTAGTACTCGACGACGACGCGGTCGAGCAGGTGCGGCGAGGCGCGCCCCGTGCGCACCGTGGCCAGCTCGCCGCGGCTCGATTCGACCGATTTGCGCATCCGCTCCTCGGCGTCGCTCAGCAACTCGTCGATCAGCTCCACTGGGTCCTCTCTCCGCTCTAGGCGGGCAGGCTGTCGACCAGCGTGCCCACCCTCTCGCCGCTGACGATCCTATCTATGTTGGTCTCGTCGCCCATGTTGAAGACGTAGATGGGAAGGTCGTTGTCCATGCACAGCGAGAGCGCGGTCGAGTCCATCACCTTCAGCCCGCGCTCGATCGCCGCGCGGTGGCTTATCTCGGGGATGAACTCGGCGTCGGGATTGGTCGCGGGGTCGGAGTCGTAGACGCCCTCGACCCCGTTCTTCGCCATCAGGATCGTCTCCGCGTGGATCTCCAGCGCGCGCAGCGCCGCCGCCGTGTCGGTGGTGAAGAACGGGTTGCCCGTGCCGGCGGCGAAGATCACCACGCGGCCCTTCTCCAGGTGGCGCATCGCGCGGCGGCGGATGTAGGGCTCGGCGACCTCCTTGACGTCGATCGCCGACATCACCCGCGTGTGCTGGCCGATCTTCTCCAGCGCGTCCTGCAGGGTGAGCGCGTTGAGCACCGTCGCCAGCATCCCCATGTAGTCGCCGGTGGCGCGGTCCATGCCCTCGGCGGCGCCCTGCAGGCCGCGGTAGATGTTGCCCGCGCCGACGACGATCGCGACCTCCACCCCGCGTGCCCGCACCGCCCCCACCTGGCGGGCGATCCGTTCGACCTCGGCGCCGTCGGTGCCGTGCTCGCGCTGGCCCATCAGCGCCTCCCCCGAGAGCTTCAGGAGGATTCGAGAAAAGGATGGGTCTTTTGGCATGGGGGGGTCTTTTTCATAAATGTTCGGCTTCGCTCCGCTCCCGGAGAATCAGATCGTGACGGTCGCTCCGCTCCGCCTCACTGGCCGACGCGGAAGTACGCGAAGCGAGCGACGCGGACGTTCTCACCGGTCTTCGCCGCCAGCTCCTGGCGCAGCTCCTCGATCGTCTTCGACTCGTGCTTCTCGGCGTTGACGTGGGACTGGTCGAGCAGCGCGACCTCCTTCGCCCACTTGGCGAGCTGGCCCTCGACGATCTTCTCGACCACGTCGTCGGGCTTGCCTTCCTCGCGCGCCTTCTGCTCGAAGACCTTCCGCTCGGCCTCGCGCTCGGAGGCCGGGATCTCCTCGGCGGAGACGACCTTCGGCGCGCTCGCCGCGACGTGCAGCGCGACCTCGTAGGCGAACGCCTTGAAGTCCTCGTTGCGGGCGACGAAGTCGGTCTCGCACTGGACTTCGACCATCGCCCCGACCTTGTCGTTGGCGTGGATGTAGGAGGCGACGACGCCCTCGGAGGTGCCGCGCCCTTCGCGCTTGGCGGCAGAGGCCTGCCCCTTCACCCGCAGGATCTCGATCGCCCGGTCGACGTCCCCCTCGGACTCCGCGAGCGCCGCTTTGCAGTCCATCATCGCGGCGCCGGTCCGATCTCGCAGGGCCTTCACATCCGCGGCCGTGACGCTCATTTGGCGCCCTCCTGCGCCTCGGCGGGTTTCGCGGGCGCATCTCCCGCGGGCGCCTGTGCGGCGGCCTCGGCAGCTCGTTTTTCTTCGGCGACCTTCTTCTCGGCGGCCTCTTTCTCGGCCGCTTCCTCGGCCTCCTTGCGCGCCTTCTCTTCCTCCTCGCGCTTCTTGCGCTCTTCCTCCTCGCGTTTGCGCCGTTCCATCTCCTCCTGCAGGCGCTTCTCCTCCTGCACGCGCCAGGCGCCCGCGCCCTCCTCGACCGCCGTTCCGATCGTGCCGATCACGAGCTGGCAGGAGCGGATCGCGTCGTCGTTGCCGGGGATCACGTAGTCGACCGGGGTCGGGTCGCAGTTGGTGTCGACGAGGCCGATGATCGGGATCCGCAGGCGGGCGGCCTCGCGCACCGCGATCTCCTCCGTTTTCAGGTCGGTGACGAAGACCGCGTCGGGCAGGCGGTCCATGTCGCGCACACCGCCGAGGTTGTACTCGAGCTTGGCCAGCTCGGCCTGCATGCCCATCCGCTCCTTGGTCGGCAGCAGCTCGAGCTTGCCCTCCTCCTGCCACTCGGTCAGCTCGTGCAGGCGGCCGATCCGCTGCGAGATCGTGTTGAAGTTGGTCAGCAACCCGCCCAGCCAGCGTTGGTTGACGTAGGGCATCTTGCAGCGCTCGGCCCATTCCTGGACGGGACCGCGCGCCTGCTTCTTGGTGCCGACGAAGAGCACCACGCCGCCGCCGCTGGCGAGCTCGCCGGCGAAGCGGCGCGCGTTCTCCAGCAGCGCCTCGGTCTGGATCAGGTCGATGATGTGGATCCCGTCGAGCTCGCCGAAGATGTAGCGGCGCATGTTCGGGTTCCAGCGACGGGTCTGGTGGCCGAAGTGAACCCCGGCCTCCAGCAGCTCTTTCAGGCCTGCCTCTGGCATTGGCGAAAAGTCTCCTTGATTTGGTGGAAAGGCCCCACCGCCCTCGCCGGGGACGCGCCGTGCGGCGGTCAGGATCCGGGTCGGTTCGACGGGGGTCGGGTTTCGGACCGGCAATTGTAGAGCGGCGTAGCGGGTCAGGCGGCGCGGGCGGACTCCAGGGCCGACGCCAGGTCCGCCGGCAGCTCGGAGGCGAAGCTCAGCCGCTCCCCCGTCCGCGGGTGGGCGAAGGCGAGGCGGTGGGCGTGCAGGAACTGGCGCGCCAGCCCGTACTTCTCGCTGCCGCCGTAGGTGACGTCGCCGGCGAGCGGGTGGCCGATCGCGCTGAAGTGGGCGCGGATCTGGTGCGTGCGGCCGGTCTCCAGCCTCGCCTCGAGGTAGGTGTCGGCGCCGAGCAGCTCCAGCACCTCGAAGTGGGTGCGGGCCTGGCGCGAGGCGGCGCCGGCGACGGCCATGCGGTGGCGGCGGCGGGCGGCCCGCCCGATCGGCGCGTCGATCGTCCCCGTGCGCGAGGCCAGCCGGCATTCGGCCAGCGCGAGGTAGGCGCGTTCGACCTCGCGCCGCCGCACCTGCTTCTGGAGCGCCGCGTGGGTGGCGTCGTCGCGGGCGACGACGAGCAGGCCGCTGGTCCCCTTGTCGAGCCGGTGGACGATCCCGGGGCGCTCGGTCTCGGCGCCGCCGCCGAGGATCCCGGCCAGCTCGGAGACCAGGGTCGGCCCCTCGTGCGAGGGCGCCGGGTGGACGACGAGGCCGGCCGGCTTGTCGACTACCGCGAGGTGCTCGTCGAGGTGGACGATCCGCGGCTCGCTCATCGCTTTCGCGGTTCGCCGAGGTAGGTCAGCGCCAGGATGACGACGCCGAGCGTGATCGCCACGTCGGCGAGGTTGAACGGCGGCCAGCCGAGCACGTGGACGAAGTCGGTGACGGCGTCGGCCCGCACCCGGTCGATCAGGTTGCCGAGCGCCCCGCCGGCGAGCAGGCCGACGGCGACCCACATCCAGGGCCGGGTCGGGTCGCGGGCGAAGAGCACCCCGACGAAGGCAAGCGCGGCGACGGTGAGCGCGATCAGCGCGGCTCCGCCGCCGCTGGCGAGGCCGAAGGCGACGCCGCTGTTGTGGGCGAGGGTGAGCTCGAGCGGGCCGAGCACGTCGACCAGCTGGCCGGGGGCGAGGTGGGCTTCGATCGCCGCCTTCGCCGCCTGGTCGACGGCGATGACGAGCAGGCAGAGCGCCCCCGCCCACAGCCAGGCGCGCCGCGCGGCGCTCACCCCGAGATCAGCCCGACGACGACCGCCCGCAGGACGTAGAGCACGACGATCCCGACCATCGGGCTGAGGTCCAGCGCGAAGCCGCCGCCCCCGCCGACCGGCGGCAGGATGCGGCGGAACAGGTTGAGGTAGGGATCGGTGGTCTGCGAGACGAAGTCGAGCACGGCGCGCAGCGCCGGGTTGTAGGGCATCCGCGGGATCCACGACATCAGCACCCTGATCAGGATCAGGATGATGTAGACGAGGAACAGCGCCGCGACGTAGTCGGCGACGTCCTGGCGGGTGAGCGCGAGGACGAGCGTCATCCTCCCCGCATCCTCTCCAGCGAGGCCCGCACGGCCGCCGCGAAGGCCTCCGCAGCGCCCTCGCTGCCCAGCGCTTCCAGCCCCGCCTCGGTGCTGCCGCCGGGCGAGGCGACCGAGTCGCGCACATCCAGCGGGTCTCGCTTGCGCAGCAGCTCCCCGGTACCGACCAGGGTCTCCACGACCAGCTCCCGCGCCAGCTCTCCGTCGAGGCCCGCTTCCGCTCCGGCCTCGGCCAGCGCCTCGACCGCCAGCGCGAAGTAGGCCGGCGAGCACCCCATCACGGCGGTTGCGACGTCGAACTCCGAGTCGTCCAGGTCCTCGACACGCCCGAGCGCCTCCAGCGCCCGCCGCGTGTCAGGCGACAGGTCGCCGGCGACGCAGAGCACCCCCCTCCCCACCTCGACAGCCAGGTTGGGCATCACCCGCCCGACTTCGGCTTCGGGAAAGGCCCGCCGCAGCGTCTCCAGCGAAGTCGCCCCCAACAGCGAGACCACGGCCTTCGCCGCGTCCAGCTCCAGCGCCACTTCGTCGAGCATCGCCGGCTTCACGGCCAGCACGACCACATCGGCCCGCTTGGCCAGCTCCGCGTTCAAGGCCAACGCTTCTCCCCCCACTTCCGCCGCCAGCTCCGCTGGCGCGTCCCGACCCGGAATCCGTGAACAGCATCGAGTCCACCTCGCCGGCCAATCCGCGCGCCATCGCGGCAGCCATGCTCCCCGCTCCACAGAATCCAACGATCATGGGGCTGGACCCTACTCGCCTAGAAGCACGAATTAGCGAGCATCACGATCTGATTCTCGCGAGCGGCGCCGATACGGCGCATAGACGCCACCCCCGGACGCGAAGCGGAGGAGGTGGCGTTTTGTCAGCTCTGGTTGAAGAAGCCTTTGTCGAGCAGCCGCGCCTTCTCCTCGGCGGAGACCTCGACGTTGCGCGGCGTCAGCAGGAAGATCTTCTCGGCGATCCGCTGCATGCCGCCGTCGAGCGCGTAGGTGAGGCCGGAGCAGAAGTCGATCATCCGCTTGGAGAGCTCGTGGTCGGTGGTCTGCAGGTTGAGGATCACCGGCACCGAGCGCTTGAACTGGTCGGCGACCTGCTGGGCGTCGTTGAAGTTGCGCGGGATGACCAGGTGGACCTTGACGTCGGAGTCGCCGCCGACCGGGCGCAGCGTGCGCGTGCGCGAGGCCGAGATCGGCTCGTCGTCGGCGAAGATGTCGTCGATCTCGTCGCGGCGCGAGCGGCGCGACGTCGGCAGCCGCCGCACCTGGCCGGATTCGCGGCGCGCCTCGATCTCCTCTTCGGAGGTCTCGGGGAAGTCTTCCTCGTACTCGGGCCCGTAATCGTGCTCTTCGGCCAATCCGAAGTAGACCAGCGCTTTATGCCAGGTGTCTTTGAAAGCCATTTCCGGGACATTCGGCTCTCGTCGGCCGATTCCTCCACGCGATTATGGCCACTCCGGCCTACATGTACAGGGCGGTTCCGAGGCGGACGATCGTCGCCCCCTCCTCGACGGCCACCGGCCAGTCCTGCGAGGTGCCCATCGAGAGCCGGTTGAGGCCGTGCTCGGCCGCCAGCTCGGCGAGGCGGGCGAAGTGGGGCCGCGAGTCCTCGGGGTCGGTGCTGAACGGCGGCATCGTCATCAGGCCGCCGACTCGCACCGGGCAGCGGGCGACGAGCTCGCCCAGCTCGGCGGGGGCGACGCCGCCCTTGCCCGCCTCACCGGCGACGTTGACCTCGACCAGGATCTCGGTCTCGGGGCCGCCGTGGCGGCCGAGCTGCTCCAGCGCGGACTCGGTCGCGACCGAGTGGATCAGGCGGCAGATCGGCAGCAGACGCTTCACCTTGCGGCTCTGCAGGTTGCCGATGAAGTCCCAGGCGAAGGCGTCCCCCCAGCGCTCGTGCTTGGCCTCGAGGTGCTGCTGGCGGTTCTCTCCGACCAGCTCGACCCCGGCCTCGGCCAGCGCGCCCATCTCCTCCAGCGGCACGTACTTGCTCGCGGCGAGCAGCTCGACCTCGGGGCCGGCGCGTTCGCGCACCCGCTCCAGGTTGGCGGCGATCCTCGCCGACTCGAGGCCGTGGATCAGCCCCGGCACCTCAGCCCGCCTCCCGGGCGGCCTCGAGGGCGGCGGCCAGCTCCTCGTCGCGCCCGGCGAGCTCGCCGTCGAGCTTGCGCCGCAGCGCCTCGTCCAGGCCGCGACCGATCGCCGGGCCCTGCGGCACGCCGGCCGCGAGCAGATCCTCGCCGCCGATCTCCAGCCTCACCTCGCGCCACTCCTCCAGCCAGCGGTCGAGCCACTCGGCGCCGAGCGCGCGGGCGAGGACGAGCTCGACCGGGTCGACGCCGCGCGCAAGCTCGACCGCCGCCGAGGGCGTCTCGGGTCTCGCCGCGGCCAGCTCATCCTCCGAGTGGCGCGGGCCGAGAACAGCGGCCAGCACGACTCGGTCACGGGGTGCGGTGTCCCGCCACGGGGGCGAGTCGAGCAGCTCGACGGCTCGCGAGGCCAGGCCCACGCCACCGTGGCGGAGCTCGATCACCCCCCATTCCTCCAGGAGCTCGAAGCCGCGCGCCGCCTCGTCTTCGCCGGCCAGGCGCAGCAGCTCGGCGCGCTGTCGGTCGGCGGAGACCGTTCCGAGGTCCGCCTCGCGCAGCAGCTCCGCGGTCCGCGGCTCGGGCTCGAACCCGAACCGCGCCGCATAGCGCGCGGCTCGGATCGCGCGGGTCGGGTCGTCGACGAAGGAGCGCTCGTGCAGGACGCGCAGCAGGCCGGCTTCGAGGTCGGCGCGGCCGCCGTAGGGGTCGATCGGCTCGGGCTCTCCGCGCAGCGGCAGCGCGATCGCGTTGATCGTGAAGTCGCGCCGCGCCAGGTCGGTCTCGATGTCCGCGGCCGGCTCGACGTCTGGCAGTGCGCCCGGACGCGCGTAGGTCTCCGAGCGTGCGCGTGGCGATGTCGACCTTGTGCCCGTCCAGCTGCACCTTCGCCGTGGCGAAGCGCTCGTGCTCGACCGGCTCGGCCCCCAGCTGCGCCGCCAGCGCCGCCGCGTCGCCGACCACGACCAGGTCGACGTCGGCGCGCGGGCGCCCGAGCAGCAGGTCGCGCACCGCGCCGCCGACCAGGTACACGGGCTGCGCGCCGGCCGCGGCGTGCAGGGACTCGAGCTCCGGGTGGGCCCGGCGCAGCGCCTCTCCGATGTCCCCAATCGACTCGGCGGCCATCGCGCCGAGCCTACGTCCGCACGGGGATGCCGGCGCCCGCCAGGTGACGCTTGGCGTCGCGCACCCGGTAGGTGCCGTAGTGGAAGATCGAGGCGCAGAGGACGGCGTCGGCGTGGCCGTTGGCGATCGCCTCGCTGAGGTGGTCCAGGGTTCCCGCGCCCCCGGAGGCGATCACCGGGACCGGGACCGCGTCGGCGACCGCGCGGGTCAGCTCGACGTCGTAGCCGTCCTCGGTGCCGTCGCGGTCCATGCTGGTCAAGAGGATCTCCCCCGCCCCGCGCTCGACGCCCTCGACCGCCCAGGAGACGGCATCCCGTCCCTCTACCAACTTCCTCCCTCCATTCGCATAGACGCTCCAAGTTGGCGCAGACCCCGCCGCCCCCGGACGCGGGAGCCCAGTCGCGTCCATATCTGATTCCCGCGGCTGGGCGGGAGCAGAGGAGGCGGCGGGTTTGATTCTTTTGGCGTCGATCGCGAGAACGACGCACTGGGCGCCGAAGTGATCCGCCAGCTCGGTCAACAGCTCGGGCCGCGCCAGCGCGGCGGAGTTGACCGAGACCTTGTCGGCGCCGGCGTCGAGCACCGCCTGAGCGTCCTGCGCCGAGCGGATGCCGCCGCCGATCGTGAAGGGGATGAAAACGTTGTCCGCCGTGCGCCGCGCCAGCTCGACGATCGTCTCGCGCTTCTCATGCGACGCGGTGATGTCCAGGAAGACAAGCTCGTCGGCGCCCTCGGCGTCGTACCGTTCGGCCAGCTCGACCGGGTCGCCGGCGTCACGCAGGCCGACGAAGTTGGTGCCCTTGACGACTCGGCCGGCGTCCACGTCCAGGCAGGGGATTACTCGTTTTAGGACCATGGTTTTAGAGGGTATGTTGTCTCCGAGATCCGTGGCGCCAAAAAAGTACAAGACGTTCCGCCCCTCCCGGAATGGCCCTTCACGAGGAGGTGGCGGCTAACGCTTTGATCGCCTGGGAGATGGTGAACCTGCGCTCATACTTGCTGCCGTGAGCGTCCCGCACCCTGGGAACTCGAGCAGCTGGGGCGCCTCGACGCGCACCATGGCGCCGATCTCGCGCTCGAGCTCAGAGGCGCGCTTGGTGCGATCGCGGATCGCGCGCACCAGCTCGCGTGAGACTCGCACGCGGGCGCCCTGCTTCGCTCGGGAGAGCTTGCGGGACACACGGTCAAGCCAGACCATGCGGTCCAAGCAGCCCGTCGGCAGCTCGAAGTCGGGCCAAAGGTCGTGCAGGTGCCAGCGCAGGCGCTGCTGGTCCTCTGAGCGGGCCCTGACAAGGTCCTCGCGGTGGTCGAGCAGGAGCTTCAGCTCCAGCGCGGCCTCATCGAGATGGGCTGCGGGCAGGGTCTCGGGGCCCTCGCGCAGTGCGGCACGGGCGACGGCCAGGGCGTCGATCGAGTCCGACTTGCCCGCGGTGCGCTCGCCGCGGCAGCTTTGGCCCATCAGCTTCGGCGGGACCCGGACCACGCGCTCACCCGCAGCCACCAGGAAGCGCTCGAAGGAGCCCGAGACGTGGCGGCAGTCCTCAAGCGCCCAGATCCGCTCCTCCTCGAGGCGACGGCCCCAGTCGAGCAACTCGGCAAAGCCCGCCTTGCGCGCAGGGGCAGTCAGCTCGCCGGCCATCTGCCCGGTTCCCGCAAATACCGCCCCGCAGGTGTGCGTTCGCTTGTGGGTGTCCGTTCCGATCACGATCATGGACTTCGTCCTTTCGATTGGTTGTCGCCACTCAGACAGACCGCCGGCGGACAAACCTCACTTGGGGCAAAGCCAAGCTCCTATCAGGCTAGTGCGGCGATGGCTTCGGCCACGGTGAATCGGCGCTCGTAGAGGGCGCGGCCGACTATGGCGCCCTCGATGTTTGGCGGTGAGCTTGCGGCTAGGGATCCGAGGTGGGCGAGGGTTCCTACGCCGCCGGAGGCGATTATTTGGGAGCTGGTGGTTGATGCGATCGCTGTCAGTTGATCGATGGCGGGGCCTTCCATGGTTCCGTCGACTTCGATCGCTGTGCAAAGGAAGCGGGCGACGCCTCTCTGGTGAGAGCTCGGCGACCTTCGGCAGCTCCTTCCTCGCCTGCCTCAGTCCATCCCTCGAGAGCGACCTTGCCGGCGCGGGTGTCTACAGACACCACTACGCGGTCTCCGTGCGCATCGATCGTCGCTTGCAGGAACTCGGGGTCTTTTAGGGCGGCGGTGCCGATCACGACTCTCGCGGCGCCGGCATCCAGGAGTTGCCGAACGGCTTGTGGGTCTCGGAGTCCTCCGCCGACCTGGATCGGACAAGGAGACGCCGGCGGCAATGCGCTCGATCGCGTCGAGGTTCCGCGGCTCGCCCGCCTTCGCCCCGTCGAGGTCGACCACGTGGAGGTACTCGGCGCCTTCGTCCGCCCAGCGCTTCGCCGCGTCGAGCGGGTCGGCGTCGTAGACGGTCTCCCGCTCGTAGTCGCCTTCCAGCAGGCGCACCGCCTGGCCGCCGCGGATGTCTATGGCGGGATAGAGGATCACGCCGGCGCGGGGGCGGTCACGCAGACCCCGGCGAAGTTGGAGAGCAGGCGCAGGCCGGCGCCGCTCGACTTCTCGGGGTGGAACTGGACGCCGAAGACGTTGTCGCGCTCGGCCGCGCAGGCGAAGCGGGCGCCGTAGGCGGCGCTGCCGAGCAGGTCCTCGCCCGCCGGGCTGGGCGCGAAGGAGTGGACGAAGTAGAAGGGCGTCTCGCTCTCGATCCCCTCGACCAGGCGCGAGGGCTTCTCCCAGCGCACCGGCGACCAGCCGATGTGCGGGACCTTCAGCCCCGCGGCGTCGAGCTCGGTCGACGCCGCCGGGCAGCAGGCCGATGCCCTCCGCCCCGCCCAGCTCGGTGGTCGAGTCGAAGAGCAGCTGCAGGCCGAGGCAGATGCCGAGGATCGGCACGCCGGCCGTCGCGGCGCTCGCGCGACCAGCTCGTCGAGGCCGAGCTCGCGGACCCGCTCCATCGCCTTCGGGAAGGCGCCGACGCCGGGCAGGACCAGCCCGTCGGCGGCGCGCATGGTCGCCGCGTCGCTGGCGATCGTCGCGACGCGCCGACGTGCTCGAGCGCCTTCTCGACCGAGCGCAGGTTGCCCATGCCGTAATCCAGGATGCAGATTCGCGCCGTCATTCCGAGAGCGTCCCCTTGGTCGAGGGCACGCCGCTCTCCTCGGGGTCGACCGAGACGGCGACGCGCAGGGCGCGGGCGAAGGCCTTGAAGCAGGCCTCGATCATGTGGTGGACGTTGGTCCCGTAGCGGACCGAGACGTGCAGGGTCAGCTTCGAAGCGTTGTGCGACGGCGCGGAAGAACTCCTCGGCGAGCTCGGAGTCGAAGCCGGCGATCGAGGTCGCCGGCAGCTCGGCATCGAAGACGCAGAGCGGCCGGCCGGAGATGTCGATCGCGCACTCGGCCAGCGACTCGTCCATCGGCACCAGCGCCGAGCCGTAGCGGCGGATCCCGGCGCGGTCGCCGAGCGCCTCGTCGAGCGCCTGGCCGAGCACGATGCCGACGTCCTCGACGGTGTGGTGGGCGCCGGTCTCCAGATCGCCGCTCGCCTCGACCGCCAAGCCGAGCTTGCCGTGGCGGGCGAGCAGGTCGAGCATGTGGTCGAGGAAGCCGACCCCGGTAGCGGCGCTCGACTCGCCACCGTCGAGGTCGAGGCTCAGCTTGACCCGCGTCTCGCCGGTGTTGCGTTCTTTGCTGGCGGTTCTGCTCATCGGATGTCGTCCTTGGCCCTAATCATCGCCGACTCGCCGTGGACAGGGAAGCCCTCGGCGCGGGCGATCGTCTTCACGTGTGGAGCGAGTTTCGCCGCCGCCTCCGGCGGGACCTGCACGGTTGCGATCTTGCGGCGGAAGACGTCGGGGCCGAGCGGGCCGGAGAAGCGCCCCGCGCCGCCGGTCGGCAGCACGTGGTTGGAGCCGGCGACGTAGTCGCCGAAGGCGGTCGCGCTGTGGCGGCCGGCGAAGACGCAGCCGGCGGTCGTGACGCGCTCGGCGAGCAGGGCCGCGTCCTCGCTCGAGCAGCTCGAGGTGCTCGGGCGCGAAGGCGTTGGCGAGGTCGATCGCGTCGCTCAGGTCGGGAACCTGGACCAGCGCCAGCGGCGCGTCGCCGACCCCGGGCCGCTCGGCGGCGGCGCGCTCGGTCGCCTGCTCGATCGCGTCCAGCACGGCCTCCTCGACAGCGGCGACGAGCAGCGGCCCCTCCGCCCCGTGCTCGGCCTGGGCGCAGAGATCGAGCGCCGCCCACTCGGGCTCGATGTCGTGGCCGGCGACCACCATCAGCTCCGACGGCCCGGCGAGCGAGTCGATGCCGACGATGCCGCTGACCGCGCGCTTCGCCTCGCGCACCCAGGCGTTGCCGGGGCCGGCGACGACGTCGACGGGGTCGATGGTCTCGGTGCCGTAGGCGAGCGCAAAGATCGCCTGGGCGCCGCCGACGGCGTAGACCTCGTCGACCTCGCAAAGCGCCGCGGTCGCGAGGACGAGCGGCGGAACCCCGCCGTCGGGCCCAGGCGGCGTCGCCAGCACAAGGCGCTCGACGCCGGCTACGCGGGCCGGCACGACGCCCATCAGGACGCTCGACGGATAGGCGGCGCGCCCCCCGGGCGCGTAGATCCCGGCGGCGCCGACGGGAACCTCGCGCAGGTCACCGCCTGTCCCTGTGGCAGCTCGACCTCGGCCCCCCAGCGCGATCTGCGCGGCGGCGACCGCGCGCACGTTTGCGATCGCGAGTTCGAGCGCCTCTCGCAGCTCGGTGTCGAGCCCGGCGAGCGCCTCTGCGAGCGCCTCGGGATCGACCCGCAGCGACTCGGCGCCCGTTCGGTCGCGTCGAAGCGCGCCGTCAGCGCCAGCAGCGCTGCGTCGCCTGCCTTCGCGAACCTCGCGCTCGATCGGGTCGATGTCGACCGACGGCGCGTCCGCCGCCGTCCAGGCGCGGATCGCTCGGCGGTCTCGGCGGCGCCATCCCAATCGAAGCGCCGCACCCTCATCCCCCCGTCGCCTCCCGCAACCGCCCCGTCAACTCGTCGATCTCCGCCGCCCGCAGCTTGTGCGCCACCCGGTTCGCGACGAACCGGGCCGTGCACTCGACGATCTCCTCGCGCACCTCGAGGTCGTTCTCCTCCAGCGTGCGGCCGGTGGCGACGAGGTCGACGATGCCGTCGGCGAGGCCGATCAGCGGCGCCAGCTCGACCGAGCCCTTGACCTCGATCGTCTCGACCTGGCGGCCGGTCGACTCGAAGTGGCGCTCGGCGATGCGCGGGTACTTGGTCGCGATCCGCATCATCCCCAGGCGCCGCTGCGACTCGCCCAGCGCTGCGTCGCCCTTGCGCCCGGCGAGCACCATGCGGCAGCGGCCGTAGCCGAGGTCGAGCAGCTCGTAGACCATCCGGTCGGACTGCTCGAGCAGCACGTCCTTGCCGGTGATGCCGACGTCGGCGGCGCCGGCCTCGACATAGGTCGGCACGTCGGAGGGCCGCATCGTCACCAGCGTCATCCCCTCCCCCGGGAAGATCAGCGCACGCGACTCCGAGCGCACCGCGGCCGTGTCGACGCCGGCCGCGTCGAGCACGTCGAGCGTGCCGTCGAGCAGCGCGCCGCGCGGCACCGCCAGCTTCAGCGGGCCGTCCGGCTTCGCCTCGGCGGTGCCCGCGACCTCGACGCTCATTGCGAGCCCCCCCGTCGCGACTCCTCCATCTGGGCGACGTGGACGCGCTCCAGGTAGAGCGCGAAGCCCGGCCGCCGGCAGGTCGACGCCGAAGCGCTTGAGCAGCCCGTCGTAGCGGCCGCCGCCGCCGAGCACGTGGCCGAGCGCCGGGTCGTAGACCTCGAGGATCGCGCCGCTGTAGTAGCCGAGGTCGCGCAGCAGCCCGAGGTCGAGCTGGACGCGCCCGGCGGCGCCGCGCTCCTTCCAGCGCCTCGAAGGTCTCCCCGAGGCGCGCCGTCGCCCGCTCGACCGCCGCGCCGCCGATCGCGCGCGCCTGCTCCAGCACCTCGCGGCCGCCGCGCAGCTGCGAGAGGGCGACGCAGGTGCGCACCTGCTCCTCGCCGATCCCGGCCTGCGTGAGCTCGAGCTCGAGCCCGACCAGGTCGTGCGTCGCCAGCCGCGCGAGGATCGCGTCGCGCGCCTCGCCCTCGACCTCCAGCTCGCTCAGCAGCTGGCGGTAGAGGTCGGCGTCGCCGAGCCCGATCACCGCGCGGTCGAGCCCGGCCGCGTCGAGCGCCGCCTCCAGCACCTCGACCACCTCGACCGTGCCCTGCGGCGCCGGCGCGCCGATCAGCTCCACCCCGGCCTGGGCGAACTCGCGCATCTGGCCGCGCTGCGGGCGCACCGCGCGGAAGGCGTTGGCGAGGTAGCAGAAGCGCAGCGGGCGCTCGGCGTCGGCGTAGCGCGAGGCGACCAGCCGGGCGATCGGCACGGTCATGTCGGAGCGCAGCGCCAGCAGGTCGCCGCGCTCGTCGAAGAAGCGGTAGGCGGAGCCGGCGGCGCGGCCGTCGCCGCGCGCCAGCACCTCGTCGTACTCGATCGCGGGCGTCGCCACCTCGCCGTAGCCGCGGCTCTCGAAGACCTCGACCAGGGCGAGGTGCAGACGGCGCAGCTCCCGCATCTCGTCGGGCAGGATGTCGCGCGTTCCCGGGGGGATCGGGTGGATCATGCGCCTGACCTTACGAGAGTGAGCGCCGAAAGCCTGCTAGGCGGGGATCTCCGCAGAGACCCGTTCGATCCGCGCGCCGAGGCCGCGCAGGCGCTCGTCGATCGCCTCGTAGCCGCGGTCGATCTGGCGGATGTTGCCGATCTCCGAGCGCCCTCGGCCGCCAGGGCGGCGATGAGCATCGCCATCCCGGCCCTGATGTCGGGGCTCTCGACCCGCTCGCCGTGAAGCCGGCTCGGACCGCTGACGATCGCCCGGTGGGGATCGCAGAGCGTGATCCGAGCGCCCATCGCGACCAGCTTGTCGACGAAGAAGAGGCGGTTCTCGAACATCTTCTCGAAGATCAGGACCTCGCCGTCGGCCTGGGTGGCGAGGGCGAGGGCGATCGAGGTCAGGTCGGCGGGGAAGGCCGGCCAGGGGCCGTCCTCGATCTTCGGGATCGCGTCGCCGACGTCGGCCTTGATCCGCAGGCGCTGCTCGGGCGGGACGATCACGTCCTCGCCCTCGATCTGCGACTCCAGGCCGAGGCGGCGGAACTGGCGCCGCACCATCAGCAGGTCGGCCGGCGCCGCGTCGCGGATCCGCAGCTCGCCGCCCGGTCGCCGCGGCCAGCGCCATGAAGCTGCCGACCTCGATGTGGTCGGGCGAGATCGTGTGCTCGGCGCCGCCGAGCCGGTCGCGCCCGTGCACGGTCATCACGTTGGAGCCGATCCCGCTCACCTCGGAGCCCATCGCGCTCAGCAGGCGCGCCAGGTCCTGCACGTGCGGCTCGCAGGCGGCGTTGGAGATCGTCGTCGGCCCCGGCGTCAGCGCCGCCGCCATCAGCGCGTTCTCGGTCCCCATCACCGAGGGCTCGTCCATGAAGATCGCGCAGGGACGCAGCCCGCCGGCCGGCGCCTTCAGCTCGATCCAGCGGTCGCCCTCGACCGCGGCGCCGAGGTCGGCGAAGGCGTCGAGGTGGGCGTCGAGCCGGCGGCGGCCGATGAAGTCGCCGCCGGGCGGCGGCATCCGCGCCTCGCCGAAGCGCGCCAGCAGCGGCCCGGCGAGCAGGAACGAGGCGCGGATCTGCTTGGAGAGCTCCTCGTCGACCTCGGCGTCGGAGACCGCGCCGCGCGCAGAGACGGAGGCTGTTGTCGCCGACCCAGGCGACCTCGACCCCGAGCCGCTCCAGCAGCGCGATCTGCGCCTCGGTGTCGCGGATCCGCGGCACCCGGTGCAGCAGCAGCTCCTCCTCGGTCAGCAGGCAGGCGGCGAGGATCGGCAGGGCCGCGTTCTTGTTGCCGGCGGGCGTCAGCTCGCCCGAGAGCGGCACGCCTCCGTCGATCACGAACTTCTCCATGGGTCCGGCTAGGGTACCGGCAGTCCCTTCCAGGCACGAAATGCAAGAACGCCTGCAGAAACGGCAAGCCGTCCGAGGGCAACCGTAGAGTCGAACTCATGTTCGATACGAAAAAGACCTTCAGCACCCGAGCGGCCGACGCCGCCGACCTGGTGATCGACTTCGCGACCCTTGGCGAGTACGGCCTCGAGCCGGTCGAGACCGGCCGGCCATGCGAGGCCAGGCACCGGCCGCGCGCTTCGCGCAGCACCGGCGCCTGGAGCGCCGCGATCGATCGCTTCGCGGCGCAGAGCTAAAATCCGGCGGCGACCTACTCTCCCAGGAGGCTGCCCTCCAAGTACCATCGGCGCTGAGGGGCTTAACTGCTCTGTTCGGAATGGGAAGAGGTGTTTCCCCCTCGCTATGCGCCACCGGAAATTTTGCGAGACCGCCCACGGCGGGCCCTGAAAACTGCACAAGACCAAGAGGGTAAAAACATCCGTCAAGCCCTCGACCCATTAGTACCGGTCGGCTGAGCGCATCGCTGCGCTTGCACCGCCGGCCTATCAACCTGGTGGTCTACCAGGGGTCTTACTCCCTTAAAGGGATGGGAGAGCTCATCTCGAGGACGGCTTCCCGCTTAGATGCCTTCAGCGGTTATCCGTTCCATGCGTAGCTAACCTGCGGTGCCCCTGGCGGGACAACAGATACACCAGCGGCATGTTCATCCCGGTCCTCTCGTACTAGGGATGACTCCCCTCAACTCTCCAACGCCCACAGCAGATAGGGACCGAACTGTCTCACGACGTTCTGAACCCAGCTCGCGTACCGCTTTAATGGGCGAACAGCCCAACCCTTGGGACCTACTCCAGCCCCAGGATGCGACGAGCCGACATCGAGGTGCCAAACCGGTTCGTCGATGTGGACTCTTGGAACCGATAAGCCTGTTATCCCCGGAGTACCTTTTATCCGTTGAGCGACGGCGCTTCCACTTGCTACCGCCGGATCACTAAGCCCAACTTTCGTTCCTGCTCGACCCGTCGGTCTCGCAGTCAAGCTCCCTTGTTGCCTTTACACTCTACGCACGATTTCCAACCGTGCTGAGGGAACCTTTGGGCGCCTCCGTTACTCTTTAGGAGGCGACCGCCCCAGTCAAACTGCCCACCTGACACTGTTCACCACCCGGATCACGGCATGGTGTTAGAAGCCCGGACTATCAAGGGTGGTATCTCAAGGGTGACTCCCCGGCAGCCAAAGCCGCCGGTTCACTGTCTCCCACCTATCCTGAGCGAGATACCCCAGACTCCAATATCAAGTTGCAGTAAAGGTTCACGGGGTCTTTCCGTCTTGCTGCGGGTACTCGGCATCTTCACCGAGACTTTAATTTCACCGAGCCTCTCGTTGAGACAGCGTCCAACTCGTTGCGCCATTCGTGCAGGTCGGAACTTACCCGACAAGGAATTTCGCTACCTTAGGACCGTTATAGTTACGGCCGCCGTTTACCGGGGCTTAGCTTCATTGCTTCGCGCCGAAGCGCTGACAAGTCCGCGTAACCTTCCGGCACCGGGCAGGCGTCAGCCCCTATACGTCGTCTTGCGACTTAGCAGAGGCCTGTGTTTTTGGTAAACAGTCGGTTGGACCAATTCACTGCGGCCCCCTCGGGCTCCCTCCGTGCGGAGTTCACCCTAGCGGGGCGTCCCTTCTCCCGAAGTTACGGGACGATTTTGCCGAGTTCCTTAACGAGAGTTAGCTCGCTCACCTCAGTATTCTCTACTTGTCCACCTGTGTCGGTTATCGGTACGGGCACGCGAATCCTGCCTAGAGGATTTTCTCGGAGGCATGGGATAGAGGACTGGCCGGCGGTCAAGCCAGCTGGCGTCGCACCTCGCGTCAAAACGCCCCTGCGGATTTCCCTACAGGGACTGGCTACGTGCTTGCCCCAGGACGACCATCGCCTGGGTTCCCTTACCCTTCCCCGTCCCCCCATCGGTCATAACGGAAGCGACGTGGTACAGGAATATCAACCTGTTGGCCATCGGCTACGCCTTTCGGCCTCGCCTTAGGTCCCGACTAACCCTGAGCAGACGAACTTTACTCAGGAAACCTTGGACAATCGGTGGAGGGGAGTCTCACCCCTCTTTCGTTACTCATGCCGGCATTCTCACTTCCAGCCGCTCCACGGAGGCTTACGCATCCGCTTCACGCAGCTGGAACGCTCTCCTACCGCGTGCAGAGCCCGCAGGCCTGCACACCCATAGCTTCGGAGACTAGCTTGAGCCCCGTTGAATTCTCCGCGCCCGAACACTTGACCAGTGAGCTGTTACGCACTCTTTCAAGGGTGGCTGCTTCTAAGCCAACCTCTTGGTTGTCTCTGCACTCGGACATCGTTCACCACTTAGCTAGTACTTAGGGTCCTTAGCTGATGGTCTGGGTTGTTCCCCTTTTGCGTACGAAGTTTATCCCCCGCACACTGACTCCCGCGGTAACCGTGACGGTCTTCGGAGTTTGCCTGAAGTCGGTAACCTGGTAGGGCCCCTAGTCCAAACAGTGCTCTACGGCCGCCACGCAATTTACGCGAGGCTATACCTAAATATATTTCGGAGAGAACCAGATATCTCTGGGCTTGATTAGCCTTTCACTCCAATCCACAGGTCATCCGCCCAGTTTTCAACCTAGGTCGGTTCGGCCCTCCACGAGGTCTTACCCCCGCTTCAGCCTGCCCATGGATAGCTCGCCCAGTTTCGGGTCTACCGCCAATGACTGTGTCGCCCTGTTCAGACTCGCTTTCGCTGCGGCTCCGCTCATCGCTTAACCTTGCCACTGACGAGTAACTCGCCGGCTCGTGATGCAAAAAGCACGCCGTCACACCCGAAGGTGCTCCGACCACTTGTAGGCTTGCGGTTTCAGGTACTATTTCACTCCCCTTCAGGGGTGCTTTTCACCTTTCCCTCACGGTACTAGTTCACTATCGGTCACCAGGTAGTACTTAGCCTTGGAGGGTGGTCCCCCCAGGTTCGGACCGCGTTTCACGGGTGCGGTCCTACTCAGGAACGTCAATCGGCAGATCAGTGCGCTTTCACCTACGGGACGATTGCCCTCTGTGGTGCGAGGTTCCACTCGCTTCGGCTAACGCCTGATTTGGTAACTGCCGCCGAGCCAGGCACGGCTCGGGCATGACGCCCTACAACCCCCGAGCAGACAACGCGTGCCCGCTTGCATCTGCCAGGTTTGGGCTGATCCCCTTTCGCTCGCCACTACTAAGGGAGTCTCGGTTGATTTCTATTCCTCGGGATACTTAGATGTTTCAGTTCTCCCGGTTCCCTTCCGGCGGCTATGAATTCACCGCCGGATGACGCCGCATTACCGGCGCCGGGTTTCCCCATTCGGAAATCCGCGGGTCAATGGCTGTTCAGCGCCTCACCGCGGCTTATCGCAGCCGTCCACGTCCTTCATCGACTCCTGGTGCCAAGGCATCCACCGTAAGCCCTTACTATCTTGACGGTGAGCGACCTGTACACATCGTGTATAGGTCGTGTAATTAATTACCCAGAGCCCGTCGCAATGACGGGCTCATGTCTTGGCCATGTGCAGTTTTCAAGGTCCACCGAGGCACACGCGGCGGTTCTTCCGCCGGCGGTCTCTCAAAACTGAGCAGCGTTCCCAGCGGCGGTATGCCGCTGGGGAGCCCGGTCGACGTTCTAGAGAAATCTCCCTAGAAAGGAGGTGATCCAGCCGCAGCTTCCGCTACGGCTACCTTGTTACGACTTCACCCCAATCACAGGTCCCACCTTCGACGGCTCCCTCCAAAAGGTTAGGCCACCGGCTTCGGGTGTTACTTGCTTTCGTGGTGTGACGGGCGGTGTGTACAAGGCCCGGGAACGTATTCACCGCGGCATTGCTGATCCGCGATTACTAGCAACTCCAGCTTCATGGAGGCGAGTTTCAGCCTCCAATCCGAACCGAGACGCACTTTATGGGATTCGCTCCACCTCACGGTATTGCAGCCCTTTGTATGCGCCAATGTAGCACGTGTGTAGCCCTGGACATAAGGGGCATGATGACTTGACGTCATCCCCACCTTCCTCCGGTTTGTCACCGGCAGTCTCCCATGAGTCCCCAACTTAATGCTGGCAACATGGAACGGGGGTTGCGCTCGTTGCGGGACTTAACCCAACATCTCACGACACGAGCTGACGACAGCCATGCACCACCTGTGAAGGCGTCCCGAAGGAAAGCCATATTTCTATGGCGGTCGCCTACATGTCAAGCCCAGGTAAGGTTCTTCGCGTTGCGTCGAATTAAACCACATGCTCCGCTGCTTGTGCGGGCCCCCGTCAATTCCTTTGAGTTTTAGCCTTGCGGCCGTACTCCCCAGGCGGGGCACTTAGTGCGTTAGCGACGGCGCGGAAGGAGTCGACACCTCCCACACCTAGTGCCCATCGTTTACGGCGTGGACTACCAGGGTATCTAATCCTGTTCGCTCCCCACGCTTTCGCGCCTTAGCGTCAGTACCGTCCCAGCGAGCTGCCTTCGCTATTGGTGTTCCTCCTGATATCTGCGCATTCCACCGCTACACCAGGAATTCCACTCGCCTCTTCCGGACTCTAGCCCTGCAGTATCCACCGGCTTTCGAAGGTTGAGCCTTCGACTTTCACAGCGGACTTACAGGGCCGCCTACGCGCGCTTTACGCCCAATGATTCCGGACAACGCTTGCCCCCTACGTATTACCGCGGCTGCTGGCACGTAGTTAGCCGGAGCTTCTTCTGGAGGTACCGTCAGTCCGGACGGCTGTTCACCGCCGAACCTTCGTCCCTCCTGAAAGGGGTTTACAACCCGAAGGCCGTCTTCCCCCACGCGGCGTTGCTGCGTCACGCTTTCGCGCATTGCGCAAGATTCCCCACTGCTGCCTCCCGTAGGAGTCTGGGCCGTGTCTCAGTCCCAGTGTGGCTGATCGTCCTCTCAGACCAGCTACCCATCGTCGCCTTGGTAGGCCTTGACCCCACCAACTAGCTAATGGGCCGCGAGCCCCTCCCAATGCGGAGGCCGAAGCTTCCTTTAGCGAACAGGCTTATGCCTGTGCGCCACATCCGGTATTAGCCCGAGTTTCCTCGGGTTGTCCCGGTCATCGGGGCAGGTTACTCACGTGTTACTCACCCGTTCGCGGCTTTGCCCCAGGGCAAGCCCTGGTTCGTCGCACCACTTGCATGTGTTAAGCACGCCGCCAGCGTTCGTCCTGAGCCAGGATCAAACTCTCCGTGAAAGCACTTCTTACAGAGAGTGGTCATGCCTGGCTGGTCGCCGGGTACACAAGCATGGCGACCGGCATGACGGGTAAATCAGACCACTCGGCACGCTGACGAGCCGAGTGGATCGGGCTCAAACAATCCACAGACCCGAGGGTCCGCGGAGTGCACGCTGCTCAGTTTTCAAAGACCGCTGCGCCTCTGCGGCGGGACTCGCCGCCGTTTGCGCATGGGACGGCACAGGGCCAATCCCAGAGGGACGCGGGAGTATAGCGCCGCCACGGCGGTTTGCCTAGCGCCGGCTCAGGCGCCGCCGCGCAGGCGGCGGAAGCGGCGCTTGCCGACCTGGAGCACCCGGCCCTCCAGCGCGGCCGGCTCGAGGTCGAGCGTGCCGGCGGGAATCGGCTCCCCGTCCAGCTTGACGCCGCCCTGGCCGAGCAGCCGGCGCGCCTCGCTGGAGCTGATCCCGAAGGCCTCGGCCATCAGCCGGGGCAGGTGCACCGCCCCGCCGTTCTCGCCGGCGAAGGCGCCCAGCCCCAGCTCCTCGATCTCCTCGGGCGCCTCGTGGCGGACGAAGAGGCGGTCGAAGTGCGCCTCGGCGGCCTCCGCCTCGGACTCGCCGTGGAAGCGGGCGACGATCCGCCGGCCGAGCTGCCGCTTGGCCTCGTTGGGCGGCGTGTCCGGCCGCTCGGCGCCGAGCAGCAGGCGGAAGTAGTCCGGCATCGCCTCGTCGGGGATCCGCATCAGCTTGCCGAACATCTCCTCCGGCGCCTCGGTCACGCCGACGTAGTTGCCGAGCGACTTGCTCATCTTCCGCGTCCCGTCGACGCCGACCAGGATCGGCATCGTCAGGATCGACTGCGGCTTGCGTCCGTAGGCCGCCTGCACGTCGCGGGCGAAGAGCAGGTTGAACTTCTGGTCGGTCCCCCCCAGCTCGACGTCGGCCTCGACGGCGACCGAGTCGTAGCCCTGAAGCAGCGGGTAGAGCAGCTCCAGCGCCGCGACCGGGTGCCCGGCCGCCATCCGCTTCTGGAAGTCGTCGCGCTCCAGCAGCCGCGCCACCGTCGTCGTCGCCAGCAGGCCCAGCAGCTCCTCCGGCGCCATCCGCAGCCACTCGCTGTTGAAGCGGACCTCGGTCCGCTCGCGGTCGAGAATCTTGAAGGCCTGCTCCTGGTAGGTGGCCGCGTTGGCTGCGATCTCCCCGGCGCTCGGCACCGGTCGCTGGGCCGAGCGGCCGCTGGGATCGCCGACCCGCGCGGTGAAGTCGCCGACGATCAGCACCACCTGGTGCCCCGCCAGCTGGAACTCGCGCAGCTTCTCCAGCACGACGGTGTGGCCGAGGTGGATGTCGGCGGTGGTCGGGTCGATCCCGAGCTTGACCCGCAGCGGCCGGCCGGCCGCGAGCTGCTCGGCGAGCATCCCCTCGGGCAGCACGTCGACCGCATTCTTCGTCAGATCCGGCAAGATCGCAATGCTAGACTGCCGCCTCCTCTTGGCGGGCCCACGCACTAAGCCGCGCCTGAAGAAGCTGCGCATCCTCTTCGTGCTCTTCGGCCTCGGCGTCCTCGCGATCGTCTCGATGGTCTTCGGCATGATGACCGCGGTCTCCCGCGACCTGCCGGCGATCTACAACTTCGCCGAGTTCAAGGCGGCGAAGAACAGCGAGGTCTTCGACTCGACCGGCGAGCCGATCGGCACGCTGACCAGCAACCAGAACAAGATCCTGCTCAGCTCGAGCCAGATCTCCCCCAACGTCAAGAACGCGGTGGTCTCGATCGAGGACGCGCGCTTCTACGAACACAACGGCGTCGACTTCCAGGGCATCGGCCGCGCCCTCGTCAGGGACCTGCTCAGCCAGAGCGCCGAACAGGGCGCCTCGACGATCACCGAGCAGTTCGTCAAGAACGCGCTCGAGGCCGAAGGCAGCCGCACGATCCTGGAGAAGTTCCGCGAGGCGGCGCTCGCCTACCGGCTCGAGCATCACTGGAGCAAGGACAAAATCCTCACCGAGTACCTCAACACGATCTACTTCGGCGAGGGCGCCTACGGGATCGAGGCGGCCGCCCGCACCTACTTCGGCCGCGCCCATCCGGGCTGCGGCACGCAGGAGGAGCCCTGCGCCTCGGTGCTCGAGCCGTGGGAGGCGGCGACGCTGGCGGGGATCATCGCCTCGCCCTCGGCCTTCGACCCGAAGATCTACCCCGAAAACGCCCTCGGGCGGCGCAACCTGGTGCTCGAAAAGATGCTCGAACAGGGCTACATCACCCAGGCGCAGTACGAAGAAGGGGTCCAGCAGGCGCTGCCGGCGCCGAGCGACATCCACGCCCCGACGCTCGACTCGAAGGCGCCCTACTTCACCGCCTGGCTGCGTCAGCAGCTGGTCGAACGCTACGGCGCGGCGAAGACCTTCTTCGGCGGCCTCAAAGTCAAGACGACGCTCAACCTGCGCCTCCAGAACGCCGCCGAAGAAGCCGTCAACAGCTACCTCGGCTACCTGCCGCCGACCGCCTCGGTCGTCGTGATCGACAACAAGAACGCCGGCATCATGGCGATGGTCGGCGGGCCGAACTTCGAAACCAAGCCGTTCAACATCGCCACCCAGGGCCGCCGCCAGCCCGGCTCCTCGATCAAGCCGTTCGAGCTCGTCACCGCGCTCGAAGAGGGCATCTCCCCCTACACGACCTACGAATCGGCGCCGCAGGAATTCCACTTCGGCAAGCACGGCGGCGAAACCTTCGTCGTCCACAACGACGAAGGCGCCTACCTCGGCTCCTGCGACCTGGTCTGCGCGACGACCTACTCGGACAACTCGATCTACTCCCAGCTCGCGCTCGAAGGGCTGAAGGGCAAGACGATCGCCGACCGCACCCGCTCGATCGCGTCGACGATCCACAGGATGGGCTATCGCGACCCGATCTCGACCAACCCGGCGATGGTCCTCGGCGGGCTCGAGGAAGGGGTCTCGCCGCTCGGCTGGGCCTACGCCTACTCGACGATCGGCAACGGCGGCGACCGGGTCAGCGGCACGCTCGCGCCCGAGCCGGGCGACAGCCCCGTCTCCTACACGCAGGTGACCGACCAGGAAGGCCACACGATCCGCGGCGGCGACAACGACTCCGCTGCACGACCAGGTGATCTCCGAAGGCACCGCCAAGGAGGCGAAGAGCATCCTCGAAACGGTCGTCCAGTCGGGCACCGGGACCCACGCCGACATCGGCGCCCCCGAACAGTGGGGCAAGACCGGCACCACCGAGGAAAGCGGCGACGCCTGGTTCTGCGGCGGGACCCGCGAAGTGACCGCCTGCGTCTGGGTCGGCTACGCCGACACGGTGACGCCGATGATGACGCTGTACAACGGCGGGCCGGTCCAGGGCGGCACCTTCCCGGCCGAGATCTGGGCGAGCGTGATCTCGTCCTGGGAAAGCATCAAGAAGGAAATCGAAGCCGAAAAGGCGAGCGAAAGGTCGGCCAAGTCGAAGGGCTCGGGCCCGGCGTCCTCGTCGTCGCCGTCCGAAGAAGAAGAAACCTACGTGCCGGAAGAAACGGCGCCCGAACCGGAAGCGCCCGAACCGGAACCCAGCCGGAAGCGCAACCCGAAGCCGCGCCGGAAGCCGCACCGGAAGCCGCGCCCGAATCGAGCGCCGGCGGCGGCATCACCGCCGGCTAGGGACGCGGCCGCGAGACGAAGCGGCTGCCGGCGAGGCAGAAGCGCCAGGGGCGCTCGACCGCTTTGGTGATCCCGACGCGCGGACCGGCGACGACCTCCCCCTCCCAGCCCGGCTGCGGCGGCAGGAGCAGGAACGGGTCGGCGGCGAGGTCCGCGCCGTTGGCGTCGAGGCCGACGCCCAGCGCCTCGGTCAGCTTGCCGGGGCCGGAGCAGAGGTCGGCGTCGGGCCGCTCGCCGCGGCGCGCGCGCATCTCCTCCAGCCCGGTCGTCGGCTCCAGCGCGCGGATCAGCACCGCGGCCGCCTCGCCCTCCGGTTCGGCGACCGCGTTGAGCAGGCTGTGGATGCCGTAGGAGAGGTAGACGTAGGCGCGGCCGGGCGGCCCGAACAGCATCGCGGTGCGCTCGGTCAGGCCGACGTAGGCGTGGCAGGCGGGGTCGTCGCGCTCGTAGCTCTCGGTCTCGACGATCGACGCCGCCGCAGCCGGCGTGGAAGAGCCGGCAGCCGATCAGCTCGCGGGCGACGTCGTGGACGCCGCGGTCGAAGAAGGCGGCGTCGAGGCGGGCCTCGCTCACAGCTCGCGCAGCGTCTCGCGCGCCAGCTCGATCTGGCGCTCCAGCGGCGCAGAACCGGTGCCGCCCTCGATCCGCTTCGACTCCAGCCAGCTCTCGCGCCGCAGCACCTCGTAGAAGGAGCCGTCGAGGTGCTCGCTGCGCGCCCGCAGGTCCTCCTCGCTCAGCTCCGAGAGCGGGACGCCGCGCTCGACCGCGTCGCGGACCAGGCCGCCGACGATGCCGTGCGCCTCGCGGAAGGGCACGCCGCGCCGCACGAGCAGGTCGGCGACCTCGGTCGCCGCCAGCATCTCGTCGCCGGAGGCCTCGGCCAGCCGCTCGCGGTCGAAGGAGATCCCGGCGAGCATCCCCTCGGCCGCGTCGAGGCAGCCCTCGACCGTCTCGATCGCGTCGAAGAGCGGCTCCTTGTCCTCCTGCATGTCCTTGCCGTAGGTGAGCGGCAGCGCGTGCATCGTCCCCAGCAGCGAGAGCAGGTCGGCGGCGATCCGTGGGCTCTTGGCGCGCAGCAGCTCGGCCGAGTCGGGGTTCACCTTCTGCGGCATGATCGAGGAGCCCGAGGAGAAGGACTCGTCGAGCTCGCAGAAGCCGAACTCGGAGGTGCTCCAGATGACGATCTCCGAGCCGAGCCGCGAGAGGTGCATCGCGCAGATCGCCGCCGCCGACAGGTAGTCGAGGACGAAGTCGCGGTTGGAGGCGCCGTCGATCGAGTTGGGCGTGACGTCGGCGAAGCCGAGGTCGTCGGCGACCGCGCGCGCGGTCGATCTCCCAGTTGACGCCGGCCAGGGCGCCGGAGCCGAGCGGCATCGTGCCGGCGCTGTCGAGCGCGAAGCGAAAGCGCCGCGCGTCGCGGGCGAGCATCCAGAAGTAGGCGAGCAGGTGGTGGCCGAGGTAGACCGGCTGGGCGCGCTGCAGGTGGGTGTAGCCGGGCATCGGCCAGTCGCGGTGCGCTTCGGCCTGCTCCAGCAGCCGGGCCATCGCCGCGCGCGCCAGATCGATCGCGCGCAGCGAGTGCGCCTGGACGACCATCGCCACGTCGGTCGCGACCTGGTCGTTGCGCGAGCGGCCGGTGTGCAGCTTGCCGGCGAGCGGGCCGATCTCCTCGCCGAGCAGGCGCTCGATCGCCATGTGGATGTCCTCGTCGGAGTCCTCGAACTCGAAGCCGTGGGCGCCGATCCGCTCGCGCACCCGGTCGAGCCCGGCGACGATTCGCTCCAGCTCCCCGTCGTCGAGGACGCCGACCTCGCGCAGCGCCCGGGCGTGCGCCTGCGACTGGTCGAGGTCGTAGGGGGCGAGCGCCCAGTCGAACTCGAGCGAGCGGTTGAGGCGCCAGAAGCGCGGATCGGGGTCTTTTCTGAACCGTGACATCAGCGGATCGAGTCGGTCAGAGCCTCGCACACGCGCCCGACCTCTGGCTCGGTCATCGCCGGGAAGAAGGGCAGCGCCAGCGAGCGGGCGGCCGCCGCTTCGGCGACCGGGAACTGGCCCTCGCGCCAGCCGAGCTCGCGCAGGTGCGGGAAGAGGTGGATGCAGGGCAGGTAGGCCTTGGAGGCGACGCCGCGCTCGGCGAGCCGCGCGATCGTCGCGTCGCGGTCGATCTCCTCGGCGAGGCGGACGACGTAGACGAACCAGCTGCGCCGCTCGGCGCCGCGGCCGGCGATCGGCGCGGACACGCCCTCGACCCCGGCCAGGCCTCGCCCGTACAGCGCCGCCACGGCGGCGCGGCGGGCGAGCAGCCCGTCGAGCTTCTCGACCTGGGCGACGCCGAGCGCCGCGGCGAGGTCGGAGAGGCGGTAGTTGTAGCCGAGGCCGCCGTGGTCGAGCCAGCCCATGTCGGCGGCGCGGCCCTGGTTGCGCTCGGCGCGCAGGCGGGCGGCGACCTCGGGCCCGGAGGGCACGATCATCCCCCCCTCCCCCGTCGTCATCTGCTTGTTGGCGTAGAAGGCGAAGGCGGCGAGGTTGCCGCGGGCGCCGACCGCGCGGCCCTCGGAGTCGACTCGCGCCGAGCGCCTCGCAGGCGTCCTCGAGCAGGCCGAGGCCGTGGCGGGCGGCGAGCGCCTCCAGCTCCGGCATCGCCGCCGGGTAGCCGAAGATGTGGACCGGCAGGACGCCGGCGCTGCGCTCGCCGAGCGCCGCCTCGACGGCCGCCGGGTCGAGGTCGAGGGTGGCCGGGTCGACGTCGCAGAAGACCGGCCGCGCCCCCTCGTACAGCAGGCAGTTGGCGGAGGCGACGAAGCTGAAGGGGCTGGTCAGAACCTCGTCCCCGGGCCCCCAGCCGAGCGCCCGCACGCCGAGGTGCAGCGCCGTGGTGCCGCTGGAGACGGCGACGGCGTCGTCGACCCCCAGCCACTCGGCGAAGGCGCGCTCGAAGCGCTCCCCCATCGGCCCCAGCGAGAGCCGGCCCGAGCGCAGCACCTGGAGCACGAGCTCTTCCTCGCGGGCGCCGATCTCCGGCCTGGCGAGTGGAATCTGCTCGCTCATCTCGGCTGGAAGGCGTACTCGAGCGAGTCGACGAGCGCCTCCCAGGAGGCCTCGATGATGTTCTCCGAGACGCCGATCGTCCCCCACTCGCGCTCGCCGTCGGAGGAGTCGAGCAGGACCCGGGTGACCGCGCCGGTGCCGTGGCTCTCGTCGAGGATCCGCACCTTGTAGTTGGTCAGCTCGACGTCGGCGAGGTGCGGGTAGCGGTCGGCGATCGCGCCGCGCAGGGCGGCGTCGAGCGCGTTGACCGGGCCGTTGCCCTCGGCGACGCGCACGTAGCGCTCGCCGTCGACCCTCACCTTGATCGTCGCCTCGGTCTCGACCTCCCCGTCGGCGCGCTTCTCGACCAGCACCTTGAAGCTCTCCAGCTCGAACAGGGGCTGGTAGCTGCCGGCCTCGCGGCGCAGCAGCAGCTCGAAGGAAGCCGGCGCCGCCTCGTAGTGGTAGCCGCGGTGCTCGCGCCGCTTCAGCTCCTCGACCGCGTGCGCCGCCTCCGCCTCGCCCAGCTCGAGCCCTGCCCGCTCGGCCTGGCTGCGGATCGTCGCCTTGCCAGAGAGCTCGGAGGCGAGGATCTCGCGCGCGTTGCCGACCTCGGCCGGGTCGAGGTGCTCGAAGGTTCGCGCGTCGGCCTCGACCCCGGCGGCGTGCATGCCCGCCTTGTGGGCGAATGCGTTGCGCCCGACGTAGGGCTGGTCGGGGTTCGGCGTCATGTTGCAGAGCTCGTCCAGGTAGTGGCTCGTCTGGGTCAAGCGGGCGAGCTGCTCGGGCGCGACGACGTCGAAGCCCATCTTCAGCTGCAATGCCGGCAGGATCGTCGCCAGGTTGGCGTTGCCGCAGCGCTCGCCGTAGCCGTTGACGCAGCCCTGGACCAGGCGCGCGCCGGCTTCCACCGCGGCGAGCGAGTTGGCGACCGCGCAGCCGGCGTCGTCGTGGGTGTGGATGCCGATCTCGATCCGGTCGCCGAACGCCTCGACCACCGCCGCGGTCGCCTCACCGACAAAGCCGGGCAGGCTGCCGCCGTCGGTGTCGCAGAGGGTGACGTTCTCGGCTCCGGCCTCGGCCGCGGCGCCGACGCAGCGCAGGGCGAAATCGGGGTCGTCGCGGTAGCCGTCGAAGAAGTGCTCGGCGTCGAAGACGACCCGCTTGCCGGCGCCCCGGCAGAAGGCGACCGAGTCGCGGATCATCGCCAGGTTCTCCTCTTCGGGCACCCGGATGACCTTCTCCAGGTGCAGCCTCCAGCTCTTCCCGACCAGGCAGACGACGGGCGCGAAGGACTCGACCAGCACGCCCAGCGCCGGGTCTTCGGCCGCCGCGACCCCGCCGCGCCTGGTCATCCCGAAGGCGGCGATCGTCGACCCCTCCAGCTCGACCTCGGCGAGCCGCTCGAAGAGCTCGGCTTCCTTCGGGTTGGAGCTGGGGAAGCCGGCCTCGATGAACTGCACGCCGAGCTCGTCGAGCGCGCGCACGACTTTCAGCTTCTCGCCCACCGAGAGCGACATGCCGGGACCGCCCATGCCGTCGCGGAGGGTGGTGTCGTAGAGCTTCACCTGTTCCATCGGATGCCTTTCTTCGCTACGAGGGTGAGCCAACCGGGAGGGCCGCTAGGCGGCCGGCGTAATTCGCCCGGTCGGAGCCTCGACGAAGTCGAGCCACTCCAGATACTCCTCGGCGCGGCCGTGCAGGGCGTCCTGGAACCTGGCCTGGATCACGCGGGTGATCTCGCCCGGCTCGCCGAGCGGGTGGTCGTCGACCTCGCGCACGGGCACCAGCTCGGCCGCGGTGCCGGTGAGGAAGACCTCGTCGGCGAGGTAGAGCTCGGCGCGGGCGATCGCCCGCTCCTCGATCGCGTAGCCGAGGTCGGTGGCGATCTGGACCACCGAGTTGCGGGTGATCCCGTCGAGGATCGCGGCGGTGTGCGGCGGCGTGCAGATGACGCCGTCGCGGACGACGAAGACGTTCTCGCCGGAGCCCTCCGAGACGCAGCCGTGCTGGTCGAGCAGGATCGCCTCTTCGTAGCCGGAGGCGGTCGCCTCGGTCTTGGCGAGGACCGAGTTGAGGTACTGGCCGGTGGCCTTGGCGTGCGGGATCAGGCTGTCGCCGGAGATCGCCCGCCAGGAGGACACCTTTACCCGGATGCCCTGGCGCACGCCCTCCTCGCCGAGGTAGACGCCCCAGGGGAAGGCGGCGACGATCACTTCGATCGGCGCGTCGGTCGCGTAGAGGCCGAGGTTGCCGTAGCCGCGGTAGGCGAGCGGGCGGATGTAGCAGGAGCCGAGCCCGTTGCGGCGGATCAGCTCGTTGGTCGCCTCGCGCAGCTCCTCGGCCGTGTAGGGGAGCTGGAAGTAGTAGAGCTCGGCCGACTTCTCCAGCCGGGCGAGGTGCTCGCGGTGGCGGAACACCGCGGGGCCGCGCTCGGTCTCGTAGCAGCGGATTCCCTCGAAGACGCCGGTGCCGTAGTGCAGGCCGTGGCTGAGGACGTGCGTCTTCGCCTCGTCCCAGGGGACGAACTCCCCGTTCTGCCAGATCAGCTCGGCCGTTTCCACCCGCCGAAGTATGCCCGATGAGCCAGAGGAGGTCGAGCTAAAGCTCGGCCAGCACCGCGTCGGTCATCTCGGCGGTGCCCACTTCACGCTCCGGCGTCGGGTTCCCGGGCGTCGGCGCGGCGGCGACGGTGCCGCCCAGCAGGTCGGGCGTGCGCAGGCCCCGCACCAGGACGACGTCGACCGCGGCCTCGATCCGCTCAGCCTCCGCCGGCCGGCCGAGCCCGTGGCGCAGCATCATCGCTGCGCTGAGGAAGGTGGCCAGCGGGTTGGCGACGCCCTGGCCGGCGATGTCGGGGGCCGAGCCGTGCACCGGCTCGAACAGGCCGGGCGCGCCGGCCTCGCCGAGGCTGGCCGAGGGCAGCATTCCGAGCGAGCCGGTGAGCATCGCCGACTCGTCGCTGAGGATGTCGCCGAAAAGGTTCTCGGTGACGATCACGTCGAAGTCGGCCGGCCGGGAGACGAGTTGCATCGCGGCGTTGTCGACCAGCAGATGGTCGAGCTCGACGTCGGCGTACTCCTCGCTCACGCGGGTGACGACCTCGCGCCACAGCCGCGAGGTCTCGAGCACGTTGGCCTTGTCGACCGAGGTGACGCGCGGCCGGCGGCCACTTCCCTCGGCGCGGCGCCGCGCGGCGGCGAAGGCGGCGCGGGCGATCCGCTCGATCTCGCCGACCGAGTACTCGCAGGTGTCGTGGGCGACCTCGCCCTCGCGGCCGCTGTCGCCGAAGTAGATGCCGCCGGTCAGCTCGCGCACGACCAGCAGGTCGGTGCCGGCGATCCGCTCCTCGCGCAGCGGGCTGGCGCCGACCAGCGCCGGGCTCGGCCGCACCGGCCGCAGGTTGGCGTACAGCCCCATCCCCTTGCGCAGCCCCAGCAGCCCCTGCTCGGGCCGCGGCGCGTCGGGGTCGGTCGTATCCCACTTGGGCCCGCCGACCGCGCCCAGGAGCACCGCGTCGGACGCGCGGCACGCCGCCAGCACCTCCTCGGTGAGCGCGACCCCGTGCGCGTCGATCGAGCAGCCCCCCATCAGCCGCTCGTCGAAGGAGAACTCCCCCAGCGCCTCCAGCACCCGCCGCCCCGCATCAACGATCTCCGCCCCGATCCCATCGCCGGGCAGCAGGACTATGCGGGGGGGCGGGCCGCTCATCGCGGCGGCCACTCTATCCCTACTCTCCCATCGCCTTGATCACGAGGCGCTTTGGGCGCCGCCCGTCGAACTCGCAGTAGAAGACCTGCTGCCAGGGACCCAGATCCAGCCGGCCGGCGGTGACGGGGACGATCGCCTGGTGGTGGACGAGCAGGTTCTTGAGATGGGCGTCGCCGTTGTCCTCTCCCCCGCGGTGATGGCGATAGTCCCCTTCATCCGGCAGGAGCGCGGCGGCGACGTCGTTGGCGGGCGGGCTCCAACTGGGCGGCGCCACCTTGTCGAGCCATTCGAGCACGTCCTCACGCAGGCCGGGCTCGTCGTCGTTCACCCAGACGCCGGCGGTGATGTGCATCGCCGAGACGAGCACCATCCCCTCCTCGATCCCCGCCTCGTCGACGGCGGCCTGCACCTCGTCGGTGATCCGAATCAACTCCCGCCGCTCAGCGGTCTCGAAGGTCATGTACGCGGTGTGCGATTTCACTTTGCCTCCTCAACGATGTTGTCGGCCTTTGGTCGCGCCGAATAGTCGGTGACAGGGCGCTCGAGCACGAAGATCGTTGCGACCTGCCCCTGCACCGTCGACTCTTCGTGGCGGCGCATGCCGAGTCGTTCTGCCACGCGCTCCGACCGTACGTTGCCGGGCTGGATCAGCGAGATAAGGCGCGGGGCGTCCAGATTCGCCCAGGCCCACTCGACGGCAGCCTGCCCTGCCTCCGTCGCATAGCCGTGACCCCAGGCCTGTCTCGCGAGCTTCCAGCCAACCTCCAGGCCCGGCCACCCCGGTGGATTCCAGAGGCCCGCCCGGCCGTGCGAAAGGCCGTCCTCCTTGAGCTCCAGCGCCCATTGCCCGTAGTCCCGAAGAGCCCAGTGGCCTATATGCAACGCAACCTCCCGCCAGCTCTGCCCCCGATCGAGCGGTCGTCCGTCGCCGATGTAGCGCATCACCTCTGGATCCGCTGACATCTCCGCATGCGCCGCCAAGTCGCGACCATGCCATCCGCGGAGGATTAGGCGAGGCGATTCCAGGGACGGCGGAGTTCGTGGGAGCATCGGCTTGAGCATAGGTGGCTCTGATTTGCTGCGCTAGCGGCCCCGCGGAACCGCCTTGAGCCGTCCGCAATTTGCGGGAATCCGCCGAGTCGGCGGTCCATCTGAGCGATCTGGTTCCGCAGCTAATTGTCTGCGGTTCCGTCCGACCGCCTGCCTACTATCGAACACGTGTTCGTAGAGAGCGGAGCAAGGGCGAGGGATTCGGTCGAGGTCGATCGAGGGCTGGCGGGTGCCCCCACCGAGTGGCTTGAGCGCGAGATCGGCGAGCTGGCGGCGGACATCGCCGCGGCGACGTGTCGTTGGCTGGGACTGGTGGCCGAGTTCGACCGCAGGGGAGCGCATGAGAAGTGGGGCTTTCACTCCTGTGGGGCCTGGATCGCCTGGCGCTGCGCGGTGGACCCCCGTTCTGCGCGTGAACACGTGCGGGTTGCCAGGGCATTGGAGGAGCTGCCGTTGCTGAAGGAGTCCTTCGGCTGCGGCGAGCTCAGCTACTCCAAGGTCAGGGCGGTCACGCGGATCGCCGCAGCTGAGACCGAGAAGGAGCTACTGGAGATGGCGCGCTTTGCCACCGCGGCGCAGTTGGAGAGATTGGTGCGGGGATACCGGCGCTCGGTGTCGCTGGAGAGCGCCGAGGCCGCCCATCGGGCTCGGCGCCTCGCCTATGAATGGGAGGAGGACGGCAGCCTGTATGTGCGCGGGCGGCTCTCCCCCACAGACGGCGCCCTGTTCATCAAGGCGATCCTTGCTGCCAAGGAGGCGATCGAGGAGCGCGAGAAGGCATATGAGGTCTGCTCTCAAGGCGGTTCCGCAGAACCGGAGCCGGGTTCTGAGGTCCTCCGCAAGGTGCCCCGGGTGAACAAAGCAGACGCCCTGATGGAGGTGGCGGAGCGCTCGCTTGCCGGCGGTTCCTCCCCCCGCCCCGCCCCTGAGCGCCATCAGGTCGTCGTCCATGCGGAGGCGGATGCCCTTGCCGGGGAGGGAGATCGTGACGGCTGCGGGATCGAAGACGGTCCCGCGATCTGCGCCGAAACGGCTAGGCGCCTTGCCTGCGACGCCTCCCTGCTGCCGATCCTGCATGGTCCGAAGGGGGTGCTCGACGTGGGGCGCAAGACGCGGGCGGTGCCGCCGGCGATGCGCCGGGTGCTGGATCGGCGCGACGGCGGCTGCTGTCGCTTCCCCGGTTGTGAGAACCGGCGCTGGGTCGACGCCCACCACATCGTCCACTGGGCTCGAGGCGGGGAGACGAAGCTGGAGAACCTGGTGCTGCTGTGCGGGCATCATCACCGGCTTGTTCACGAGGGCGGGTTCTCCCTTGCCCGCATGGCAAGCGGAGAGCTCCTCTTCCGCCGCCCCGACGGGGAGGTCGTTCCCCCTGTGCCCTCCCCCGCTCGGGGCGACCATGCGGCCCTGCGCGCTCGCAATCGCGATGCGGGCACCGAGATTGAGGCCGAATCCCTGCTTTCCCTGGGGCGGGGCGAGGGCTATGACGAAGAGTTGGCGGTGATGGGGTTGTTGGCGCGGGCTGGGCCGGGCTGATGCTCGCGGGAGCGGCTGCTTACCCGCCTGCGGTCGTCTCGATGTTGAGGCGGACGTAGTCGAGGGTGAGGGGCTTTGGCTCCTCGACTAGGACGGCTTCTAGGAAAGGGGTCCGGAGGGCGTCGGGGAGTCGTTCGAGCTGGGCGCCGAGGCGATCGACCTTGCCCACTCCTCGCGCGGGACGGCGACCCGGTGGTAGCTGTTCGCGTCCCAGTCCCGCGTGGCCGACCCGGAGGTCACAGCGCCGTCGTGACCGGGCCGGCGGCGGCGCCTTGGGCGGACTCGAACTCGTCGATCGCGGCGGCGCTCTCGAGGGTGATGCCGATGTCGTCGAGGCCGTTCAGGAGGCGGTGCTGGATGTCGGGCTCGATCTCGAACTCGAAGACGCCGGCGGCGCAGGTGACCGTCTGGTCGTCTACGTCGATCCGAGCCTCGCCGGCCTCGGCCACCGCGCGGCAGTGCTGCTCGTCGAGCTCGACCGGCAACAGGCCGATCTTCGTGCAGTTGGCGTAGAAGATGTCGGCGAAGGAGGGCGCGACTATCGCCTCGAAGCCGAAGTCCTCCAGCGCCCAGGGGGCGTGCTCGCGCGAGGAGCCGCAGCCGAAGTTGCGGCCGGCGACGAGGATCGGGTTCGGCTCCAGCTCGATCTCGCCGTCGCGGATCCAGTCGTAGAAGAGGAACTCGCCGAAGCCGGTCCGCTCGACCCGCTTGAGGAACTGCTTGGGGATGATCTGGTCTGTGTCGACGTCGGCGCGGTCCAGCACCGAGACCCTGCCCTCGATCACGTCTATCGGTCGCATCTCTAGCTCCAGTCCCTGATGTCTACGAAGCGCCCCTCGATCGCGGCCGCGGCCGCCATCCTCGGGCTGACCAGGTGGGTGCGCCCGCCCTTGCCCTGACGGCCCTCGAAGTTGCGGTTCGAGGTCGAGGCGCAGCGCTCGCCCTCGATCAGCGTGTCGGGGTTCATCCCCAGGCACATCGAGCAGCCCGCCTCGCGCCACTCGAACCCGGCCGAGCGGAAGACCTCGTGCAGGCCCTCGGCCTCGGCCTGGGCCTTCACCTGCTGGGAGCCCGGCACGACCATCGCCCGCACCGAGTCGGCGACCCTGCGGCCGTCGACCATCGAGGCCGCCTCGCGCAGGTCCTCGACCCGCGAGTTGGTGCAGGAGCCGATGAAGACCCGTTCGGGGCGCACCTCGGTCATCGGCGTGCCCGGGCGCAGATCCATGTAGGCGAGCGCCCGTTCGGCCGATTCGCGGTCGGCGGGCGAGTCGATCGCCCCCGGGTCGGGAACCTCGTCGGTCACCTCGACCACCATCCCCGGGTTGGTCCCCCAGGTGACCATCGGCGAGATGCCGGCGGCGTCGATCTCGACCTCGGTGTCGAACTCGGCGCCGGCGTCGCTCGGCAGCTCGCGCCAGCGCTCGACCGCGGCGTCGAAGCCCTCGGGAGCCGCGGCCTTGCCGCGCACCCACTCGAAGGTCGTCTCGTCGGGGGCGATCATCCCCGCCCGGCCGCCGCCCTCGATCGTCATGTTGCAGACCGTCATCCGCCCCGGCATCGAGAGCGACTCGATCGCCGGGCCGGCGTACTCGACCGCGTGGCCGACCATGCCGCCGGTGCCGAGCCGGCCGATCGTCGCCAGGATCAGGTCCTTCGGCGTCACCCCCGGACCCAGCTCGCCCGCGTAGAGGATGCGCATCGTCTTCGGCCGCTTCTGCACCAGGCACTGGGTCGCCAGCACGTGCTCGACCTCCGAGGTGCCGATGCCGAAGGCGAGGGCGCCGAAGGCGCCGTGGGTGGAGGTGTGGCTGTCGCCGCAGACGATCGTCATGCCCGGCTGGGTGACGCCCAGCTCCGGCCCGATCACGTGGACGATCCCCTGCCGCTCCGATCCCAGCGAGTAGAGCGGGATGCCGAACTCCTCGCAGTTGCGCTCCAGCGTCTCGACCTGCACGCGCGACAGCTCGTCGTCGATCAGCCGCGCCGCCATCGTTCCGTCGGTGGGCACGTTGTGGTCGGCGGTCGCCAGGGTCCGATCGGGCCGCCGCACCCCGCGCCCGGCCATCCGCAGCCCGTCGAAGGCCTGCGGCGAGGTCACCTCGTGGACCAGGTGCAGGTCGATGTAGAGCAGGCCGTCGGATACCTCGTGGGCGCTCCAGATCTTGTCGAACATCGTTTGCGGCATCTCAGCTCCTCCTCAGTCCGGCGGCGATGATCGCGAGGAACCGGGCGGGCTCCTCGCCGTCGTTCTCGAAATGGTGCGGCAGGTCGGCGTCGAAGGTGATGCTGTCACCGCTGCGCAGCTGGTGACGGACGCCGTCGACGACCAGGGCGAGCAGGCCGTCGAGGACGACCGCCGTCTCGCGGCTGCCCGGCTCGTGGATCGGCGGGTCGCCGGGGCCGCCCGTGGCCGAGCCGACCTTCAGCGTGTGCAGCGAGACGTCGACGCGCTGGCCGGGCAGCGGCGGGGTCAGCTCCTCGAAGCGATGGCCGCCGCGGTCGAAGCGGCGGCGCGAGCCGGCGCGGCTGATCGCGACGTGCTCGCCCTCGTCGAGGCGCAGCAGCTGCGAGAGCGTCAGCTCCAGCCCGGCGGCGATCTTGCGGGCGACGACGATCGTCGGGCTCGTCTCGCCGCGCTCGACCTGGGAAAGCATCGGCGCGCTCACCCCGCTGCGCTCCGACAGCTCGCGCAGGGAGAGGCCCATCGCCTCGCGCAGCGCGTGGACGCGCAGGCCGATCGGCGGCGCTTTCTCGGGTGCGTCGATCAGGGAGGCGGTCATCGTCGTCGTAAGCTATCACATACGATTGTAAGCGGCCGCTTGGTATAACTCACACTGGTGCCAGAACCGCGCAGATACGGCTTTCGGCTCCCCACCACGGAGTCGGGGCGGATCGGCGCTTGGCTGGCGGGGCCGAGCGGCCTGCTCGCGCTCGCCTTCGCGATCGGCCTCGGGTCCGGCCTCGGGGCGGTGCTGTTCCGCTACCTGATCGAGGGCTTCACCTACGTCTTCACCGGGCACGACTCCTACGGGTTCTCCGGGCGCGTGCCCAACCCGCTGGTGCCCGAGCTCGGGATCTGGTTCCTGCTGGCGGTGCCGATCGTCGGCGGCCTGCTCTACGGCCCGCTGGTCGACCGCTTCGCCCGCGAGGCGCGCGGCCACGGCGTCCCCGAGGTGATGCTGGCGGTCGCCCAGCAGGGCGGCCGGATCAGGCCGATCGTCGCGGCGGTCAAGTCGGCCGCCTCGGCGCTCTGCATCGGCGCCGGCGGCTCGGTCGGGCGCGAGGGCCCGATCGTGCAGATCGGCTCGGCGCTCGGATCGACCCTGGGGCAGATCACCCGCTCGCCGGAGGTGCGGATGCGGCTGCTGGTTGCCTGCGGCGCCGCCGGCGGCATCTCGGCCACCTTCAACGCGCCGATCGCCGGCGTCTTCTTCGCGCTCGAGGTGATCCTGCGCGACTTCGAGGCGCGCTCGTTCGGCGCCGTCGTCGTCGCCTCGGTGACCGCCGATGTGATCGGCCGCGCCGCCTTCGGCTCCGAAGCCTTCCTCCACCTGCCCCACGTCGGCGTCGGTTCGGTCGCCGGCTACCCCCTCTACCTGGTGCTCGGCCTGCTCGCCGCCGTGGTCGGCGTCGCCTTCATCCGCGTCCTCTACGGGATGGAGGACCGCGCCGACGGCATCTGGCGCTTCTCGGAGGCCTGGCGGCCGGCGGCCGGCGGCCTGCTGCTCGGCCTGCTGCTGCTGGCGGTCCCGCAGATGTACGGGGTCGGCTACGAGGTGCTGGAAGCGGCGATCGCCGGCAAGTACGCGCTGCTGTTCCTGCTGGCGCTGCTCGCCTCGAAGGTCGTCGCGACCAGCCTCACCCTCTCGATCGGCGGCTCGGGCGGCGTCTTCGCCCCCTCGCTTTTCATGGGCGCGATGCTCGGCTCGGCCTTCGGCCTCGTCGCGCACCAGGTCCTGCCGGGCGTTGCGGGACCGGCGGGCGCCTTCGGGCTGATCGGCATGGGCGCCGTCTTCGCCGCCACCGCGCGGGCGCCGATGACGGCGATCCTGATCATCTTCGAGCTGACCGGGGACTACCGGATCATGCTGCCGCTGATGCTCGCCGTGGTGATCGCGACCGCGCTCGCCAACCGGATGTCGCCCGACACGATCTACACGCTGAAGCTCGCCCGCCGCGGGATCGACCTGCTGCGGCGCCGCCCCGCCAGCCCGATGGAAGCGCTGACTGTCGGCGAGGCGATGCGGCCGACGCCGGAGCCGATCGGCGCCGGCGCGCCGCTCGCCGAGGCGGTCGAGCGGCTGAGCGGCGAGGAGCCGGCGCTGCCGGTGGTCGACCTCGAGGGCAGGTTCCTCGGCGTGCTGCCCGAGGACGAGCTCGAGCAGGCGATCGCCACGCGCGAGGACGTCGACGACGTCGGCGCGCTGGCCAGGCAGCTTCCGACCCTCGCCACCGGCGAATCGCTGGCCGACGCGACGGCGGCGCTCGTCCACGCCGAAAGCGACGGGCTTGCCGTGCTCGACGAGAGCGGCGAGCGGGTGGTCGGCTGGCTCTCCCACCGCGACATCCTGCGCGTCTACGATCAGCGGATGAAGCAGGAACAGGCGCGGCTCGGCGGGATCGCGCGGCAGCGCCGGCCGGGGCACCTCGCGCCGCGGCCCTCGGGAGCCGGCAGGCCGGCTTGAGCGAGGGGCCCGCACAGCAGCCGCTCGCGGCGCTGGCGACGGTGGTGCGCGGCAGCGCCGTGCCCTACGGCTACACGCTCACGGTCCTCTCCAGCCACAGCATCATCTCGCACAGCCACGGGCCGCCGACCACGTTCGACATCCTGCTCTTCGTGATCGGCGCGATCGCCGCCTTCGCCGCGCTCGCCCTGCTCTCGCAGCGCTTCGCGCCGCGGGCGCTGCCGACGAGCCGCGGCGACGTGGTCAAGGCCGGGATGATCCACGTCTTCGCGATCGGCGCGGCCTTCGGCGCGACGGTGTTGATCGGCCTGATCTCGGGCGTCGCCGCCTGGCCGCTCGCGGCCTTCGTCGCCACCGCGCTCTACCTGACGATCGCCAGCCTCGAGATCGACCTCGCCCACCGCCTCGACAGCTAGGGACCTGGAGTCCGCCCCGCCGCGGCCTCGGCGGTCGCCGCCTCGGCCTCGCGGATCGCGGCGCCCTCGAGCGCGTTGGAGAGCGCCCGCACGTAGGCGCGCGCCGAGGCCTCGAGGATGTCGGTGGCGACGCCCTGGCCGGTCGCCAGGCGCCCGGCGGCGCGCAGCATCACGCTGACCTCGCCGAGCGCGTCCTCCCCCCCGGTCACCGCCTCGACCGTGTACTGGCGCAGCTCGCACTCGGTTCCGGCCGCCTTCTGGATCGCGTGGAAGATCGCGTCGACGGGGCCGTCGCCGCTCGACTCGCCGACCGCCTCCTCGCCGGAGGGCAGGGCGATCGCCACCCGCGCCAGCGGCTCGCGCCGCGAGCCCGCCTCGACCTCGAACCAGGCCAGCTCGTGCGCGTCGGCGCGGTCGCGCATCTCGTCGGAGACGAGCGCCTCCAGGTCGAGCGCGGTGACCTGCTTCTTGCGGTCGGCGACCTCCTTGAAGCGCTTGAAGGCGGCGTTCAGCGCGTTGCCCTCGATCTTGAAGCCGAGCTGCTCCAGCGCGTCGCGCAGGGCGTGGCGCCCGGAGTGCTTGCCGAGCACGATCGAGTTCGACTCCAGGCCGACTTCGGTCGCGTCCATGATCTCGTAGGTGGTGCGCTCCTTCAGCACCCCGTCCTGGTGGATGCCCGACTCGTGGGCGAAGGCGTTGCGCCCGACGACCGCCTTGTTGGGCTGGATCGGGTAGCCGGTGAGGCGCGAGACCATGCGGCTCGTGCGGGCCAGCTCGCGCGTCTGCACCCCGGTGATGAGGCCGTGGACGTCCTCGCGCGTGCGGATCAGCATCACGATCTCCTCCAGCGCGCAGTTGCCGGCTCGCTCGCCGATCCCGTTGACCGCGCACTCGACCTGGCGCGCGCCGGCCAGGACCCCTGCGTAGGAGTTGGCGACGGCCAGCCCCAGGTCGTCGTGGCAGTGGACCGAGGTCTCGACCTCGCACAGGCCGGGAACCAGCTCGTAGAGGCGGCGGAAGTAGTCCGCGTACTCCTCAGGCGTCGTGTAGCCGACGGTGTCGGGGATGTTGACGACCGTGGCGCCCTCCTCGACCGCGATCGCGCAGACCTCGGCGGTGAACTCGACGTCGGCGCGGGTCGCGTCCATCGGCGAGAACTCGACGTCCTCGCAGTAGGAGCGGGCCAGGGCGACGGCGGCGCGCGCCTGCCCCTTGACGTCCTCGCGGTCGGTCTGTAGCTGGTGCTCGATGTGGATGTCGGAGGTCGAGATGAACGTGTGGATGCGGGGGCGGGCGGAGTCGCGGATCGCCCCCCAGGCGGCGTCGATGTCGGCCTTGTGCGTGCGGGCCAAGCCGCAGATCGTCGGCCCCTCCACCCCGCGGGCGATCGCCTCGACCGCCTCGAAGTCGCCGGGCGAGGTGATCGGGAAGCCGGCCTCGATCACGTCGACGCCGAGCCTCGCCAGCTGCTGGGCGATTTCGACCTTCTCCTGGGTGTTGAGCGAGATCCCCGGCGACTGCTCTCCGTCGCGCAGGGTGGTGTCGAAGATGTGGACGCGGTTCGCGCCTTCTGCGGGACTGCCCATGGTTACTACCTCCTTCTCCAGCTCTTCCGAATGACCTTGTCTCTCGCGGCTCTCGCGCCGCCCAGCGCTATTCCCCCCGAAGGGGGAGGAGAAGGAGAAGCGCCAGGCTGTCGGGCCGGTGCGTCATTCGTCTTCTGCAGGTTAGCGTAGGCTGCGGCGATCGCAAGGCTGGACCGCACGACCGTGCTGGCGCTGCTGGCGATGAGCCTCAGCGTGCTGGTGATCGCCAACGACTTCTCGGCGATCAACGTCGCGATCCCGACGATGGAGAAGGACTTCTCCACCAACGTCAACACGATGCAGTGGGTGGTCAACGCCTACGCGCTGACTTTCGGCGTGATGATCGTCACCGGCGGCCGGCTCGCTGACATGTTCGGGCGCAAGCGCACCTTCTTCTGCGGCACGGCGATCTTCGCCTCGATGTCGGCGCTGGGCGGTGCGGCGCCGACGGAGACCTGGCTGATCGTCACCCGCGTCGTGATGGGGATCGGAGGGGCGCTGATGTGGCCGGCGATCCTCGGCATGACCTTCTCTCTGTTGCCCTCCGAGAAGGCCGGGCTGGCCGGCGGGATCATCCTCGGCGCGGCCGGCCTCGGCAACGCGATCGGGCCGCTGATCGGCGGCGTCCTCACCGACCTCGCGAGCTGGCGCTGGATCTTCTTCCTCAACGTGCCGATCGCCGCCTTCGCCGTGCTCGTCACCTACTACCTGGTCAAGGTCGAGGAGCCGGAGGCGAGCGATCACGCGATCGACTACCCGGGGATCGCGGCGATCTCGATCGGACTGGTGTCGCTGCTGGTCGCGCTCGACCAGGTCGACGACTGGGGCTGGGGCGACCCGCGGGTGATCGCGCTGCTGGCGATAGCCGCGCTGCTGATCGCCGCCTTCGTGCCGATCGAGCGCCGCGCCGGGATGCGCGCGTTGGTGCCGCGCGCGGTGATGCGCAACGAGAGCTTCCGCGCCTCCTGCATCGCCGTCGTCTTCATGTCGGCGACCTTCTTCGCGGCGCTGCTCTACCTGCCCCAGTTCATGCAGAAGCAGCTCGGCTACTCGCCGCTGGAAGCGGGCGTCGGGGTGCTGCCGTTCCTCGCCACCTTCGCCCTCGTCTCCTTCATCGCCGGCCCGCTCTACAATCGGGTCGGGGCGAAGCCGCTCGCCGTGGTCGGCGCCGGCTGCATCGCGGTCGCCCCCTTCCTCTTCTCCCAGGTGACCGAAGGCTCGGGCTATGGGGCGCTGGTCCCGGGGATGTTCGTGCTCGGGATCGGGATCGGCGCCTTCTACCCGACCGCGACCACGGCCGGGGTCACCTCGGTCGACGAATCGCAGAGCAGCCTCGCCGGCGGCATCCTCTACATGTGCCAGATCGCCGGCGGCGCGATCGGGCTCGGCCTGACCACAACCGTCTTCTCCGCCCAGGGCTCCTTCGTCGACGGCATCGAGGCCGCCTTCCGCCTCGACGCGGCCCTCTCGCTGGTGGGCTTCCTCGTCTCGCTGTTCTTCGTCGGCGGGAGGCTGTTCGGAAAGCCCTCGGAGGACAAGAGCCTCGCCTGAGGCTCTACGGGCGGATCCGATCGCGCCCCGGCCCGCCGCCGAGCACGTCCATCCCGGGCCCGCCGCTGAGCAGATCGTCGCCGGGGCCGCCCACCAGCACGTCGTCGCCCGGCCCGCCGTAGAGGTGGTCGTCGCCGCGGCCGCCGCGCAGGCGGTCGTCGCCGCTGCCTCCGATCAGCTTGTCGGCGCCCGAGCCGCCGATCAGGGTGTCGTCGCCGGAGCCGCCGCGCATCGTCACCGGCGCCGTGACCGCGGAGGCGACGTGGACCCGGTCGTTGCCGCCGCCGCCGTTCACTTCGAAGCCGGCGATCGCGGGGGCGTTGCAGACGAGCTCGTTGGGGTTTTCCTCGGGGTGGGCGCAGACTTCGCCGCCGACTTCCAACTGCACCACCGAGTCGATCACGTACTGGCGGCCGTCGGGGCTGAGCCAGATCCCGATCATGTTGTCTTCTTCGCCGCCGGCGAGCAGGACCGTGTAGCTCTTCGTCGCGCCATGGGCGAGCCCGGGCGCGAGCAGCGCCGCCAGGGCGAACGAGATGAGCAGGATTCTCTTCATTTGGAAGTCGTCCCCGCCGCTGGGGTCGGAGCGTCTAGCTCAAGAACAACGCGAGCCCCGTTACGTTGCGGCGCAGTCTCATAGGTCGACGGAGCGGCCGGCGGAGAAGCCGTCGATCTCGAGGATCCTGGCGACCGTCTCCGCCCGCACCGGCGCGTCGGTGGTCAGCGCCATCACCGCGCTGTCCCCCCCCGGCTCGGCGCCGACCGCGGCGGAGACGATGTTCACGCCCTCCTCGCCGAACATCGTCCCGACCTTGCCGATCATCCCCGGCCGGTCGGCGTAGCGGAAGACGGCGATGTGATCGGCGAAGGGCAGGTAGAAGCTCTCGCCCCAGGCCGAGACGAGGTAGGGCTCGTTGCGCGGGCCGACGCCGGTGCCGGCGACCTCGACCGCCCCGGGACCCGAGCCGAGGCGCACGGTGACCAGCTCGGTGAAGTCCTCCGAGCCGCTCTCCTTGGTCTCGGTCAGCTCGATTCCCCGCTCCTCGGCCATCTGCGGCGCGTTGACCAGGTTGACCGGCTCCTCGGTGTGGCCGGAGAGGATGCCGACCAGCACGGCGATCCCGAGCAGGCGGGTGTCGTGGGCGGCGATGCGGCCGCGGAACTCGACCGCGACGCCGTCGACCGAGCCGTCGCCGAGGCCCTGGGCGAGGCGGCCGAGCTTTTCGCAGAGCGGCACGAACGGCGCCAGCGCCTCCATCGCCTCGGGCCGCACGGCGGCGATGTTGACGGCGTTGGTGACGACGCCGCCGTTCAGCGCCGCGATCACCTGTTCGGCGGTCACCACGCCGGCGCGGTCCTGCGCCTCCGCGGTCGAGGCGCCGAGGTGCGGCGTGACGACGACGTCCTCGCGGGCGAAGAGCGGGTGCTCGGTGAAGGGCTCGGAGGGGAAGACGTCGAGCGCGGCGCCGGCGAGCTTGCCGGACTCCAGCCCGGCGAGCACCGCGTCCAGGTCGACCAGCTCGCCGCGGGCGCAGTTGACGACGCGGGCGCCGTCCTTCATCGCGGCGACCGCGCCGGCGTCGATCAGGTTCACGGTGTCGGGCGTCTTCGGCACGTGCAGGGTGACGACGTCGGCGCGCCCGAGCAGCTCCTCGATCGTCTCGGCGCCCTCGACGCCGAGCTCGCGGAAGCGCTCGGCGGAGACGAACTTGTCGTAGGCGACGACCTCCATCTCGAAGGCCTGGGCGCGCTTGGCGACCAGCTGGCCGATGCGGCCGAAGCCGATCACGCCGAGGGTCTTGCCGTAGAGCTCGGTCCCCTTGAACTTGGGTCGCTCCCAGGCGCCGCCGGTCAGCGAGGCGTGCGCCCGGGGCACGTTGCGGCAGACGGCGAGCATCAGCGCCAGCGTGTGCTCGGCGGCGGCGACGGAGTTCGATTCCGGCGCGTTGGCGACGACGATGCCGCGGCGGGTGGCGGCCGGGATGTCGACGTTGTCGACGCCGGTGCCGGCGCGGCCGATCACCTTGAGCTTCTCGGCGCGCTCGATCAGCTCCGGCGTCACCTGGGTCGCCGAGCGGACCAGCAGCGCGTCGTAGGCGCCGATCGCGTCGCTCAGCTCCTGCTCGCTCATCTCGAAGCCGAGGTCGACGTCGAAGCTCTCGCGCAGCATCTCGACGCCCGAGTCGGCGATCTTCTCGCGGACGAGGACTCTCACCGGGTCACCTCGGGCGCGTTCTCGATCGTCCACTCGACGCAGGCGGTGAGCGCCTCGACGTCGGCCGGCTCGACCGCCGGGAACATGCCGACGCGCAGCTGGTTGCGCCCCAGCTTGCGGTAGGGCTCGACGTCGACGATGCCGTTGGCGCGCAGGGTCGCGGCGAGCTCCGCCGCGTCGATCTCGTCGGAGAAGTCGATCGTGCCGACGACGAGCGAGCGCTTCGCGGGATCGGCGACGAAGGGCGAGGCGAAGCCGGCCGCCTCGGCCCAGCCGTAGAGATGGCCCGAGGAGGCGCGGGTGCGCTCGACGCACCACTCGAGCCCGCCGTTGCCGAGCATCCACTCGACCTGGTCGGCGAGCAGCAGCAGGGTGGCGAGCGCCGGCGTGTTGTAGGTCTGGTTCTTGCGCGAGTTGTCGATCGCGGTGGCGAGCGAGAGGAAGGCGGGCTGCCAGCGGCCCGCGGCGCCGTCGAGCTCGCCGATCCGCTCGACCGCCGCCGGGCTGAGCGCCGCCAGCCAGAGGCCGCCGTCGGCGCCGAAGGCCTTCTGCGGGGCGAAGTAGTAGGCGTCGGCCTGGCTCGCGTCGAGCGGCAGGCCGGCGGCGCCGGAGGTTGCGTCGATCAGGACGAGGGCGTCGCCGGCGCCCTGCGGGCGGCGCACGTCGACCATCACCCCGGTCGAGGTCTCGTTGTGCGCCCAGGCGACGACGTCGGCGCTCGGGTCGGCGACGGGCTCCGGCGCGTCGCCCGGCTCGGCCTCGACCAGGATCGGATCCCCCAGGAACGGCGCGCCGGCGGTCACCTTGGCGAACTTCGAGGAGAACTCGCCGTAGGTCAGGTGCAGCGCCCGCTCGCGCACCAGCCAGGCGGCGGCGGCGTCCCAGAAGGCGGTCGTGCCGCCGTTGCCGAGCGTCACCTCGTAGCCGTCGGGCAGGCCGAGCAGCTCGGCCAGCCCCTCGCGCACCCGCCCGACCAGGTCGCGCACCGGCGCCTGGCGGTGCGAGGTGCCGATCAGGTCGGCCCGCTCGGCCAGCGCCGCCAGCGCCTCAGGGCGGACCTTGGAGGGCCCGCAGCCGAAGCGCCCGTCGGCGGGCTTCAGCTGCGCGGGGATCTGGACTGAGGTCGAGGTGGCCATCGGGCGGCCAAGGTTATTACGATGGCGCGGATGGACGGCTACGCGATCTCCAGCCTCGACGAGCTCGGCGAGGGCTACGGCTTCCGCAAGATCCGCAAGGGCCTGGACGTGAAGGCCTTCGGCGTCAACGCGATCGTCCTGCCCCCTTCCTACGAGACCGGCCGCCACCTGCACGAGGAGCAGGAGGAGCTCTACTTCGTCCACAGCGGCGAGATCGAGATCGAGTTCGGCGACGGCTCGACCCATCGCCTCGGCCCCGGCGGCCTAGCCCGCGTCGACGCCCCGACGATCCGCAAGGTCCGCAACCTCAGCGACTCAGAGGACGCCGTCTACGTGATCGTCGGCGGCAAGGACGGCTACGTAGGCCGAGACGGACTTCAGCCCGAAGGCGAGACGAAACGCTAGGAGTTCTGAGGACCAAGCAGTTCAAGGACGCAGGGAGCGTGGCGTGCTCTGCACGCGAGCGACCGAGGACGCCGAAATGCGCCGGTCATCAGAACTCCTGGTCGATCCAGGGCATCATCTTGCGGAGGTCGCCGCCTACCTGCTCGACTTCGTGGGCGGCGCCCTCCTCGCGCATGCGGGAGAGGTTCTCGCCGCCGGCGCGGTTCTCCGCGATCCACTCCTTGGCGAACTCGCCGGACTGGATCTCGCCGAGGATCTGCTTCATCGCCGCGCGGGACTCCTCGCCGATCACGCGCTTGCCGCGCGTCATGTCGCCGTACTCGGCCGTGTTGGAGATCGAGTAGCGCATCCCCTGGATCCCCTTCTCGTACATCAGGTCGGCGATCAGCTTGAGCTCGTGCAGGCACTCGAAGTAGGCGAGGCGCGGGTCGTAGCCGGCCTCGACCAGGGTCTCGAAGCCGGCGCGGACGAGCTCGGATGCGCCGCCGCAGAGGACGGCCTGCTCGCCGAACAGGTCGGTCTCGCACTCGTCCTTGAAGGTCGTCTCGATGATCGCCGCGCGGCCGCCGCCGATCCCGGCGGCGTAGGCGAGGACGAGGTCGTGGGCGTTGCCGGTGGCGTCCTGGTGGACGGCCATCAGGCAGGGCACGCCGGTCCCTTCCTCGTACTGGCGGCGGACCAGGTGGCCGGGGCCCTTGGGGGCGACCATGCCGACGTCGACGCCGGGCGGCGGCACGATCTGCTCGAAGTGGATCGCGAAGCCGTGCGCGAACAGCAGCAGGTTGCCGGGGGCGATCCCGTCGGCGATCTCGGCCTCCCAGACCTCGGCCTGCTTCTCGTCGGGCAGCAGGACCATCACGACGTCGCCGCGGCTCGCCGCTTCGGCGATGTCGAGCACCTCCAGCCCGGCCGCCTCGGCCTTCGCGCGGCTGGAGGAGTCGGGGCGCAGGCCGACGACGACGTCGAGGCCGGAGTCCTTCAGGTTGAGCGCGTGGGCGTGGCCCTGGGAGCCGTAGCCGAGGATCGCAACGGTCTTCCCCGCGAGCTTCGAGAGGTCGGCGTCCTTGTCGTAATAGATGTCGTCGGTCTTCATGGGCGGTGAGGCTAGCGGAGGGCGCGCCGCAGCAGCTTGCCCGAGGGCGTGCGCGGCAGCGCCGCCGCCAGCTCGACCCGCTTCGGCACCTTGAATCCCGCCAACGACTCGGCGCAGTGGCGGCGCAGTTCGTCCGGCGTGGCGACCGAGCCGTCGTGGAGGACGACGACCGCGGTCACCGCCTGCTGCCACTCGGGGTCCTCGCGGCCGACGACGGCGGCGTCGGCGACCTCCGGGTGGCGCAGCAGCACCTGCTCGACTTCAGCCGGGACGACGTTCTCGCCGCCGCTGACGATCATGTCGTCGATCCGGTCCTCGACGTAGAGGAAGCCCTCCTCGTCGATCCGGCCGAGATCGCCGGTGTGCAGCCAGCCGTCGGCGTCGAGCCGGCTGGGCGCGACGGTCGGGCCCTGGACGAGGATCTCGCCGTCGCGGATCCGCAGGTGGGTGGTCAGCAGCGGCCGCCCGGCCGAGCCGAGCTTGCGCCGCGCCTCGCTCGGCGCCAGCGTCGCCACCTGCGAGCAGGCCTCGGTTAGGCCGTAGGTCTGGACGACGGTGGCGCCGCGCCCGATCGCCTCCTCCAGCGGCTGCGCCGGCACCGGACCGCCGCCGACCAGGATCGCCCGCGGACCGGCGAGGTCGGCGCCCGCCTCGAGCAGGCGCGTCAGCTGCGTGGCGACCAGCGAGACGACGCTGATCTCATGCTCGCCCAGCGCGGCCGCGACGCGGTCGACGTCGAAGCCGTCGTGGAGGACGGCGGTGGTGCCGTAGATGACCGAGCGCATGACGATGCTGAGCCCGGAGATGTGGCTGAGCGGCAGGCAGCAGAGCCAGCGGTCGCTCGGCTCGACGCCGATGTTGAAGGCCGAGCCGACGGCGCTCCAGAGGAAGTTGCCGTAAGTCAGCTCGACCGGGTCGGGCGCCCCCGTGCTGCCGCTGGTCAGCGCCCGGCAGCAGGGCGCGTCCATGTCGTGCTCGCCGAGCAGCGGCAGGTCGGCCTCGGTCTGGGTCAGCTCGCCGGGGTCGCTGAGGTCGACGGTCGGCTCCTCGGCGGCGATCACCGCGGCGCGCTCGGCCTCGGTCAGGCGCGGGCTGAGCGGCAGCAGCACCGCGCCGACCTTCATCAGGGCGTGCACGAGCACGACCTGCTCGCGGCGCGGCTCCATCGTCAGCGCGGCGAGCGAGCCGCGGCGCACGCCGTGCGCCTCGAGCCGCCGCGCCACCCAGGTCGCCTCCGCCTCGAGCTCGGCGTAGGGGACTTTCGAGCCGTCCGCGATCAGGGCGGTGCGCTCGGGGCAGCTTTGGGATCTCTGGGCGAGCCAGTCGTCGAGCTTCATCGGGCGGATATCGTCCCCATCATGCCCAAACGCCACAAGCAGGCACCGTCCGACGAGCGGCTCTACGCGCCGATCGAGTGGGAGAGCGCCGGTGAGCACGAGGACGTCCGCTACGAGAAGGCGGACGGGATCGCCAAGATCGCGATCGACCGCCCTCGGGTGCTGAACGCCTTCCGCCCGCAGACCCTGATCGACGTCTCCGCCGCGCTGGAGCTGGCGCGGGAGGACCCCGAGGTCGGCGTGGTCGTGCTCACGGGGGTCGGCGAGAAGGCGTTCTGCGCGGGGGGAGACCAGACCGTGCGCGGCGACACCGGCTACATGCCCGAGGGCGCCTCGGTCGGCCGCTTCCACGTCACCGACCTGCAGGTGCAGATGCGGCGGCTGCCGAAGCCGGTGGTCGCGATGGTCGCCGGCTACGCGATCGGCGGCGGCCACATCCTGCACGTCTGCTGCGACATGACGATCGCCGCCGACAACGCCGTCTTCGGCCAGACCGGGCCGCGGGTCGGCTCCTGGGACGGCGGCTTCGGCGCCTCGCTGCTGCGCGACCTGGTCGGGACGAAGAAGGCGAAGGAGTTCTGGCTGCTCTGCCGCCAGTACGACGCCGCCGAGGCGCTGGAGATGGGGCTCGTCAACGCCGTCGTCCCGCTCGCCGAGCTGGAGCGCGAGACGGTCGCCTGGTGTCGCGAGATGCTCGCCCTCTCCCCCTTCGCCCTGCGCCTGGTCAAGGCCGGCTTCAACGCGCACGAGGACGGCTACGCCGGCATCCAGCAGCTCGCCCACGACGCCAACCTGCTCTTCTACGGCAGCGAGGAGGCGGCCGAGGGCCGCGAGGCCTTCAAGCAGAAGCGCGAGCCCGACTTCGGCCAGTTCCCGCGACGGCCATGAGGCTGTGGGTTATGGCCGCGAGGCCGCGGACCCTGCCGGCGGCGGTGGCGCCGGTGCTGGTCGGCACCGCGGCCGCGGTGGAATGGGCGGGGGACCTGCCGCGGCTCGGCGCCTTCTTCGCCGCCCTGATCGGCTCGGTCTTCATCCAGATCGGGACCAACCTCGCCAACGACTACTCCGACGCCAAGCGCGGCGCCGACACGGTCGACCGGCTGGGCCCGGTGCGGGTGACCTCGGCCGGCCTGGTCACGCCGCAGCGCGTGCTGACGGCGACCTGGGTGGCCTTCGGGGTCGCGGTGCTCTGCGGGATCTACCTGACGGTCGTCGCCGGGCTGGCGATCCTGCTGGTCGGCGTGCTCTCGATCGCCGCCGGCGTCCTCTACACCGGCGGCCCACGGCCCTACGGCTACGCCGGCTTCGGCGAGGTCTTCGTCTTCCTCTTCTTCGGCCTGGTCGCCGTCAACGGCTCCTACTACGTCCAGGTCGAGCGGCTCGACGCGCTGCCGCTGGGGCTCTCGATCGCGGTCGGCTTCCTCGCCACCGCGATCCTCGTCGTCAACAACGTGCGCGACGTCGAGACCGACCGCCGGGCGGGCAAGAACACGCTGGCGGTGCGGATGGGGCGTCGCAACGCGGTCGTCCTCTACCGGCTGCTGGTGCTCGGCGCCTACGTCGTCCTGCCGCTCGCCCTGCTCGCCGGCGAAGCCAGCGCGCTGCCGCTGATCGCATTCCTCTCGCTGCCGCTGGCGGTCGGCCCGCTGCGGACGATGAGCAACCGCACCGACGGCCCCTCGCTGAACGCCGCCCTCGCCGGCACAGGCGCCCTGCTCGGCGCTTTCAGCCTGCTGGTGACGGTCGGGCTGCTGATCGCGGCGTAGCCGCCCCCGGACGCGGGAACGAGCGCCTGTCCATATCTGATTCTTCAGGCGCTTGTGGGAGCAGAGGAGGCGGCGCCTGATGAAATGTGCCCGTGCGCATCGCCTCCGTAGAGGTCATTCCCTATGCATTGCCGTTTCGCGAGCCCTACGTGACGGCGGCAGGCGCCCTTACCCGGCGTGAGATGGTGCTGCTGCGAGTGCGGGACGAGGACGGCCTGGAAGGCCTCGGCGAAGCGGTGCCGCTGTCGCTGCGGGGCGGAACGTCTTTGGGCCGCGTGGTCGAAGAGCTGGAGGGGCTGGGCTCGCTGGAGGAGCTCGACGAGGGGACGCTGCGCGGGGCGGCCGTGAACCTTTCGACCCCGGCGCGCTGCGCCGCGCTGACTGCGCTGCTTGACCTTCGGGGTCGCCGCGCAACCGCCGAGCGTTCGTCATTTGTCGAGCTCGGTCCGACAAACAGCGAACGCGCCAATCCGGTCCGGTGCAACGCGACGCTGGTCGCCGGCGAGCCGGCGGCGGTGGTCGCCGACGCGGAACGCTGGGCGGCGGAGGGGTTCTCGACCTTCAAGCTCAAGCTGGGGACCGGCGACGACGCGGCGCAGGTTCGCGCCGTGCGCGAAGCGCTCGGGCCGCGGGCGCGGATCCGCGTCGACGCCAACGGGGCCTGGGACCTGGAGGCGGCGAAGCGCATTCTGGGCGAGATCGAGCCGTACGAGGTCGAGCTGGCTGAGCAGCCCGTGACGACCCTGGAGGAGGCGGTCGAGCTGGCGACGGCCACGCCGATCCCGCTCGCCGCCGACGAGAGCGTCGAGAGCCGGGGCGAGGCCGAGCGGGCCGCCGCCGCGGGCGCCTTTGCGATGACCGGGATCAAGCTCTCCAAGGTCGGGGGGCCGGAGGAGGCGCTGGAGATCGCCGAGGTGCTGCCGGCCTACGTCACCAGCGCGCTCGACGGGCCGGTCGGGATTGCGGCCGCCCTCCAGGTCGCCCAGTCGCTCGGCGACCTCGGCCGCGCCGCCGGCGAGAGCCTCGCCCACGGCCTCGCCACCCAGCGCCTCTTCGCCGCGACGATCGCCTCGGTCGAGTGCGAGCTGCGAGGCGACATGCTCCACCCGCCCGAGGGTCCCGGGCTGGGGATCGAGATCGACGAGGAGGCGCTGCAAGCGCACCGTCTCTAGGTTCTCCTCCGTGGACCCGACCAACCGCAACACCGCGCTCGCCTCGGCCTTCACCGAGGAGCTGGCGCGCTGCGGGCTGCGGCGCGCCGTGATCTCGCCCGGCTCGCGCTCGACGCCGCTCGCGGTCGCGCTCTGGCGCCAGCCCGAGATCGAGGCGACGGTGATCGTCGACGAGCGCTCCGCCGCCTTCTTCGCGCTCGGCGCGGCGCAGGCGACGCGGGCCCCGGTGGCGATCCTCTGCACCTCGGGCACCGCCGCCGCCAACTACCACCCCGCCGTCTGCGAGGCCGACCGCTCGGCGGTCCCGCTGCTCGTCCTCACCGCCGACCGACCGCCCGAGCTGCGCGGCGTCGGCGCCGGCCAGGCGATCGACCAGCTGAAGCTGTACGGATCGTCGGTGCGCTGGTTCTGCGAGGTCGGCACGCACGCGGCCGGCGACGACGGCCTGCTGCACTTCCGGGCGACCGCCTGCCGCGCCTTCGCCGCCGCCCGCGGCGACGCGCGGCCGGGGCCCGTCCACCTCAACTTCCCCTTCCGCGAGCCGCTGGCGCCGCTGCCCGAAGACGGCGCGGTGACGGCGACCGACCCGCTGGCGCTCGAAGGGCGCGGCGAGGGTCGCCCGCTGACCGCGGTCACGCCCCTGGACGAGGAGCCCTCGCAGTTCCTGCTCGACGAGGTGGCGGCGCACATCGCCGGGGCCGAGATCGGCGCGATCGTCGCCGGGCGCCAGCTCGATCCCGAGCTGCGCGAGCCGCTCGCCCACCTGGCGGCCGCCGCCGGGTACCCGATCCTCGCCGAGCCGACCTCGCAACTGCGCTGCGGACCGCACGACCGCTCCCACGTCGTCACCGCCTACGACCTGCTGCTGCGCGACGAGCGGTTCCGCGGAGCCGCCTCGCCCGACCTCGTGCTGCGGTTCGGCGAGCTGCCGACGAGCAAGCCGCTGCGCTCCTGGCTCGCCGAGTCCGGCGCCGAGGAGATCGTCGTCGATCCGCTCGGCGACTGGTACGAGCCGACGCGCCGCGCGGCGGCGCTGCTGCGCGCCGACCCGACCGAGCTGGCGGCGGGCTGGGCGGCGCGCCTGGGCGAGGACCGGCCGCCGCCGGCGATGTGGCTGGCGGCGGAGCGGGCGGCGCGCGAGGCGATCGAGGCGGAGCTGGCGGATGCCGCGACGATCACCGAGCCGGGCCTGCAGCTGGCGCTCGGCGCCGCCTGCGGCGACGGCGAGCTCGTCTACACCGCATCGAGCATGCCGATCCGCGACCAGGAGTCGTTCCTGCCCTCGACCGCGGTCGACGCGACCTTCCTCTGCAACCGCGGCGCCAACGGCATCGACGGCCTGATCTCCTCCGGGATCGGCGCCGCGCAGGCGACGGGCAGGCCGACGACGATCGTCACCGGCGACCTCGGCCTTCTGCACGACATCGGCGCCCTGGCCGCGCTGCGCGACGTCTCCGCCCCGGTCCGCGTCGTCGTCGTCGACAACGGCGGCGGCGGCATCTTCCACTTCCTGCCGCAGGAGCAGGCGCTCGAGCGGAGCGAGTTCGAGGCCCTCCTGGGCACCCCCCGCGGCGTCGACGCGGCCAAGGCGGCGGCCCTCTTCGACCTCCCCCACCGCCGCCTCGAGTCCCTGGCCGATCTCCCCGGCGCCCTCGCCGCCGGCACCGGCCTGATCGAGGTGAGGACCGACCGGCGTGCCAACACCGAGCTCCACCGCCGCATCGCCGAGCGCGTCGCCGCTGCGATCGACCACTGAGGCCCGCGCGTTCGCCTTTTGTCGACCACGGCGCCACAACAGGCGAACGCGTGGGGTTATTCGGCGAGCAGCGGCAGCAGCGCCTGCAGCTTGACCTCGGTCTCCTCGAGCTCCGCCGCGGGGTCGGAGCCGGAGACGACGCCGACCCCGGCGAAGAGGCGCGCCTCGCGGTCGCGCAGCAGGGCGCTGCGCAGGGCGACGCAGAACTCGCCGTCCTCCGTCGCGTCCATCCAGCCGACCGGGGCGGCGTACCAGCCGCGGTCCATGCGCTCGAGCTCGCTCTATCGCTCCGCCGCGCCCGGCCAGGGCTCGCCGCCGACGGCCGGGGTCGGGTGCAGCATCCCGGCCAGCTCGACGGCCGAGCGCGGTTCGGCGAGCTGGGCGATCACCGGCGTCGCCAGGTGCTGGATGTTGGCCACCTTGACCACCTCGGGCTCCTCCGCCGTCTGCACCCAGACCGCGTGCGGGCGCAGCCTGCGGACGATCCGCTCGGCGACGATCCGCTGCTCGCGCCGGTTCTTGTCGCTGCGCAGCAGCTGCTCGCCGAGGTGGTCGTCGACGGCCGGGTCGGAGCTGCGCCGGGTCGAGCCGGCCAGCGCCACGGTCGAGGCGCCGGCGCCCGAGCGGCGGATCAGCAGCTCGGGGCTGGCGCCGAGGAAGGCCGCCTCGGGCGTCCCGACGCAAAAGCAGAAGCAGGACGGGAACTGCTCGCGCAGGGCGCCGAAGACGGCCGCCGGGCTGTGCGCCCGCACGCCCTCGACCGTCACCTCGCGGGCGAGCACGACCTTGCTCATCTCCCCCGTTGTCGATCCGTTCCGTCGCCTCCGCGACCGCTTCTTCGAACTCGCCCGGCGACCGCACGCTGCAAATCTCCGGCCGCCCGGTCGGGTGCGGGTCCAGCATCGGCATTCCACTGTTCCTTAACCCCGCTATACGGGGGAAAGGAACAGTGGAAGCAGCACTGCCGGGGTGAACGACCGTGTTGACGGTGAGGAAGGTCGCGTCGTCTTGGCGGCAGAGCGAGAGCTCGGGGAGGATCATCGACGCAGACTCGAACGACGACCAGGCCGGTGAGGAGGCGCCGTCCGCGTCGAAGGCAAACCCTCCCGTCCACACGATCCCGGCCCCGGCGGGCAGGGCCACCGATGCGTCCTGCACGGCTTCGTCACCGAGCCTCAGACACTCCTGAGCGACGTCCCGAAACCGGCCCGCGCCGCGCGACTTCGCCTCGTGCGCAACTCCCAGTGCGGCCAGCGCGAATTTGCGGTCCGGCTGCTCCCAGCAGAACCAGTGGTCCGAGGCGAGGCGCGAGGCGAAGACCATCGCGCAGGGATCGGCAAGGTCGACCGGCACGCTGACGCTGACGAGCGTGCGGCGGGGTCGTTCGGACGCCGTCTCGGCGGCATCCCGCAGCCGGTCCTGCAGCTCGCTAGTCGCCGCCGCGAGCGATGGCAATCTCGCCGGTCCTCACCATTTCGATGAGGCCATGTGGGCGGATCATCCGCTCGAAGGCCTCGATCTTGTCGGCCGAGCCGGTCACCTCGATCGTCAGCGTGCGGCGCGAGACGTCGGTGATCTGCGCGCGGAAGATGTCGGCGAACTGGATGATCTCGGCGCGGCTCTCGACCGAGGCGGAGACTTTGAACATCGCCATCTCGCGGGCGACCGTCTCCTCCGGCTCCATGTCGCGGATTTTCAGCACGTTGACCAGCTTGTGCAGCTGCTTGGTCACCTGGTCGATCGGGTGGACGGCGCCGTCCAGGGTCAAGGTGATCCGCGAGACGCTGGGGTCGTCGGTCGGGCCGACGGCGAGCGTGTCGATGTTGAAGCCGCGGCGGGAGAAGAGGCCGGCGATCCGCGCCAGCACGCCCGGCTTGTTCTCGACCAGGATCGAGAGGACGTGCTTGCGCCCGCTCAGCTGGCCGGGGACGTGAAGGTCCTCGAGCCGCACCGCCTGCGGGGTCCCGGCCTCCATCACTTCACCGCCTTCGGCGCCTCGACCATGTCGCGGGCCGCTTCGCCCGGCGGGATCATCGGGTAGCAGTTCTCCTCCTGGGCGACGCGCACGTCGAGCAGCACCGGGCCGTCGGTCGCCAGCGCCTCGCGCATCTGCCCCTCCAGCTCGCCGGCGTCCTCGCAGCGCACGCCGGTCGCGCCGAAGGCCTCGGCCAGCTTCACCCAGTCGGGGCTGGCGCCCATCTCGACCGAGCTGTAGCGGCGGTCCCAGAAGAGCTCCTGCCACTGGCGGACCATGCCCATGTAGCCGTTGTTCATCAGGAAGACCTTGACCGGGATGTCTTCGGTGACGCAGGTGGCGAGCTCCTGGCAGGTCATGATCAGGCTGCCGTCGCCGGCCAGGCAGACGACGTCGTCGCCGGGGCAGGCGACCTTGGCGCCGACCGCCGCCGGCAGTCCGAAGCCCATCGTCCCCAGGCCGCCGGAGTTGATCCAGCGGCGCGGCCGGTCGAAGCCGTAGTACTGGGCGGCCCACATCTGATGCTGGCCGACGTCGGAGGTGACGATCGCCTCGCCGCCGGTCGCCCGGTGCATCGCCTCGACCATGAACTGCGGCTTGATCTCGCCGCCCTCGCCGGGCGCGTAGCGCAGCGGGTGGCGCTCCTGCCACTCGCGCAGCTGGCTCCACCAGGGGTCGAGCCGGCTGGAGTCGGTCTGCAGCGCGCGGTACTCGCGGCTCAGCTCCGGCAGCACCAGCTTGGCGTCGCCGACGATCGGGATGTGGGCGCCGACGTTCTTCGAGATCTCCGCCGGATCGATGTCGATGTGGATCACTTTCGCCTGCGGCGCGAACTCCGAGAGCTTGCCGGTGATCCGGTCGTCGAAGCGGGCGCCGATCGCGACGATCAGGTCGGCGTTGTCCATCGCCCAGTTGGCGGTCACCGTGCCGTGCATGCCGAGCATCCCCAGCCAGCTCTCGCCCGATGCCGGGTAGGCGCCGAGCCCCATCAGGGTCGAGGTGACCGGGAAGCGGTCGGCGCCCGCCAGCTCGCGCAGCTCCTCGGCGGCGTCGGCGTTGACCACGCCGCCGCCGACGTAGAAGACCGGGCGCTTGGCGTTGGCGAGCGCTTTGGCGGCGATCCGCACCTGCTTGATGTTGCCTTTGCCGATCGGCTTGTAGCCGGGCAGCTCGACCGGCTCGGTGCGCGGCGCGTACTCGATCTCGGCGCGCGAGAAGTCCTGCGGGATGTCGAGCAGCACCGGACCGGGCCGGCCGGTCGAGGCGACGTGGAAGGCCTCGTGCACGTACTCGGGGATCTGCCTGGGGTCGGTGACCTGGAAGGAGTGCTTGACGAAGGGCAGCGTCGCGCCGAGGATGTCGGCCTCCTGGAAGCCGTCGGTGCCGATCAGCTCGGTCCGCACCTGGCCGGTGATGAACACCGTCGGCACCGAGTCCATCATCGCGTCGGCGATCGGCGTCACCAGGTTGGTCGCCCCCGGGCCCGAGGTGGCGAACGCGACCCCGACCTTGCCGGAGGCCATCGCGTAGCCCTCGGCGGCGTGCCCGCCGCCCTGCTCATGGCGCACCTGGACGTGACGGAAGCCGGCGTCGACGAGCGCGTCGTAGGTCGGCAGGTTGGCCCCGCCGGGGATGCCGAAGACGTTCTCCACGCCCTCGGCTTTGAGGCTTTCCATCAACGCATCGGCGGCTCGCATGGAACTGGCGATGCTACCAGCGGCGCTATGCCTGGCCTGCTGGGGTTTTTGCCCCGCCCGCCGGGTCCCACCGCGTCTGCGGGTCGATCGAGCTCTCGATCGCGTGCTCCTTGTAGCGCTCGATCGCTCCCAGCACGGACTCGATCAGCTCCTCTTTGAGCAGGGTCGGCTTCAGGCCGAGGTCGAGCAGCTTCGTGTGGACCGCGTTGTAGTAGTGCTCTTCCTTCTCCACGCGGGGGTTCTCGTAGTGGCGCAGCTCGACCTCATAGCCCAGGTGCCCGGCGGCGTGGCGGACCAGCTCGGCCAGCTCGAGCACCGAGAACTGCTCGGTGAACTGGTTGAAGACGCGGAACTCGCCGCGCCCGGCCGGGTTCTGCACGGCCAGCTCCACGCAGGCGAGGGTGTCCCTGACGTTGAGGAAGCCGCGCGTCTGGTGGCCGGCGCCGTAGACGGTCAGCGGGTGGCCGATCACCGCCTGCACGCAGAAGCGGTTGAGCACCGTGCCGAACAGCTCGTCGTAGTCGAAGCGGGTGATCAGGCGCTCGTCCTTGGCGGTCTCCTCGGTGGCGATCCCGTAGACGACGCCCTGGTTGAGGTCCGTGGCTCGCAGGCCCCAGGTGCGGGTGGCGAAGTGGATGTTGGTCGAGTCGTGGACCTTCGAGCAGTGATACAGCGAGCCGGGCAGCTTCGGGAAGGGCAGGGTGTCCCTCCTACCCTTGTGCTCGATCTCGATGTAGCCCTCCTCGATGTCGATGCCCGGCTGGCCGTACTCGCCCATCGTCCCCAGCTTGACCAGGTGGGCGTCGGGGCAGTGGTCGCGGATCGCGAAGAGCAGGTTGAGGTTGCCGATCACGTTGGCGTGCTGGGTTTCGACCGCGCGCTCGCGCGAGAGCATCGAGAAGGGCGCGGAGGCCTGCTGGCCGTAGTGGACGACGGCCTCGGGGCGGACCTCGGCGAGGACCTCTTCGAGGAAGTCGCCGTCCTCGATTGCGCCGACGTAGGAGCGGATCGTCTTGCCCGAGACCTCCCGCCAGGCCTCGATCCGCTCCTCGAGATCGGCGATCGGGGTCAGCGAGGCGGTGCCGTGTTCGGTGTGCCAGCGGCGGCGGTTGAAGTTGTCGACGAGGGCGACCTCGTGCCCGCGGGCCGAGAAGCGCAGAGCCGTCGGCCAGCCCAGGTAGCCGTCGCCACCGAGGATCAGGAGGCGCATGGTCGCGGCAGACTAACGGAAGGAAGCGGCATAGCATCGGCGCCCATGAAGTGGATAGCGCTCATCGCAATCCTCCTGTTGGGCCTGGGGCTCAGGGTGAACGAGGCCTGGGACGGGCGGGCTCCCGTCTACGACGCGCAGGGCTACGCCGCTATCGCGGCTGACCTGGAGCGCGGTGATGGCTTCACGCTCGGCCCGGGCGCCACGCAGCCGGCGAGCGACTACTCCCCCGGCCTGCCGCTGTTCGCCGGCGGCCTCTACGCGCTGACCGGGGGTGTGCACGAACGCGCCGCGCGACTCGTCCTGGGACTGATCGGGACGCTCTCCGTCCTCTTCGCCTACCTGATCGGACGGCGGCTCTCGGGGCCGCTCGCGGGGCTGATCGGCGCGGCGGCGGTCGCGATCTACCCGGCGCTGCTCGAGTACCAGGGGATGCTGATGAGCGAGCCCCTCGCCGCCGCGCTCCTCTCCGGCGCGGTGCTGGCGATGCTCTGGGCTGATCAGCCGGTCAGCGCGCGAAGGTGGCTGGTCCCGGGACTGGTGCTCGGGGCGCTCGCGTTGGTTCGGCCGGAGTATCTGGCTATCTCGTTGCCCATAGCTGTCGTTGTATTTGCGCGTCAAGGGAGGGATGGGTGGCGGGCTGGGGTTGGTTCAGGCGCTTGTCTTGCTCGCTGGGCTTGCGGTGGTCGTGGCGCCTTGGACTGTGCGGAATGAGGTGGCTCTGGGGCGTTTCGTTCCTATTTCGACCGGGGGTGGGCAGGTGTTGTTCGCCGGCTCCTACATGCCGTCGGGCGGGGATCCGGAAAAGGTCGGGGAAGCGGTGCTGGAACGGCATCCCGAATTGGAACGGGAGCTTCCGGCGGAGCCGCGGTTGGAGCAGATCCTGGCCGCTCTGGCGCATGAGAGATACCCGGGCATGGAAGCCGATGCGGCCCTGGGGAAGATGGGGCGGGAACGGCTCTGGGACGACGTGAGCGAACATCCGGTCGGCTACCTGGGGTTCCTGGCGAGCAAGCTTTGGCTGATCTGGGGGCACGGGCCGCGGGACGTGATGCACCAACCCGGCTGGGCGGTCTTCCACTGGCTGCTGCTGGCGTTCGGCCTGGTCGGCCTGGGGGTGCTGGCCCGGCAGAGGCGCTGGGAGGCGGTGCTGCTGGCGACGGTGCTGGTCGCGGCGACCGCGATCGGGCTGTTGTTGGTCGCCTCGCCGCGGCGGGCGCTGGTGACGATCCCGCTGGTCGCGACCCTGGCCGGCGTCGGGGCCGCCTGGCTGTGGGGGTCGGCAGAGCAACGCTGGCGTGCCCGCTCGTCGGGATAGCCTGGCGACGATGACGGCCTGGATCTCGCAGTGGGTCCACACCCTGCCCGAGCGCCACGGGAGGACCACCCTGGTCCTGCTCGCGGCGATCCTCGCGCTCGGCTTCGGCCTGCGCGCCTACCGCGTGGTCGAGCCCCTGGGCGCTCCCGGCGACGACGCCCACGCCTACTACGCGCTCTCAAAGTCGCTCTACGAGGAAGGCAGCTTCGGCGGCCCGACCTTCCACGACGCCAGCGACTGGTCCCCCGGCGCCCCGCTCCTCTACGCCGCAAGCTTCTACGCGACAGGTGGCCCAAGGGAAGGCACGGCCCGAATCGTCGAGCTCCTACTGGGGCTGGCAGCCATAGTCACCGTCTACCTATTGGGCCGCCGGCTCAACTGCCGCCCCGCCGGCCTCATTGCAGCTCTCTTCATAGCCGTATATCCCCCGTTCATCCATTCAACGGGAGCTCTCTACAGCGAGCCACCGGCTCTCTTCACGCTCCCAGCGGCGGTCCTCGCATTCCTCTGGGCCGCGGACCTAAACGCCTCTCGCGCGGGTGGCGGGAGGGAGGGGGGTGTTCGGCCGGGCGAGGCCGCTAACACCCCCCCTCCCTTCCGACAGGACCCGCGCGCTGAAATGGCTGGTCCCTGGCTTCTTCTTCGGCCTAACAGCATTAATCCGTCCCGACTATCTGCCGGTAGCCATCGCCTTCGTCCTCCTGACCGCGATCTTCGTCGGCCGTCAGCACGGCTGGCGCCCCGGCCTCGCGGCCGCCGCCCTGTCGCTCATCGCGACGCTCGTCCCGATCGTCCCCTGGACGATCCACAACCAGGTGACCCTGCACCGCACGGTGCCGATCTCGACCGGCGGCGGCAAGGCGCTGTACGTGGGGACCTTCCTGCCCGCCGACGGCGAATACCAGCGGGTCAAGGCGCGGCTCGCGGAGCGCTACCTGCACGTCGACCTGCCGCCGCGCTCCGCGGCGCTGGAAAAGGTCAACCCGACGCCCCTGTTCAGCCGGGTGGCGCGGGAACGCTATCCCGAACTGCCGCGCGACTCGGCTCTGGGCAAGGTCGGCAAGCGGAACTTCTCCAAGTTCTTCGGCGAAGACCCGGTCGGCTACCTGGCGATGACCGTGCGCAAGGTCTGGCGGATGTGGAGCGCCGGGGTCGGCGAAGCGATGGAATCGACCGCCGGCCGCGCGGTCCAGCTGCTGCTGGTGTTGCTCGGCCTGGCCGGCCTGGGCGTGCTCGGAGCGCACCGCCGCTGGTGGGAGCTGGTGGCGATGGCGACGCCGCTCGTGCTCGTCACCGCGGTCGGTGCGATCTCGCTGGCTGCCCCACGGCGCAACGAGATCCTGATGACGCTGATCTTTCCGCTGGCCGGCGTGGCGCTCGCCCGACTGGGCGCGGCCCTATTGTCCCAGCGAGAATGGGCCTCTACGCAGGCATCTTCCCCTCCGAGCTGACGGCGCTGCGCGCCGCCGGCCTGCTCGCCGCGGCGGCGATCGTCGCCTACGCGATCCTGCGCCGCCGCAGCCTGCGCAACGTCGACGTGCTGATCCTGCTGCTCGTCGGGCTCGCCCTGGCGCTCGTCTCCGGAACCGAAGTCACCGACAAGCTGCTCTCCGCCTTCTCCTTCGAGAAGGGCAACGGCGGCCGCATCCTCGGGCTCGCCGTCTTCTCGATCTTCGTCCTCTTCATCCTGATCCTGCGGGCGCTCTCGCAGGCGGCGCGCAACGCGCGCCAGCTCTCCGCCGTGCTCGAGGGGCTCGCCTGGGAGGAGTTCCGCCAGGCGAAGCTGCCGGAGCGCTTCCGCGACAGGGTCGCGATCCTCGTCCCCGCCTACAACGAGGCCGAGAACGTCGGTCAGGTGCTCGACCTGATGCCGCGCGAGCTCTGCGGGGTCGAGACCGCGGTGCTGGTGGTCGACGACGGCTCGCGCGACGGCACCGGCGAGGTCGCCGCCGAGCATGGTGCGGTCGTCGCCCGCCACGTGATCAACCGCGGCGGCGGCGCCGCCCTGCGCACCGGCTACCGGCTGATGGTCGAATCGGGCGCCGAGGTCGTGGTCACGCTCGACGCCGACGGCCAGCACCTGCCATCGGAGATGGAACGGCTGGTCGCGCCGGTGCTCGCCGGCGAGGTTGACGTCGCCCACGGCTCGCGCGTGCTCGGCGAGGCCGACGGCAACGCCTTCGCCCGCGAGCTCGGCATCGTCTTCTTCAACCGCCTCGTCTCGCTGATCACCCGGACCAAGGTGAGCGATTGCTCGAACGGCTACCGCGCGGTGCGCACGACGGTCCTGCCGCAGCTCGTCCTGCGCCAGGAGCAGTTCCACACCTCGGAGTTCATGATCGAGGCGATCAAGCGCGGCATCCCGGCCAAGGAGGTGCCGGTGACGGTGGCCAAGCGGCTGCACGGGCACTCGAAGAAGCCGGCGGTCGCCCGCTACGGCCTCGGCTTCGCCAACGCGATCGTCAGGACCTGGCTCAGATAAAACGCCACCTCCTCTGCTCCCGCGAATCCCTGAAGAATCAAATATGGACAGGGATTCGCTCCCGCGTCCGGGGGCGGCTAACTCACCCCTGGATGGCGGACACTGCCCGGGTCGGGGAGGTAGAGGTCCGTGCCGCAGCGGGGGCAGACCTGGACGTAGAGCTTCAGCGCCTTATGACAGGTCGGACACTGGCGTTCGGGTTCGTCCTTCTCGCGGCGGTAGAGGACGACGGCGATCAGGCCGAGCGGGGGCAGCACCGTGCCGATCAGCAGCCAGATCCAGAAGGAGCTGCCCTTGGCCTTGCCGACGATCGCCGTGGCGAGCCCGAACAGCGCCGCTATGAAGAGGTATTCGAATCCCACCAGAGGGAGGCTAGACGTCCAGCCTCTCCCTGATCAGGCGGGTGACCTCGCCGCCGTCGGCGCGGCCCTTGGTCTGCTTCATCACCGCGCCGACGATCGCGCCGATCGCCTTCCCGTTGCCGGCACGGACCTGCTCGGCCGCCTCGGGGTTGGACTCGACCGCGTCGGCGACGATCGACGCGAGCTCGCCGCTGTCTGAGATCTGCGCGAGCCCCTCGCGCTCGACGATCGCCGCCGGGTCGCCGCCCGCGGCGACGAGCGTCGCCAGCACCTGCTTGCCGCTGCCGTGCGAGATCTTCTTCTCGGCGACCATCGCGACCAGCGCCGCCAGCGCCTCCGGCGCGACCTTCGACTCGGCCGGCGAGCCCTCGTCCGCCTGGCGCAGCGCCGCCGCCAGCTCGCCGGTCACCCAGTTGGCGACGGTCCGCGCCTCGACCTCGCCCGCCGCCGCGTGGACCGCTTCGAAGTAGGCGGCCTCCTCGGGGTCCCCTGCCAGCTGCGCCGCGTTCTCGGCTGACAGCCCCAGCTCCTCCTCGTAGCGCCGCATGCGCGCCTCCGGCAGCTCGGGCAGCGACTCGCGCGCCTCGCGCAGCATCGTCTCGGTCGGCGCCAGCGGCACCAGGTCCGGCTCGGGGAAGTAGCGGTAGTCGTGCGCCTCCTCCTTGGAGCGCAGCGGGTGCAGGCTGCCGTCCTCGGGGTGGAAGTGGAGCGTCTCCTGCTCGACCCTCCCCCCTCCGCGATCAGCTCACGCTGGCGCGCCAGCTCGGCCTCGATCCCGCGTTCGAGGAAGCGGAAGCTGTTCATGTTCTTCAGCTCGGTCTTCGTGCCGAGCTCCTCGCTGCCGGCCGGCAGCACCGAGACGTTGGCGTCGATCCGCAGGCTCCCCTCCTCCATGTTGACGTCGGAGACGCCGAGCTGGCGCACGGTGGTGCGCAGCAGGCGCGCCCAGGCGCCGGCCTCGGCGGCGCCGCGCAGGTCGGGCTCGGTGACGATCTCGACCAGCGGCGTGCCGCCGCGGTTGAAGTCGACCAGCGAGGCGCCGGAGCCGTGGATGCGGCCCGACTCGCCGAGGTGGATCGTCTTTGCCGCGTCCTCCTCCAGGTGGGCGCGGTGGATGCGGATGCCGCCCAGCCGGCCGTTCACCGCCAGCGGCTGGTCGTACTGGCTGATCTGGTAGGCCTTCGGGTTGTCGGGATAGAAGTAGTTCTTGCGATGGAAGGTCGAGCGCGGCGCGACCTCGCACTCCAGCGCCGCGGCGATCTTCAGCCCGTAGCGGATCGCCTCCTCGTTGGGCACCGGCAGCACGCCCGGGTGGGCGAGGCAGACGGGGCAGGTGTGGACGTTCGGCGCGTCGCCGAAGGAGAGCTCGCAGCCGCAGAACATCTTCGTCCGGGTCGAGAGCTGGACGTGGATCTCCAGCCCGATGACCGCCTCGAGCTCAGGCGTCAAGGGACTGCTCCAGGACGTATGCGGCGTCGAGCAGCCGCTGCTCGGCGAAGGCCGGCGCGGCGATCTGGAAGCCGACGGGGAGCTCCGGGCCGCCGCCTTCCGGCTCGGCGGTGCCGGCCGGGATCGAGATCGCCGGGATGCCGGCGAGGCTCATCGGCACGGTGAAGAGGTCGTTCATGTACATCGCCAGCGGGTCGCCGGTCTTCTCGCCGAGGCCGAAGGCGACCGAGGGCGAGGTCGGTGTGACGACGAAGTCGAACCCGGCGAAGGCGGCGGCGAAGTCCGCGGCGATCTTCGTCCGCACCTTCTGCGCGCGGCCGTAGTAGGCCTCGTAGTAGCCGGAGGACAGCGCGTAGGTGCCGAGCATGACCCGCCGCTTGACCTCGTCGCCGAAGCCCGCCGCGCGGGTCGCTTCGTACATCTCGACCACGTCGCCTTCCGGCTCGACCCGCATGCCGTAGCGGACGCCGTCGTAGCGGGCGAGGTTGGAGGAGGCCTCGGCCGGGGCGATCACGTAGTAGGCGGAGATGCCGTGCTCGGCATGCGGCAGCGGCGCCTCGGCGACCCCGCCGCCGAGCTGCTCGATCCGCTCCAGCGTCGCCTCGAAGACGGCGCGGACGCCGGGCTCGATCGCGCCCTGGTCGAGCCCGGCGGGGACGGCGAAACGCAGGCCGGCCAGGTCCTCGCCGCGCGGCGCCCGGACGCCGCCCTCGATCCCGACCGAGGTCGAGTCGCAGGGGTCGGCGCCCTGCATCGCCGCGAGCAGCAGCGCCGCGTCGGTCACGTCGCGGGTCAGCGGCCCGCACTGGTCGAGCGAGGAGGCGAAGGCGATCATCCCGTAGCGAGAGATCGCGCCGTAGGTCGGCTTCAGCCCGACGATCCCGCAGAGCGCCGCCGGCTGGCGGATCGAGCCGCCGGTGTCGGTGCCGATCGCGCAGGGCGCCAGGCCGCCGGCGACGACCGCGGCCGAGCCGCCGGAGGAGCCGCCCGGCACCCGCCCGCGGTCGTGCGGGTTGAGCACCGGCCCGTAGGCCGAGTTCTCGTTCGAGGACCCCATCGCGAACTCGTCCATGTTGGTCTTGCCGAGGATCTCCGCCCCCGCCTCGGTCAGCCGCCGCAGCGCGGTCGCCGTGTAGAGGGGCCGGTGCCCCTCGAGCATGCGAGACCCTGCCGTGGTGGGCACCCCTTGGGTGCAGAAGAGGTCCTTGACCGCGACCGGGATCCCCTCGAGCGGCCCGTCGCTCTCGACCGCCGGCCCCTCAGCCCGCCAGAGGTACGCGTTGAGCTCGTCGCCCGAAGCAGCCTCGCGCCAGGCGTCGAAGTACTCCTGCCGCGAAAGCTCCACCGCCTGGATCCGCGCCGCCGCCTCGGCGACGCTCAGCTCCAGCAGCTCCCCCATCAGGCCTCCGCCTGCGGCGAGGGAACGCGAAACGCCCCATCCGCCGGATCGGGCGCCTGCGCCAGCACGTCCTCACGAGGCCAGCTGGGCCGCGGCTCGTCGGCGCGCAACACGTTCTCCAGCTCGACCACATGAGAAGTCGGCTCGACGTCGTCCAACTCCAGCTCGGAGATCCGGTCGACGTGCTCGAGGATCCCCGACAGCTCCCCGGCCATCTTCGCCACCTCGGCCTCGCTCAGCCGCAGACGCGCCAGCCGCGCCACATGAAGCACCTGCTCCCGCTCGATCATCGAGCGGATCATAGGCGCGATGGTTTCTGGCCAGCCAGCCAGTATTGTGCGCGCCACGATGCGGGGAGATCGGGCAGAGGCATTCGTCGTCCTGGGCCTGCGCGTGCTCGCCGTCAGCTTCGCCGTCGTCGGCATCCTCTTCATCGCCGACCCCAACGGCGTCCTGAACACGATCTCCGACGTCGGCGAATGGCTCGGCAACGACACCCGCGCGCCGCACACCCAGGAGCAGCTCTGGCTCGGGCTCGCCTTTGCATACATGGTCGTGATCACCGGCATCTGCCTGGTCGCCCAGGCCGACGTCGTCCGCTACCGGCCGCTGCTGCTGGTGCTGGCCGCGGGCAAGGTCGCGTCCTCGCTCGCCGCGCTCGGCTTCTTCCTCTTCGACGAACGCGCCTTCGCCTACCTGCTCAACTTCCTCGTCGACGGCTCGCTCGTGCTGCTGGCGCTGTGGCTGTGGTCGCTGGCCGGGCGGATCGACCGCCCGGCGACCCCCGGCTGACAGCGCGCGCCGGGGCTCTCGGCCGCCGAGCAGCGCACCCTGAGCGCGATCTGCGAGGCGATGGCCCCGGAGCTCGACGGCCTGCCCGCGGCCGAGCGCGAGGTCGACGTCTCCGGCCCGGTGGCCGAGCTCCTGCGGGCGCTCTCGCCGCGCCTGCGGCTGCGCGTCAGGCTCGGCCTGCGCGCCTTCGAGTGGCTGCCCTTCCCCTGGCGCTTCAGCCGCCTCGACGCGGCGGCGCGCGAGGACTTCCTGCGCCGCATGGAGGGCTCGCGCTTCGGCCTCCACCACGAGCTGCTGCTGATGGCGAAGACCTTCGCGACGCTCGGCTACGCGATCGACCCGGGGGTGGAAGAGCGCCTCGGCCTGGAGACCAGCTGCCGCCTCGGCGACGGCTCGCTGCCCGAGCCGTCCGGCTCGCTGGGCGCCACCGCGCCCCCGGGGCCCGAGGAGGAATGCGACGTGGCGATCGTCGGCTCCGGCGCCGGCGGCGCCGTCGCCGCGGCGACCCTGGCCGAGGCCGGCCTCGACGTGATCGTGCTCGAGGCGGGCGAGGCCTATGACCGCGAGAGCTACCCGGACGACCCGCTGGAGGCAATCGCCTCGCTGTACCGCGACGGCGGCCTGACGATCGCCGAGGGCAGACCGCCGATCCCCGTGCCGGTGGCGCGCACGGCCGGCGGCACGACGGTGATCAACTCCGGCACCTGCTTCCGCGCCCCCGACGACGTGCTCGCGCACTGGCGCGACCGCTACGGGGTCGAGTGGGCCGACCGCCTCGAGCCCGATTTCGCCGAGGCGGAGGAGTTCCTGCGGGTGACGCCGCTCGACCCCGAGCGGATGGGCCGCAACGGCCAGCTGGCGATGGAGGGCGCGGCGGCGCTCGGCGCCGGCGGCGGGCCGATCTCGCGCAACGCCGGCGACTGCGTGCAGTGCAGCTCCTGTCCCTTCGGCTGCCGGATCGACGCCAAGCGCGGCATGCACGTCAGCTACCTGCCGCGCGCGGTGGCGGCGGGGGCGCGGCTGCGCACGGGCGTCGAGGCGCGGCGCATTCCGGTCGAGGACGGGCGCGCGGTCGGCGTCCGCTGCGCCGGCTACACGGTGCGCGCCCGCAGGGCCACGATCGTCGCCGGCGGCGCCTTCGGCACACCCGAGCTGCTGCTGCGCTCGGGCCTCGGCGGCGGGCAGGTCGGCCGCAACCTCCACGTCCACCCCGCCTGCTGGATCGGCGCCCGCTACGAGGAGGAGGTGCGCGGCTGGGAAGGGGTGATGCAGAGCTACTACATCGACCAGTGGGAGCCGCAGCGGATCCTGCTCGAGGCGACCTTCACGCCGCTGCCCTTCGGCGGCGCGTGGCTGCTCGGCTCCGGCCGTGAGCACCAGGAATCGATTCTCGGCTTCGACCGGATCGGCTCGATCGGCGTCCACCTATCCGACGAGTCGGCGGGTCGCGTCGCGCTCGCCCGCGACGGCTCGCTGCGCGCCACCTACCGGCTGACCGACGACGACGCCCGCCGGCTCGCCTTCGGCATCGCCCGCGCCGCCGAAGTCCACTTCGCCGCCGGCGCGGTCGAGGTCTACCCGAACGTCGCCCACGTGCCCGTCCTGCGCCGCCACGAGCTGGCCGACTTCGAGGCGATCCGGTTGAAGCCGTCCGAGCTGCGCCTCGAGGCCTTCCACCCGATGGGCAGCGCCCGCATCGCCGCCGAGGAGCGCGAGGGCGTCTGCGCGGCTGACGGCTCGGTCAACGGCGTCGAAGGCCTCTACGTGGCGGACGCCTCGCTGTTCCCGACCTCGGTCGGGGTCAACCCGATGATGACGATCGTCGCGTTTGCGAAGAACGTCGCCCGCGGGCTACTTCGATAGCCGCTCGGCGGCGGCGTCGAAGGTCAGGCCTTCGTCGCGCATCGCGCTCCAGCCGCCGTAGGCGACGCCCGCGGCGCTCACCAGGCCGAGGAAGACGCCAAGCTTCAGCGTCGTGTCGGTCCCGACGCCGGCGAGGCCGAAGCCGGGCGGGTCGAGGATGCGAAAGAGGATCAGCAGGAAGGCGAGCGCGCCGGCCGCGGCGACGAAGGCGTTGAGCGAGACCGAGAGCTCGAGGTCGGCGTCGAGGGCGCGCACCAGGGCGACCCCGAGCGCCAGCACGATCGCCAGCATGAGGAAGAGCGGGATCACGTCGAGCGCCTGCCAGGCGCTGTATCCGCCGCCGCCTTCGATGCTGCCGGAGAAGCCCGGCACGCCGGCGACCTTGGCGCCGAACCAGTCGAGGAACATCGAGACGAAGAGCAGCACCGCCGAGGCGGCGGAGATCTTCTCCCCCCTGCTGAGCCTGCGGGCGCTCACGCCGCGACCCTACACCCGCCGCGCGGCGGCGACCGTGTTGACGAGCAGCATCGCCCGGGTCATCGGGCCGACGCCGCCGGGCACCGGGGTGATCGCGCCGGCGCGCTCGGCGACCGAGTCGAACTCGACGTCGCCGACCAGCTTCCCCTCGACCCGGTTGGTGCCGACGTCGATCACCGTGGCGCCCTCGCGCACCATCTCTCCGGAGATCAGCCCGGGCTGGCCGGCGGCGGCGACCAGCACGTCGGCCTCGCGGCAGACAGAGGCGAGGTCGCGGGTGCGCGAGTGGCAGTGGGTGACGGTCGCGTTCGCCGCGAGCAGCAGCGTCGCCAGCGGCTTGCCGACGAGGATCGAGCGGCCGACGACGACCGCGCGGGCGCCCTCGAGCTCGACCTCGGCCTCGCGCAGCAGCTCGATCACGCCCGCCGGCGTGCAGGGGGCGATCGCCTCGGGGCGGTCCTGCGCGAGCAGGCCGGCGTTGACCGGGGTGAGCCCGTCGACGTCCTTGGCCGGGTCGATCAGGGAGATCAGCGGGTCCTGGTCCAGGTGCTCGGGCAGCGGCAGCTGGAGGAGGATGCCGTGCACGCGCTCGTCGGCGTTGAGCGATTCGATCAGCGCCGCCAGCTCCTCCTGGGAGACTGCGCCGCCGGGCTCGTGGTGGTGGGAATCGATCCCGACCTCGGCAGAATCCTCGCGCTTCATTCGCACGTAGACGGCCGAGGCGGGGTCCTCGCCGACGAGAATCGTCGCCAGGCCTGGCGACGTCGCCATCTCGGCGACTTCGCCGCGCACCCGCTCGCGCACCCGCTCCGCTAGCGCCTTGCCGTCGATGAGCCGCGCCGCCATCCTCTCAGCGCTTCCGGATCGGGGCGAAGTCGGCCATCAGCTTGCGCTCCGAGCCGTCGCCGGCGAAGCGGACGACGACGATCCCCCCGCCCTCGACCGCTGTGACGACCCCCTCGCCGAAGCTGGCGTGGACGACGTCGTCGCCGGTGCGCAGCTCCAGCGCCGGCCCGGGGTCGGGTGCCGCCGCCGCGCCGGCCGAGGCGGCGGCCCACGCGCCCCCGGCTCCGACCGCGCTGGAGCCGCGCTCGACCAGCTCCTCGGGCAGCTCGTCGACGAAGCGCGAGGGCAGGTTGCGCTCGGCGCGCCCGAACAGCCGGCGTTCGCGCGTCCAGGTCATGTAGAGGCGGCGGCGGGCACGGGTGATGCCCACATAGCAGAGCCGCCGCTCCTCCTCCTCGCCGCCCTCTTCGAGCGCTTTCATGTGCGGGAAGGCGCCGTCCTCGCAGCCGACGACGAATACCGTCCCGTACTCGAGCCCCTTGGCGTTGTGCAGCGTCATCAGCGTGATCGCCGAGTCGTCGCGCAGGCCGTCCTGCTCGGTGTAGAGCGAGAGCTGCTGGAGGAACTCCTCCAGCGCCGCGACCTCGCCCTCCCCCTCGAGCTCGCGGTTGGCGTCGAACTCGCGGGCGACGCCGACCAGCTCCTCGAGGTTCTCGGCGCGCCCCTCCGCCTCGACCGTGCGCTCGGCGGCGAGCGCGTCGAGGTAGCCGGTCTCGCGCAGCGTCGCCTCGAGCAGCTCGGCGACCGGCGCCTGCTCGGCTCGCCGCCGCAGATCCTCCAGCGTCTCGAAGAAGCGATCGACCGCCTTGATCGCCGCGGCGCCGAGACCGGGCACCTCCTCGGCCCGCCCGGCGACCTCCCAGATCGGCAGCCCCGTGGTGTTGGCGTGTGCGGCCAGCCGGCCCTGGCTGGTTTTGCCGATCCCGCGCCGCGGCGAGTTGACGGCCCGCGCAAAGGAGACCTGGTCGGCGGGGTTGGCGATCAGGCTGAGGTAGGCGATCGCGTCCTTGACCTCGGCCCGCTCGTAGAACTTGGTCCCGCCGATCACCTGGTAGGGCAGCTCGAAGCGGACCAGCGTGTCCTCGAGCACGCGGCTCATCGCGTTGGTCCGGTAGAAGACGGCGACCTCCTCGCGCTTCACCCCATCCTCCTCGCCGAGCCGCTCGATCTCCCCCGCCACCCAGCGCGCCTCCTCGTGCTCGTCGGAGAGCTCGCGCAGCTGGATCGGCTCGCCGCCGGAGAGCTCGGTCCAGAGCCGCTTCGGCCGCCGCTCGCGGTTGTTCTCGACCACCGCGTTGGCCGCGGTAAGGATCGTTTGGGTGGACCGGTAGTTCTGCTCGAGCGTGACAACGTCCGCTTCCGGGAAGTCGCGCTCGAAATCCAAGATGTTCCTGATGTCGGCATGCCTGAAGCCGTAGATCGACTGCGACTCGTCGCCGACGACCATCAGGTTGCCGTGCTCGGAGGTGAGCAGCTGGAGCAGCCGGTACTGGGCGTGGTTGGTGTCCTGGTACTCGTCGACGAGCACGTGGCGGAAGGTGCGGCGCCAGCGCTCTCGCACCTCCTCAGAGAGCTCCAACGCGTTGACCGTGCGCACCAGCAGGTCGTCGAAGTCCATCGCGTTGGCCTCGAGCATGCGCTTCTCGTAGAGGTGGAAGACGCCGGCCGCGGTCTCCTCGAAGACGCTGCCGGCGGCCTGCGAGTAGGCGTCGGTGTCGACGAGCTGGTTCTTGGCGCCGGAGATCTGCGAGCGGATCGCCCGCGGCGGGTAGCGCTTGGGGTCGACGCGCAGCTCCTCCATGCAGCGTTTGAGCATCCGCAGCGAGTCCGACTCGTCGTAGATCGTGAAGCCGCGCGAGTAGCCGAGCCGCTCGGCGTCTGCGCGCAGCATGCGGGCGCAGGCCGAGTGGAAGGTCGTCACCCACATCGCCCGCGCCGAGCGGCCTACCAGCGCCTCGACCCGCTCGCGCATCTCGTTCGCCGCCTTGTTGGTGAAGGTGATCGCGAGGATCTCCCCCGGGCGCGCCTGCCCGGTCGCCAGCAGGTAGGCGATCCGGTGGGTGAGCACGCGCGTCTTGCCCGAGCCGGCGCCGGCGAGCACCAGCAGCGGCCCCTCGCCGTGGCGGACCGCCTCGCGCTGTGGCGCGTTCAGCCCGGCGAGCAGCCGCTCGGCGCGGTCGGCGCCGGGTTCGGTCGGCGCCCCGGCCGGCTCCTCGGATGCCGGCGGGACGCCCTCGGACACGCTCTGAAGCGTCACCCGCCGAGCATAGCCAGGCGCTCGGCGGGCGACCCCGGGAGAAGCCTAGGAGCAGCTTTCGGCGATTTCCTGGAACACCTTGGCTTCGCCGCCAAACATCATCCCTTCGATTTCAGCCTGGTCGCTTTCTTCGAGCGCCGCGGCGAAGCAGCCGGCAAACCCCGGGCCGAGTTCGCTGGAGGCCTTGGAGAGTTCCCGCTTGAACGTCTCGACCAGCTTCCCCAGGTCGAACTCGGTGAACTTGACGACTTCGTTCAGCTTCCACTGGCCCCCTTCTTCGACCAGCGCGATTTCCACCGTCTGCCCGTCGAGCGTGCCGCCGGTGAGCGCGGCTTCCGCTGTGGCGTTCGAGCCGTTCACTTCGACGTTCGAGACAGCAACCGATTCGGCGCCTTCTTCCTCTTCGGCTTCCCTTTCGCATTCTTCGACGGCCGCCCGGCCACTTTCCTGGGAGAGCTGTTCCATGAAGGCCTGGGTCTCGAGCTTCTTGCAGTCGGCCGGGTCGGTGGTCGTCGCGGACGTTTCGATCGTTTCTTCGATCTTGCCCGTTTCGTCGCTGCCGCCGCCGCAGGCGACGAGGGCCAGGCCGCAGAGCAGCAGGAGACAGGGCAGGAGCAGGAGGCGCTTGCTCACGTCGGATCCTTTCGTGGAGATGAGGAGGAGACGCCGCCGAGCCTACCTCAGCCCCTGGGCGCCTCGACCCTTTTTCCGTCCACTTTGACCGGGTGGCCCGGGTTGCCGACCACCGTCGCTCCGGCCGGAACGTCCTCGAGCACGACCGTGTTGGCGCCGACCTTCGCCCCGTCGCCGACCGTCACCGGGCCCAGCAGCTTGGCGCCGGCGCCGAGCGTGACCTCGTCGCCGACGGTCGGGTGGCGCTTGCCGGACTCGAAGCCGGTGCCGCCCAGGGTCACCCCCTGGTAGACGGTCACCCGGTCGCCGATCTCGGCGGTCTCGCCGATCACCACGCCGGAGCCGTGGTCGACGAAGAACGCCTCGCCGATCCTCGCCCCCGGGTGGATCTCGACCCCGGTGATCGCACGGCTCAGGTAGGCGATCGTGCGGGGGGCGAAGGGCACCCCGGCCCCGAGCATCGCGTGGGCGACCCGGTGCGCGAGCAGCGCCTGCACCCCCGCCCAGCCGGCGAGGATCTCCAGCGAGGACACCCCGCGCGCCGCCGGGTCGCGCTCGCGCGCGGCGTCCACCGCCTCCCTGATCTCCCGAACGGCCCTCTTAAACACCCGCCACCCCCGGACGCGGGAAGCAAATGCCTGTCCATATCTGATTCTTCAGGCATTTCTGGAAGCAGAGGAGGTGGCGGAATTATTCACGGCGCGAAGAAGGGTAGGGACATGTAACGCTCGCCCGAGTCGCAGACGACGGTGACGACCCGCTTGCCCTCCATCTCCGGGCGCGCCGCGACTTCCAGCGCCGCCTTGACGTTGGCGCCGGCGGAGATCCCGGCGAGGACGCCTTCGCGTTTCGCCGCCAGGCGCGCCGTCTCCAGCGCGTCCTCGTCGGAGACGGCGATCGTCTCGTCGATCAGCGAGCGGTCGAGCACCTCGGGGACGAAGCCGGCGCCGATCCCCTGGATCTTGTGCGGGCCGGATGCGCCGCCGGAGAGCACGGGCGACGCGGCGGGCTCGACCGCGACGACCAGCGTCTCCGGGCTGCATTCGCGCAACATGCGCCCCACGCCGGTGATCGTGCCCCCGGTGCCGACCCCGGCGACGAAGGCGCCGATCTCGCCGTCGGTGTCGCGCCAGATCTCCTCCGCGGTCGTCTTCCGGTGCGCGGCCGGATTGGCGGGGTTCGAGAACTGCTGCGGCATGAAGCCGCGGCGCTGCTCGCGGATCTCCTCGGCCAGCTCGACCGCCTCGCTCATCCCGCCCAGCGAGGGCGTCTCGCGCACCTCGGCGCCGTAGGCGCGCAGCAGCTTCGCCCGCTCGCGGCTCATCCCCTCGGGCAGGGTCAGGATCAGCTCGTAGCCGCGCGCCGCGCAGACCATCGCCAGCGCGATCCCGGTGTTGCCGCTGGTCGGCTCGACGATCACCGACTTCCCCGGCTCGATCAGCCCTTCGTGCTCGGCCGCATCGATCATCGCCACCCCGATCCGGTCCTTCACCGACCCCCCCGGATTGAAGTACTCCAACTTCGCGCAGACCTCCCCCGGCAGCCCCTCCCCCAGCCGCCGCAGCGCCACCATCGGCGTATTGCCGACAACCGCCGAAGCCTCCCCCCCGATTCTCATCAGATGAAGTACATCCCCGCGCCGGCCTCCTCGGCTTCGCGGCGGGCGACTTCGGCGATCGTGGTCTGGCCGAGGACCTTGCGCAGGGCGGTGACGCCCTCGGCCCAGATGCCGCCCGCCTCATCGGCCTCCTGGCCGACCTTGCCGTCGAGGGTCTGGACGACCTCGAGCACGGCGATCTCGTCGGCGGGGCGGGAGAGCGTGTAGCCGCCGCGCATCCCGCGGTGGCTGGTCAGCAGCCCGGCCCGGCGCAGGGTCGAGAAGAGCTGCTCGAGGAACTGCTCGGGGATCGCGCGGCGCTCGGCCAGCTCCTTGATCGGCACCGGGCGCTCGCCCGATCGGGCCAGCTCGGCCATAGCGACGACCGCGTAGCGCGACTTCGAGGTGATCGAGATCACCTGCCCTTTCTACCGCACGGTGCAGATTTCAGCGGGTATAGGATCGGCCGGTCACCCCGAGCGAGCGCCCACACTGCCTTGTGATCGACGCCCACCCGCTGGTCCGCCTGGGGGTGCGCGAGGCGCTCGCGGGCGAGTTCGAGGTCCACGAGAGCGCCAGTCGCGACGAGGCGATCGGCCTCGTGCGCGATGTCGAGAGCATCGACGTCGCGATCGTCGACCTGCGGCGCGGGGCGACCGACGGCGAGGGCGAGGACATCTACGGCGATGGGGCGATTCGCGTCCTGCGCAAGACCGCACCGGCGATGGGGATCGTCGCCCACGGCGAGCTGCCCGAGCGCCACCTGGCGAGCGCCGCGCTGCAGGCCGGGGCGAGCGCCTACGTCGCCCGCACGGCCGGTCCCGAGGAGATGGCCAAGGCGGCCCGGGCGGCGCTCGACCAGGCGCGCTTCGTCGACCCCGCCGTGCCGCCGAGCGGCAGCCGCGGCAAGCTGACGCGGCGCCAGCGCGAGATCCTCCAGCTGCTCGCCGACGGCGGCTCGACCGCCGTCGCCGCCCGCGAGCTCGGCCTCAGCGAGGAAACGGTGAAGACCCACACGAAGAACGCCCTCGCCCGGCTCGACGCCAGAAACCGAACCCACGCCGTCGCGATAGCCCTCAGAGAGTGCCTCATCGAATAGCCGGATTAGCGCGCATCACGATCTGATTCTCTGCGCGCGGCGCCGATATGGCGCGTAGACGCCACCCCCGGACGCGCCGCGAGCCGAGCGAGCAAGCATCCATATCTGATTCTTTTGCGCAGCGAGCGAGGCGAAGCATTTATTTCGGAGGAGGTGGCGTTTTATGTCGGCTAGATCCAGCCGCTGTCCCTTGCGGTGAGCACGGCCTGGGCTCGATCCACGGCGCCGATCTTGCCGTAAACGTTGTGCAGGTGGGTGCGGATGGTCGAGACCGAGAGCTGCATCTCGCCTGCGATCTGCTTGTAGACCATGCCCTCGGAGAGATGGCGGAGGACGTCGAGCTCCCGCTTGGAGAGCGGGCACGGCTCGCTCACCCGGCCGTCGTGCTCGCGCGGGTAGGGGAGCTCGTAGAGCAGCTCGCGCAGGCCCTCGGCGCCGAGCCCGCAGCGCTTCGCCGCCTGGCGCAGCCGTTCCGGGGTCACCGCCTCGCCCTGCGCGTAGTGGGCGACCATGTCGGCGGTGGCGACGACGGCGGCGAGGCCGTCGACGTCCTCGGCGTGGTGGCGCTCGATCGCCACCGCAATCCGCTGCGGCACGTTCCAGCGCCGCGCCAGCACGCCGCCGACCAGGGCGTGGTCGATGCCGAGCTGGTCGCGTTCTTCGCGCAGGCGCTGCTCGGGGGTGCGCCCGACCGCGTCGAAGTAGCCGCGCCTGCCGGGGTGCAGCTTGCAGATGACGAGGCGCCCGATGTCGTGCAGGAGCGCCGCGACGGCGAGCTCGTCGAGATCGGGCCAGTCGATCTCGCGGCCGATCCGCGCCGCCGCCTGCTGGGTCGCCAGCGCGTGCACCCGGAACTGCTCCGGCCGCAGCTCCCAGCCGCCGTTGGGCTCGAAGAAGTCGAAGACCGGCGTGGCGCCGGCGATCGCCAGCACGCCGGAGGGCTTGAGCAGGTCGACCGCGGCCGGCACGCTGCCGATCCCGCCGGGGCCGCCGGAGCGGTTGGCGAAGCGCAGCACGGCGATCATCAGGGCGACGTCGGCCTCCACCGCCTCGACCAGCTCGCCGACCCGCGCCGTCTCGGCCGTCGCCGCCCGCATCACGCGGGCGCGCGACTCGATCAGGGCCGGGAACTTCTCCACCGCCTCGAAGGCGGCGACCAGGCGCGCGCCCGGCGCGGTCGCGCTGCCCGCGCGCGGCGCGTCGGCCCTGTGGACCTTGCCGTTGCTCTGTGTCTTCGACGCCATGGACGAGTCGCTCCGCTGACCTCATCGGCAGCGAAGGACGCACGGTTTAGCCCCGGCCTCCCCGAAATCGGGTGCGCCCTTATGCGCGCAGGCGCACGAGCGCCGCGTCGATGCGCCGCAGCGATTCCTCGCGGCCCAGCACGGAGACCGACTCGAAGATGCCGGGCGAGACGGTGCCGCCGCTGATCGCGACGCGAATCGGTTGGTAGACCTTGCCGGGCTTGAGCCCGAGCCGCTCCGGCAGCGGCGCGAGCGCCGCCTCGACCGCGGTGACATCGAACTCCTCCGCTCCGGCGAGCGCCTCGCGCGCCGCCGCGAGCGCCGCCGGCGCCTCATCCTTCATCGTCTTGCGCCAGGCCTTCTCGTCGGTCTGCGGCTCTTCGAAGAGGAAGCGGATCAGCGGCCAGACCTCGGCCAGGGTCTGCGCTTTCTCCTGGGCGATCTCGCAGGCGGCGCGCAGCCGCTCATCCTCCTCGCGCCCCAGATGGCGGGCGACGCCGCTCACATATTCCTGCAGCGGCAGCTCGCGCATGTAGCGGCCGTTCAGCCAGCGCAGCTTGCGCTCGTCGAAGATCGCCGCCGCCCGGCCGACATCCTCGACGCGGAAGCGCTCGACCAGCTCCTCGGTCGGGATCACCGTGGCGTCGTCGCCGGCGCCCCAGCCGAGCAGCGCCAGGTAGTTGCGCACCGCCGCCGGCAGGTAGCCCGCCTCGCGCAGCTCCTGCACCGAGGCGGCGCCGTGGCGCTTTGAGAGCTTGCGCCCGTCGGGCCCGTGCAGCAGCGGCAGGTGGGCGTAGCGCGGCGGCTCGAAGCCGAGCGCCGCCAGCACGAGCAGCTGCTTCGGCGTGTTGGAGAGGTGGTCGTCGCCGCGCACGACGTCGGTGATCCCCATCTCCGCGTCGTCGACGGCGACGGCGAAGTTGTAGAGGACCGAGCCGTCGCCGCGGGCGATCACGAAGTCGTCGTAGCTGCGGTTGGGGAAGCGAACCGGGCCGCGGATCAGGTCCTCGACGACGGTCTCGCCCTCGTCGGGGACGCGCAGCCGCACCGCGGCGCCCTCGTCCTCGCAGGGCTCGCCCCGGTAGCCGCGGTCGGCGCCGTTCTCGGCCTTCCAGGCCTCGACCTCCTTCGCGGTCGCGTGGTCGCGGTAGGCGGCGCCGCTCTCCAGCAGGCGCGCCAGCGCATCCTCATGGCGCTCGGCGCGCGCCGCCTGCGAGACCGGCCCCTCGTCCCACTCGAGCTCGAGCCATTCGCAGCGCGTCGAGGATCTGCTCGACGTTCTCGGAGGTCGAGCGCTCGCGGTCGGTGTCCTCGATCCGCAGCACCAGCTCGCCGCCGCCGTGCCGCGCCGCGAGCCAGTTGTAGAGTGCCGTCCGCGCGCCGCCGATGTGCAGCGCACCGGTCGGCGACGGCGCGAACCTCAAGCGGATGGGAGATCTCTCGGACAAGATGTTGATTGGGGCGCACGTCTCGACGGCCGGCGGCCTGGCGAAAGCTATCGAGCGCGGGGTCGAGCGCGGCTGCGAGTCGATCCAGATCTTCAACCAGAGCCCGCGCATGTGGCGGCCGACGAAGTACGGCGAGGAGGACTTCGCCGAGTTCAGCGAGGCGATGGACGGCTCGCGCGTCGAAGCCGTGATCATCCACGCCGTCTACCTGATCAACTGCGCCAGAAAGACAGAGAGCTGCGCAAGAAGTCACTGGACTCGCTGACCCACGCCCTGCGGATCGGTGACGCGATCGGCGCCGCCGGCGTCGTCCTCCACCCCGGCGCGCAGAAAGGCGAGCCCCTCGGCCCCTCGATGAAGCGCGCCGCCAAGGTGATCGCCGCGGCGCTGAAGGACAGCGACCGCTGCCATCTCCTGCTCGAGCAGACCGCCGGCCACAAGGGGCTGCTCGGCCGCGACTTCGATCAGACCGCCGAGCTGATCGAGCTGGCGGGCGGCGGCGAGCGCCTCGGCCTCTGCCTCGACTCCTGCCACCTCTTCGTCCAGGGCTACGACGTGACCGACGAGGACAAGCTCGCCGAGATCGTCGACGAAGCCGACGCCAAGGTCGGCATCGACCGCCTCGGCGCCGTCCACGTCAACGACGCCGCCGCCCCGCTCGGCTCCTGCCGCGACCGCCACGCCAACATCGGCAAGGGCGAGATGGGCAGAGCCGGCCTGCGTGCCTTCCTCTCAGAGCCCCGCTTCGAGGGCCTGCCGGCGACCCTCGAGACCCCCGGCCCCGACAAGAAAGGCCCGGACAAAAAGGAAGTCCAGACGGCCAAGCGCCTCCGACGCGAAGGGCTCAAGCGCCGGCAGGGGTAGCCAAACTGTCTATCCGCCCGGCGCCGTGAAGATGGTGACGGCGCCTCTGCCCCTGTGATCGTTGCCGTTGCCCACCGGCTCGACGACATGGCCGTCGACGACGATCGGGCTGTTCCAGTGGCCGGGGGCGCCAGGCAGGCGGGCGATCGGGTTGGGGGAGCTCGGCGAGTAGACCTCTATGCCTCCCCTGCTGGGCTCATAGACGTAGAGCAGGCCGCCGGCGAGGATCGGGCTCGTGCCTGGAGTGTCGTTTTCCCAGCGCTTGTGCAGCCGGCCGTTGCGCAGGGCGAAAGACGCGGTGGCCGAGAAGTCGGCGACGAAGACGGTCGTCGAATCGCCGTGGCGCCAGACTGCCGGCTGAGTGAAGAGCTGGTCGCCCCCCGGCGTCGGCAGGGTTTGGACTTCGCCGCCGAGGCGGCGGGTCGAGCCCGGCCGGCGGCCGTTCAGCCGCGACAGCCGGAGCACGCGGATGACGCCGTCTTTGCCGGCGATCATCAACCGGTCGTGCCCCAGCAGAGCCGGCGCGCTGGACCCGAGGTCGGTGTCGCTGGCGTTGAGCTCCGCCTGGTTCCGGGGAGTGAAGGACTGGCGCAGCCGCAACCCCGGGAAGCCCAGCTCTAGGACGCTGTCGCCGAAGTAGCGGCGGCCGTCCCAGGCCCCGTTGCCGGTCGAGACCAGCACCCGCCTACCGCCCGGCTCGACCACGGCGCCGCCACGCGAGAGGATCGCCGAGTCGCTCTGCGGGCAGCTGCGGGGGACGATGATCGCGCGGCGCCTCGCGCAGAGCGTGTTGAAGACCGCGTCGATGCGACCGGAGGCGCGAGAGATCGCGACCACGTGGCCCTGGTAGGTGGGAGCGTCGCCGATGTAGCCGCCGGTCGTAGCGAGAACGTCCGGGCCGTCGACGTTGAGCGCGGCGGCGATTTTCTCCCGCGTCGGGTCCCTGGTGATCCTCACCGGCCAGCGCCCGCCACTCGCCTCATGGCCGTCGAGGAGGGAGAGCTTGTGGATCAGCCCGTCGGGAGAGGCGGAGTAGACGAATTCGCCCCCGGGGTCGGCGATCGGGCTCGCGGTGGTGATCTGGGGGCCACCGAGAAGCTGGCGGTAATCCGGTGGCGTGAAGGTCCACAACGCCGAGGCGCTGTCGGCGTCGATCGCGATCGTCCGCCCGTAGGTCGTGGTGAGGAGGACCACGTCGCGCCTCCCGCCACGGACCCGAACCCCGTGCAGGTAGATCGGCGAAGAGTCGACCGTACCGGGCAGCGCGATCCGCTTCGAGCGGAGACGGCCAACGTTGGCGGCGGTGATGCCGGTCGCCCGATCGGTCGCGTTGGCTCGCTGGGGGTCGAGCCCGAACTCCGGCCATTCGGTCAGGCGCCGTCCTCCGCTCGAAGCCGTGGCGAAGGCGCCGGGCGAGTCGGTTTCGGCCGACCCCGACCCCGAACCGCAGGCGCTGATAAGCAGCGCCGCACCGAGCAGAAAGATCCCTACCGTGCGAATGCGCATCCACCCTGTTGTACCGAACCCCCAAGCATCCCGGGCCTGAGAAGTCCGCGTGGTGGTAGTAGCCTCGCCTGCGATGACCGGGGCGCCCAGACCTCTTACGGGCCGTTGCCTGTGCGGCGGCGTGACCTACAGCGTCGACGCCGAGCCGGTTTGGCAGGGAGTTTGCCACTGCTCGAACTGCCAGCGCCAGACCGCTTCGGCGTTCTCCCCGATCGTGGGCGTGCCGACCAAGGCGCTCACGATCGACGGCGACACCCTCGCGTCGTTCAAGACTGTCAGCGAGGGCTACGACAGCACCACTGAGCGGCGGTTCTGCTCAACGTGCGGGTCGCCGATATTCAGCACGATCGAGTCGATGCCGGGAGTGGCGTTCCTGAAGGCGGGAACGCTTGATGATCTGTCCTGGTTCGAACCGACGGCCGAGATCTGGACGCGCTCGGCGCAACCGTGGGCGCCGCATCTGGAGAACGCCACACGGTATGAGCGCATCCCCGAGTAGCCGAGTCGAGCCGGTGTCAGAGGGGCAGCTGGACGCGCTGCTGCCGCTGATCGCCGCCTATCAGCGCTTCTACGAGGTCGAGGATGTCGACGACAAGCGGAACCGCGCCTTCTTCCGCCGCTTCCTAGCGCCCTAGCGACGACGGGATGCTGCTCGGCGCTTGGCAGGACAACGAGCTGGTCGGCTATGCGTGCCTCTACTGGCACTTCACGTCGCTAGTCCCGGCCGAGACGGTGCTGATGAACGACCTCTATGTCGTCGAGGCCAAACGCGGCCAAGGCATCGGTCGCGCCCTGATCGACGCCAGCGCCGCCGTCGCCCGTGAGCGCGGCGCCCACCATCTCCAGTGGGTCGACTCGGCTCCGACAACACGCACCGCCCGCCGCCTCTACGACACCACCGGCGCCAAGGCAGAGGCATCGATCGAGTACGAGCTGCGGCTGTAGCAACCCCCCAGACGCCACATTCACCTGTGTCGAGGAAGTCCTCCAAGATCGCGACGGTGCGCTCGGGCCGCTCGAGGAAGAACAGGTGCTCCGCGCCCCTGAGACCTCGCAAGCTCGCGTCGGGGTCCGCTGCGCGAGAGCGTCGCGGTTTGCGCCGGGGATGACCCGGTTGGCGTCCCCTGTAACGCCCAGAGTTGGTGCCCGGATCGCACCGAGCCTGGTCCAGCGTGTCGTGGTTCAGCACGGCGTCGATCTGCGCCCGGTAGCCCGCGAGGTCCTGGATGTCGCGCGACTTCTTTTCGGTGAAGCGCTCCAGCAGCGATGCATCCACGTCGCGGGCGAACGCCAGCGGCGCCAGCGCGCGCATCCGCTCGGCCCAGTCCTCGGTCTGCATCGCAAACGAGCGGTCCGTCTCCTTGGGCGGCTGAACGGCGTGCGCGAAGCCGGCGTGCGTGCAGCCGAGAACGAGGCGCGCGACGCGTTCGGCATGCCGGAGTGCGAACTCTTGGCAGATCATCCCTCCAAGCGATACGCCAAAGAGGTCGCTGCGCTCGATGCCGAGACGATCGAGGAGCGCCGCGGCGTCGTCGGCGAGCTGCGCGGTCGTGTACGGACCCGGTGTGACCGTCGAGCCCCCGCTGCCGCGGTTGTCGTAGGCAATCACCCGCCGCGTCGCCGCGAGGCGCTCGGCCAGCGGCGCCCAGTCGCTCGCGATCCCGGGGATGCCCGCCACGAGGAGAAGAGGAGCACCTTCGCCACGCTCTTCGTAGTGGATCTCGACATCGGAGAGGACTGCGGTCGGCATGCGCTTTCATTACATCAGCGATGACGTGCTGGCATCCCGACCAGTTAGGTCGATACATCCCAGTCGTCCTCTCGGCGGATGTCCTTACTGGGGTCCCGACCGAAATCAGCGCGAGACCGGGGAGGTCGATGACCAAGCGAGACGGTCACGACACAAGTCCCGCGTAGCAGCGCTACGCGGACCTCGGATCGAAGCGGTCGTGATCCACGCCGTCTACCTGATCAACTGCGCCTCGAAGGACAGCGAGCTGCGCAGGAAGTCGCTCGCCTCGCTGACCCACGCGCTGCGAACCGGCGAGGCGATCCGCGCCGCCGGCGTCGTCCTCCACCCGGGCGCGCAGAAAGGCGAGCCGCTCGGCCCCTCGATGAAGCGCGCCGGCAAGACGATCGCCGCGGCGCTGAAGGACAGCGAGCGCTGCCCGCTGCTGCTCGAGCAGACCGCCGGCCACAAGGGGCTGCTGGGCCGCGACTTCGACCAGACCGCCGAGCTGATCGAGCTGGCCGGCGGCGGCGAGCGCCTTGGGCTCTGCCTCGACTCCTGCCACCTCTTCGTCCAGGGCTACGACGTCACCGACGAGGAGAAGCTCGCCGCGATCGTCACAAGCCGACGAGAAGGTCGGGCTTGACCGCCTGCGCTGCCTGCACGTCAACGACGCCGCCGCCCCGTTCGGCTCCTGCCGCGACCGCCACGCCAGCATCGGCAAGGGCGAGATGGGCAGGACCGGCCTGCGCGCCTTCCTCTCCGAGCCCCGATTCGACGGTCTCCCCGCGACCCTCGAGACGCCCGGCCCCGACAAGAAGGAAGTCCAGGCGGCCAAGCGGCTGCGCCGAGAAGGGCTCAAGCGCCGGCAGGGGTAGATCCGCCGGTGTCCTTGCGTGGGGTAGCCCCGCCGGGGTGCTCTCGCGTGAATTGACGTCGCTTCGCGCTTCGCGCTCCGCTCCGAAACATGCCGCGCGGCTCCGCCGCGCCCCACATCAGATTGCATATCGCCGCTCCGCGACATTCCCGGCGAGAGCACCCCGGCGGGGCTATGGCACCAAGCCGACCATTGCGCAGTTCGACACCTTGCGACAGATGGTTACCGCTCAGCGGTCTCAAACGAATCGAAAGCGACTGTATCGAAGCGCAAGCGCGGCGAACATCTCTCCGAAGTCGGGCTTTCAGGTTTCGGGTCTGACCTACGTGGACAAGCTTTTTGTTCGAGAACAGATACACACCCGGAACTTCCGGGATGTCAAAGGGGTGCTCGGCTTTCGCGAAAATCAGCAGCCCTCTGATCCAGATCCGACCGAACAGCCCTCCGGGGCATGCGGCACACTGAATCAAATGCGGGAACGCGCTCCCCAAGAGGTCGTGCCACCCACCGACGTGACGGCGATGATTGACTTGCTCGTGTCCGCGATGGAGATGCTCTCCTCGGGCCTGACGGCATTGCAGGTGACGGAGCGCGAGCCGGATCTCGACTCTGTTCTCCAACAGCTGGCGATGGGATTCGAGCGATTCCTTAAGGTGACGCTCATGGAAGTGACCCGAAACACCACGGGCCGCCGCCCTCAGTGGGAGGGGGTCAAGGGGCTAAGCCATAACCTGCTCGCCGTTCTAGACGCGCTGACGGCGGAGGCGCAGAAGGTCCCGGAATACACGAAGCGGCCGGCGTGCCAGGCTGATCTTGCATTCCTCGAGTCGGAGATCGGTCTCCGCCGCCTCCTCGACATCCTGGGAGACTTCGGCGGCCGCGGCCGCTACAGCCAAATCGATGGCCTCCTCAAAGGGACTTTCAATCCAGATAGCGACCCCAAGACGCGTTGGGGCGCGATCGAAACGGAGCTTCTCTTGGAGCGACCCGACTTCGAGGCGATCCAAACTACCGAGGTCGTTCAGGCCTCCTCAGAAGAGATCGTTGCGCGCCTGCAGCGCATGGCCCGCGCCATCGCGCGGATGTGGACGCTGGGAGCCGTGGGGGTCGAGGGCGGACAGTTTTGCGGTGTGATCGGGACCTACCTCTTCCTGCGGGACGAGGAGCTGGCTATTGCAGCAGCTCGGTAAGGAGCAAACCGCCTCGCTCAGTGCCGAGCAGCGCGAGGCCTGGAGACGATCATCGACCCCGGCGGCGTCGCGTTATAACGCGCCGGAATTGCTCGCTGCGGAAATGAGTATGTGATGGTGCCCCCGAGAACTCCAGGGCGGTGGAAGCTAGACACCGCGAAACAGCTCGCAGGCCGGGACGCCGAGACCGGCGGCGATCTTGGCGACGGTCGAGATACGGAGGTCACGGACGCCCCGCTCGGCGCGGCCGATCTCGACCATGTGCATGTCGGAGCGCTCCGCCAGGGCTTCCTGGGTCAGGTCGGCCCGCTTTCGGATGGCCCGGATATTGCGGCCGACGATCACCTTTGGCTCCACAGACTTGATCCTCTAGGCGAAAGCCAATAGCGTCTAGAACCGATAGCGTTCTATTTTGAGGAGAGGCGTATGAAAACCCGAGTGATCTCGTCAGTGATGGCAGCCCTACTTCTTCTCGCGGCACTGGCAGTCGGAGGGTGCGGTGGCTCGTCGCGTAAGACGTGCGACGAACTCTGGGCCGAACACAAGAGCTGCCCGCCGCTCCAGTGGCATGAAGAAAACGAAGGGCCGAGCGTCTACAACCACTTCCACAGCACCCAATGAAGCGGGCAAGGCTGATCGTCGCCGCCCTAGCGCTCGGGTTGGCTCTGGCCGGAGGTGGCTGCGGCAATAGCACGGAACATCGGCAGATCGAACGCGAAATCGGCGAACAGGAATTCCAGGAAGGCTGGAATCAAGCCGCCGAAGAAGAGCAGCGTGAACGCGAAGAAAATCCGAGCGGAGAAAGCAAATGGGAAGAACTCAACAAGTGAAGTGGCTACCCCCTCTTGCGGCAGCGATGACGACTAGGATTGGAGGAGCATAAATCCACGACACTTGCTGCCACTGGGCGTATTGCTGGCGGTCTTCTTACTTCCCTCGCCCGCCCAAGCGAAGACCTGTTACTCATCGGATAGCGCAAGCATGCAGGTCCACCACGTCAGGTGCCGGACAGCAGCGAAGGTGGTCAGTCGGGCCACGAAGCACCTGCGTCGGGGCCAACGCCATTTCGCTGTTCACGTGGGGGGACGGCGTTGGGGCTGCGACTTCGCGAATGTGGGCGGCTACGGAACGCTCACATGCGAACGGGGTTTCGGGACGCCAGGGCGTCAATACATCATTTTCGTCTCCGAATAGAAGTGGCTTACAGGGGTCCCGACCGAAATCAGCGCGAGACCGGGGAGGTCGATGACCAAGCGAGACGGTCACGACACGACTCCCGCGTAGCGGCGCTACGCGGGAAGTCGGGGAGGGGCCGTATCGCGCAGCGTCACTCGGCCTCATCCGGGCCGCGCTGATTTCGGGAGGGACCCCTATTTGACGTGGACGCCTGAGATCGCGCGGCTGATCACCAGGCGCTGGATCTCGGAGGTGCCCTCGAAGATCGTGTAGATCTTGGCGTCGCGGTGCATCCGCTCGACCGGGAACTCGCGCGTGTAGCCGTTGCCGCCGAGGATCTGGATCGCCCGCTCGGTCACCCAGACGGCGACCTCGCCGGCCTTCAGCTTCGACATCGAGCCCTCGGCGTTCTCGAACCTGTGGCCGCTGCGGCCCATCCAGGCTGCGCGCCAGACGAGCAGCCGCGCGGCGTCGATCTCCATCTTCATGTCGGCGAGGGCGAAGGCGATCGCCTGGTTCTCGACGATCGCCTTGCCGAACTGCCGGCGCTCTTTCGCGTACTCGAGCGCGTACTCGTAGGCGGCGCGAGCGATTCCCAGCGCCTGGGCGCCGACCGTCGGCCGGCTGGCCTCGAAGGTCTGCATCGCCGCCTGCGATTTCGCCTTCTTGCCCTCGCGGACGCGGGCGAGGCGCTCGTCGAGCTTCTCCTTGCCGCCGAGCAGGCAGGCGCCGGGTACGCGGCAGTCGTCGAGGTGGACGTCGGCCGTGTGAGAGGCCCGCAGGCCGTGCTTCTTCACCTTGGCGCCCTGCTCGCAGCCGGGCGTGCCGGGCGGGATCACGAAGGCCGCGTGGCCGCGCGAGCCGAGCTCGCGGTCGACCGAGGCGATCACTACGTGGACGTTCGCGATGCCGCCGTTGGTCGCCCACGCCTTCTGCCCGTTGAGCACCCATTCGTCCTTCGCCTCGTCGTACTTGGCGGTCGTGCGGATCGCCGAGACGTCGGAGCCCGCGTCGGGCTCCGAGGCGCAGAAGGCGCCGAGCTTGACGTCGTCCGGTGTGCCGAAGCACTGGGGGATCCACTCGCCCATCTGCTCCGGCGTCCCCTGCCCGAAGATCGCGGCGACCGCGAGCGTCGTGCCCATGATCGCCATGCCGATGCCGGCGTCCCCCCAGAAGAGCTCCTCGTTGGCGATCGGCAGCGTCAGCCCCGTCTCGTCCGCCCAGAACTGGCCGACGGCTTCGAAGCCGTAGAGGCCGATCTTCGCCGCCTCCTGGATGATCGGCCACGGGGTCTCCTCGCGCTCGTCCCACTCGGCCGCGGCCGGCCGGACGACGCCCTCGGCGAAGCCGTGCACCCAGTCGCGGATGTCCTGCTGGTCCTGGTTCAGCTCCAGCGTGAACGCCGGACCCTCCGCCGCCCTGTCGCTCGCCGTCGCCTCCGCCACCGCCTGCTCTGCATCTGCAACTGCTGAAGGATCGCTCATGGAGCGAATCCTACACGGAATCGTGTCGGGGTCAGATGCCCGGCGGCTCGGAGGCGAGATCGCGCAGGTCGAAGGCGCGCAGCCCCTCCGGCCCGCCGTCGGCGCAGTCGAAGAAACGCCGGTTGACGCACTCGTGCTCCGGTCCCTCGCCGACATAGGCGCGCTCGACCGAGAAAGGGCAGTGGGGCAGCGCCGCGCCGGTCATCTTCACGCCGCCGAAGCCGCCCGGCTGGAGGACGGCGTCGAGCTCGACTCGGGCGCCGAAGACGCCCTGCATGCAACCGACGTACTGGACGCCCGTCAGCCCGTCGACGACGCTGTAGAGAAAGCGGCACCCCATCTCGACGCAGCCGCGCGGCTCGATCATCTTGTCGCAGAAGGAGCGGCACTGGCGGCACTCGCCGGTCTTCTGGCGCGTAGCGGGCATGGACGAAGTCTAGGCAGCGAGCGCGTCGGCGCCGAGGACGTGATCCAACTCCGCCCGCAGCTTGCTCGAGTGGCGAACCCTGAAGTCGTCGCCGAGCTTCAGGTCGCGCGGCTTGCCGTCCTCGCCGGTGACCGCCAGGAAGACCTCGGCGTCGCCCTTGTGGTCGGTAAGGACGGTCTTCAGCTCCTCGATCAGGTCCGGGTTCGCGAGGCTCGCCCTGTCGAGGGACAGCCGCAGCGGCTCACTCGGCTTCGCCGCCGCCGCGGTCGCCTTGGCGATCTCCTCGACATCGGGTTCGAAGCGCTCGGCCTCCTGCACGACGAGCTTCGTCTCGCCCCGCTCCTTGTGGTCGATCCGCCCCCGCACGAGGACGACCGCGTCGTTCTCGATCGCGCCGGCGCTCTCAGCCTGGTCGGCCTTGAAGACGAGCATCTCGACCTGGCCCTCGATGTCGTCGAGCGTCGCGAACATCATCTGGCTGCCGCTCTTCGTGCGGATCTTCTTGCTCTCGGCGACGATCCCGCCGACCGTCACCCAGGCGCCGTCGGGCTTGCCCGCCAGCTCCGCGAGGCCGCAGTCGACGCGCGCCCGCAGCGCCTCGCGCACTTCGGTCAGCGGGTGCGAGGAGAGGTAGGTGCCGAGCGTCTCCTTCTCGATCGCCAGCAGCTCGCGGCGCTCGAACTCGGCGGCCGAGATCGGCGGCCGGTGCTGGGAGCTTGCGCCGCCCCCTCCCCCGCCCGCGGCGCCGTCGCCGAAGTCGAAGATCGAGCCCTGGCCGAGCTGCGCGTCCTCCTGGGCTTTCTGCCCGGCCGACTGCGCCGCCGGCAGCGCCTCCAGCATGCCCTTGCGGGTCGCCCCGGTCGAGTCGAGCGCGCCGCACTTGACCAGGCACTCGATCGCCCGTTTGTTGACCGCGCGCGAGTCGACCCGCTCGCAGAAGTCCCAGATCGAGGCGATCGGCTTCTCCTCGCGGGCGCGCAGGATCGCCTCGACCGCGCTGTGGCCGACGTTCTTGACCGCGTCGAGGCCGAAGCGGATCGCCTTCTCTCTGACGACGAAGCTGTGGCCGGAGGAGTTGACGTCGGGCGGCAGCACCTCGATCCCCATCTCGGCGCAGCGGTTGACGAAGAACGGCACCTTGTCTTTGGTGTTCATCACCGATGAGATCACCGCCGCCATGTACTCGGCCGGGTAGTTGGCCTTGAGGTAGGCGGTGCGGTAGGAGATCAGCCCGTAGCAGGCGGCGTGGGACTTATTGAACGAGTAGTCGGCGGCGGCTTCGTTCAGCTTCCAGAGGTCCTTGGCGACGTTCGGCGCGGTACCCGACTTCGCCAGGCCCTCGAGGAACTTGTCCTTCATCGTCGCCATCAGGTCGCGTTTCTTCTTGCCGACCGCCTTGCGCAGATCGTCCGCCTCGGCGCCGGAGAAGCCGGCCATCGAGCGGGCGATCTCCATCAGCTGCTCCTGGTAGATGACGCAGCCGTGCGTCTCCTCGGTGATCGCGCGCAGGCGCGGGTCGGGGTAGCGCACGCTCGTGGGGTCCTTCTTGCCCTTCGCGTAGGCGGGGATGTAGGCCATCGCGCCGGGCCGGTAGAGGGCGCCGAGGGCGACGATGTCGGCGAACTCGGTCGGCCCGACCTTGCGAAGCGCGTCGCGCATCCCCTCCGACTCGAACTGGAAGACGCCGGTCGAGTCGCCCGCGGCGAGCATCTCGTACGTCTTCGCGTCGTCGAGCGGGATGCCCTCCATCTCGAGCCGCTCGCCGCGCGAGCGCTCGATGATCTCGATCGCGTCCTCGATCACGTCGAGGTTGCGCAGGCCGAGGAAGTCCATCTTCAGCAGCCCGATCTCCTCGATCGGCCCCATCGAGTACTGGGTGACGATCTTGTACTGCTTCTCGCCTTTCTCGGCGGTGTTGCGGTCCTCGGCGAGCTGCAGCGGCACCACCTCGTGCAGCGGCCGGTCGGCGATCACCACCGCGGCGGCGTGGATCGAGTTGTTGCGGATGATCCCCTCGAGCCCCTGGGCGACGTCGACGATCCGCTTCGCGTCGGCGTCGGCGTCGTATGTCTTCCTCAGCTCCTGCCCCGGCTTGAGGCATTCCTCGAAGGAGGGGCTGCGGCCCATGATCGGCTCGGGGATCTGCTTGGCGAGGCGGTCGCCGGCGCCGTAGTCGAAGCCGAGCACGCGGGCGGCGTCGCGGGTCGCCGCGCGCGGCGCCATCTTGCCGAAGGTGATGATCTGGGCGACCGACTCACGGCCGTACTTGTCGCCGACGTAGCGGATCATCCGCTCGCGGCCGCGCACCGAGAAGTCGATGTCGATGTCCGGCATCGATTTGCGGCCGGGGTTGAGGAAGCGCTCGAAGATCAGGTCGTGGGCGAGCGGGTCGACGTCGGTGATCCGCAGCGCGTAGGAGACGACCGAGCCGGCGGCAGAGCCGCGGCCGGGGCCGACCGCGATGCCGTTCCCCTTCGCGTAGCGGACGAAGTCCCAGACGATCAGGAAGTAGGAGGAGAAGCCCATCTCTTCGATCACCCCGAGCTCGAACTCCATCCGCTCGACCGCCGCGGCCGGCGGCGGGTCGCCGTAGCGGGCGCGCAGACCCTCGGTCGCGATCCGCCGCAGCATCGCCTCGGGCTCGGAGCCGTCCTCGGTCGGGTAACGCGGCAGCAGCAGCTTGCCCAGCTCGATCTCGAGCTGGCAGCGCTCGGCGATCTCCAGCGTGGTCGGGATCGCCTCCGGCCACTCGGCGAACGCAGAGGTCATCTCCTCGTTGCTCTTGAGGTAGAACTCGTTGGTGTCGAAGCTCATCTTCGGCGCCTCGAGCGTCGACTTCGTCTGAACGCAGAGCAGCGCCGCGTGGTTGTCGAAGTCCTCGCGCCGCAGGTAGTGGACGTCGGCGGTGCCGACCAGCGGTCGGTTCAGCTCGCGGGCGAAGCGGGCGATCCCCCGGTTGGCCTTCTCCTGCTCTTCGATCCCGTTCTTCTGCACCTCGAAGTAGACCTGCTCGGGCCCGAAGGCCTGGATCAGGTCGTCGAGGTGGGCGCGGGCGTCGTCCTCGCGCTCTTCGACCAGGCGGCGGCAGAAGCGCGACTGGAGGCAGCCGGTGAGCACGATCACGCCCTCGGCGTGGGCGGCGAGCATCTCCATGTCGACGTTGGACTTGCCGCGCGAGAAGCCCTCGAGGAAGCCGGCCGAGGTGAGCTTGACCAGGTTGGCGAAGCCGGCGTCGCTCTCGGCCAGAAGCGTCAGGTGGTTGCGCTCGTACTTGGGCTTCTCCCTGACCGTCTTCACGTCGTCGACCAGATAGGCCTCGAGTCCGGCGATCGGCCTGATCCCGTGCTTGCGGCAGGCCTTGTAGAGGTCGACGGCCCCGTTCATCACCCCGTGGTCGGTCAGCCCCAGAGCCGGCTGCCCCAGCTCCGCAGCCCGCGCGGCCATCGCGTCGATCTTGCAGGCGCCGTCGAGCAGCGAGTACTCGCTGTGGGCGTGGAGGTGAACTGCCGAAGAGGTCACGAGGTGCGGCCGATCATGGCAAGCGGGGCAGATGGCAACCGCCGCCGAAGGCACGCGATTCCCGCTATCTCCGTGCCTAAATTCGCACTAAAAGCATGCGGCTGCCCGACTCGGCCGGGCTAACATCGTCGCGATGCTTGCGAATGCCAACGGGGTCGATCGGGCCGGGGGGCGGGTGCTCGTCGTCGAGGACGACGAGGAGATCGCCGACGTCCTGCGCCGCTCGCTGCGCAACGAGGGGTACGAGGTGCGCACCTCCGGCGACGGGGTCGAGGCGCTCGACGTCGCCGCCGGCTTCGTCCCCGACCTGGTCGTGCTGGACCTCGGCCTGCCCGGCATGGACGGCGTCGAGGTCTGCCGCAGGCTGCGCGCCGAGGGCGACGTGCCGATCCTGATCCTGACCGCGCGGGCCGAGACCGAGGACCGGGTCGGCGGCCTCGACAGCGGCGCCGACGACTATCTGGTGAAGCCGTTCGAGCGCAAGGAGCTGCTGGCGCGGATTCGAGCGCTGCTGCGGCGGCGGCCGCCGCGCGGCTCGGCTTCGCTTCAGGTCGGCGACCTGACCCTCAACCCGGACACGCGCGAGGTGAAGCGCGGCGAGCGCGAGATCGAGCTGACCAACCGCGAGTTCGAGCTGCTCGAGCACCTGATGCACAACGAGCGCCTGGTCGTCTCGCGCGAGCGCCTGCTCGACGAGGTCTGGGGCTACGACCCGATGGCGGCGACCAACACGATCGACGTCTTCATCTCCAACCTGCGCCGCAAGCTCGAGGAGGGCGACGAGTCGCGGCTGCTGCACACCAAGCGCGGCGCCGGATACGTGCTGAAGGCCTGATGGGGCGGCGGGCCATCTTCCGTCCCGGCAACTGGCCGGTGCGCTGGCGCTTGGCGGCCGTCTCGGCGGGGCTGACGCTGGCGATCCTCGTGCTCTTCGGCGCGATCGTCGGCAACCTCGCCGCCCAGCGCGTGCGTGACGACTTCAACCGCGAGATGAAGGGCGCCGTCGCGACCCTGGCCTCGCGGGTGCGGATCGTCGACACGATCACCAACACGCTGATCACCGAAGAGCCCGAGCTCGCCGACTTCGCCAGCCCAAACGACGCCTCGGTGCGAATCTACGACGGGAGCGGGCGTCAGCTCGACGCGAGCCCCGACGCCGCCGCGCTTGGGCCGCCGGTGCCGGGCGTGCGCGACGTCGGCGAGATGCGCGTCATCACCGCCGCCCTGCGCAGCCGCCGCACCGGCCGCATCGCCGGCTACGTCCAGTACGGCCGCGACGAGCAGCACATCGACTCGACCGTCGGCCGCCTCTGGCTGCTGATCGCGGCAGGGGTGATCGGCGCGACCGCTCTCGCCAGCCTCGCCGGCGTGGCGATCGCCCGCCGCGCGATGCGGCCGATCTCCTCGCTGACCGCGACCGCGAAGACGATCGCCGAGACCGGCGACCCCTCCAGCCACATGCCGCAGCCGCGCGCCGACGACGAGGTCGGCGAGCTGGCGCGGACGCTGGAGCAGATGCTGCGCTCGCTCGACGCCGCGCGCTCGGAGCGCGAAGCGGCGCTGCGGCGCCAGCGCGAGTTCGTCGCCGACGCCTCGCACGAGCTGCGCACGCCGCTGACCAGCATCCTCGCCAACCTGGAGTTGCTTCAGGACTCGCTCGACGCGCCCGTGCAGGCAGAGGAGCGGGCGATGGTCGACTCGGCGCTGCGCTCCTCGGGCCGGATGAGCCGGCTGGTCGGCGACCTGCTGCTGCTCGCCCGCGCCGACGCCGGCCGGATCGGGGCCCGCACCCGCTGCGACCTCGCCGAGGTCGCCGGCAACGCCGCCGCCGAGGTCGCGCCGACGATCGGCGAACGCACGCTGCGTATCGACAACGAGCGACCGCTGCCGGTCGACGGCAACCCGGACGAGCTGCACAGGATGGTGCTCAACCTGCTCGACAACGCCGCCCGGCACACCCCGGCGGGGTCGACGATCGAGCTGCGCCTGCGGGCCGAGGGCAAAAGCGCGATGGTCGAGGTGGCCGACGACGGTCCCGGCGTGCCGGCGGCGCTGCGCGAGCAGATCTTCGAGCGCTTCGTGCGCGGCGAGGGACCGGCGGACACCGCGGTCGGCGGCGGCAGCGGCCTCGGCCTGGCGATCGTCCGGGCGGTCGCCACCTCGCACGGGGGCAGCGCCCAGGTCGGCGAGTCCGAGCTCGGCGGGGCGCTCTTCCGCGTGCGGCTGCCGCTGCGAGAGAGAGGCGCCGATCGCCACGCCGACGAGGTTTTAGACCGGCTTTAAAGCGGCCTCCTAGCTTTCCCGGCGGACGAGACACAAGGGCCCGCCGGTTCTCCCCAACGCGACCGGCGGGCCTTTATATGGCGCCGCCTGCTCTGCTCCCGGGAGGGCCTGAAGAATCAGATATGGACAGGCCCTCCCTCCCGCGTCCGCGGGCGGCTTGGTCTGCGATCAGGACGCGGAACTCAGACCTCTACGACCACCGGGAGGATCATCGGCCGGCTGCGCAGGCGGTCGTAGATCAGCTTGGCGATCGCCTCGTGCAGGTCTTCTTGGAGCAGGTGCAGCTCGCGCGTCCCCGCCCCGGCCGCATCCTCGAGCGAGTCCTCGGCGACGTCCTTGAGCTCTTCGATCAGCTCCTCTTCGCCGTCGGGCAGGGCGACGCCGCGCACGATCGCCTCGGGATCGGCGACGACGCTGCCGTCCTCGGCCGAGATCGTCGCGACGACGATGAAGATCCCGTCGGCGGAGATCTCGCGCCGGTCCCGCAGGGCAACGTCGTCGGGCTCGCCGACGTTGACGCCGTCGACGTAGATCACCCCGGCGTGCTCCTCGGCGCCGAAGCGCGCCCCGTCGGCGTCGATCTCCAGCGGCAGGCCGTTGCGGCCCTGGAAGACGTCCTCGGGCGCGATCCCGACCGCCTCGGCGAGGCCGGCGTGCAGGCGCAGGCGCTGGAAGTCGCCGTGCACCGGCATCACGTAGCGCGGCTTGGTCAGGTTGAGCATCAGCTTCAGCTCCTCCTGCCAGCCGTGGCCGGAGGCGTGGATCGGCGCGTCCTTCGCGGTCACCACCGAGGCGCCGATCTCATAGATCCGGTCGATCGTCTCGTTGACCGCGCGCTCGTTGCCCGGCACCGGCGTAGCGGAGAAGACGACGGTGTCGCCCGAGTGCAGCTCGACGTCGCGGTGGTCGTTGTTGGCCATCCGTCGCAGCGCCGAGAGCGGCTCGCCCTGGCTGCCGGTCGAGATCACGACCACCTTCTCGTCGGGGAAGTCCTCGATCTCGCGCGGCTGGATGAAGAGGCCCGACGGCGCCTGGGCGACGCCGAGGCTGGAGGCGATGTTGAAGTTCTTGCGCATCGAGCGGCCGACCAGGGCGACGCGCCGGTCGAGCGCGACCGCGGCGTCGATCACCTGCTGCACGCGGTGGATGTTGGAGGCGAAGGAGGTGACGACGATCCGGCCCTCGCAGCCAGCGAAGGTCTCCAGCAGGGCCGGGCCGACGCTCGACTCCGAAGGGGCGACGCCGGGGCGATCGGCGTTGGTCGAGTCGCCGCAGAGCAGCAGCAGGCCTTCGCTGCCGAGCCTGGCGAGCCGCGAGATGTCGGCCGGGCGGCCGTCGACCGGGGTCTGGTCGAACTTGTAGTCGCCGGTCATCAGGACCTTGCCCAGCTCGGTGCCGAGGATCACGCCGCGCATGTCGGGGATCGAGTGCGAGAGGTGGACCAGCTCGAGCTCGAACGGTCCGGCCTGGACCTTCTTCCCCGCCGGCAGCTCCTCCAGCGGCGCGTCCTTGAGCTTGTGCTCGTCGAGCTTCGAGCGGACCATGCCGACCGTCAAGAGGCCGCCGTAGATCACCGGCGGCATGCCGATCTCGCGCAGCACATAGGGCAGCGCGCCGACGTGGTCCTCGTGGCCGTGGGTGAGCACAATGGCCTCGATGTCGGCGGCGCGCTCGCGCAGGTAGGCGAAGTCGGGCAGCACCAGGTCGATCCCCAGCATCTCCGGGGTCGGGAACATCAGGCCGGTGTCGACGACGACGATCCGCCCGCCGTACTCGATCACGGTCATGTTCTTGCCGATCTCGCCCAGGCCGCCCAGGGGCAGCACTCGCAGTTTCTTGCTTGGCACTAGTTGCTCACTCTCTCTGAGAAGTTGTGTGGTTAGCGGGCGACCGGCGAGAGGCCGACGCCTTCGAGCGCCTCCCTGACGACCTCGCCCTGGGCCTCGTCCAGCTCGACCATCGGCAGCCGCATCGTCCCGCAGGGGATCGTCCCGACCATCTCCAGCGCGGCCTTGACCGGCATCGGGTTGGTGGTTACGCCGAGCGCCTCGTAGAGCGGCCGGAGCGAGCCGTCGACCTCGCGGGCCCGGTCCAGGTCGCCCGCTTGGGCGGCGTCCCAGATCTCTCGCATCTGCGGCCCCACCAGATGCGACGCGACGGTGATGCCGCCGGCGAGCCCGAGCTCCAGGGTGCGCAGGAAGATGTCGTCGTTGCCGGCCAGCACCGCCATCCCTTCGATCGGCGCCGAGATCGTCGTTGTTGGCCTGCTTGACCGCGACGACGTTGTCGATCCTCGCCAGCTCGGCGAGTTCGGACGGCGAGATGTTGACGATCGCCCGCGAGGGGATGTTGTAGACGATCAGCGGCAGGTCGGGCACGGCGGCGGCGACGGCCTCGAAGTGAGCCCGGACCCCGGCGGGGTTCGGCTTGTTGTAGTAGGGCGTGACCACCAGCGCCGCTTCGGCCCCGGCGTCGGCCGCGGCCTTGGTCAACTCGATCGTGTGGCGGGTGTCGTTGGTCCCGGTACCGCAGACAACAGGCGCCTCGCCGCCGACCTCGTCGACGACGGCGCGCAGCACGCCGATGTGCTCGGCGTCGTCGAGAGTCGTCGACTCGCCCGTCGTGCCCGCGGCGACGACCCCGTGCGAGCCGTTTTCGAGCAGGAAGCGGGCGAGCCCGCGCGTGGCCGCCTCGTCCACCGCGCCGTCGGGCGTGAAGGGGGTGGCCATCGCCGTGAGTATGCCGTCGCAGGTCTGCCATCGCCTCAGCCTAGCTTGCCTCAGAGAAGCTGCTCCAGCCCGACCGTGAAGCGGTCGGGCAAATCGGCGACGCGGCGCACCGCCAGCACGACGCCGGGCATGAAGGAGGCGCGGTCGATCGAGTCGTGGCGCACGCTGAGCGTCTGCCCCTCGCCGCCGAATATGACCTCCTGGTGGGCGACCAGGCCCGGCAGGCGCACCGAGTGGATCGGCTCGTGCACTTTGCCCCCGGCGGCCTCGATCAGCTCCGCGGTGCGCTTCGCCGTGCCCGAGGGCGCGTCGAGCTTGCGGTCGTGGTGCAGCTCGACGATCTCGCACTCGGGCATGTGGCGGGCGATCGTCTGGGCGACCTCCATCAGCAGCACCGCGCCGATCGCGAAGTTGGGCGCGACGAAGCAGTTCGCTTCGCTGCCCTCGGCGATCTCGCGCAGCTCGTCGAGGTCGAAGCCGGTCGTGCCGAGCACGACGTGGACGCCGGCCTCGAGGCAGGCCGTCGCGTTCGCCAGCGCCGTCTCGGGCGTGGTGAAGTCGACGACGACGTCGACCGAGTCGAGAGCCTCGCTCAGCTCGACGCCCAGCGCGGGATCGGCCTTCGCCGCCAGCTCCATCTCCTCCGCGGCCTCGACCGCCGCGCAGACGGTCGCGCCCATCCGCCCCGCCGCACCGGATACGCCGACCCGGATCATGCGGCGAGCGCCTCGCTGACCGGCGCGAGGGCGCTGCGGAAGGCGTCCTCGTCGCGGCCGACGCAGGCGGCGGAGAGGCGCTCGGCGCCGTACAGCTCGCCCGCCAGCTCGCTCAGCTCATCCACCGTGACCGCGTCGACCCTGGCCAGCATCTCGTCGAGGCTGTCGATCGGCAGGCCGAACAGGGTCGCCCGCGAGATCCGCGACATCCGCGCCGCGGTCGACTCCGAGGAGAGGACGAGGCGGCCCTTGACGCTCTCCTTCGCCCGCGCCAGCTCCTCGGCCGAGACCGGCTCTGCCCGCAGGCGCTCGAGCTCGGCGCCGATCACCGCGCAAGCCTCCTCGACGTTGTCCCCGCGCGTGCCGACGTAGGTCGCGACGAGGCCGGAGTCGGTGTACTGCTCGCTGTAGGAGCCGACCGAGTAGGCGAGGCCGCGCTTCTCGCGCACCTCGCGGAAGAGCCGCGAGGAGGTCGAGCCGCCGAAGATCGAGTCGAGCACGGCGAGCGCGTAGCGGCGCTCGTCGGAGCGCACGATCCCGGGCGCGCCGAAGCAGATGTGGTACTGCTCGGTGTCCTTGGGGTAGAAGCGCAGACGGGCGGCGTCGTCGGCCTGCGCCGGCGGCGACCCGTTCGCGCCGCCGGGCGGCGCCCCGACCAACCGCTCGGCGAGGGCGACGATGCGCTCGTGCTCGAGGTGGCCGGCGGCGCCGACGACGACGTGGGGACCGGTGTAGCGCGCCGCGCGGTAGGCCTCGATCTCGGGCACCGGGATCGAGGCGATCACCTCGGCCTCGCCGAGCACCCGCCGCCCCAGCGGGTGCCCGCCGAAGACCGCGTCGGCGAGCACGTCGTGGACGCGGTCCTGCGGCTCGTCCTCGTACATCGCGATCTCCTCCAGCACCACCTCGCGCTCGGAGTCGACTTCGGGGTAGGTCGGCGCCAGCAGCATCTCGGCCAGCAGGTCGAAGACCTCCTCGCTGTGCTCGTCGAGGAAGCGTGCGTGCAGGTGGGTCGTCTCCTTGCCGGTGGCGGCGTTGACCGAGGCGCCGAGCCCGTCGAAGCGCTCGGAGATCTCGATCGCCGAGTAGCGCGCCGTGCCCTTGAACAGCAGGTGCTCGAGGAAGTGCGAGACGCCGGCCTCGGCCGGCGTCTCGTCGCGCGATCCGGTGCAGACCCAGAGCCCGAGCGCGACCGAGCGGACCGAGGGAACCTCCTCGGTCACGACCCGGACGCCGGAATCGAGCTCGGTTAGCTGAGCTCCGCTCAATGCCCTAGCCGCGCCGCTCGCGCTCGCGCCTGCGGCCGCGCCCGCCGCGGTCGCCGCCGCGGTCGCCGCCGTTGCGGCGCGGCCCGCCGTCGCCGGAGCCGACCGCGGCCAGCTCCTCGGGCGACTTGCCGGCGACCGAGGGGTCGTCGGAGAGGCGCAGGCCGATGCGGCCGCGCTCGCGGTCGACCTCGACCACGGTGACGTCGATCACGTCGCCGGAGTTGAGCACGTCGTCGACCGAGTCGACCCTCTCCCCCGGCTTGACGTTGGAGATGTGCAGCAGGCCGTCGGTGCCCTTGACCAGCTCGACGAAGGCGCCGAAGGTCGTCGTCTTGACGACCTTCGCCGACGGGTAGTGGTCGCCGACCTCGGCCTCGCGGGTCATCGAGTCGATCCGCGCGACGCACGCTTCCACCAGTTCCCCGGTCGGCGCGTAGATGCGGATCGTGCCGTCGTCCTCGACGTCGATCTCGGCTTCGAACTCCTCGCACAGGGCGCGGATCGTTTCGCCGCCTTTGCCGATCACCGCGCCGATCTTCTCCGGGTCGATCTTGATCGATTCGATCCGCGGCGCGTGCTGGGAGAGGATCTCCCGCGGGCCCTCGATCGCCTCGGCCATCTTGCCGAGGATGAACTGCCGGCCCTCGTTGGCCTGGGCGAGCGCGTCGCGCAGGATGTCGAAGGTGACGCCGGTGATCTTGATGTCCATCTGCAGCGCCGTGATCCCGTCCGCGGTGCCGGCGACCTTGAAGTCCATGTCGCCGAGGTGGTCCTCGACGCCGGCGATGTCGGTGAGCACGATGTAGTCGTCGCCCTCTTTGATCAGCCCCATGGCGACGCCCGCGACTGGCGCCGAGACCGGCACGCCGGCCGCCTGCAGCGCCATCGAGGAGGCGCAGACCGAGCCCATCGAGGAGGAGCCGTTGGACTCCAACGTCTCCGAGACGACCCGGATCACGTAGGGGAAGCTCTCTTCGTCGGGAATCGACGGCGCCAGCGCCCGCTCGGCGAGCGCCCCGTGGCCGATGTCGCGGCGCTTGGGGCCGCGCATGAAGCCGGCCTCCCCGACCGAGAAGGGCGGGAAGTTGTAGTGGTGCCAGAAACGCTTGGTCGTCTGCAGGCCGAGCGTGTCGAGCCGCATGTCCATCCGCGTCGTGCCGAGCGCGACGTTGGAGAGGATCTGCGTCTCGCCGCGGGTGAACAGCGCCGAGCCGTGCACGCGCGGGGAGATGTCGACCTCGGTCTCGATCGGCCGGATCTCGTTCTGGGCGCGGCCGTCGGGGCGCTTCTTGTCGACCGCGATCGCCTTGCGGATCGTGTCCTTCTCGATCGCGTCGAAGGCGGCGCCGACCTCGGCCTTGCGCTCCGCGTCGGCCTCGCCGCCGGTCTCCGGGGCGTACTTGGCGACGACCTCGTCCTTGACCTTGTCGATCGCCTCGTAGCGCTCGAGCTTGCCCGCGGTCGCGATCGCGTCGACCAGCGCCTGGCCGTGGGAGGAGCGGATCTCGCCGAGCAGGCCGTCGTCGATGCTGGGGGCCTCGACCTCGAGCTTCTCCTTGCCCGCCTTCTGGGCGAGCTCCTCCATCGCCGCGCAGAGCTTCTTGATCTCGGCGTGGGCGATGTCGAGCGCGTCGAGGATCTCGGCCTCGCTGACTCCGTCGGCGCCGGCCTCGACCATCAGGATCGCCTCGTCGGTGCCGGCGACGATCAGGTCGAGGTCGAGCTCCTCGAGCCGCTCCTCGGGCGGGTTGACGACGAAGTCGCCCTCGAGCTTGCCGATCCGCACGGCGCCGACGTGGGCGGCGACGGGGACGGGCGAGATCGCGAGCGCGGCGGAGGCGCCGTTCATCGCGAGGATGTCGTATGGGTGGACGTGGTCCACCGAGAGCGGCGTGGCGACGAGCTGGGTCTCGTAGTGCCAGCCCTTCGGGAAGAGCGGCCGGATCGGACGGTCGATCATCCGCGCGGTCAGCGTCGCCTTCTCGCCCGAACGGCCCTCGCGGCGGAAGAAGGAGCCGGGGATCTTGCCCGCGGCGTACATCCGCTCCTCGACGTCGACGGTGAGGGGCAGGAAGTCGACGTCGCGCAGGTTGCCCATCGTCGCCGTGCAGAGGACCATCGTGTCGCCGGACTGGACGACGACGGCGCCGCTCGCCTGGCGGGCCAGCTTGCCCGTCTCGAAGGAGATCTGATCTTCGCCGATCTCCGCCGATACGCGGCTTACGTCAAACATGCTCATTAAGTTTTTACCTCCGGCCGCCCGGATGGCGACCCATTGCGTTCAGAACTCTCGTTCTCTGTCCCGCGAAAGACTACAGGGACGCGTGTCTAGCGGCGCAGGCCGAGCTCGGTGACGAGCGCGCGGTAGCGCTCCAGGTCGGTGCGCTCGAGGTAACGCAGCATGCGACGGCGCTTGCCGACCAGCATCAGCAGGCCGCGGCGCGAGTGGTGATCCTTGGCGTGCGTGCGCAGGTGCTCGGTCAGCTCCTCGATCCGCTCGGTGAGCAGGGCGACCTGGACCTCGGCCGAGCCGGTGTCCTGCTCGGCGCGACCGTACTTGCCGATCAGCTCGCTCTTCTTCTCCTTCGTCAGGCTCATGCGGCGGTGAAGCTAGCACAGACACGCTTCGCGTCCTCGACGTCGATCCGCATCTGGGCGATCAGCTCCTCGACCGAGGCGAAGCGCCGCTCGCCGCGCAGGCGCTCGACGAAGGCGACCCGCAGCGTGCGCCCGTAGAGGTCCTCCTCGCGGTCGATCAGGTAGGTCTCGATCAGCACCCCGCGGCCGCTGTCGAAGGTCGGCCGCACGCCGACGTTGACGGCGGCGGGGACGCCGTCGGCGAAGGCGGCGAAGACGCCGTGGCCAGGGTAGGCGAGACGGTCGTC
>CAWDUO010000005.1:0-140540 GCA_963805475.1 uncultured Solirubrobacterales bacterium | reverse complement strand
AGCTGTTCGTCCTCGACCCCGGCGCGCACGTTGCCGCCCAGCACCAGCGCGGCGCCGAGCAGCTTCCACTGGTCGCGCGAGATGCCGATCGTCTGCCACTGGTTGGGCCCCTCGGCCCCGCCGGGGATCTGCTCGGCCATCAAGCCGACGTTGCGCGGCGTCGGCCGGATGCCGCCGTTGACCCCCATCACCAGCGAGACCTGAAGCGGCGTGCGGTCGAGCAGGCCCATATCGATCAGCGGGTCGAGGTTGGCGACGTGGCCGGCGTCGAAGCACTCGTGCTCGGGCTTGATCCCGAGGTCGCGCATCGCCGTGAGGAACTCGATGATCGTGTCGAAGCTGTTCTCGAACACCGCCTTGAAGACGAAGTCCTTGCGCCGGCGCGAGTACTTGGCGTAGTTCATCGAGGACATGTTCAGGGCGGCGACGTCGGGGCGCAGCGCTCGCAGGTACTCGAGCCGCTTCTCGATCGGGATGCCGATCGCGCCGGTCGAGTAGTTGACGATCACGTCGCCGACCTCGGCGAGGATCGCCTCGGTGATCGCCCGGAAGTCCTCGACCTCATACGAGGGCGTGCCGTCGGGCTTGCGCGCGTGGATGTGGATCTGCGAGGCGCCCTCGTCGACCGCCCGCCGCGCCTCCGCCGCGTACTCCTCAGGCGTATACGGAATCGCCGGGCACTGATCCCGGTTCGCGATCACGCCGCTGATCGAGCACGAGATGACGACCGGATCGTCGAACGAGCTCATACGTCCTCCTTCGACTGTTCCTTTTCCTCGTTATTGAGGGATAAAGCACAGTTGAACGTCATACGGGCATCACCCCGTGGCGTTTGGGGGGCTTCTCGACGTGTTTGGTTCGCGCCATTCGCAGGGCGTTGACGATCGTCGGGCGGGTCTCGCGGGGATCGATTATGTCGTCGATCACCGCATTGCCGGCCGCGATGTATGGGTCGATCTGCTCGCGCACCGCGTTCAGCATCGCCTCGCGCGTCGCCTCCGGGTCCTCGGAGGCCTCGATCGCCGAGCGGCCGATGATGTTGACCGCGCCCTCGGCGCCCATCACCGAGATCTCCGCCCCCGGCCAGGCGACGATCAGGTCGGGCTCGTACGCCTTGCCGCACATCACGTAGTAGCCGGCGCCGTAGGCCTTGCGCACGATCACGGTGATCTTCGGCACCGTGGCGCGGCTGACCGCGTAGAGCATCTTCGCCCCGTGGCGGATGATCCCGGCGTGCTCGACCTTCGCGCCGACCATGAAGCCGGGCACGTCCTGGAGGAAGACGAGCGGGATCTGGAAGGCGTCGCAGAGGTTGATGAAGCGGGCCGCCTTGTCGGCCGAGTCGTTGTCGAGGATGCCGGCCAGCTGCTTGGGCTGGTTGGCGACGATCCCGACCGGCTGGCCGCCGAAGCGGGCGAAGCAGGTGATCAGGTTCTTGGCGAACTTCGGCTTCAGGTCGAACCACTCGCCGTCGTCGACGATCTCGCGGACCACCTCGTACATGTCGTAGGGCTGGCGCGAGGACTCAGGGACGATCTCCAGCAGCTTCTCCGATTGGCGGTCGTCGGGGTCGCTCGTCTCCACGACCGGCGGCTTCTGCTCGCAGTTCGGCGGGAAGAAGGAGAGGTACTTCTTCACCGCCTCGATGCACTCGTGGTCGTCCTTCACCTCGAGGTCCCCCACCCCCGACTTGCGGCAGTGGACCTTCGCCCCGCCGAGCTCCTCCATCGAGATCTCCTCGCCGGTCACGGCCTTGGTCAGGTGCGGGCCGGCGAGCGCCATCGCGCCCTGGCCGGAGACCATCGGCACGAAGTCCGAGAGCGCCGGGATGTAGGCGGTGCCGGCGGCGCAGGGGCCCATCATCGCGGCGACCATCGGGATCACGCCCGACATCTCGACCTCCTCGCGGAACAGGTGGCCGGAGCCGGCGAACAGCGAGCCCGCCGCCTCCTGGATGCGGGCGCCGGCCGAGTCGAGCAGCCAGACAAAGGGCATCCGCTTGGAGAGCGCCATCTCGCGCAGGCGCGTGACCTTGAGCTCGCCGGTCATCCCCATCGAGCCGGCCATCACGGTGAAGTCGTAGGCGGCGACGCAGCAGGGGCGGCCGTCGACGTCGCCCCAACCGGTGATCACGCCGTCGGCGGGCGCCTCGACGCCGTCCATCGCGCGCTGGGCGAAGTGCGGCCGGCCGTGGATGCCCAGCTCGACGAAGGTCCCCTCGTCGACCAATAGGTCGATCCGCTCGCGCGCGGTCAGCTTGCCGCGCTCGTGCTGCTTGGCGATCTTCTCGCTGCCGCCGCCGAGCTTCGCCTTGGCGCGGCGCTCGTGCAGCTGCTCGGTCAGCTCGCCGAGCGGGGCGGCGCCGGGGAGCAGGTTGGAATCGTCACTCACCTATCTGCCCTTCCATTCGGGCTCGCGCTTCTCGAAGAAGGCGCTGACCCCCTCGACTATGTCCTCGGTCGAGAAGGTGAGCGAGAGCTGCGAGCGCAGGTACTCGAGCGCGTCGTCGAGCGCCATGTCCTGCTGGCGGTACATCGCGTCGTGGCCGAGCCGCATCAGCACCGGGCTCTTCGCGGCCAGCTTGCCGGCCCAATCGGCGACGGCGGCGTCGAACTCCCCCGCCGGGACGACCCTGTTGGCGAGCCCGTATTCGACCGCCTGCTCGGCGCTCAGCCGCTCGCCCAGCAGCATCATCTCGTTGACCTTCTTGCGCGGGACGTTGCGGTAGATGATCGCCATGATCATGTAGGGGAAGGCGCCGACGTTGATCTCCGGCGTGCCGAAGGTGGCGCCCTCCCTGGCGATCAGCAGGTCGCAGGAGAGCGCCAGCCCCATCCCGCCCGCGAGCACGTGGCCGTTGGCGGCGCAGAGGCTCGGCTTGCCGAGCCGCGGCATCAGGCGGAAGAACTCGAGGAAGAGGTCGGAGGCGAAGTGTTTGGCGACCAGGGGTGCGTCGGCGGCGAAGCCGCCCAGGTCGGCGCCGGCGCAGAAGACCTTCTCCCCGGCGCCGGTGAGGACGACGGCGCGCGCCTCGGAGTCGTCGCGCGCCCGCTTCATCGCGTCGACCAGCTCGGCCAGCATCTGCCCGGAGAGCATGTTGCGCTTCTCCGGGTTGTTCAGCGTCACGGTCGCGACCCCGTCGGCTACCTCGTAGGCGACCAGCTCGTAGCTTCCCTCGCTCATAGGAGATCCTCCCCCCGTTCTTTCTGAGATCTGGATGAGGCCGACCGAAGGGAGGCCGACTCAGGATCCTGGGAAGCAAAGAGAGCCGACCCCCGCCGGGAGAGCGCCACGTTCGCTTGCCGCATAGACGGCCCGCATGAGACCAGCGCCTCCCGGCGGTGCGAGGCGCCTGAAGCGCCAACAGGACGTGGTGCCCGAGAGCACCGCCCTATGAGCATGCGCAACGGCTCCTCGTGGCCGGCAGTCAGCCGAGATGAATCGACCGAGGAGGAAGCATGGCAGGAACGAGGACGGCGGGAATCGACTGGGCCAGCGAGGCCCACGAGGTGTGCGTCAGCCAGGAGGGCGCGGCGATCCAGCGCTTCGCCGTCACCCACGACGAGCGCGGAATCAGCGAGCTCACCCGCCGACTCGCGCGGGCAGGGGTCGCGCGGGTGGCGATCGAGCGCCCCGACGGCATCCTGGTCGAGCGCCTGCTGGACGCGGGCCTCGAGGTGTTCGCGATCCACCCCAATCAGGTCAAAGCCGCCCGGCCGCGATTCGCGGTCGCTCACGGCAAGTCCGACCGCTTCGACGCCTACGTGCTCGCCGAGCTGGCCCGCACCGACGCCCACCGCTTCCGGGCGCTCGTCCCCGACAGCGACAAGACGAAGGCGCTCAGGACGCTGACGCGGGCGCGGGAGGACCTGGTCGGGGTCCGGGTGGAGCTCGCCAACCAGCTGCGCGCTCAGCTGCAGGCCTTTTGGCCCGGGGCGCTGATCTTCAGCGAGGTCGACAGTCCGATCTCGCTTGCCTTCCTCGAGCGCTACCCAACCCCTGAGAGCGCCAAGGCGCTGGGTCCGGGGCGCATGGGCGCCTTCCTCAAGCGACAGGGCTATAGCGGCCGCACCGACCCCGCCGAGCTGGTGGCGCGGATGCGCTCCGCGGCGCAGGGGACCGCGGGAGCGGCGGAGACCGAGGCGCGGAGCGCCGTCGTGGCGGGCCTGCTCGCCTCGCTTGGGCCGATCGTCGCGAAGATCTCGGCGCTCGATGCCCGCATTCGCGAGGCGCTCGCGACGCATCCCGACGCGGCGGTCTTCCGGCCGCTGTTTCGCGATCCCAAGACGACGATCTGCCCGGCGACCCTGATCGCCGAGTTGGGCGACTGTCGTGGGCGCTATCCCACCGAGGCCGCCCTGGCCGCCGACGCCGGCATGAGCCCCGTCGCCTTGGAGTCGGGCAAGCTGCGCGTCGCGACCTTCAGGCGGGCCTGCGACAAGCGCCTTCGCCTCGCCGTCGCGACCCTTGCCGACTCGACCCGGCACTGGCACCCGTGGGCCAGAGAGGTCTATCGAAGGGCTCGCGCCAGAGGACAGGACCACCCCCACGCGATCCGCACTCTCGGCCGGGCCTGGATTCGCGTTCTGTGGCGCTGCTGGCGCGACGGCGTCCCCTATGACTCCGCTCTCCACGGCAATTCCAACCGGCTTCAACCAGCGGGGGGTTGACACAGGGCGTCTCATGGGTCCGGCACGATAGCGACTCCGTGTCGAAAGTGGAAAGTGCTACTGTCCACGCGGATTTCCCGACCAGGAGGAGCGACGATGGCGACGGCGACCGAGAACGGCTCGAAGGTGATCAAGCCCGACCACGCGGCGGGGCGCAAGCACTTCATCTTCAGCCAGGAGCACGAAGACCTGCGCGAGTCGATGCAGGCCTGGGTCAAGAAGGAGATGTGGCCCCACCGCAACGAGTGGGAGGAGAGCTACTGGCCGACCGAGGTGATGAAGCGAGCGGGCGAGCTCGGCTACCTCGGCCTCTGCTTCCCGGAGGAGTACGGCGGCCAGGGCGGCGACTACTACTACTCGCTGGTCCGCGCCGAGTGCATGAGCTACTCCGGCTCGGGCGGCACCAACATGGGCTTCGCCGTGCAGAGCGACATGGTCCTCCCCCCGATCCACCTGCTCGGCAGCGAGGAGCAGAAGCAGCGCTACCTCGTGCCCGGGATCAAGGGCGAGAAGGTCGGCTGCCTCGGGATCACCGAGCCCGGCGCCGGCTCCGACGTCGCGGGGATCCGCACGACGGCGATCCGCGACGGCGACGAGTACGTGATCAACGGCTCCAAGACGTTCATCACCAACGGGCCGCGGGCCGACTTCATCGTCCTCGTCGCCAAGACCGACCCGGAGGCGCGCCACGCGGGGATCACCCTGTTCGTCGTCGACCTGCGCGACTCCAGCGGCGAGAAGGTCCCCGGCTTCAGCGTCTCCAAGGAGCTGGAGAAGATGGGGATGCACGCCTCCGACACGGGCGAACTGGCCTTCGAAGACGTCCGCGTGCCGGCCGACGCCGTGCTCGGCGAGGTCGGCAAGGGCTTCTACCACATCGCCTGGGAGCTCCAGGGCGAGCGCCTGGTAGCGGCCGCCGGCTCGCACGCCGGCTGCGAACGGATGGTCGAGAAGACGCTCGAGTACGCCAAGGAGCGCGAAGCCTTCGGCCGGCCGATCGGCAAGTTCCAGGCGATCCGCCACAAGTTCGCCGAGATGGCGACCAAGACCGAGGCGGCGAAGCAGTTCACCTACGCCACCGCCTGGCGCTTCGCCAACGGCGAGTACCCGGTGCGCGAGATCACGATGGCGAAGCTCTTCGCCTCGCGGGTCGGCTGCGAGGTCGCCGACGAGTGCATCCAGATCCTCGGCGGCTACGGCTACATGAAGGAGTACGAGATCGAGCGCGCCTACCGCGACGTCCGCCTCAACCGGATCGGCGCCGGCACCGACGAGGTGATGCTCGACGTGATCGGGCGGAGCTACGGCCTCTAGCCGCGACGCGTTCGCCTTTTGTCGACTTAGGGACGACAAAAGGCGAACGCGCGGTGTCGCCTAGCGACTTCGAGATGACCGTCGTCAAGGACAGCGGCGCGCGGGCGGTTCTGCCCCCGTTCGGGGATGAGCACGAGGAGCTGCGGGAGACGGTCGGGCGCTTCGTCGCCAGGGAGATCGCGCCGCACGTCGACGAGTGGGAGGCGGCGCGCGAGTTCCCCCGCGAGCTCTACCGGCGCTGCGCCGAGCTCGGCTTCCTCGGGCTGAAGTTCCCCGAGGCCTACGGCGGCCAGGGCGGCACACACCTGCACGACGCGGTCTGGGTCGAGGAGCTGGCGCGCAGCGGCGGCTCGGGCGGGGTCGCCGCCGGGCTCAACGCCCACGCCTCGATCGCGCTGCCGCCGATCTTCAACTTCGGCACGGAGGAGCAGAAGCGGCGCTGGCTCGTCCCCGGGATCGCCGGCGAGAAGATCGGCGCGCTGGGGATCACCGAGCCGGGCGCCGGCTCCGACGTCGCCGGCATCTCCACCTTCGCCGAGCGCGTCGACGGCGGCTACGTCGTCAACGGCGCCAAGACCTTCATCACCAACGGGGTGCGGGCCGACTTCCTCGTCTGCGCGGTGAAGACCACGAAGGAGGGCGGCCACGGCGGCATCTCCTTCCTCGTGCTGGAGCGCGAGATGCCCGGCTACGAGGTGGCGCGCAAGCTGGAGAAGATGGGCTGGCACTCCTCCGACACGGGCGAGCTGAGCTTCACCGACGTCGAGGTGCCGGCGGAGAACCTGCTCGGCGAGGAGAACGAGGGCTTCAAATTGATCATGGCCAACTTCGCCTGGGAGCGGCTGCTGATGGCGATCGGAGCGGTCGGCGCGATGCAGCGCCTGATCGAGACGACCGTCGCCTACGCGAAGGAGCGCGAAGCCTTCGGCCGCCCGATCGGCAGCTTCCAGGCGATCCGCCACCAGGTCGCCGAGATGGCGACGAAGGCCGAGGCGAGCCGCGCCCTCACCTACAACGCCCTGCGCCTCTTCCACGAAGGCCAGGACTGCATCCGCGACGTCACCATGGCCAAGCTCGTCACCCAGCGCGCCGTCCTCGAGATCGCCGACCAGTCCCTCCAGATCCACGGCGGCTACGGCTACATGCGCGAGTACGGCATAGAGCGAGCCGTCCGCGACGCCCGCCTAGGCCCGATAGGCGGCGGCACCGACGAGGTGATGAAGGAGATCCTCGGCAAGCAGATGGGGTTGTAGGGATTAGCAGGGGTTTTCTGCCCCTGCTCGCCTTGGTCCCCCTCGGGCGGACACGATTCGGACACATCGCGCCGCGCCTGCACGATCTGATCCTCGGCAGACACGCGCTCGGCAATGTCGAACTCATCGAAGACGTGGGCGTAAACGTCGAGCGTCATGGTTGGCGAGTGTCCGGCTTGGCGGGCCACGTCGACCACGCTGCGACCTTCGCTGATCAGCAACGAGACGAAGCTGTGGCGCAAGTCGTAGGGACGAGCGCCCTCCAGGCTGATCGTTCGACAGGCGGGCCGCCAGGAGTCGCGGTGCCAGGTCTGCCAAGCCGGGTCATTCCAGACGCCTCCTTTGCCGTTTGGGAAAATGAGCGCATCGTCGGGCCCGTCGCCCAGGAGCCGCCACTCGGTCAAGTCACTGGCGAGCGGGGCAAGGAGCCGAACGGTGCGCGCCTGCCCGGTCTTCGTCGTCTTGACCCCGCCCTGACCGTCTGCGGCCTTCTCGACCAAGAGCGTCCGCTCACGCACGTCCGACCAGCGCAGCACCAGGGCCTCCTGCGGTCGCAGACCAGCGTAGGCGAGTAGTCCGATCAGAACAGCATCGCGAGGACCGTGCTTCCGCCTCTTGACGGCGACGGCTCGCAGCCGCTCGACCGTGAAGGGAGAGACCGGCCGGACCTCGCGCTGGCGACGGACGTTCGGCTTCCGCACGGACTTGACCGGGTTGTGGCTTATCCGTCGCCACTCGACCGCTCGCCGCAAGACGCCCTGAAGCAGCGCAAGCGCTCGGTAGATGGTCGGCTGCCCGACGCCGTCGCCTTCCAGTTCTGCCCGGTAGCGCTCGACCGCCTCGACAGTGATCGCGTTGAGGCGCATCGCGCCGAGTCGCGGCAAGACGTGCCGATCCCAAAGCCCCGCATAGCCGCGCAGCGTGCGACTTGCCAAGTTGGGCACCGCGTACAGCTTCCACCACTCCTCAGCAAAGGCGGCGAGCGTTTCGCTGCCTCCGGTGAGCAGGTCGAGATCTCCGGTTCGCTTGCGTCGCAGGACTTCGGCGTCGAAGGTTTCGGCGTCGCGCTTGCGACCGATCACTTTGGAATGCGCCTGCCCCTGCTCATCACGCCAACGCACCCGCCATACGGCTCCACCCTTCCGCTCGATCCTCTCGACGCTCACCGACTGCCGCCTTGGCGGTCGGCATCGCCCAGCATCGACCGCAAGCTGCCACGCGGAGAAACGGCGACGGGCCGGTTTCGCCGCGTGGGCTTGCCGGACTCCGAAGAAACTGCCGGGCCACCAATCCAGCGCTCCAACTCCGCTGGACGGATTCGCAGCCTGTGGCAAAGTCGCACGGCCCGGAGTTCTCCCCGCGCAATCGCCCGATACACGGCACGGCGGGAGAGTCCGCAGACACGGGCAACGTCCTCCGGGGACAGAAGCCGCTCGAATTCGGTGTCGGAGCCGTCGTGCATTTCCTCTGCATTGGCTGTCCAGCGAAGACGAGAAATGCATCGCCTGCATTTGCAAAAAGAGGCCGCCCTACGCACCAACGCCTTCACTGCGCGGCCCCTTCGCCGGGGGGACATAGGAGCCCGACCGCACGGCGGAGCCGTGCCAAAATCGGGACTCCGATCCCCCGGGCGAGATCGCCACGAGCAACGCTGCCTAACCTTGCCGACGTTCTGAATCAACAAGCTGCGGCTCAGGCACGAATCCGGAGGGTTCGTAGTGTGTCGGGGGTTGAGGTTGGGTACTTGGGAGAGGCTTTGGGTGGCTGCCCGAAGGCTTGATGGACGGGCTTTGTCTTGGCAGGTGCTTCTTGGCTGCCTCATCGTTCGCTACTGGATCGTGGTGGCTCATTTTCTTCTGAATCTGGAATTTTGAATTTGCCTATTTGCATCTCTGGCGATTGCCATTCGATTCCGGCGAGCAATTCATCCAGCGACGTTTCCAGCGCCGCCGCGAACTTCATCGCCGAGTCGAGGCCCGGCAGGGATCGACCGCGCTCGATCTGGCTGATCGCCGTGCGGTGCGTCGAGGTTCGGAAGGCAAGCTCGTCCTGGCTCACGTCCGCTGCATTGCGAGCCTTGGCGAGGTTGACCCCGAGCAGCGGGCGAACTGCTCGCGTTCCAGGCCTACGCGCCGACCCACGGCTACATCCCCTCCCCGAGGATCTCGTTGAAGCGGAGTGCTGCTCGCGTTGGCAGCACCACCCCCTCACCGCGAAAGAGCAGGCCAAACCCGATCAGGTCGCGCACGGCGCGTTCGATCCGGTCTCCCTCCGAGAAATCGGTCGATCCGGCCGTGATCTCCCGCACCAGCTCCAAGAGGCGTAAATGCGTTGGGTAGATCGTCAGGACATGAATCAGAACAACGCCCTGATCGTGGAGATCTTGGGCGGCGGTCATTGAGGAGCCACCGGAATCCCGGCAGCCCCGAATAGGCTGATCGTGCATGGGAGCTAACCCCTCCTGTGCCGGCCCCGGGGGCGTTCCACCGTCGCCCGGGGCGTTTTATTTTGTCAACGTTGTGAAAGCCCTCGGTCGATGAATTGGCCGCGCTAAAGCTGTTCGGCGCGAGCGACCAACTCAGACAGCGACACATCGAGTGCCGCCGCCAACTTGACGAGATTGCGATAGCTCGGATTTCGCAAACCGCGCTCGATCTCGCTGACATAGGTGCGGTGCATTCCGGCAAGATCGGCCAACCCCTCTTGAGAGAGGCCGTCGATCTCGCCACGCCGCGCCCTGATCGCATCACCAAGAGCCTGTAGAGCTTTCTCCGGCACGCGCCGAGCGTGCCAGCTAGATGGATATCAGTCTACAGGAAATAAGTGTGATTAGAAGAGGCGAAGTTGACGCCGGGACGGCTGCAAAACTTCAGCACAGCGCGCAATGTTCGTCCCCTACTAATGCGAGGTACGCCATAATGTCCAACAGCTTTGAACTTCCTCCCGACACCCGCACCGTGCTGACGGGCAAGCGCCAACTGCATCCGGATACCGTTGTGCTGGTCGAGATGGTTATGGAGGAGTTGATCGAAGTTGCCGCCGGGGTGGGTCGAGACTACGACGAGGCTGAGGGCGACTACGCGAATCTCGCCGGGCTCATGTGCAGCGGAAGAACTCGCAATCGAGTGGCACGCCGCATCCGCTCGGGGGAGACACCGGACGGGTCCGAACTTCAGGCAGTCGGCTCCGCTTCCGCGATTGTTCTTCGCGGCGGCGGAACGTGGGTACATCCCTACTCCTCGGGAAGCTCAGATGCACCGCTTCTAGCTGGCAGCGTTACCAAGGATCTCATCTTGGAAGAGGGGATGGAACAGCTTGTTTTTTTTGAGAAATTGGGCGAGGAAGGTCCTCCCCTCCACATCGTGATCGCCTACGTGCGCGATCTGGGGGGAGTCCTCTCAGCGAAGATAGGCGTGATGTCCGGCCGCGAGGAATTCGCATGGGAGGAGCCGATCTATGCGCGAGCGGAGGACACTGACGAAGGAATTGACATTCAGGACGAACCCGAGCCAAACGGACCGTCTCATGATGAACAGCACGTCCCCGATCCGGACGTCAAGCTCCGACCGCGCCGCGATGAGCGTGACGACGAATTGTGAGCGTCGCTTTTGACCCTGAGCGCCTTCGCCTAGCGAGGGAGGATGCTGGTTTCCGCAAGAACGAACTTGCAGAAGCTGTCGGACTCTCACCCGCCGCAATTTCGCAATTCGAGTCTGGTCGCGCTGCCCCCCGGGCAGCCACCTTGAGCGCGATTGCACTGGCCTGTGGTTTTCCCGCTTCGTTCTTTCGGGTTGACGGACGACCAACCCGTCCTCGGGACACCGACGAGCCTTTCTTTCGGAGCTTGCGTTCTACTCGTCAGTGGGAGCGCCGAGAGGCCCAAGCAAAGGCAACCCTGGTTTGGCGAGTAGCGAATGAGCTTGAGGGCTACGTGGAGTTTCCCGAGGTCTCATTCGATGCGATACCAGTCGATGATGACGTTCGACCGCAGGCAATTGAAGAGATTGCTACCGAGATTCGTCGTCGATGGTCTATGCCCAACGGTCCGGCCGGGAACGTGGTGCGCCTTATCGAGGCAAGGGGTGGAATCGCGTCAAGGGTTAGACCTCGAAGCGACAGAGTCGATGCGTTCTCCCAACGCATGGACGGTCGCCCGATTGTGATGCTCTGGTCTACCAAGCAGGATGCTGCTCGATCTCGATTTGACGCCGCGCATGAGTTGGGACATCTAGTTATGCATCCCGACCCCGAGCCGGGCAACAAGACGATGGAGAGACAAGCGCATGCGTTCGCGGCCTCCTTCCTGATGCCAGCCGATCAGGTTCTCGATGAGCTTCCGAAGAAGGCGCCGACCAAACGGGATCAGGCCCAGCTTCTAAGGCTTAAGCAAACCTGGGGAGTATCGGTTGCTGCTCTCTTCTATCGAGCTCGTGAGCTGAGAACGATTTCTCCGGAGGCCCACCGGAACGCGATGATTCGCTTGTCGGACTGGGGGTGGCGAAAGTCCGAGCCCGGTGACTTGGGGCCATACGAGAGACCAACTCTGCTTCGCCGTGGTCTCGATCTGGTTGTAGAAAGCACCGGCACCCCGGAAGACCAGATCGCGAATGCACTTGGAATGCCAAGCGACAGACTGGATGAAATCTGTGGACCGGGGCGTCCGGTGGTGGGTCTCAAGAAGCAAGTCGAAACCGGGAAAGTTCGTTCTCTTCGACCCGAGTCAGTAACCGACCTGTAGGCCGCTTTCGACGCGAGTTCGCTCGCGCATCAGTCAAGAAGGCCAAGCAGCCTGCATGCCGCGCGTGCATCGAGCGCCTGGGGCTTTAGGCCTGGATGGTCGAGTAGATCGTGGTCGCCAGTGACGATTGCGTCGGCTCCGGATTCGCGAGCTAATGCGACGAGATAGTCGTCATTGGGGTCTCGAAGCAGCGCCGCGATTTCCTTCGGGTCTTCGTATCTGTCGGCCGCTTCCTCGACGCTGACCACAATCTCCGCTAGGTCATCAGGGTCGAAACGTTCCCGGAAGTACTTGTTGGTCAGGGCGTCGTTGAACTCGCCGATAAGCTCTGGGGCAAACGATGGCCTCGAAGTCGAAGTCCAGAAGGGCTGCCAAGATCAGCCAGGGCGCTCCTCCGCCGGGGCGACTGGCTACACCGGAGACCAGCGTGCTTGCGTCGACTACGAGGCGCTTCAACCGGCGGCTCGGCGCTCGCGCCGGGCTTCATGCACGGCTTTGACGCCAAGCTCGATTGCCTCGTCTTCTGAGAGCGTGTTGCGCTCCTGGACGCGGCGCAGGGTTTCGCGGCCGAGGGTCATCCTCGCCATTGACTCGAGCAGCTGGCGGTCGCTCATCTCTGGGCGACGCTGGTGCAGGCGCTCAAGCAACTCGCTGTCGAACTCGACTCTCTTGGTTGGCGATACGGCCACACGAGGAATGGTAGCGCCGGGGCGGGAGCTTCCGTGAGGCGCACGCACTCGAAGGCGACAGTGCGGCGGATACGCCCGGGGGCGAAGGGAACCGCGACGTTATGCTCCGCACTTGACCGGCATGGGAATCAACGTACGCCGCTGTCGACGGCTCGACGTACCAGCAGTGCTGGACCTGTGGGCACAGGCTCGCAGCGAGCACGCAAGCACACCCGACCGACTCGATGACGTCGAATGCTTGGTTGCCGAATCCCCAGCTGCCCTCCTGGTAGCCGAGCAGAACGGAGAGATCGTCGGTGCCCTAATCGCAGCCTGGGACGGGTGGCGAGGGAACATGTATCGACTCGCCGTCCGCGATGGGCAACGGCGGGAAGGCATCGGCCTCGCGCTGACGCGGGCTGGCGAGGACTACCTGCGCCAGTGTGGCGTCCATCGCGTGACCGCGCTGGTCGCCTATGACGATGAGGTGGCGGGAGGATTCTGGGAGTCCGCTGGCTACCCAAAGGATCGCGAGATCGGCCGACGGGTCCCGCAATCTATAGACCTTGCGAATTTGTCGCCATGGGCCCGCGTCCTCGCTACTCCACCCCTTCCGCGAACAGCCGCGCGGACACGATTCGGACACATCGGCCGGACCATCCGCGATCACGGCCGATCATCACCCTCATGCTCGAACAGGATCATTTGCGGGGCATCCTTGTCTTCGGATGATCCCGCGTGACCCTCCGTGCCACGCTCGGAACTCATGAAGGAGATCCTCGGCAAGCAGATGGGGTTGTAGGGCTGCCTGAGAGGCCATTGGCTGTCCCTGCCTGGCCTGGATTGGCCGCACCCGGCTCAGGGGCCCAGCGAGGTGATCGGGATTACCTGAACCCCGTCCTCGCGCACGTAGCCGTAGCCGGTTGCGACGATCACCCCCAGCAGAGCGGGCTCCCCGCTCCGCTCGGCATCGATTTCGCCGGCGAACTTCAGGAGGCTCGCGGCAGCCTCGTCGATCGGGCCCTCTCCTCCCAGCTTCACCTCGAAGGCCACCCAGGTGTCCTTTGTCTGGACGATCGCGTCGACCTCGAGCCCCTTGTTGTCTCGGTATTGCCTCACCTCGCCCCCGAGCGGCTGGGAATAGACCCGGAGATCGCGCACGACCAGCGACTCGAAGACGAAGCCGAGCAGGTTGAGATCCCCCAGCAGCGCAGCGGGGTCGCCGCCGAGCGCCGCCACCGCCAGCGAGGGATCGACGAAGTGGCGCTTGGCCGATTTGCGCAGGATCGAGCGCGATCGCAGGTGCGGCTGCCAAGCTGGTTGGTCCTCGACCACGAAGAGGCGCTCGAGCGCGGCCAGGTAATCGCTCACGGTCTGGTTCTTGAGCGTGTCGGTGCCGGGATCGGCGGTCTCCGCGGCGAGCTTGGTGATCGTCACGTGGGTCGCGACGTTTCGAGCCAGGCTCCGCAGCAGGCGCCTGACCCGCGCCGGGTCGCGACGCACGCCATCGAGCCGGCCGATGTCGGTGCGGGCCACCTCCTCGAGGTAATCGGCGACCGAGGCGATCGCTCCCTTGATCGGCATCTTCTGCAGCGCCGGCCAGCCGCCGCGGGCGACGGCATCGACCAGATCGGCGAGCCCGATCCCCCGGTCAGAAGAGCTGGACACGCCGCCGCCGATCAACTCGGCGAGCGAAATCGATCCGTCGCTGAAACCCGACTCGACCAGCGACATCGGACGCATGCGCAACCTCGAGAAGCGCCCGGCGCCGGAGTGGCGGGTCGCCTCGTCAGCGGGCAGCGCCGAACCGGTGAGGATGAAACGGCCGAGCTCGCCGCTGTCGTCGACGGCGCGGCGAACCAAATTCCAGACCTTCGGCTCGACCTGCCACTCGTCGATCAACCGCGGCGCCTCGCCGGCGAGCACCAGCTCGGGCTCGACGGCTAGGGCGGCACGAGCGCCGGCGTCGACGTCGAGACGCACTTCGCTGGCGGCAAGCTGCCTCGCGGTCTCGGTCTTTCCACAGGCCTTAGGCCCCTCGATCAGCACTGCACCTATACGCTGCAAGCGGCTTTCCAGCTCGCGATCCGCGATCCTCGGGCTGTAGGAGGAACCGTTCATAGGCAAAATTGTAAGACCTACAGCGGTAAAAATGTAAGAAATTCACCGGCAAGATCGTAACCGGTCCTGCGGCAAGGTCTCAGCGCGAGCGCCATTTCCGCTCTATCCAAGCGACGATCGCCGGCCAGAAGCGGATCAGGATGACAATCGCGACGATGGCGGCGACCACGACCCAGCCGCCGCGGGAGGCTTCGCGGAAGAGCAGGTGGCGACCGAGGGCCAGGGGCACCTGACGAGGTTACGCCTCCGCCTGCGGCCGGTAGTCGTCGGGCAGCAGGCGGAACGGTCGTTCGGCGGGGCCGCGCATGGCCCGGAAGTGGCGCGAGTCGAAGCTGAGGACGTCGACCGTCCGGTGGCGCTCGGCCAAGACCACGATGGAGGCGTCGGCGAGGCCGAGTTCCAGGTTGGCACGTCGAGGGCGAAGATCGCCGCAGCGCACCCCTTAGGATTCGGCCGTGATCTACCTGCTGCGGCACGGGACCGCGGAGCGGAAGGACAGCGGCAAGGAGGACGCCGAGCGGCGGCTGACCGCGGAGGGGAAGCGGCAGTCCGAGGCGGCGGGGCGGGCGCTGGCGGCGCTCGGGGCGCCGGTCGAGGCCTGCCTGACGAGCCCCAAGCTGCGCGCCTCCGAAACCGCGGAGCTCGCCTGCGCGGCGCTGGGGATCGAGGCCGAGCTCGCCGAGACGCTGGCCGGCGGCGCCTTCGACTCGCTCGCGCTCGCCGCCGGCCGCGGCGCGGCGCTGCTGGTCGGCCACGAGCCCGACTTCTCGAACGAGATCGCCCGCCTCACCGGCGCCAGGGCGAAGCTGCGCAAGGGCGGCCTGGCGATCGTCGACGGCGGAACCCTGGTGGCCCTGCTGCGGCCGGAGGACCTGGCCGCGATCGCCGCCGCGTAGCGCCCTCCGCCGCCCGACTGGCCAGTCAACCAGCCCCCTCTCTTTCCCTATAGCCTCCCGCCCGACTTTCACGACCTAGACAAGGAGAGCGCAAGACCGATGGGACTTCTCGATGGGAAAGCGGCGATCGTCACCGGCTCGGCCCGGGGGATCGGCCGGGCGACCGCGGAGCTGTTCGTCAGCGAGGGCGCCAAGGTGCTGATCAACGACCTCGACGCCGACGTCGCCGAGCAGGCGGCCGGCGAGATCGACGGCGAGACGGCCGTCTTCGCCGGCGACCTGACCAAGGAGGGCGCCGCCGACGAGCTGGTCAAGGCCGGGGTCGACGCCTTCGGCGCGATCGACGTCGTCGTCAACAACGCCGGCTACACCTGGGACGGCGTCGCCCACCGGATGACCGACGAGCAGTTCCAGGCGATGCTCGACATCCACACCGTCGTCCCCTTCCGGGTCGCCCGGGCGCTGGCGCCGCACTGGCGCGAGGCGGCCAAGGCCGAGCTGGGCGAGGGCAAGGAGGTCTTCCGCAAGCTGATCAACATCTCCTCGACCTCGGGGACGATGGGCAACGCCGGCCAGATCAACTACTCGGCGGCGAAGATGGCCGTCGTCGGGATGACCAAAACGCTGGCCAAGGAGTGGGGCCAGTTCAAGATCAACGTCAACGCGGTCGCCTTCGGCTTCGTCGAAACGCGGCTCACCGCCGCCAAGGAGGCCGGCGAGGAGATGACCGCCCCCGGCGGCGAGAAGATCGAGCTCGGCATCCCCGAGCAGATGCGGGCGATGGCCTCGGCGATCATCCCGCTCGGCCGCCCGGCGACGCCGCAGGAGGCCTCGGGCCCGGTGCTGTTCCTCGCCTCGCCGCTCTCCAACTACGTGCAGGGACAGACCCTGAACGTCACAGGCGGCATGTTCGGAGGCATGTACACCTGAGCTGAGGACGCTGCAAACCGGCGCATCTCGGGGTCTTCGGGAGGCTGGTTCGGGTCACGCACTAACTGTGCGCTCCCCTCACCAGCCTCCCTGCATCCCCCGACCTGCTTGGTTTTCGCGCCCTCAGAATCGAGTTAGGCCCTCAAAACGGATGAGCTACCTCGATCTCGCCGACAAGACCTGGCCGCTGATCTGGCGGGGGATGCGCGTCCACACGTTCGTCTACCGGGTCACGGGTGGGCGGGTCGGGCACAGCCTGCCCGGCTCGCCGATCCGGGTGCTGCTGCTCGACCACGTCGGAGCGAAGAGCGGCGTCAAGCGCACCTCGCCGCTGCTCTACGTGCGCGAGGGCGAGGACCTGGCGGTCATCGCCTCCAAAGGCGGCTTCCCGAAGAACCCGGCCTGGTTCTACAACCTCAAGGCCAACCCCGACACCGAGGTCCAGGTCGGCTCGGCCCGCCTGCCGGTCCACGCCCGCGTGGCGAAACCCGAGGAGCGCGACCGGCTCTGGGACAAGGCGGTCGCCGCCTACCCCGGCTACGAAGGCTACGCCGCCCGCAGCAAAGGGCGCGAGATCCCGATCGTCGTCCTCGAGCCCCGTCACTAGCCGGCGCGGGGCACGTTATTGACGCATAGCGAAAGAAACGTGCCCCGTTACTTGAGGTGGCGCTGCTCGGCGACCGGCTCGCCGTCGACCGCGATCGCCTCGGGCGGCCACGGGCCGGCCCAGTTGTCGCGGGCGCCGTCGATCGTGAGCGTCGTGCCGGAGAAGAAGTCGCCGGCCGGCGAGGCCAGGTAGGCGACCAGCCAGGCCAGCTCCTCGGCGCGGCCGGCGCGGCCGATCGGAATCGACCGCTCGAGGTTGTCGACGACCACCTGCGGGTACTTGGTCAGCAGCGTCTCGGTGGCGAACTGGCCGGCGGCGAGCGCGCAGAGCTTGATCCCGAAGCGCGCCCACTCGACCGAGAGCGTCCGCATCATGTTCTCGACCGCGGCGCGGGCGGCGCCGGAGTGGACCATCCCCGGCATCCCGTTGTGCGGCGAGAGCGTGACGCTGAGCACCTTGCCGCCGCCCTGCGGGATCATCGCCCTCGTCGCCGCCGCGTGGGTCATCAGCCAGGTGCCCTGCACGTTCAGCTCGATCACCGTGCGGAAGCCCTTCGGCGTGATCGCCTCGGCCGGGCTGAGGAACTGGCCGCCGGCGTTGTTGACCAGCACGTCGAGCCGCCCGTGGCGCTCCAGCAGCCCGTCGAACAGCCGCTCGACCGGCCGCCTCGTCGCGGATGTCCATCGCTTCGCGCTCGAAGCAGCCGGGCAGGCCGGCGGCGAGCGCCGCGGTCTCGGCCAGCGGCTCCTCGCGCCGCCCGCATCCGACGACCGCGGCGCCGAGCCGCGCCAGCTCCAGCGCGGTCTCCCGCCCGAGGCCGCTGCCGGCGCCGGAGACGAGGCAGACCTGCCCGTCCAGCAAACCCTCCCTGAAGATGCGCGAATCGCGGCTTTCAGCCATCGCCCGCCAGCCTATAGCCGACTCGAAGCCGGGTAATGTCACCCGGCGATGAAGGTTCACGTCGAGGCGAAACCGCTGCACGAGCCGCTGGCCGGCGGCACGGCCGGCGCCTCGGTGAGCGTCGAACCGCTGATCGCCGGGCACGTCACCTGGCCGCTGCCGATGATGGAGCGGCCGGGCGGGCGCCTGGAGACGCTGAAGCTGCTGCGCGCCCTGCTCAGCGGCAAGCCGCCGACGGTCGTCCCCTGCCCCGCCTTCCTGATCCGCCACCCCAGCGCCGGGGCGATCCTCGTCGACACCGGCCTGCACCCCTCGATCGCCACCGACGGCAAGGAGAACTTCGGCGGCCTCGCCGCGCGCTTCGGCAAGCCGGCGCTGGAGCCGGGCGAAGACGTGCCGGCGCAGCTGCGCGCCCGCAACCTCGACCCCGGCGAGATCCCGGTCGTCGTGATGACCCACCTGCACCTCGACCACAGCTCGGCGATCTCCGAGTTCCCCAACTCGACCTTCGTCGTCAGCGAGGTCGAGTGGGAGGCGGCGACGGTCGGCCCGAAACCGCTCGCCAACGGCTACCGGCGCGCCCACTTCCACTTCGCCTTCGACTACCGCACCGTCGACTTCGACCGCGGCGGGATCGACTCATACGCCAGCTTCGCCCGCTGCTTCGACCTCTTCGGCGACGGCTCGATCCGGCTCGCCTACACCCCCGGCCACAGCGCCGGCCACATGTCGGTGATCGCCCGCCTCGCCGAGCGCGACTTCGTGATCGGCGGCGACGTCGTCTACACCGAGGGCCAGCTGGACGGATCGGCGCCGCTGGCGCCCCGTCCCTTCGACGAGCACAACTACCGGCGCTCGATCCAGGAGCTGCGGCTGCTGCGGCGCGAGTATCCCGACGCGATCGTCACGCCGGGGCACGATCCGGGCTTCTACGCGAAGCTCGGCGAGCGTTACGAGTAGAGAGCTCCTTGTACATCTCCCGCACCTGACCGAAGATCTCGGCGGCGACCTCCTGCTGGCGCTCGCGGCTCGCCCCCTTCTCGACTGGGAAGCTCAGCGGCTCGCCGAACTGGACCGTGACCTTGGGGAAGCGCAGCCGCTTCCAGCGCCGCACCTTGGCCGAGCCGTGGATCGCGACCGGGACGACCGGGGCGCCCGACTCCAGCGCCAGCCGCCCGACCCCCGGTTTCGGCTCGCCCAGCTCGCCGCTGCGCGAGCGGCCGCCCTCGGCGTAGATCAGCAGCATCTCGCCCTGGCCGAGCACCTCGAACGCGGTTTCGAAAGCCTTCTCGTCGTGGTGGCCGCGGCGGATCGGGATCACGCCGCCGACCTTGTAGATGTAGGTGAGGACGGGCGGGCCGAACATCTGCGATTTGGCCATGAAGCGGATCTTCCGCCGCAGGTAGACGCCGACGAAGAAATGGTCCATCTGGCTGAAGTGGTTGGGCGCGAGGATCAGCGGCCCGTCCTCGGGCACGTTCTCGCGGCCGATCGCCCGCACCCGGTAGATCACCAGCGTCGGCAGGGTGACGAGGAAGCGGACGAAGGTGTAGGTCCAGCCGGCGCCCTTCAGCGCCGCCGTGTGGAACTGGTCGAAGTAGGACGCCGGGCGGTCGTCCTTGTAGACCTGTGGCTTCATGTCGGGCATCGCGGCTTGCCCGTGCCTACCCCTTGCCCATCGCCTGGTTACGCAGCCCAGCCGCGGGAGCGGTCGAGGGCTCTGTGCCACTCCGCAAGCAGCGACTCGGGCTCGTCCTCGCCCATGCCGCGGCTCGTAGCGGGCCGCCTCGCGCCACATCTCCGCGACCTCGGCGGCGCTCCAGCGGCCGGTCGCGATCCCGGCGAGGTAGGCGGCCCCGAGCGCCGTCGTCTCGGCGATCTCGGGGACGACGACCGGCGCGCCGAGCACGTCGGCCTGGAACTGCATCAGCCAGCGGTTCGCGACGGCGCCGCCGTCCGCCTTCAGCTCGCCGAGCCGCTCCCCGGCGGCCGCCTCCTCGGCGCGCACCGCGTCGACCGTCTGGTAGGCGATCGCCTCCAGCGCCGCGCGCGCGAGCTGCGCGCGGCCGCTGCCGCGGGTGAGGCCGACGATCGTGCCGCGCGCGTAGGGGTCCCAGTGCGGCGAGCCCAGCCCGGTCAGTGCGGGGACGAAGTAGACGCCGTCGTTGCCCTTCAGCGAGGCGGCGAGCGCCTCGCTCTCCCCCGCCTCGCCGATGATCCCGAGCCCGTCGCGCAGCCACTGCACGGCGGCGCCGGTGGCGAAAATCGAGGCCTCGAGGGCGTAGGCGGCCGCCTCGCCGGCGCCGCAGGCGACCGTGGCGAGCAGCCCCTCGCCCGGCTCGGGCGCCTCCTCGCCGGTGTGCAGGAGGACGAAGCTTCCGGTGCCGTAGGTGTTCTTGGCGCTGCCGGCCGCGTGGCAGGCCTGGCCGAAGAGCGCCGCCTGCTGGTCGCCGGCGATCCCCGCCACCGGCGCCTCGCCGCCGAACTCCGTCGTCGTCCCGTATATATAGGACGAGGGCAGCGGCTCGGGCAGGCGCGCGGGGTCGACGCCGAACAGCTCGCACAGCTCCGCGTCCCAGGCGAGCCGGCGGATGTCGAAGAGCAGCGTGCGCGAGGCGTTCGTGTAGTCGGTCGCGTGGCGGCCGGTCAGCTTGAACAGCAGCCAGGAGTCGACCGTGCCGAAGACGGCGCCCGGCGGCAGCTCGGCATTGCGCAGCAGCCACTCGATCTTGGTGGCGGAGAAGTAGGGGTCGAGGACGAGCCCGGTGCGCTCGCGCACCAGCGCCTCGTGGCCGGCCGCGCGCAGCTCCTCGCAGCGCCCCGCGGTGCGGCGGTCCTGCCAGACCAGCGCCCGGTGCAGCGGCTCGCCGGTGGCGGGGTCCCAGGCGACCACCGTCTCACGCTGGTTGGTTATCCCGATCGCGTCGAGCTCGGCGCCGTCGATGCCGGCGTCGCCTAGCGCGTCGCGCGCGACGCGCCGCGCCGCCTCCCAAATCTCGTTCGCGTCGTGCTCGACCCAGCCCGGCCGCGGGAAGTGCTGCTCGAGCTCCGAGTAGGCGCGGCCGGCGATCCGCCCCTCCTCGTCGAAGACGAGGCAGGTCGTTCCCGTCGTCCCCTGGTCGATCGCGAGGATCATGGGACGAGGCTATTCGGCGCGGCGCCGCGAAAGGTAGACGTGGGCGAAGTCGAGCAGCTGGCGGGCGCGATGGGTGAAGCCGGCGAGGCTGCGACCGGTCGCGCGGTGGGAGAGGTCGAGCTCGTACTCGCGCAGGCGATAGCCGGTGCGGACCGCGTCGATCGTCATCCCGACCTCCATGCCGTAGCCGCGGGCGAAGGGCAGGGTCGCGCGCAGGGCGTCCACCCGCAGCGCCCGCTGGCCGGAGATCGGCGCCCGCGTCTCCAGCCCGCAGCGGCGGCGGATCGCCCAGCGGGCGAAGCCGAGCGCGAAGCCGAAGCCGCCGCCGACGCGGCGGCTGAAGGCGGCGACCGCGAGGTCGCACTCGCCGCGGCGCACCGCCTCGACCAGCGGCGCCAGCCCGGCGGCGCTCGGGCCGAGGTCGCCGTCGCAGAGCAGGACGATCCGCGGCGCCGGCTCGGCGCTCAGCGCCGCCTCGGCCGCCGCGGTGACGTTGGCCCCCTTGCCGTGCGGCCGCCCCCGGCTCACCACCTGGGCCCCGGCGGACATCGCGACCTCCGCCGTGCCGTCGCTCGAGGCGTCGTCGGCGACCCACAGCGCCGCCCCGGGGAAGGCCCGTCGCAGCGCCGCCACGGTCTCCCCCACCCGGTCCGCCTCGTTGCGCGCGGCGACGATGATCGCAGGGTCCTCCATGGCGGATAGTCTCCCGCGCCATGGCGGACATCGAGGCGCACATCACGGGCAACGTCTGGAAAGTCACCGTCGCGGTCGGCGACGAGGTCTCCGACGGCGACACCGTCGTCATCCTCGAGTCGATGAAGATGGAGATCCCGGTCGAGGCCGAGGACGACGGCGTCGTCAAGGAGATCCGCTGCGCGGAGGGCCAGTCGGTCAGCGAAGGCGACGTCCTCGTCGTCCTGGAGTAGGACGGTGAGCGCGGAGCGCCCGGTTGAAGAGCGGCTCGCCTCCGGCAAGCTGATCCTCGACTCGCCGGCCGAGGCGGTCGCCCGCATCCGCATCTTCAACCCCGAGCGCCGCAACGCCCTCGACCACGAGATCCTCGACGCGCTGGCGGAGGCGCTGCCGCGGCTCGACCGCGGGATCGAGACCCGCTGCGTGATGATCACCGGCGCGCCGCCCGCCTTCTCGGCCGGCTACGACCTCGCCTCGATCCCGCGCGAGACCTTCGAACGCGACGCCGAGGCGCTCGTCGCCCACCCCTTCCACGACGCGATGGAGGCGCTCGCCGCCCACCCCTGGCCGACCGTCGCGGCGATCAACGGCCACTGCCTCGGCGGCGGGCTGGAGCTGGCGATCACCTGCGACATGCGGATCTGCGCCAGCGGCGCCAAGCTCGGCATGCCGCCGGCCAAGCTCGGCCTCGTCTACGGCCACACCGGCCTGCGCAAGTTCCTCGACACGGTCGGCCTGGCGCGGACCAAGGAGCTGTTCCTCACCGGCCGCAACTTCGAGGCCGCGCGGGCCGAGGAGATCGGCCTCGTCCACGAGGTGGTCGACGACGAGGCGCTCGAAGGGGCCTCGATCGCCCTCGCCGAGCGGATCGCCGCCAACGCGCCGCTCTCGATGCGCGGCAACAAGCGCGCGATCGAGGTGCTCAACTCGAACCCGGTGCTGAGCGAGCAGCAGGAGAGCGGCCTGATCGCCCTGCGCGAATCGTGCTTCGCCTCCGCCGACCTGCGCGAGGGCATCGAGGCCTTCGCCGAGAAGCGCCGGCCGCGCTGGCAGGGCCGATGACGACGTTCCGCTGTTCCTTTTCCTCGTTATTGAGGGATAAGGAACAGCGGAAGGAGCGTTTGTGAGCGCCGAGGCGCGGGCGGCGCTGGCCGCCGCCGACCCGGCGATGGCGGCGCTGATCGAGCGGCTCGGCGAGATCGACCTGGCGACGCGGCTGCGGCGCCGCGCCGAGGAGCGCCCGGCAGACGCCTACGGCGCCCTGCTGCGGGCGATCGTCGGCCAGCAGCTCTCGACCAAGGCGGCGCGGACGATCTACGCGCGGGTGCTCGACCTGTTCGGCGGCGCCGCCCCCTCGCCCGAGCGGCTGCTCGAGGCGAGCGAGGAGGAGCTGCGCGGCTGCGGGCTCTCCGGCCGCAAGGTCTCCTACGTGCGCGACCTCGCCGCCCACGTGCTCGACGGCGAGCTCGAGCTCGACCGCCTCGGCGAGCTCTCCGACGAGCGGGTCGTCGAGGAGATCGTCGCCGTGCGCGGGCTCGGCCAGTGGACCGCGGAGATGTTCCTGCTCTTCCACCTCGAGCGGCCCGACGTGCTCTCCGGCGGCGACCTCGGCATCCGCAAGGCGGTGCGGATCGAGTACGGGCTGGCGGAGATGCCGCCGCCGGGCCAGGTGCTGGAGATCGGCGAGGCCTGGCGCCCGCACCGCAGCCTCGCCTCGCTCTACCTCTGGGAGTCGCTCGCAAGCGTTCCTGCCAAATGAGGGGCGGTGAGGAATTGGCCGAATATAGGAGCATGAAGCTCCGCTTCTGGCTCGGATACGCGGTCGTGGTCGCGATCGCCGTCGGCTCGATCGCGATCGCGCTGGTCGTGCGCGACCGCGAAAGCGAAAACTTCGCGCAGGCGCAGCACAGCGAGGCGGCGCGCTCGGCGCGGCAGACCGAAGCGCTCGCCGCGCTCTCGGTCGGCCAGCTCGCCAGCGCCACCGCCTTCTACCGCGTCGTCGACCACCTCGACCGTCACAAGTTCGACGCGATCGCCAGCTCGCTGCTGCACTCGGGGGCGCTCTCGGGGACGGGGCTGGTCCTCGCCGTGCCGGCCTCGCGCCGCGCCGGCTTCGAGCGCTCCCACGGCTACCAGATCGAGGAACGCACGCAGCTGGGCTTCCGCCGCGAGCCCCGGCAAAGCCGCGACTACTACCCGCTCGTCTACGGCAGGTCGGAGACGGGGCTGACGCCGCCGCTGGGCTACGACCTCGGCGCCGACTCCGCCCGGGCGCCCTACATGTTCGAGGCGCGCGACAGCGGCAAGTCCACCGCGACCAGGGTCATGCGCCTGCCGATCGGCGGCATCGGGGTTAACGTCTTCCGCCCCGTCTACCGCGACGGGGCGCCGACCGCGACCCGGGCCGAGCGCCGCGCCGCCCTGGTCGGCTTCGCGATCGGCTCCTTCCACGTCCCCGACCTGACCGCCGTGGCGACCTCGGCGCTTCCCGGCGACGTCGCCGTCGAGCTGCTCGAGGACGGCCACAGCGTCGCCGGGCCCCAGCTGGCGCGCGGGGAATCCGACGCGGTCCCCCTGCGCATCGCCGACCGCACCTGGCTGCTGGTCGTCCGCGATCCCAACCGGCCGGGGGTCAGCCTGCCGATCCTGATCGCCGTCGTCGGCATCTGCCTGGCGCTGCTGCTGGGCGCGCTGGTCCTCGTCTGGAGCCGCGCCGAGCGCATGCAGGAGCTGCGACAGCAGGCCAACCAGGACCCGCTGACCGGGCTGAAGAACCGGCGCCGCTTCGGCGAAGACCTGCGCACCGAGCTGGCCCGCAGCCGGCGCGAGGACACCGTCGGCGCCGTGCTGATGCTCGACCTCGACAACTTCAAGCAGGTCAACGACACGCTCGGGCACCCGGCCGGAGACCGCGTGATCGCCGACATCGCCGGCGTCCTGCGCGGACGGATGCGCGAGACCGACGTGGTCGCGCGGCTGGGCGGCGACGAGTTCGCGATCGTCCTGCCGCGCTGCGAGCTCGACGAGGCCGAGGAGGTGGCCGAGGCGATCGCCCAGGCGATCCGCCAGCACACTCCGCCGGGCGAGGCGGCGCCGCCGATCACCGCCAGCATCGGGATCGCCACCTTCGGGCCGCGTGCGCAGAGCTACGACGCGATCCTCTCGGCGGCGGACGACGCGATGTACGCGGCCAAGCGGGCGGGGCGCGACGCGGTGCGGGTAGCGGGCGTCGCCGCCTGACGACGCGCGTTCGCTGTTTGTCGCGCATAGGAAGACAAACGGCGAACGCCCTCGCTGGAGGGGCGAACGTCCGGGGCGGCTCCTAGCCTTGCGCCCCGAATGACGTCCCTGATCGATTTCGAGGAGGCGCTGGCGCTCGGCGAGCTGAGCGACCGGCAGGAGATCGGCGCGCTGGTCGAGCGCGCCTGGGCGGTGCGCCGGGAAAACTTCGGCGACTCGACCGACATGTGCTCGCTGGTCAACGCCAAGTCCGGCGGCTGCGCCGAGGACTGCGGCTTCTGCGCCCAGTCGCGCTACGCCGAGGCGGACACGCCGATGCACGCGATGATGGAGCCCGAGCAGATCCTCGAGCACGCGAAGGCGGCCGAGGCGGCGGGGGCGCACCGCTTCTGCATGGTCACCCAGGGCCAGGGGCTCTCCAAGCGCGACTTCGAGAAGATCGTCGCGGGCGCCAAGCTCGTCTCCGAGCAGACCAACCTGAAGCGCTGCGCCTCGATCGGCCACATGTCGGCCGAGCGGGCGAGGCGTCTGCGTGAGGCCGGCATCCAGCGCGTCCACCACAACGTCGAGTCCTCGCGCTCCTACTACCCGGAGGTCTCGACCACGGTCCGCTACGAGGGCCGGCTGCGGACGATCGACGCGGTCAAGGACGCCGGGCTGGAGACCTGCGTCGGCGGCATCCTCAACCTCGGCGAGTCGCCGCGGCAGCGGGTCGAGATGGCCTTCGAGCTGGCCGAGCTGGAGCCGACCTCGGTGCCGATCAACCTGCTCAACCCGCGCGAGGGGACGAAGTTCGGCGACCGCCCGCTGATGGACCCGTGGGAGGTCGTCAAGTGGGTGGCGATCTTCCGCCTGATCATCCCCGGCGCGCTCTTCCGCCTCTGCGGCGGCCGGGTCGAGAACCTCGGCGAGCTCCAGCCGCTGGCGGTCAAGGCGGGGCTGAACGGGGTGATGATGGGCAACTTCCTGACCACGCTGGGGGCCGAGCCCGAGGACGACCGGGCGATGTTCGAGGAGCTCGGCCTGAACGTGGCGCGCCAGCCCGACAACGGCGCCAACCCGCGGCCCGACAACCGCGCCGGCTGGCTCGACGGCGAGGCGCCGGCGACGCCGATCGACGAGCTGATCGACCGCCAGGACGAAGCGAGCTTCTGGGACCCCTCGACCCAGCTGCGGGTGATCAAGAAGACGAAGAAGCCCCCGCCTTACCCAACGGCCGCCTCCTCTGCTCCCGCACGGGCGGGCTCATGACCACCGGAAGTCTCCCGCCCGTGCTTCCGCGTCCGGGGGCGGCCGGAAACACCTTGTAGCCATGATGGATATCGAGGCCAGGTTGGAGGAGCTGCGCAAAGGCGGGCTCCGCCGCCGGCTGCGGCTGGTCGAAGGGGCGCAGGGGCCGCGGGTGACGCTGGACGGGCGCGAGGTGCTGCTGCTCTGCTCGAACGACTACCTCGGGCTGGCGGCGCACCCGCGGGTGCGCGAGGCGGCGGCCGAGGCGGCGCTGCGCTGGGGCGCCGGGGCCGGCGCCTCGCGGCTGATCTCCGGCAACATGGACCCCCACCGGCGGCTGGAGGAGCGGCTGGCGGCGTTCAAGGGCTACGAGTCGGCGCTGCTGTTCGGCTCTGGGTACCTGGCGAACGTGGGGACGATCGCGGCGCTCGCCGGGCGCGGCGGCGTCGTCTTCTCCGACGAGCTCAACCACGCCAGCATCGTCGACGGCTGCCGGCTGGCGCGGGCGGAGACCTTCGTCTACCGGCACGCCGACGCCGAGCACCTCGCCTGGGGGCTGCGCGAGGCGGGCGGGCGGGCGGCGCTGATCGTCACCGACGGCGTCTTCTCGATGGACGGCGACACGGCGCCGCTGGCGGAGCTGGCGCGGTTGGCGCGCGAGCACCGCTGCCGGCTGATGGTCGACGAGGCGCACGCGACCGGGGCGCTCGGCCCGGGGGGCCGCGGCTCGGTCGCCGCGGCGGGCCTGGGAGACGAGGTCGACGTCCTCGTCGGCACGCTCGGCAAGGCGCTCGGCTCCTACGGCGCCTACACTTGCGCGAGCGCAGAGCTGCGCGAGTACCTGCTCAACGCGGCGCGCTCCTTCGTCTTCTCGACCGCCCTGCCGCCGCCCTCGCTCGCCGCCGGGGGGGCGGCGCTGGAGCTGCTCGAAGCAGAGCCGGCGCGGGTCGAGCGGCTGCGCGCCAACGCAGCGGCGCTGCGCGAGGGGCTGCGCGCAGAGGGGCTCGAGGCGGGGGGCGGCGAGAGCCAGATCGTGCCCCTCGCCGTCGGCGAGGCCGAGCCGGCGATGGCGCTCTGCGAGCGGCTGCTCGAGCGCGGCGTCTTCGCCCAGGGCATCCGCCCCCCCACCGTCCCCCCGGGCTCCTCGCGCCTGCGCTTCAGCGCGATGGCGACGCACGAGGGGGCCGAGCTGCGCGAGGCGGCGCGGCGGGCGGGCGAGGCGGCGCGCGAACTGGGCCTCGTGCGAACCCCGGTCGCCGCCTGAGCGCGCGTGGAGGGCGTCTTCGTAACGGGCACGGGGACCGAGGTCGGCAAGACGGTCGTCGCCGCGGCGCTCGCCCGCACCCTGGCGGCCGAAGGCAAGCGCGTCGCCGTGTGCAAGCCGGCGGTCACCGGGCTCGACGAGGCGGGCGAGCCCGACCACGCGCTGCTGCGCCGCGCCGCGGGCTCGAGCCAGAGCGACGAGCAGATCGCGCCCTACCGCTACGGGCCGCCGATGTCGCCGCACCTGGCCGCCGAGCTGGCGGGCGAGGAGATCTCGCGCGGGCGCCTCCTGGAGGCGGCGCGGTCCGCGGCCGCCGGCGCCGACGCCCTTGTCTGCGAGGGAGTCGGCGGGCTGCTCGTCCCTCTCTCCCCTGGCTACCTCGTGCGCGACTTCGCGGTCGACCTCGGCCTGCCGCTCGTCGCCGCCGCCTCGCCCAGCCTCGGCACGATCAACCACACCCTGCTGACGATCGAGGCCGCCCGCGCCGCCGGGCTCGAGGTGGCGAAGGTAGTCCTCACCCCCTGGCCGGAGAAACCATCCGCAATCGAAGAATCGAACCGGGCAACCATCGCCTCGCTCGGGGGAGTAGACGTGGAGACCCTGCAATTCCTCGATCTCAATGCCCTTGAAGCTTGGCCCCGGCTCGACGGCGGTGCGTCCGGGTAGGGGCGGAACGTCTTGTACTTTTTCGGCGCATCCGATCTCGGACGGCAGCCGAACGTCCCACGAAAAAGTTAAGTGGAGCCCCTGCCCGGACGCACCGCTACCCAGCCACCCCGGCCAGCTCCTCGCCGCCCGGGCTGGCCTCCGCCTCGGCGACCGCGGCGGAAACCGCTTTCGGCCTGGCGTTGATCGCCACGGCGGCGATCAGGGCGCCGAGCGCGGTGACCGCGGCCGAGACCCACATCGCGTCGCTCAGCCCGGCGACGAACTGCTGCGGCGTCGCCGTCTCGAAGCTGCCGCCGCCGACCGTAGCCTGGAAGATCGCGCCGGTGACGGCGACGCCGAGGCTGCCGCCGACCATGCGGAACATCGAGAGCACGCCGGAGGCGATCCCCGCTTTCTGCACCGCGACCGCGTTCATCGCGGCGCTGGTCATCGGCGACATCGTCAGCGCGATGCCGATGCCCAGCAGCATGAAGCCGGGCAGCAGGTCGATGTAGCCCGAGTTCACCGCGATGTGGGTGAAGGTCCACAGCGAGGCCGTGAGGATCGCCAGCCCGGCGACGATCAGCCAGCGCGGGCCGAAGCGGTCGGCGAGCCGGCCGGCAACCGGCGCCACGCCGACGATCATCAGGGTCGACGGCAGGAAGCGCACGCCCGCCTCCAGCGGCGAGTAGCGGAGGATGTCCTGCATGTAGAGGGCGAGGAAGAAGAAGACGCCCATCATCGCGAAGGTGATGATCAGCGCCACCACGACCGCGCCGAGGAAGTTCCGGTCGTTGAAGAAGCGGAACTCGACCATCGGCGCCTTGACGCGGTTCTCGACCGCGACGAAGGCGAACGCGAGCAATACGGCGCCGGCAAGCAGGCCGACGATCGCCGGCGAGCCCCAGCCCCAGCTGTTGCCCTCGACCAGGGCCAGCACCAGCGCGGTCAGGGCGCCGGTCAGCGTCGCCACGCCGAGGAAGTCGATCTCGCGGCCGACGCTCTCGTCGCGCGACTCGCGCACGGCGAACACCGTCGCGGTCACGGCGCCGATCGCGACCGGGATGTTGAGGTAGAAGATCGCCCGCCAGCTGACGTGCTCGGTGAGGAAGCCGCCCAGCACCGGGCCGACGGCGAGCGCCAGGGCGGAGACGCCCGCCCAGGTGCCCATCGCCTTGCCGCGCTCGTGGGCGGGGAAGGCGTCGGTGATGATCGAGAGCGTTCCCGGCATCATCAGCGCCGCGCCGACGCCCTGCACGACGCGGCTGATCACCAGGTCGGTCGGGCCCTGGGCGAAGCCGGCGGTGGCCGAGGAGAGGGCGAAGATCACCACGCCGGCGAGGAACATGCGGCGGCGGCCGAAGATGTCGCCGAGCCGCCCGCCCGTCGCCAGCAGCACGGCGAAGGAGAGCGTGTAGCCGTTGACCGTCCACTCGAGGCCGGAGATCGTCGCGTTCAGGTCGCGCTGGATCGAGGGCAGGGCGACGTTCACGACCGTGTTGTCGAGCATGATCATGAACAGCGCGAAGCACATCGCTCCGAGCGTCCACCACTTGCGGTTCTCGTCGGTGATCAGGTGGCGGTAACGGGTCAAGCTGGTCCAACTCCCTTCAGGTGCTCGTAGGCCTCGGCGATGTCCTCCCTGTCCATCAGCGAGTCGAGCGCCGCGTCCAGCTTGCGCCGCTGGGCGGCGCTGAGACTCTCGGCGAAGGACTCGATCCCCGCCTGGCGGACGACGAGCAGCGTGTTCACCAGCTCCTTGCCCTTCGCGGTGATCGCGACCCGGCGCACCCGCCGGTCCTCGGCATCCTCGACCCGGGTGGCCAGGTCTTCGCCGACCAGCGCGTCGACCGCCCGGCTCATCGAGGGGACCGAGACGCCGAACGTCTCGGCCAGCTCGCTCACCTGCCGCGGCTCGGTGCCCTCGCCGATCCCGCCCAGCTCGAGCAGCGCCTTGCACTGCGTCATCGAGAGCCCGCACTCCTCAATCACCCGCAGCTGGTTGCCGCGGTCGTAGAGGAAGACGTGGCGCATCAGAGCGCTCAGCCGAGCCGCCGTGTCCTGCGCCCCCGCGCTCACCCCGGCTTTGTCGGCCATAGCCGCGATCTCGCTCGCTTGCATCCCGGCAATGGTTGCACTCTCGCAACTATTTCTCAAGCGAAATATTTGCGCGTGTGACGCACATCACGCTTATCCGCTATCAGAAGCGGCGGCTGCGAGTGGCTTCAATGGGCTGCATGGATCACGCCGTCGATCTTTAGATACTTGGGATCGGGTTTCCCGCGAACTCGGCCATCTGGACGGACGTATTGGTGCACCAGGGCTACTTTCTCGCCTCCGGGAAGCCGATATGCGACAGTTTGGGAGACGGACCCATGAGGCATTCGCAGCTTCCTTCGCAAAGCCGGTCGGATCGCTTCCGCCCGCTCAACGTCTTCAAGGAACTCTCCTTCCTGTGCCCGATCCCAATAGGCTCCCGCGTTGAACAGGCGCCGCAACTCTTCCTTCGTAACGCGTTTGAGAGGACGAGGCATGACTGAATCACTCGATCAGACAATCCAGATGAGACTTGGCTGGTATATCCGCGGTGATATATCGCTCGCGGAATTTGAGGCCTGGCTTGTTCCTGCCACCTGGGACCTCTCCCCGCAATCGGACGGGCCTGCCCACGAACTGGCAACGGCGATCACCTTGCGGATCGCAGAGTTTACGAACGGAGACTGGACCGAGGCAGAGCTACGGGAGGAACTAAAACGACTTAGTCCCCAGATCACGCTCTCTGGAGCAGATAAAGATCAGGTGATCAATCTTCCGTCGGGCGGTCAATGGTCGTCTTCATTGGTTGGTAAACAACTCGCAGGGGCATCCTCGTAAGCAGCTCCTCGGCTTGGTTCTTGCCCCGGCCCCTGACCAGGATTACATCGATCCAGTAGGGACCCTCCTCCTCCAATTTGATCTGAACGTCGCCAACTAGGCGGACGCCACTTCCTTCTCCAAACCGGACCGTATGCTCAATAGCTTGGAGCTTGACGCCGCTCGGGGCCTCTGGTTGGATCTTGATGCCGAATCGCCCTTTTGCCTTCCCTCCAACTAGCTCGATGATCGATTTGATCTGAAAGTCGAACGGCGGCATCTCATCAGGGACTTCTGGCCCTTGCCTCCCAGCGGTGACCTGCTCAACGACATTGATGACGCTGACGCGACTATCATTCGCTTGGATCACCTGCTCACAGAGAGCGGCGAGCATCACGTACGGACCTCCGGAATCAGTCATGCCATGGCTACTCTAAACGGGATTACATAGAGCCGAAGTGGAGCAAGATGGGCATCTCTATTCGCTAGTCGATCTCTTGGCCACACATGTTCCCTTATGACCCCCCGGGAAGCTGAATGGCGTTCGCTCCTGGGGTATCGGCGAAATATTCCAGAATCTTTTTCTCAACGTCGCCGTATCGGGCATTGAGGACTGAGAGGCTCGCCTTGTATTGCCGCATTGAGAGCCGGTCCATCTCGCCTTTGTCGTAGCGCGTATGGCAGGTCGGACAAAGAGCGATCAGGTTGTCGAATACGTCGTTTGAGCCATCCGGCTTTCGTGGCTCGATATGCGCGACCTCCACGGGATGCTCGCGGCAAGTGGGGATAGCGCAACGGTGCCCGGCCTCTACTAAGACCTCGCGGCGCAGCGGATTCGGCAAGTGCTGTCGGTCGGCCACGTGAGAAGAATGCCACCCTCCCCGCCCGACTTTTATTTGGACCTCCCCGCGAGGGCGCGATACCGCAACCTGCGGCGATCGGGCGGCGAGGTTCCGCCGGGGGGCGGACTAGATTCGGGCGCGGCGATGTCGGTGGACCACGCTCAGCTCGATCGCGACCATCTCTGGCACCCGTTCACCCAGCAGCGGGGCTGGGTCGAGGAAGAGCCCCTGATGATCGAGCGGGCCGAGGGGACGTGGCTGATCGACGCCGAGGGGCGCCGCTATATCGACGGCGTCTCCTCGCTGTGGTGCAACGTCCACGGGCATCGCCAGCCGCGCATCGACGCGGCCGTGCGCGAGCAGCTGGAGCGGGTCGCCCACTCGACCATGCTCGGCCTCTCCCACCCGGCCGCCGCCGAGCTGGCGGCGAAGCTGGTCGAGATCGCGCCGCCGGGCCTGAGCCGCGTCTTCTACTCCGAAGCCGGGGCGACCGCGGTCGAGATCGCACTGAAGATGGCCTTCCAGTTCCAGCAGCAGCGCGGCGGCCAGCACCGGCGGCGCACCTCGTTCGCCCACATGCGCGAGGCCTACCACGGCGACACGATCGGCTCGGTCTCGGTCGGCGGAATCGACCTCTTCCACTCGACCTACCGGCCGCTGCTCTTCCCCACGCACGCGGTCGAGCCCGGCGACGCGGCCGACCTCGAGCGCGTGCTCTCCTGCCACGAGGAAGAGATCGCGGCGCTGATCGTCGAGCCGCTCGTCCAGGGCGCCGCCGGGATGCTCGTCCACCCGCCCGGCTACCTGCGCGAGGCGCGCGAGCTTTGCGACCGCTACGGCGTGCTCCTGATCTGCGACGAGGTGGCGACCGGCTTCGGCCGCACCGGCACGATGTTCGCCTGCGAGCGGGAGGAGGTCGCGCCCGACCTGATGTGCCTCGCCAAGGGGCTCACCGGCGGCTACCTGCCGCTGGCGGCGACGCTCGCGACCGAGCGGATCTACGAGGGCTTCCTCGGCGCGCCCGAGGAGCAACGCACCTTCTTTCACGGCCACACGTATACGGGGAACCCGCTCGCCTGCGCCGCGGCGCTCGCCAGCCTCGCGGTCTTCGAGGAGGAGCGCACGCTGGAGCGCCTCGGGCCGAAGCTCGAGCTGCTGGGCGAGCTGCTGGAGCCGGTCGCGGCGCTGCCCGAGGTCGCCGAGGTGCGCCGCCGCGGCACGATGACCGGCATCGACCTCGGCGAGCACGACCCGGCCCTGCGCCTCGGCCACCGCGTCACCCTCGAGGCGCGCCGCCGCGGCGCCATAGTCCGACCGCTGGGTGACGTCGTCGTCCTGATGCCCCCCCTATCGATCTCCGAGGACGAGCTGCGCCAGCTCGTCTCGATCGTCGCCGAGTCGATCCAGGCGGCAGTCGCCGGCGCGTATCCGGAACTCGCCCAGGCCGCATAGGCGCGCGAGGTACGGTCTAGGTTGACGGGTAGTCCGGGTCGCCGGGAAGGACCACGCGGTGCTGGTCGGGGGTGCCGATGACTTTCGGAAGGATCGGGTCGACGGTCCGGCCCCGGTGGGCGTCGATGGCTTCCGGGGCGGTGCTGTAGGGCAAGAGAGCTTTCAGCTGCTGGACCGTTGGGAAGGCCAGCTGCAGCTCGCCTTCGTGTTGAGCCTTCAGCGCCGCCTTCGGCTCGAACCAGCCAGCCTCGGTCGTCTCGACGCCATCGGGCACGGGCGGAGTGTGAGCTGGCGCCAGCGCGAGGAAGAACCAGGCGTCGAAGCGGCGCGAGACGACTTCGGGAGTGATCCAGCGTGAAAAGAGCACAAGCTCCTCGCCCTTGGGAAGCTGGATGCCGGCCTCCTCCTCCAGCTCCCGAACGGCGCAAGCTCGACGCCCAGTCTCGCCTTCGCCGTCATCCGGATCGACTCCGCCTCCGGGAAACACCCAGACCCCGGGCATGAACTTCGCCTTCTCGGATCGCTTCAGCAGCAGCACCTCCAGCGCCCGGTCCCCGTGCTTCCCCCCGCGCCTCAGCAGCACCACGGACGCCGAAGGCCGCGGCACCGCAGGCTCCCCCAGATTCGGAGCCTCGGCTGGGCCCCGCTGTCTCTCCGTCACTTGCCAAACGTATCTCGCGCGGGTGGCGGAAGGGAAGGGGGTGTTCGGCCGGGTGAGGCCGCTAACACCCCCTTCCCTTCCGACAGGACCCGCGCGCCGGAGACCTCAGTCCTTAGGAAAGGGCTTCAGACCGGCGTGCCACGGGCCGGGCTGGTAGGTGTGCAGGCCGCTCTCTTCCATCTCGGCCTGGAGGCGTTTGAACAGCTGACCCGCGTTCTTCAGCGCCTCCTTCAGCTCGCCCTCGCCGCGCTCGCGCAGGCGCCAGAGGAACCAGAGCTGACGGTCGTTTATGCCGAAGTCGACCTCACCGGTCATCGTCGTCGTCCAGGTGAGGAAGCCGGGGCTGAACAGCTCGCGCAGCTTGACCGGGTCGTACTCGCTGGGCACGGTCGCCTGGAAGCGCCTGTTGAACTCGATCGACTCGAACTCGACCTTGCGGGCGAAGCGCTTGGTGAGCACCTCGTGCCCCTCGATCGACTCGACGTTGAAGGCCGGGATCACCTGCGCCAGGTCCGGCATGTGAGCCTTGGCGAGCAGCGCCGTCGGCAGCGTCGCCTTGCCGAACAGGCCGCCGGCCTCGACTTCGTCGGCGTCGCACGAGGAGCCCCAGAAGCCTTCGACCAGCTGCCCGGTGAGCCGGTTGGCGCCGCCGACGCAGAGCGCCACCGGCGCGTCCACCGGGTTGATCCCGCCCACCGGCTCATACGTCAGCTCGTGCCGCTGCCCGTAGCGCCGCACGACCTCGGCCCATTCCTCCGCTTCGCGCTTCGCGCCCACGGCCCGATCCTATGGGGGTAGGATGCGGGCATGGTGGTCGTTCTCATCGTGATCGTCGCGCTCGTCGTCGTCGCGGGCTTCTATTACGTCGCCAAGCGCAACTCGATCATCGCCTCGCGCAACCGGGTCGACGAGTCGTGGAGCGGGATCGACGTGCAGCTCAAACGGCGCCACGACCTCGTGCCCAACCTGGTCGAGACGGTCAAGGGCTACGCCACGCACGAGAAAGAGACCTTCGAGAAGGTGACCCAGGCGCGCGCCGACGCGATGTCCGCGCAGGGCGTCGCCGACACCTCCAAAGCCGAGCAGGGCCTTACCGGCGCGCTCGCCGGCCTGCGCGCCGTCGCCGAGAACTACCCCCAGCTGCGGGCGACGGAAAACTTCCAGCAGCTGAGCCGCAACCTCTCGGAGCTGGAGGACGAAATCCAGGCCTCGCGCCGGATCTACAACTCCAACGTGCAGTCCTACAACACCTCGATCCAGCAGTTCCCCGGCTCGATCGTCGCCAACCAGGGCGGCTTCACGGCGCGCGAGTACTTCGAGATCGAGGACAAAGCAGAGCGCGAGCCGGTCGCGGTCAGCTTCGACAAGTAGCCCGGTTCCCTAAGCTTCGGCCATGAGCGCGACGACCACCGAGACGACGCAGTGGATCTGCGAAAGCTGCGGCTTCATCTACGACCCGGCGGTCGGCGACCCCGACGGCGGCATCCCGCCCGGAACGCCGTTCGAGGACATCCCCGGCGACTGGTTCTGCCCCGTCTGCGGAGCGCGGACCAGCGACTTCCGCCCGCTCGAGCCGGGCGAGGCCTGAGCCGAGGGAAAACCCCGCCTTGACCTACGACTACGACTGGATAGTTGTGGGCTCTGGCTTCGGCGGCAGCGTCTCGGCGCTGCGCCTGGCCGAAAAGGGCTACGACGTCGCCGTGGTCGAGTGCGGCAAGCGGTTCGGCGACGACGACTTCCCCTCCTCGACCTGGGACAGCCGGCGCTACTTCTGGGCGCCGCGCCTGGGGATGAAGGGGATCTTCCGGCTGAGCCTGTTCCGCGACGTCGCCGTGGTCAGCGGCTGCGGGGTCGGCGGCGGCAGCCTCGGCTACGCGAACACGCTCTACGTCCCCCCCGCCCAGTTCTTCGAAGACCCGCAGTGGGCCGACCTCGACGACTGGCAGGCGCGCCTGATGCCCCACTACGAGACCGCGCAGCGGATGCTCGGCGTCACCGTCCACGACCGCGACGACCCGGCGGACCAGCTGCTGCGCGAGCTCGGCGAGGAGCTGGGTGTCGGCGACACCTACCGCAAGACCCCCGTCGGGGTCTACCTCGACAACCCCGGCCAGACCGTCGCCGACCCCTACTTCGAAGGCGAGGGACCGGAGCGCACCGGCTGCAAGCAGTGCGGCCGCTGCATGGTCGGCTGCCCGCACGGGGCGAAGAACACGCTGGTCAAGAACTACCTCTGGCTGGCCGAGCACCGCGGGGTCGAGGTGCAGCCCGAGCGCACCGTCACCGACATCCGGCCGCTCGGCGCCGCCGACGGCGGCGACGGCTACGCGGTGACCAGCGAGCGCTCGGGGATGCTGCGCGGCCGCCGCAAGCACACCCTGACCGCCCGCGGCGTGATCGTCGCCGCCGGCCCGCTCGGCACCAACAAGCTGCTCCAGCGCTGCCGCCTCGGCGGCTCGCTGCCGAGGATCTCGCCGCGCCTCGGCGAGCTGGTGCGGACCAACAGCGAGAGCATCCTCGCCGTCCGCGTGCCGCCCGACTACCCCGAGGACCTGAGCAGCCGAGTCGCGATCACCTCGAGCATCTACCCCGACCCCCACACCCACATCGAGACCGTCACCTACGGCAGGGCGGGCGACTCGATGAGCACCCTGAACACGCTGCTGGTCGGCGACGGGACGCGGGTCACGCGGCCGCTGAAGCTGCTCGCCCAGATCGTCCGCCACCCGGTCGACTTCGCCAGGGTGCTGTGGCCGTTCGGCACCTCGCACCGCACGATCATCCTGCTCGTCATGCAGACGCTCGACAACGCGATCGCCCTGCGACCGCGGCTGAAGCGCAACGGCGAGGTGCGGCTGCAGACCGAGCAGGACCCCGAGCGGCCCAACCCGACCTTCATCCCGGTCGCCAACGAGGCGGCCGAATGGTTCGCCGAGCGCACCGGCGGGATCGCCCAGAGCTCGGTCATGGAGGCGACGCTGAACGTGCCGACGACCGCCCACATCCTCGGCGGCGCGGCGATCGGCCACGGCCCCGAGGACGGCGTCGTCGACGCCCGCCAGCGGGTCTTCGGCTACGAGAACCTGATCGTCTGCGACGGCTCCGCGATCCCCGCCAACGTCGGCGTCAACCCCAGCCTGACGATCACCGCGATGGCCGAGAACGCGATCGGCCAGATCCCGCCGAAGGAGGGCGCGGCGACGCGCGACCTCCCCGAGGCCGCGCGTCCCGCCCAGGTCGCGTAGCTACTCCGCGAACCGGCTTTCCACGAAGGGCCAGTTCACGACGTTCCAGAACGCGTCCACGTAGTCGGGGCGCTTGTTCTGGTACTTGAGGTAGTAGGCGTGCTCCCAGACGTCGCAGCCGAGCAGCGGCACGCTGCCGTCGAGCACCGGCGAGTCCTGGTTCGGCGTCGAGACGACGGCGAGGCCGGAGCTGTCCTTGACCAGCCAGGCCCAGCCGGAGCCGAAGCGGCCCAGCGCCGCTTTTTTGAACTCGTCCTTGAACGAGTCGAAGGAGCCGAAGGTCGCCTCTATCGCGCTGCCCAGCTCGCCGCCCGGCGCGCCGCGGCCGTCGGGGCTGAGCATCTGCCAGAACAGCGAGTGGTTGAAGTGGCCGCCGCCGTTGTTGCGCACCGGGCCCTGCACCTCGCCGGGAATGGCGCTGAGGTTGCGCAGCACGTCCTCGATCTCGCGGTCGGCCCACTCGGTCCCCTCCAGCGCTTCGTTCGCTTTCGTGACGTAGGCCTGGTGGTGCTTGTCGTGGTGGACGCGCATCGTTTCCTCGTCGATGTGCGGCTCGAGCGCGTCGTAACCGTAGGGGAGATCGGGGACGGTGAAGGCCATCAGTCAGCTCCTTGTCTCGATTTGAAGATCCTTCGAGAGCCTACCCGCGTGAGAGCCACCGCCGCCTCTATGTGCGAGAGGTGCGTCAGGGCCTGGGGGAAGTTGCCGAGCATGCGCTCGGCTTCGGGGTCGTACTCCTCGGAGAACAGGCCGAGGCCGTTGGCGGTCGCCTCGGCGCGCTCGAAGACCTGGCGGGCCTCCTCCTCACGGCCCTGGCGGGCGAGGCAGGTGGTGAGCCAGAACGAGCAGGCGAGGAAGGCGCCCTCGGGCGGCATCCCGTCGTCGGCGTCGTAGCGGCGCAGCAGGCCGCCGCCGAGGTCGAGCGCCTCGCGCAGGGCGTCCGCGGTGCGAACCATGCGCTCGTCGTCCCAGGCGCAGAAGCCGGCCGCGGGCAGGCGCAGCAGCGCCGCGTCGTGGTCGTCGTGGCCGAAGGCCATGCGGAAGATCCCGCGGTCTTCGTCGTAGCCCTCGCTCTCCACCGCGGCGCGGACCCGCTCACGCGCCTCGCGCCAACCGTCCGGGACCTGCCTGCCGGTGTCCTCTGCCAGCTTGACGCCGCGGTCGAGGGCCGACCACGACAGCGCCTTGGAGTGGACGAAGTGGCGCGGCTCCCCCCGCCACTCCCAAATTCCCTTGTCGCGGTCCTCCCAGCGCTCGGCTACCGTGTCGACGAGGTCGGCGACGAAGGCCCAGTAGTCGTGGTCGGGGGAGTTGCCGCGCTCGTGCCAGCGCCAGCTCTGGTCGACGATCTGGCCGAAGGCGTCGAGCTGGAGCTGCCCGGCGGCCTGATTGCCGACCCGCACCGGGCGCGAGCCGTTCCAGCCCTCGAGCCCCTCGACCTCCTGCTCGGCGAGCCGCCGCTCGCCGCCGATGCCGAAGAGGATCTGCAGGTCCTCGGCGTTGCCGGCGGCGCTGCGCTCGATGAAGCGGCGGAAGGCGTCGGCGTCGCGCTCGCAGCCCAGCTCGGCCAGCGAGCGCACGGTCATCGCCGAGTCGCGCACCCAGCTGTAGCGGTAGTCCCAGTTGCGCTCGCCGCTCAGCTGGCGCACCTCCGGCAGCGAGGTGGTCGCCGCGGCGGCGATCGCCCCGGTCGGCTCGAAGGAGAGCGCCTTCAGCGTCAGCGCCGAGCGCATCGCCCCCGGGAAGGCGTTGACGACCTCCCCCTGGGCGCAGCGGCCCCACTCGCGCCACCACTCGCAGGTGCGCTCGAGGCAGGCGTCGACCGCGCCGGGGTCGAGCGGCTCCAGCTGCGCAAGCGAGTCGAGCTCGACCGGCCGGCGGTAGGCGAGCTCGAAGCGCAGGCGCTCGCCCTGGTCGATCGTCGCCGTGCCGCTCAGCGTGTGGCGGTCGCCGAACTCGAGCTCGACCTCGCTGCGCAGGACCAGGCCGTCGTCGCCGCCGATCGCCGCGAACAGGTTCCCGTCCTCCCCGGCGCCGCGCAGCCACGGCTTCACCTGGCCGTAGTCGAAGCGCGGCTCGAAGTGCGCCTGCAGCTCCAGCGAGCCGGAGACGCCCTCGAGGATGCGGAGGATCCGCGGGCCCTCCCGCCCCTCCGGCGGAGCGAAGAAGTCCAGCAGGCGGGCCTCGCCGCCCTCGCCGCGCAGGCGCGTCTCCAGCACCAGCGTCCGCTCGAGGTAGCGCTGCTCGCACTCCGCCCCCGGCGCCTCGATCGCGAAGCGGCCGCCGCGCTCCCAGTCGAGCAGCCGCCCGAACACGGACCCCGAGTCGAAGCGCGGCAGGCAGCACCAGTCGACCGAGCCGCCGGCGGAGACCAGCGCCGCGCTGCGCCGGTCCCCGATCAGCCCGTAGGCCGCCAGCGGCGGGTAGGAGCTCACGCCGGCCGCGTACCCTGCGCCGTGGTCGGCAAACCGATCCCGGCTTTTTCCACCCTATGGCGTGGAAAAAGCCGGAAACGCCGTTTCGACGGCGCCGCACACGGGTATGAGATGGACTCGCCGGGCGACTACGCGATAGAGAAAGACTCCGAGCTGTGGCGGCGTTTTGCCCGCGAGCGTGACCCGGCGATCCGGGAAGAGCTGGTGCGCCGGAACATGGACTTCGCGAAGCGGCTGGCGCTCCGCTACCGCGGCGCCAGCGAGTCCTTCGACGATCTGCTGCAGGTCGCCCACGTCGGCCTGCTGGGCGCGGTCGACCGCTTCGACCCCGAGCGCGGCATCCCCTTCACCGCCTTCGCCTCGCCGACGATCCTCGGCGAGCTGAAACGCCACTTCCGCGATCGCGTCTGGACGGTGCGCGTGCCGCGCGGCCTGCACGACCGCATGGCCGAAGTCGACAAAGCGATCACCGAGCTGACCAAGCGGCTGCAGCGCTCGCCCTCGATCGGCGAGATCGCCGAGCGGCTCGAGGTCGAGCAGACCGACGTGCTCGAGGTCATGGAGGCCAATCACAACCGCCGGCCGCTCTCGCTCGACCGCCCGGCCGGCTCCGAGGACTCCGAGGAGTCTTCGCCGACCGAGTGGATCGGCGAAGAGGACGATGCCTTCGAGCTGGTCGAGGGGCGGATCGCGCTCGAGGCCGCCCTCCCCTACCTCGACGACCGCGAGCGCCTGGTGCTCCGGCTGCGCTTCGCCGAGGACATGACGCAGTCGCAGATCGCCGAGCGGATCGGCCACTCGCAGATGCACGTCTCGCGCATCCTGCGGCGGGCGCTCGCCCGGATCAGGGAGCGGATCGCCGAGCAGCAGAGAAGCGAATGACGAGGTGCTCGCCGTCGTCGCCCTCCTCGATCGCCAGCTCGTCGACCAGCGCCTCCAGCGAGCCGCCGACGTCGGGCACTTCGAGCTCGCGGCGGATCGCGGCGGCGTCCCCGGGGTCCATCGGCCCGATCCGCAGGGCGATCCCCTCGCCGCCGTCCTCGAGGCCGAGCTTGACGCGGCCGTCGGCGAAGCGCGCGGGCGCCGCGGCGGCGATCGCGTCGGTGACCAGAACGGCGTCGGAGAGGCGGTCCACCGAGAGCTCGCGGCGGGCGGCCAGGGCGCCGACGATGCGGGCGAGCACCGGCCCGAGCAGCTCCGGCCGATCGGTGACCAGCTCGGTCGTCTCGCGCAGGTCGGCCTCCATCCTCACCGGGTCGCCGTCGACGCTGCCGGCCGCACCGCCGTGCAGGGGCAGGCGCATCTTCACCTCGGTCCCGGCGCCCACGCCGCCTGAGATCGCGAAGCTGGTCGAGAGCGCGGCGATCAGCGAGAGCCCGAGCCGCAGGCTGCCCCGCTCGACGTCGGCCTGCGGCTGGATGCCGACGCCCTCGTCGCGCACGGTCACCGTCAGGCCGTCCTCGTCCGGCAGGGCCTCGACCGTCAGGGGACCGGGTCCGCCCTCGTAGGCGTGGACGGCGACGTTCATGCAGGCCTCGGTGACGACGGTCTTCAGATCGGCCAGCCCTGGTTCGTCCATCCCGATCTCCTCCGCCAGCCCGGCGAGGGCGTGACGCACGACGGCGACGTTCTCGGCCTTGGCCGGCAGCGTCATCTGCAGCCCCCTCGGCTTGTCGTTGATGGTCGAGCTCTCTGGCATGAAGCCACTCTTCCGCTGGGGAACCTAGCTCCCCCGCGGCGCCCGAGCATAGCCCCCGGGCATCGGTCCTCCCGGCTACCCTCCGCCCGAGGGCCGAAACCCCCCGATCCAGCGGATTTTGCTTTAGCTCGCTCATGTAGGATCGCCGCGTGAAGCCCGCCCCGTTTGCAGTGAGGAGGGAGCTGCTCGACGACGGGATAAACGCGATCTCGGTAAGCGGCGAGCTCGACATGAGCACCGCGCCGCAGCTCGAGCGCGAGCTCGACGCGGCGCTCGCCGAGCCGACCGCCGCCGTGATGCTCGACCTCTGCGACTGCGAGTTCATCGACTCGACCGGGATCGCGCTGGTCGTGCGCTCCTGGCAGCGCCTCGACCGCGACGCCGGCGGCGACGGGCAGGGGCGCTTCGTGCTCTGCTCGCACAACCACCAGGTGCGCCGCCTGCTGCAGATCACCGGCGTCGAATCGCAGATCTCGCTGCACGAGAGCCGCGACGCGGCCCTCGCCGAGCTGCGCGGCTGAGCGTTCGCCTTTTGTCGGCCTGAGCTCGACAAACAGCGAACGCCGACGCATAACCGTCGGCCTTCTGGGTAGGTGAGCCCGTGCCCGCCCCCGCCTGACCCGAGGGCGGGGAGCCGGACGTGTCGCCACTGGACCCCCACAGCCCCGCCGCGCATCACATCGCCACGCTCTGGTGGTGGATGCTGGTCGTCGCCGGGATCGTCTTCCTCGGCGCCGTCGCGATGCTGGCGCTCGGCTGGCTGCGCCGCGACACGCCCGGCCTGCCGCTGCTGGGTGAGAGCGAACGGGCGAACACGGCGCTCGTCGTCGCCTTCGGCATCGCGATCCCGATCGTCGTCCTCGCCGCCCTCTTCGTCGTCTCCGACCTCGTGTTGATGCAGGAAACCGACGCTCCGAAGGCGAGCGAGACGGCGATGACCGTGACCGTGACCGGCCACCAGTGGTGGTGGCAGGTCGAATACGGCGGCTCCAAAGCCGTCACCGCCAACGAGATCCACATCCCCGACCGCACCCGCATCGACCTCGTCGCCCGCAGCGCCGACGTCATCCACTCCTTCTGGGTGCCGGAGCTGAACCGCAAGATCGACATGATCCCCGGGCTGGCGAACAGCATCGAGCTGTACGCCGAAGAAGCGGGCGTCTACCGGGGGCAGTGCGCCGAGTTCTGCGGTCTCCAGCACGCCCACATGGGATTCCGCGTGTACGCCGAACCGCCGGCCCGCTTCCGCGAATGGCTGGCGCACGCAGAACGGCCGGCGCGTGAGCCGGCGAGGCCGCCGGCGCGGCGCGGGCGGCGGCTGTTCATGGAAGACGCCTGCGCCTCCTGCCACACGATCGCCGGCACCGAAGCCCGTGGCACGGTCGGGCCGAACCTGACCCACGTGGCGAGCCGTCAGACGCTCGCCGCCGACACGATCGCCAACACGCCGCGCAACCTCTTCCGCTGGGTCCGCAACCCGCAGAGCATCAAGCCGGGCGACAAGATGCCGGGGCTGGGCCTCGGCGCCGCCCGCTTCCACGCCATCGTCGCCTACCTCTCGGAGCTGCGGTAGTGGAGGCCGCCGCACCGCCCGCCGCGCGCACCCGCACCGAACGGCTCGGCCGGATCTGGGAGGAGACCGCCGGGCGTGCTCGGCTGGCTGACCACGGTCGACCACAAGCGGATCGGCATCCTCTACTTCTTCACCGCGCTCGCCTTCTTCCTCGCCGGCGGCGTCGAGGCGCTGCTGATCCGCACCCAGCTGATCGGGCCCAACCAGTCGACGCTCGACCCGGCGACCTTCAACGAAGCGATGACGATGCACGGGGTGACGATGATCTTCCTCTTCGTCATCCCGATCTCGCTCGGCGCCTTCGGCAACTACCTGCTGCCGCTGATGATCGGGGCGCGCGACATGGCCTTCCCGCGGATGAACGCGCTCTCCTACTGGATCTACCTCTGCGCCGGGATCTTCATCTACGCCGGCCTCGCCACCGGCAACGCGCCGAGCGCCGGTTGGTTCGACTACGTGCCGCTCGCCTCCAGCGCCTACAGCCCCGGGCCGGGGATCGACTTCTACGCGCTCGGGCTGCTCTTCGTCGGCATCTCGACCACCGCCGGGGCGATCAACGTGATCGTCACCGTGTTCAAGCTGCGCGCGCCCGGCATGTCGCTGAACCGGATGCCGCTCTTCTGCTTCGCCTTCCTCGCCGTCTCCTTCGCCCTCGTCTTCGCCCTGCCGGCGCTCAACACGGCGCTCGTCCTGCTCGAGCTCGAACGGCTGCTCGGCCTGCACTTCTTCGCCCCCGCCTTCGGCGGCGACCCGATCCTCTGGCAGAACCTCTTCTGGATCTTCGGCCACCCCGAGGTCTACATCATCATCCTGCCCGCCTTCGGCATCGCGACCTCGATCATCCCCACCTTCACGCGGCGGCGGATGGTCGCCTTCCCGCTCGTCGCGCTGGCCGAGATCCTCGTCGCCTTCCTCGGCTTCGGCGTCTGGGCGCACCACATGTTCGCCGTCGGCCTGGCGACCGCGACGACGATCTACTTCGCCGCGGCGAGCCTGATCATCGTCATCCCCAGCGGCATCCAGCTCTTCTCCTGGATCGCGACGATCGTCACCGGCACGCCGCGCTTCAAGACGCCGCTGCTGTGGATCGTCGGCTTCATCGTCCTGTTCATCGTCGGCGGCCTCTCCGGCGTCACCTTCGCCGCGATCCCCTTCGACCAGCAGCTCACCGACACCTACTACGTCGTCGCCCACTTCCACTACGTGATCTTCGGCGCCGCCGTCTACCCGCTGATCGGCGGGATGTTCTACTGGTTCCCCAAGGTCACCGGGCGGATGTACCACGAGCGCTGGGGGCAGGCGAGCTTCTGGCTGACCTTCGTCGGCACCAACGTCACCTTCTTCCCGATGCACCTGCTCGGGCTGGCGGGGATGCCGCGCCGCGACTACACCTACTCGGCCGGGCTCGGCTGGACGAGCTACAACCTGATCGAGACGCTCGGCGCCTACCTGCTGGCGATCGGCCTGCTCAGCGTCGCCGCCAACCTGGCGATCAGCCTCTTCCGCGGCGAGCGGGCCGGCGCCGACCCCTGGGGCGGCGACACGCTTGAGTGGTCGACCAGCTCGCCGCCGCCCGCGTACAACTACGCCGTCATCCCGACCGTCTCCAGCCCCTACGCGATGTGGGACAGGGAGGACCGCGAAGCCGACGCCGACCACCTCGAGTGGGGCGTGAAGACGCTCGAGCGGGGCCACGAGACGCCGGCCAGCACCGCGGTCGACGGCGATTGGGACGAGGTGCTGAAGATGCCCTCCAAGTCGCCCTGGCCGCCGCTCGCCGCGCTGGCGATCTCGGCCGTCTTCGCGATGGTCATCCTCCAGCGCTGGCTGGCGGCGGCGATCTTCACCGCCGTCGTCTTCGTCGTCCTCGCCGCCTGGCACGGGCGCGAGCCCGAGGAGGCCTGATGGAGGCGGCGGCGGCGCGGCGGCGGGCGCAGCCGAGCGGCTGGTGGGGGATGGCGTTGCTGATCGCGACCGAGGCGACCTTCTTCGCCTGCCTGATCGCCACCTACTTCTACCTGCGCTTCAAGGCGAGCGAGTGGCCGCTCGGGGGGATCGAGGCGCCCTCGGCGACGCTGCCCCTGGTCTTCACCGGCGGGCTCCTCGCGGCCACCGTGCCCGTCTTCCTCTCGGTGCGCGAGGCGAAGCGCGGCCGGGCGCGCCGCGCCTGGTGGCTGCTGGCCGCGGCGGCCGCGATCCAGGCCGCCTACCTCGGCCTGCAGATCCACCTCTACGTCGCCGACATGAACAGCTTCAGCCCGCAGCAGAACGCCTACTCCTCGATCTACTTCACCCTGCTCGGCGTCCACCACGCCCACGTCGCCGTCGGCCTGGCGCTCGACTCGTGGCTGCTGTGGAAGCTCTGGCGCGGCCTGACCGGCTTCCGGCTGATCGCCCTGCGGGCGACCGCGCTCTACTGGTACTTCGTCAACCTCGCGGCGGTCGCCGTCGTGCTGACCCAGCTCTCGCCGTCGCTATGAAGGCGCTGGAGCCGATAGCGGAGCGGATCCCGCCCTCCTCGCCGGTCTCGCCGGTGCTCTGGTTCGCGGTCCTCGGCGCTCCCGCCGCCTACGTGCTCCAGATCGGCCTCGGCTACTGGCTGGCCGAGGCGGAGTGCAGCCCGACCGGCGGCATGTGGGGCATCTCGCTCGCCGTCTGGGGAATCGCCGTCGGCGCCGTAGCGGCGTCGGTCGCGCTCGCCGCCGGGTTGACCGCCCTCTGGCTCTTCCGCCGCACCGGCGACTACAAGGACGCGCCGCCGCCCGGCCGCATCGCCTTCCTCGGCGTCGTCGGGATGACGGTCTCCTCGCTGTTCTTCGTGCTGATCGCGATGACCGCCTCCGGGGCCCTCACCTACCACGTCTGCAACCAGTCATGAGCCGGCGGACGCAGATGCTCGCCGTCGCGATCCTGGCCCCCATACTCGTTCCGCTGTTCCTTTTCCCTGCTATACGAGGAAAAGGAACAGCGGAGGCCGAGCCGCCGAGCGGCATCGTGCACGTTCCCGGCGGCTCGCGGATCAGCGAGCGCCGGCTCGGCGCCGGCCTCTTCGCCGCCAACTGCGCCAGCTGCCACGGCCCGATGGGCGAAGGCGTCGCCCGCCCCAGCAACCGCGGCGCCGGCGACACCACCGCCCAGGGACCGCCGCTGCGCGGGGTCGGCGAGCTGGCGCCGGACTTCTACCTGCGCACCGGGCGGATGCCGCTGAACCACGCCGGCGAAGAGCCCGAACGGCGCCGCCCCTGGTTCAACCCGCGTGAGATCGCCGCGATCAGCGCCTACGTGGCGAGCTTCGGCGGCGGCCCCGAAGTCCCCGACCCGAAGCCGGACTACCACGCGCTTACCGAAGGCATGTCCCTGTTCACCGAGCACTGCGCCGGCTGCCACCAGGTGGTCGGCGAAGGCGGCTACGTGAGCGGCGCCAAGGTGCCGGTGCTCCAGCATGCGAACGCGACCGAGATCGCCGAGGCGGTGCGGATCGGGCCCTTCCTGATGCCGAAGTTCCCCAAATCGCAGATCGGCGACGCCGACCTGAACAAGATCGTCGCCTACGTGCTCGCCAGCCAGCACCCCGAAGACGAGGGCGGGCTCGGCATCGGCCACCTCGGTCCCGTCCCCGAGGGCCTGGTCGCCTGGCTGGTCGCGGCGGTCGCGCTGACCGGCGTCTGCGTGCTGATCGGAAGCAGGCTGAAGACGTGAAGCGGGAGCGATCGGAGCTGCTCGTCGCCCTGCTGCTGCTCGGCGCCGCCGCCTGCGCGCTGATGTTCGTCGTCGTCTATGCCCTCGACTGGCCGCACCTGACCCAGTACCTGGGCCTCTGCCTCGGCGTCGCGCTGGCGCTGCTCGCCGCGGCGCTGATCCTCGCCGGCGAGAAGCTCTTCCCGGCGGCCGACGAAGAGGTCGAGGAGGACTATCCGGCGGCCGAGCACCCGGCCGAGCAGGACGCGGTCGACCGGCTGCTCGCCGAGAGCGGCGACCGCTTCACCCGCAAGCGGCTGCTGATCGGCGCCGCGGGGGCGGCCGGGGCGGCGCTCGGGGCGGCGCTGGTCGTGCCCGCCGCCTCCTTCGGCCCGCTGCTCGACACCGAGTCCTTCTACTACTCGCCCTGGCGCCGCGACCGCCGCCTGGTCGACGAGGACGGCAAGCCCTACGCCGCCGAGGAGATCGAGCAGAGGACCTTCTACACCGCCTACCCCGAGCACGCCTACCGCGAGGAGCTGGCGGCGCCGCTGGTCGTCGTGCGGCTCGACCCCGGCGAACTGGAGATGCCGGCCGGGCGCAAGGGCTGGACGCCGGAGGGGATCGTCGCCTACTCGAAGATCTGCACCCACGCCGGCTGCGCGATCGCCCTCTACCGCGACCCGAAGTTCCCGGCCGCCGAGCCCGGTCCGGCGCTGGTCTGCCCCTGCCACTACTCGACCTTCGACCCGGCGCGCGGCGCCGAAGTGACCTTCGGCCCGGCGGGACGGCCGCTGCCGCAGCTGCCGCTGCTGGTCGACTCGGAGGGCGACCTGCGCGCCGCCGGCCAGCTCTCCGGACCGGTCGGACCGGCCTTCTGGGGCGTGCGCACGCGGAGGCCCTCGGCGTGATCCGCCGCACTGTCCGCTTCCTCGACCAGCGCAGCGGCGCCGCGCCGCTGCTGCGCAGGACGCTGCGCTACGCCTTCCCCGACCACTGGTCCTTCCTGCTCGGCGAGGTGGCGCTCTACGCCTTCCTCGTGCTCGTCGCGACCGGCGTCTACCTGACCTTCTTCTTCGACCCGAGCACCGCGAAGGACACCTACGAAGGCAGCTACACGCCGCTGCACGGCGTCGAGGCCAGCAAGGCCTACATCTCCGTCCTGCACATCTCCTTCGACGTCAAGGCCGGGCTCTTGATCCGCCAGACCCACCACTGGGCCGCCGACGTCTTCGTCGCGGCGATCGTCCTGCACCTGATCCGCGTCTTCTTCACCGGCGCCTACCGCAAGCCGCGCGAGCTGACCTATGTCATCGGCATATTGATGCTGTTCGCGGCCCTGCTCGAGGGCTACCTCGGCTACTCGCTGGTCGACGACCTGCTCTCCGGCATGGGCCTGGCGATCGGCTACGCGGTCGGGCTCTCGATCCCCTTCGTCGGCGCCAACCTGATGCTGGCGATCTTCGGCCACCCGTTCCCCGGCGGGCCGGAACTCTGGTCGCGCATGTACATCGCCCACGTCCTCCTGCTGCCGCTGCTGATCGGCGGCCTGCTGACCGCCCACCTGGCGCTCGTCGCCTCGCGCCACCACACGCAGTTCAAGCGCGAGCGCGTGCGCCGGCGAGCGCAGGCTGATCGGCCTGCCGGCCTTCCCGGCCCAGGTGCCGCGCTCGCTCGGCCTGCTGTTCGCCGTCGCGGCGGCGCTGGTGCTGCTCGGCGGGCTGGTGCAGATCAACCCGATCTGGCTCTGGGGCCCCTACCACGTCTCCCAGGGGACGAACGGAGCGCAGCCCGACTGGTACCTGGGCTGGCTGATCGGCGCCCTGCGGCTCGTCCCCGGCTTCGACGTCGTCGTCTGGAACCGCACCCTGGTCCCGAACCCCTTCTGGGGCGGCATCCTCTTCCCCACCGTGGTCATGGGGGCGCTGCTCGCCTGGCCCTGGGTGGAGCGGCGGGCGACCGGCGACCGGCGCACCCACAACGTGCTCCAGCGCCCGCGCGACGCCCCGGTGCGCACCGCGATCGGCGCCGGCTTCCTCTCCTGGGTGGTGATGATCTTCCTCGCCGGCGCCTCCGACCGGATGCTGGTCTGGCTCGGGATCGGCTACATGAGCCAGGTCTGGTTCTACCGCGTGGCGGTCTGGATCCTGCCCATCGTCATCGGCTTCGGAGCCTGGCGCGTCTGCCTCGGCCTCAGGGGGATGGAGGCGGTGGAGGCGGAGCAGCAGCGCGCCGAGCGGGAGACCGCCGTCGGTAGCGCGCGGTCCTGAGGGCCGCCCGCTCGTCGCCGCCGGCGTCGAGCAGCGGACTGGCGCAGCTCCGCCTCGCGCAGCCAGCGCAGGAACAGCCAGGAGAAGACGACGATCGTGATCAGGGCGCCCCAGATGAACATGATCGCGCCGCCGATCTGCTGGTCGCGCAGCGGCGAGATCCCCCAGATCCGCTCGCCTCCGGCGTAGCCGGGGTACAGGGGCGTGCCCGACCAGATCAGGATGTTGCCGAGGATCGCGCAGCCGAGCGCCCGCACCGCCAGCACGTAGGTCGCCTTGGCGCCGGAGCCGAACCAGGTGGGCCCCGGGATCGGCTCGATCAGCGCCCCCCACATCAGCATCCCGGCGGCGAAGAACATGCCGTGCTCGAGCCAGTGCACGAGCTCGTTTTCGAGCGCCAGTTCGTAGAGCGCCGGCAGGTGCCAGGCATAGAGGTTGATCGCCCAGATCGGCAGGGCGACGAGCGGCAGGACGAGGAAGCGCAGGCGCTGCGCCGGCGGCAGGGCGAGCAGCGGCCGCAGCATCGCGCCGCTGAGCCCGAGCAGGATCAGCAGCGGCGCCAGTTCGCCGATCGTCAGGTGCTGGATCATGTGCGCGTAGAAGACCCGCGTCTCGGCGATCCGGTCGAGCGGCGAGATCAGCGCCGCCAGCAGCGCCGCGAGGCCGAGGTAGAAGCAGGCCTGGCGCCAGGCGGGCATCGGCCTGCCGCGCCGGGCGAGCTCGCGGCTGCGCCGCGTGTAGAGAGCCGCGGCGAGCGCGGTGGCGACGATGGGACCCAGGTTCGTCAACTCGCCTGGTTCATTACCCGTTCCACGGGTAAGCATCCCTCATCTGGCGGGGTATTTGGAAGATATTTAACTATCTTTTGAACTTCCAATAGATATTTAGATATCATTGAAGGGTGAAGAGAACGCACCCCTTCTCGGCCTCCACGATCGAGGCGGCGAAACTGCTCGGCGGCCAGATCGCGGTCGCGCGGCGCGAACGCCGCTGGACGCTCCAAGAGCTGGCCGAGCGCGTCGGCATAACCCACGTGACGATGCGCAAGATCGAGCGCGGAGATCCCAGCGTCGGCCTCGGGGTCGCATTCGAGGCGGCGACCCTTGCCGGGGTGCCGCTGTTCCACGCCGACCGCCCCCGCAGAGCAATCGAAGCGGCGCGGATCGAGGATCGGCTGGCCGCCCTGCCCGACCGAGTGCGCAAGCCGACCAGGATCGACGATGACTTCTGAGCCCGGTCAGGCTTTCGTCTGGGTCTGGCTCCCCGGCGCCACCGAGCCAGTCGTCGCCGGCCGCCTGAACCCGGAAGGAAGCGTGCTCACGTTCACCTATGGGCAGAGTTATCTCAGCCGCGAGGACCGCATTCCGCTCTTCCTGCCAGAGCTACCGCTCCAGCGAGGGCCGCTGGCTCCGCCGGTCGGTCCAGTAGCTGGATGCATCGCCGACTCTGCGCCCGACGCCTGGGGCCGAGCGGGTCATCCTCAATGCTCGGGTCGGACGCGGCGCCGAAGACACGGCCGAGCTCAACCTGCTGACCTACCTGCTCGAGTCCGGCTCAGACCGCATCGGGGCCCTCGACTTCCAGGGCGGCCGACGAGTACGTCGCCCGCGAGGCCGGCACAGCCACGCTTGCCGAGCTCGCCCAGTCGGCCGAACGAGTGGAGCAGGGGGTGGCTCTCTCGCCGGCGCTCGACCAGGCCCTCCTGCACGGCAGCTCGGTCGGTGGAGCCCGGCCCAAGGCACTGCTGCGTGACGGCGAGCGCCGGCTGATTGCGAAGTTCAGCTCGACCACCGACGCCTTTCCCGTGGTCAAGGGGGAGTTCATCGCGATGGAGCTCGCACGCCGCGTGGGTCTCGACGCCGCCCGAGTGAAGCTGACGAACGCGCTCGGGAAGGACGCCCTGCTGATCGAGCGGTTCGACCGCCCCGGCGGAGGCGCCCGCCGGGCAATGGTCTCGGCGCTGACGATTCTCGAGCTGGACGAGATGAGTGCCCGGTACGCGAGCTACGCCCACCTCGCGGATCAGATCCGCGCCCGGTTCAGCGACGCCGACACAGACCCTGCGCGAGCTCTTCGGCCGCATCGTCTTCAACGTCCTGGTCGGCAACACCGACGACCACGCTCGTAACCACGCAGCCTTTTGGGACGGACAGTCGCTGACTCTGACCCCCGCCTATGACATCTGCCCGCAGGCCCGCACCGGCGGCGAGACCGCTCAGCTGATGGCGATCGGCAAGGATGGATACCGGATGAGCCAGGCGTCTGGCTGCGTGGCCCGAGCATCGGAGTACGGGCTCTCCGAAGCCGAGGCCCGCGAGATAGTCGACCACCAGATCGAGACGATCGAGCGCCGCGTGGGACCGACGTCTGCGATCGAGCCGAGCTGAGCCGAGGTCGAGCGCGCCGGTTTCCGGCACACGGCAGTTCCTCAACCCCTACGCCACCGAGGGCTACTGATCCCTTTTTGCCCGCGCCTTCACCTAGCAGTCGTTTTCCGGCCGGCCGATCCGGGTAGCCCAGACGAGTCCGAGAGAGACGAGCGAAGGGAAGAGGATCGATGTCGGAAACGGTTGGCGCATTCGCACTGAAACGACTCCACGAGCACGGGGTGGGCCGGGTCTACGGCTATCCGGGCGACGGCATCAACGGCATCCTCGGCGGCTTTCACGAGCACGGCGAGGAGGTCGAGTTCGTGCAGACGCGCCACGAGGAGATCGCCGCCTTCGCCGCCTGCGCGCACGCCAAGCTGACCGGCGAGGTCGGCGTCTGCATGGCGACCTCCGGGCCCGGCGCGATCCACCTGCTCAACGGCCTCTACGACGCGAAGCTCGACCACCAGCCGGTGGTCGCGCTGATCGGCCAGCAGAAGACGACCTCGCTGGGCTCGAACTACCAGCAGGAGGTCGACCTCAACACGCTGTTCAAGGACGTCGCCTCGGAGTTCGTCCAGACCTGCATGTCGCCGCCGCAGGCGCGCCATCTGATCGACCGCGCTGTGCAGATCGCCCGCGCCTCCCGCTCGGTCACCGCCGTGATCTTCCCCGAGGACGTGCAGGAGGCCGAACTACGAGGACCCGCCGATGAGCCACGGCTCGGTCTTCACCGGGTCCGCCGACGCCAAGCCCTCGCGCGTGATCCCGCCGGCCGGGGAGGTGCGCCGCGCCGCCGAGCTGCTGAACGGCGGCGAGAAGGTCGCGATCCTCGTCGGCGCCGGCGCCCGCCAGGCCGCGGAGGAGGTCGAGCAGGTCGCCGAGCTGCTCGGCGCCGGCGTCGCCAAGGCGCTCAACGGCCGCGACGTCCTGCCCGACGACCTGCCCTACGTGACCGGCCCGATCGGCCTGCTCGGCTCGAAGCCGAGCTACGAGATGATGGACGGCTGCGACACCTTCCTGATGATCGGCTCGAGCTTCCCCTACTCGGAGTGGCTGCCCGAGCCGGGCCAGGCGCGCGGCGTGCAGATCGACATCGACGGCCGCCTGGTCGGCATCCGCTACCCGATGGAGGTCGGCCTGATCGGCGACGCGCGCGACACGCTGCGCGAGCTGATCCCCCAGCTGGAGCGCAAGCAGGACCGCTCCTGGCGCGAGGAGATCGAAGGCGAAGTGGAGAAGTGGGAGGAGATCCTCTCCGCGCGGGCGATGATCGATGCGACGCCGCTCAACCCGCTGCGCGTCTTCCACGAGCTCTCTCCCCGCCTGCCCGACGACTGCATCCTGACCGCCGACTCGGGCTCGGCGACGAACTGGTGGGCGCGCCACCTGAAGCTGCGCAGGGGCATGCGGGCGGCGCTCTCGGGCACGCTGGCGACGATGGGCCCGGGCATCCCCTACGCCTTCGCGGCGAAGATGGCCTACCCCGACCGGCCGGTGATCGCGGCGCTCGGCGACGGGGCGATGCAGATGCTCGGGATCAACGCGCTGATCGACATCGCCAACCGCTACGAGGAATGGCCGAACAGGCAGACGATCGTCCTCGTGCTGCACAACGACGACCTCAACCAGGTCACCTGGGAGCAGCGCGTGCTCACCGGCGACCCGAAACTCGAGGCCTCGCAGACGATCCCCGACTTCGGCTACGCGCGCTACGCCGAGCTGCTCGGCCTGAAGGGCATCCGCGTCGACGATCCCGACCAGGTCGCCGGCGCCTGGGACGAGGCGCTCGCCGCCGAGCGCCCGGTCCTGATCGAGGCGATCACCGACCCCGAGGTGCCGCCGCTGCCGCCGCACATCAAAGTCGAACAGGCGACCTCGATGGCGAAAGCCCTGGTCAAAGGCGACCCCAACGGCGCCCGCATCGTCAAACAGTCGCTGAAGGGCAAGCTGAAAGAGTTCGTGAGCGGCTGATGGCCGCGGTGGCCGCGCCCGAAGGCGAGGCGGTCGAGGCGCCGATCGGCGGCCTCGACGTCTCGGCCTTCACCGTCCCCACCGACGAGCCGGAGTCCGACGGCACGCTGCGCTGGGACTCGACGACGATCGTCGTGGTCGAGGCCCACGCGGGCGGCGCGACCGGCCTCGGCTACGCCTACGGCGACGTCGCCGTGGCGACCTTCGTCGAGTCGAAGCTCGCGGACGTCGTCGCCGGCCGCGACGCGCTCTCGCCGCCCGCCGCCTGGTCCGCCATGCAGGAGGCGATCCGCAACGCCGGCCGCCCCGGCGTCGGCGCGATGGCGGTCTCCGCGGTCGACGTCGCGCTCTGGGACCTGAAGGCGAGGCTGCTGGGCCTCTGCCTCGCCGACGCCCTCCCCCGCTTCCACGAGAGCGTCCCGGTCTACGGCAGCGGCGGCTTCACCTCCTACTCGCCGCCGCGGCTGCGCGATCAGCTCGAAGGCTGGATGGAGGCCGGGCTGCCGCGCGTCAAGGTCAAGGTCGGCCGCGAACCGGAGCGCGACCCCGACCGCCTCGCCCTCTGCCGCAAGGCGATCGGCGACGAGGTCGAGCTGATGGTCGACGCCAACGGCGCCTTCGCGCCGAAGGCGGCGCTCGGCGAGGCCGAGCGGTATGCCGAGCACGGCGTCTCCTACCTCGAGGAGCCGGTCAGCTCCGAGGACCGCGCCGGGCTGGCCTTCGTGCGCGAGCACGGCCCCGCCGGGATGGCGATCGCCGCCGGCGAGTACGAGTGGGGGCTGCGGCAGCTCGGCGAGCTCGCGGGCTGCGTCGACGTCGTGCAGGCCGACGTGACCCGGGTCGGCGGGGTCACCAACATGCTGCGCGCCGACGGCGTCTGCAAGGCGGCGCGGCGGCGCTTCTCCGCCCACTGCGCGCCGGCGATCTCGGCGCACGCCTGCTGCGCGATCGAGACGCTCGAGCACCTCGAGTACTTCCACGACCACGTGCGGGTCGAGCGGCTGCTGTTCGACGGCACGCTCGACCCGGAGGGCGGCCGGCTCGTCCCAGACCGCTCGCGCCCCGGCCACGGCCTCGAGCTGAAGCGCGCCGACGCGGAGGAGTACGCGGCATGACGGGGCACGCGACGCTGGCCCCGCAGGGCGTCGAGGAGATCGACCTGAAGGCGCTGGAGCGCGAGCTCGCCGCCGCGCTCGAGGGCGAGGTGCGCTTCGACGCCGGCACGCGGGCGATCTACTCGCACGACAGCTCCAACTACCGCCAGCCGCCGCTCGGCGTGGTGATCCCGAAGCACGCCGAGGACGTGATCGCCGCGGTCCGCGCCTGCCGCGAGCACGGGGCGCCGGTGCTGCCGCGCGGCTGCGCGACCAGCCTCTCCGGCGAGACGACCAACGTCGCCGTGGTGATCGACACCTCGAAGCACATGCGCGAGATCGTCGAGATCGACCCCGAGCGCAAGATCGCTCGGGTGCAGCCCGGGGTGATCCGCGACCAGCTCGCCAACCTGACCGAGAGCCGGCACGAGCTCACCTTCGCCCCCGACACCTCGACCCACGAATACGCGACCTTCGGCGGGATGATCGGCAACAACTCCTGCGGCATCCACTCGGTGATGGCCGGCCGCACCGCCGACAACGTCGAAGAGCTGGAGATCGTCACCTACGACGGCGAGCGGATGCGGGTCGGGCCGACGAGCGAGGAGGAGCTCGAGCGGATAATCGCCGGCGGCGGGCGGCGCGGCGAGATCTACCGGCGGATGCGCGAGCTGCGCGACCGCTACGCCGACCGCGTCCGCGAGCGCTACCCCGACATCCCGCGCCGCGTCTCCGGCTACAACCTCGACGAGCTGCTGCCCGAGAAGGGGTTCAACGTCGCCCGCGCGCTGGTCGGCTCGGAGGGCACGCTGGCGACGGTGCTGGAGGCGACGGTGCGGCTCGTCCACTCGCCCCCCGCCCGCTCGCTGCTCGTGCTCGGCTACCCGACGGTCTTCGAAGCGGCCGACCACGTGCCGGAGATCCTCGCCCACGGCCCGGTCGGCCTCGAGGGGATCGACAGCCGGCTGATCGACGACATGGTGCAGAAGGGCCAGCACGAAGGCGAGGTGCCGCTGCTGCCCGAGGGCGAGGGCTGGCTGCTGGTCGAGTTCGGCGCCGACTCGCGCGAGCAGAGCCACGCCCGCGCCGAAGAGTGCATGGCCGCGCTGCGCCGCGACCCGACCGCACCGGCGCTGAAGCTGTTCGACGACGTCGCCGAAGAGCAGCGGCTGTGGGAGATCCGCGAGGCGGGCCTCGGCGCGACCTCCTACGTGCAGGGCGAGCGCGACCACTGGCCCGGCTGGGAGGACGCCGCGGTGCCGCCGCAGCGGCTCGGCTCCTACCTGCGCGGCTTCCGCTCGCTGCTCGACGAGCACGAATACAGGGCGGCGCTCTACGGGCACTTCGGCGACGGCTGCGTGCACTGCCGGATCGACTTCGACCTGCGCAGCGCCGGCGGCCTGCGCACCTGGCGCCGCTTCCTCGACCGGGCCGCCGACCTCGTGGTCGAGCACGGCGGCTCGCTCTCCGGCGAGCACGGCGACGGCCAGCAGCGGGCGGAGCTGCTGCCGAAGATGTTCGGCCCCGAGCTGGTCGGCGCCTTCGGCGAGATGAAGCGGATCTGGGACCCGGACAACCGGATGAACCCGCACAAGGTCGTCGACCCCTATCCGATCGTCTCCAACATGAAGCTCGGCTCCGACTACGACCCGCCGGAAGTCGAGACCCACTTCGCCTACCCCGAGGACGGCGGCAGCTTCGCCCACGCGGCGCTGCGCTGCGTCGGCGCCGGCAAATGCCGCAACGCCGCCGGCGGCACGATGTGCCCGAGCTACATGGCGACGCGCGACGAGGAGCACACGACGCGCGGCCGCGCGCGGATCCTCTACGAGATGCTCGAGGGGCAGACGATCGCCGACGGCTGGCGCTCCGAGGAGGTCGAGGAGGCGCTCGACCTCTGCCTCTCCTGCAAGGGCTGCAAGGGCGACTGCCCGGTCAGCGTCGACATGGCCACCTACAAGGCGGAGTTCCTCTCCCACCACTACAAGCGCCGCCTGCGGCCGCGGGCCGCCTACTCGATGGGGTTGATCATGCTGCACGCGCGGCTCGCCTCGCGAATGCCGCGGCTCGCCAACTTCCTCACCCACGCGCCGGGCGTCAGCCGCCTGGTCAAGCGCGCCGGCGGGCTGAGCCCGGAGCGCACCATGCCGCGCTTCGCCGAGCAGACCTTCAAGGCGTGGTGGGACGGTCGCGGCGCGGTCAACCCGAACGCCGACCCGGTCGTCCTCTTCCCCGACACCTTCAACAACTTCCTCCACCCGGAGCCGCTGAAGGCCGCCGTGCTGGTGCTCGAGGACGCCGGCTTCCGCGTCGTCGTGCCGGCGCCGGCGCTCTGCTGCGGGCGCCCGCTCTACGACTACGGGATGCTCGACACGGCGAAGCTCTTCTGGCGGCGCATGCTCGGCGCGCTCGCCCCGCAGATCCACGACGGCGTGCCGGTCGTCGGGGTCGAGCCGAGCTGCGTCGCGGCCTTCCGCGACGAGCTGCCCAACCTGATGCCGCACGACGAGGACGCCAAGCGCCTCTCGCTGCAGACGCTGACCCTGGCCGAGCTCCTGCAGCGGCACGCCCCGGACTGGGACGCGCCGCGGCTTGAGCGGCGCGCGCTCGTCCACGGCCACTGCCACCAGGAGGCGACGATGGGGATGGACGCCGAGCGACAGCTCTACGAGCGCCTCGGCCTCGACTTCGAAGTGCTCGACACCGGCTGCTGCGGGCTCGCCGGCTCCTTCGGCTTCGAGCGCGAGCACGACGAGATCTCGCGCCAGATCGCCGAGCAGGGCCGCCTGCTGCCGGCCCTGCGCGAGGCCGGCGAGGAGACGATCCTGATCGCCGACGGCTTCTCCTGCAAGACGCAGATCGAAGAGCTGACCGACCGCCGGCCCCTGCACACCGCCGAGGCGATCGCCTCAGCGATCGGTTAGAGCAAGGGCGGCGCCGGCCGCGGCGCCCGCGGCGAAGAGGCCGGCGAGGGCGTTGCGGTGACGGCTGAGGAACCACTGGGGGCTGCGCTTGTGGGCCATTTCGTCGAAGACGCCGTGGGCGCCGGGGTCCTCTTCGGGGGCCTGCATCAGGTTGCCCTCGCGGTTGGTCTCGGTCGGCGGGCCTTCGGTCTGCTGGCCCTTGACCGCCGTGCGGGCGAGGTAGCGCTCGGCCAGCCAGGGGGCGAATTTGCTGCCGAGGACCGTGTAGACGGTGGGAACGCCGACGTAGACCTGGCGGCGGCGGTGGCCGGCCGCCCAGTGGACGGCGTCGGCGGCGACCTCGGGCTGGTAGACGGGCGGCACCGGCATCGGGTGCCGCGGCATCTTCGAGCGGTTGTGGTCGAACTGCGGCGTGTTGACGCCCGGCAGCTGGACCATCGTCACGTGGACCTTCGAGCCCTTGTGGCGCAGCTCCGCGCGCAGCGAGTCGAAGAAGCCCTTGATCGCGTGCTTGGCGCCGCAGTAGGGGGCCTGCAGGGGAATGCCCTGGTAGGCCATCGCCGAGCCGACCTCGACGATCGTCCCCTGGTCGCGCGGGACCATCCGCTTGAGCGCCGAGCGCGTCCCCCAGACCGTGCCGTGGTAGGTGACGTCGGTCGCCCGCTCGTACTCCTCGGGGTCGATCTCCTCGAAGAAGGAGAAGACGGTCGTCATCGCGTCGTTGACCCAGACGTCGATCGGGCCCAGCTCGGCCTCGATCCGCTCGGCGGCGGCCTCGACCGCGGCCGCGTCGGCGACGTCCGTCGGGATCGCGAGCGCCGTGCCGCCGGCCGCCTCGACCTCGCCGCGGGCCCCGTCGAGCGCCTGCTCGCCGCGCGCCAGCAGCGCGACCTTCGCGCGGTCGGAGCCGAAGCGCCGGGCGATCGCCCGGCCGATTCCCGACCCCGCCCCGGTGACGACGACGACTTTTCCCTCGAAGTCAGCGATGCCCTGCCACTACCCGCCGTTTGCCTTTTCAAGCGCCATGCGCGGCGAAGCGGGCGAGCGCGTCTTCCGGGTTGGGGAAGACCTCGCCGCGGACGAAGCGGCCGTCGCGGACCTGCCAGATCCAGGCCACGGGCACGTCGCGGATGCCGAGCTCGCGGCTGCGCGCGTAGACGCGGCCGCGGACGAGCAGCGCGCCGCCGCGCGCCTCGACTTCGCCGGGCGAGATCTGCAGCTCTTCCCAGACCTCGGCGACGTCGGCCAGGTAGTCGCGCAGGCCGGCCTGGCCTTTGTAGGGGGCCTCGCGGCCGACCGCCTCGGCGGTGACGACGGGGAAGAACTCCATCGCCTCGTCGCAGAGCTCGACGATGCAGGTCTCGTCGCGGTCGTTGAAACACTCATAGAGGCGCTTGACCAGCGCCAGGTCCGCGCTCGTCAACTTCGCGAGACCGCCAGCATCGCCACGTCGTCGTCGAGCCTGCCCTCGGTGAAGGCGTGCAGCGAGCCCTCGAGCCGCTGCACGGCGAGCGCCGGGTTGCCGGCGCCGCTGAGCCGAGCGCGCAGGCGCAGCTCGCCGAAGCGCCCCTCCGGGCCCTGCGCCTCGGTGATGCCGTCGGTGACGACGACGATCTGCTGGCCGGGCCGGACCTCGGCACGGGAGAGGCTCCACTCGGCGTCCGGGAAGGCCCCGAGCACGGGGTCGGCGCCGGCGATCTCGCTGACCTGCTCGCCGTCGACCAGCAGCGGCGGTGGGTGGCCGGCGACGGCGAGGCGGATCGCCTCCGCCGGATCTTCGCTCAAGGTCATCGTCGCGAGGCTGCACAGAGCCGCGTCGCCGCGCGCCAGCAGGGCGCGGTTCAGCGTGCGCATGGCGACCAGCGGGTCGTCGGTGAGCACAGCCGCGGTGCGCAGCGTGTAGCGGGCGACCGCGGTGACCGAGGCGGCATGGGCGCCGCGGCCGGTGACGTCGCCGATCGCAAGCATCCACCCTCCCGGCACGCGGAAGAGGTCGTAGAAGTCGCCGCCGACCTCGTTCTCCGCCCCCGCCGGCCTGTACATCGCGGCCACCGACCAGCCGGGGATGTGCGGCAGCGGCGGCGGCAGGAGGCCGCGCTGCAGCGTCTCGGCGATCTGCGAGCGCGCCCGCTCGGCCCGCTCGAGCCCGGCGAACAGGCCGGCGTTGTCGAGCGCCAGGGCGACCCGGCCGGAGAGGATCCAGGCGAAGCGGGAGTCCTCGCGCTTGTAGCGCCGTCCCGACCAGGCCACCCCGAGGGTCAGCGCCCCGGTCACCTCGCCGCGCGCCTGCAGGGCGACGGTGATCGCCGAGCGCATGCCGAGGCTGCGCAGGAACTCGAAGTCCTCCTCGTCGTGGGAGAGGCCGCGCACGTCCTCTTCCGACACGCGTTCGTAGAAGCGCGGCTCGAGCGACGAGCCCTCGCCGGCGACCATGCGCGGCGGCGTCGAGGGCAGCCGTTCGGCGAGGCCCGACTCGAACTCCGGCCTGGCGCCGGCGGCGACCCGCACCGCGGCGCGGCGCGGGACGCGGCTCTCGTCGATGACGTCGATCATGCAGAAGTCGGCGAGCTGCGGGACGAGGATCGCGCAGATCGCGTCGAAGACCTCCTCCAGCGTCCCCCCGGCTTCCGAGACGGCGGCGATGTCGGCGAGGATCTGAAAGCGCCGGCGCGCCCGCCGCTCGCGCGTCGCCATGATCGCCAGCAGGAGCAGCACGAGCAGCGCCGCAAGGGCCGCCACCGCTATCGCGATCCAGTCGATTCCTCCGCCTCCGTTCGTCGCTGCACGCCACACGCTACCTAATAACCAGTAATCGAGGGGAACGAAAGATTACATCTCCGCAGCTCAGGGGCCCGTGCCTCTGTTTCGCCGCGCGGCCGACAGGGCATTCCTTTGACAGGACCTGCACCCCCACCGAAGGGAAGGACGAGATGGCCAAAGACCACGGGCCCACGGTGAAGGACGACCGCCTCTACGAAAAGCTGCGCGAAGAGGGCGAGAGCAAAGAGAAAGCCGCGCGCATCGCCAATGCGAGAGCCGGCGGCGAAGAACCCGGCCGCAAGGGCGGCGAAGGCGAGAGCTACGAGGACCGCACGCTCGAAGAGCTCCAGGAACGCGCCGCCGAGGTCGGCATCGAAGGGCGTTCGGAGATGAACAAGGACGAGCTCATCGACGCGCTGCGCCACCACTGACCCGCCGGATCAGGAGACACTCCCTCCCCACGATCAGCAGAATCGCGCCCGCAATGGTCATCGGTCTCTCCTCTCCTGTTTGCCCGCGACGGCGCTAAGCCGCCGCGGTCCGCTCTCGCTGTCGGTCCCACGCGGCCCCGATCGGTCGCGCTCAAACCTCCGGCCGACCTGAGCATGCTAATGTATGTGTATCTATTCCCACCGACTTCAGATTCTGCTTGACGATCGACGGCACGAGCGCATCTCGGCGGCGGCGCGGCAACGGGGGGTATCGGTGGCCACGGTGGTGCGCGAGGCGATCGACCGGGGGCTGCCGACCCAGGACCGTGCTCGCGAGGCCGCGGGCCGGCGCCTGCTGGATGCCCCCGACATGGCGGTCCCCTCGCCGGCGGAGCTGAAGGACGAGCTCGAAGCGCTGCGCGGCCGGCGCGCATGATCGTTCTCGACACGACGGTGCTCGTCTACGCCAAGGGCGCCGAGCATCCGCTGCGGGATCCATGCCGCAAGCTGATCGAGGCGATCGCCGCGAACGAAATCGAAGCGACCACGACGGTCGAGGCGATCCAGGAGTTCGTCCACGTGCGCTCGCGGCGTCGCGACCGCTCCGACGCGGCGAGCCTCGGACGCGACTACGTCGAGCTGCTCTCCCCGCTGCTGCCGGTCACGGACGAGCAGCTCCAACAGGGTCTCGGTCTGTTCGAGCGGCTGGAGCGCCTCGGGGCCTTCGACGCCGTGCTGGCGGCAGCTGCGATCGCAATCGACGCAAGCGCCCTGGTGTCTGCCGACGAGGACTTCGCCGCCGTTCCCACCCTCACCTATGTGCGTGCGGACCCGAGCGGGGTCGCCCACCTCCTGGATTCCCCAGCCGAGTAGGCTCCGCCTCTCACGCCGGGCTGAGGCCCCTCGCGCCGCCGCCGGCGCCCCGGACCCCTATGGTTGGCGCAAGGCATCGAAACGAGGAGGTAGCGATGAAGAAGCTGACCGCGCTGCTCGTCCTCCCCGCTGCGCTCGCGCTGCTCGCGGGCTGCGGGGGAAGCGGCGATAGCGGCTCGACCGAAGGCTCCGGCGCGACCGCGGGCGAAAGCACGGCCATGAAGCCGACCGCGAAGCCGTTGAAGGTGTCGAGCGCGAACGTCTCCGGCGTCGGCCAGGTGCTGGTCGACGGCGAAGGGAAGACGCTCTACGTCTTCGCCCCCGACGAAGCGAAGGAAGTCACCTGCGAAGGCGACTGCGCCGCGATCTGGCCGCCGCTCGTGCTCGAAGCGGGCCAGAAGGCGAAGGCCGCCGGCAAGGTCAAGGCATCGCTGCTGGGCAGCGACCCCGGCCCCGCAGGCGGCGAAGTCGTCACCTACGCCGGCTGGCCACTCTACGCCTACGTCTCCGACACCGAACCGGGCCAGGCCACCGGCCAGGCGATCGACTTGAACGGCGGCTACTGGTACGTGATCACGCCGCAGGGCAAGGTGGTCAAGTAGGGCTCTGACCTAGCAAGCTGCGCGGCCACAGCCGCCGCTCCCGGACCACGTTCAGCTCGGCGCTGAGCACGGTCAGGGTCGTGCCGAGGTTGATCCAGACGAGCAGGCCGAGGACCAGGGCGAAGGTGCCGTAGGCCGGCGTCGCCCCCCGCACCTCGTGCGAGACGAACCAGCCCCCGGCGAGCTGCAGCCCCGACCAGCAGACGGCGGCGAGGACGACTCCGGGCAGCAGCCTGGCGAAGGACGCCTCACGCGCCCCGAGCAGGGAGAAGACGGCGCCGAAGACGAGCAGGTTGATCCCCACCGAGATCGCGATCCCGCCGACCGGGCCGAGCGGGCCGGCGCCGCCGCCGACCAGGCCGGAGGCGACCGTCGAGACGAGCGTCAGCGTGCCGAGCACGACGAGCAGCGCCAGCGCCCGCAGGCGCGAAGCGAGGAAGCCGCGCCGGTCGCCACGGGGGACCGCCCAGACGCGGTCGAGCGCCTGCTCGGTGGCGAGCACGACGCCGAAGCCGGCCCACAGCGAGCCGGCGATCCCGACCGCAAGCGCCACGCCGTTGCCTTCCAGCGAGCTGACCGAGATCTGTTCGCCGATCACCGGCAGCTGGCTCAGCACCGAGTCGACCGCTTCCTGGCGCAGGTCGGGATTGCCGGCGAGCGCGTAGCCGAGCACCGTGGTCAGCAGCAGGAGCAGCGGGAAGAGCGAGAAGAAGGCGCGGTAGGCGATCAGCGCGGCGAGATTGCCGCCGTGGTCGTCGCCGTACTTCTTCGCCACGGCGACCGGCACCGCGAGCGCGGCGTGCCGCTGCTGGAAGCGATCGAAGGCGCGCAGGGGCCGCTTCGAGTCCATGGGCCATGCATACCCGATCGATCCTGCACAATCCAGGCTCGATGCTCGGATCGAAGCTTGGGCTGGGGAGCGCGCTCGTCGCGGTCTGCCTGATCGCCGCGGCGCTGGCCGGCTGCGGGGGCGGCGGGAAGGCGACGCTGGTCGCCGAAGCCCCGCCGCCGCACGAGCGCAGCCGCATCGCCGAAGAGCGGCCGCCCCACCCGCAGCGGCCCTACGACGTCGCCGCGGCGCCGCGGCGCGCGAAGCGGGCGCCGGCCCGCGAAGCGCCGCCGACCAGATCATCGGCCGCCCCTACATATGGGGCGGCGGCCACGCCTCCTGGTACTCGCGCGGCTACGACTGCTCCGGCGCGGTCAGCTACGCGCTCGCCGGCGGCGGCTTCCTCCAGGCGCCGCTCGACTCCGGCCAGCTGATGCGCTGGGGCGCCTCCGGCCGCGGCCGCTGGCTGACCGTCTACGCCAACGCCGGCCACGCCTACGCGGTGATCGCCGGCCTGCGCTGGGACACCGTCGGCGACGCGCGCGGCTCCGGGCCGCGCTGGCACCCGGCGCTGCCCTACCCCGAAGGCTTCGTCGCCCGCCACCCGCCGGGATACTGAGGCGCTCCGAGTAGCATCGGCCCCGATGAAGCTCCTGGTCGTCGAGGACGAGCCGGCGATCGCCGACTTCCTCAGCCGCGGGCTCGCGGCCGAGGGCTACGAGGCGGCCGTCGCCGCCGACGGCGTCGAGGGCGAGCGGCTGGCGCTCGGCGAGGACTTCGACCTCGTCGTCCTCGACCGCATGCTGCCGGGTCGCGACGGGCTCGCGGTGCTGGAGGCGATCCGCGCCGCCAAGCCGGCGCTGCCGGTGATCCTGCTGACCGCCCGCGGCGAGGTCGCCGACCGGGTCGAGGGCCTCGACCGCGGCGCCACCGACTACATGACCAAGCCCTTCGCCTTCCCCGAGCTGCTCGCCCGGGTGCGGGCGCGGCTGCGCCAGCCGGCCGCCGAGGCGCCGACCGTGCTCGAGGCCGCGGGGCTGCGGCTCGACCTGCTCGCCCGCCGGGTCGAGCGCGACGGCCGCTCGGCGCGCCTGCCCGAGCGCGAGGCCGAGCTGCTCGCCTACCTGATGCGCCGTCCCGGCCAGGTCTGCACGCGGGCGGAGATCCTCGCCTCGGTCTGGCGCTACGACCACGACCCCGGCACCAACATCGTCCAGGTCTACATCGGCTACCTGCGCCGCCGGCTCGCCGGGCTCGGCGCGCCGGCGCCGATCGAGACCGTGCGCGCCGCCGGCTACCGGCTGGTGGACGGCGCGTGAGGCGGGCCTGGTCGCGGCTCGGGCTGCGCGCCCGCCTGGCGCTGGCGATCGGCGCGATCGTCGTCGCCGCCTTCGCCGGCGCGCTCGCCGCGATCAGGGTCGAGCTGCACGACGAGCGCGGCTGGGTGGCGCGCGACACGCAGAGCGAGGTCGAGCGCACGGTGCTCGTCACCGGCGCCGTCGCGCTGGCCGGGGCGCTGCTCGCCGGCTACCTCGTCGCCGCCGCCTTCGAGCGGCGCTTCAGCCGCCTCGACGAGGCGCTGGCGCGCCAGCGGCGCTTCGTCTCCGACGCCTCGCACGAGCTGCGCACGCCGCTGACGGCGATCCGCGGCCAGCTCGAAGTGCTCGCCGGCCGGACCGAGCCCGAGCCGGCCGAAGTGCGCCACCTCGAGCGCGTCGCGCTGACCGAGATCGCCCGGATCGAACGCCTCGTCGAGGACATGCTGGCGCTGGCGCGGCTGGAGGAGGACGCCCGCCTGCGCCCGGCGCCGGTCGCGCTGCCGGGCTTCCTCGAGCGGCTCGCCGACGACCGGGCGCTCGGCGGCGTCGAGCTGGGCGAGCTGGCCGGGGGAACGCTGCGCGCCGACCCCGAGGCGCTGACCCGGGTGCTGCGCAACCTGCTCGCCAACGCCAGCCGCCACGCCGGCCCGGCGGGGCGGGTCGCGCTCAGCGCGGTCGCGCGCGGCTCGCGGCTGACGATCCGCGTCGACGACGACGGGCCCGGCATCCCGCCGGCCGAGCGCGAGCGCGTCTTCGACCGCTTCCACCGCAGCGAGGCCGCCCGCGACCGCCGCTCCGGCGGCGCCGGCCTGGGGCTGGCGATCGCGCGCGAGATCGTCGAGCTGCACGGCGGCCGCATCTGGGCCGAGGCCTCGCCGCTCGGCGGGGCCCGCGTCGCCTTCGAGCTCGGCGGCTTCCGGCCCGGGAGCGCGTGAGCGCGGCGCGTGAGAGGTCTCTCACCGGGCGCTTAGGAAGCGGTGAGCCTCGGCCGGCAGGGTGCCGAACGATGCAGACCGAGCAGGCAATCCCCGCGATGCGGCCCTCTGTGCGGCCCGCGGCAGGGGGCGGCGTCGCCGGCAACGCTCGCCTGACCGGCGGCGCGGCGGCGCTGCTGCTCGTCCTGCTGGCGCTCGAGGGGGCGACGATCCCCCTGATCGGGCGACTCGTCGGCCCGCACATCTTCATCGGCATGCTGCTGATCCCCCCTGTCCTGCTGAAGCTGGCCAGCACCGGCTACCGCTTCGCCCGCTACTACACAGGCGCCCCGCCCTACCGGCGCAAGGGCCCGCCGCCGCTGGCGATGCGCCTGCTCGCCCCCGGGGTCGTCGCGACCACCTTCGCCCTCTTCGCCACCGGCGTCTGGCTGCTGGTCGAAGGGCCGAAGAACGACACCGTCGTCTTCCTGCACAAGGCGAGCTTCGTCGCCTGGTTCGCGCTGATGACGGTCCACGTGCTCGGCCACGTGCTCGAGCTGCCCCGCCTGGCGGCGCCCGACTGGCGCCGCGCCGGCGCCGCTCCGACTGGCGCCGCGCCGGCGGCCGCGAGGCCGCGCTGGCCGGCTCCGGCCTGCGCGCGAGCCTCCTCGCCGCCTCCCTGCTCGCCGGCCTTCTCGTCGCCCTCGCGACGCTCTCGCTGGTGGCCCCCTGGGTCTCCGCCCAGGCCGGCGGCTGACGCAGGCCGCTCCCGCATCGAGAGGACGCCGGCGGCGCAAGAGCCGGAACCGCCCCCGCCCCGCCGCTCTGAGATAATCGCCCCCTTCGGGGCGTGGCGCAGCCTGGTAGCGCGCACCGTTCGGGTCGGTGAGGTCCCCGGTTCAAATCCGGGCGCCCCGACTAAAAGACCCTCATTTGAACCGCCGCCAGAAGAAGCGGCGGTTTGCGTGACGGCCTCACGACCCAGCCGAGCCGGAGGTTCCGGATCGACCAGCGTGGCGAACGGCTCGGCGATCTCGGTCGCTTCGATGTCGTCGTCGTGGACGACCAGCCGCTCGAAGAGCGCCTGGTTCCACTGGCGGCGCAGATGCCCCGGTGCCGCCAGATAGGCCCGCTGGCAATCGGCCAAGAGGTCGGTGGCGAGCCGGTCCTGCTCGGAGCGCAGGTCGACGGGGACCGCCCCGCCGTAGTAGGCGTGCCTCGCCGACGTCCAGCCAGACAGCGGCAGTCAGGTCGCGCAGTTGGGCGACCGCGTGCGGTTTCTGTCGTAGCCGTTCGCCGGCGAGGGGATGCTCGGTATCGAGATACTCGGCCGCCTCTGGCTTGGGAAACGCGCACGGATTCCCCTGGTGAAAATGCCATTCGGCGGTGTTCTCAAGGGCTGGCACGCTCAATCCGTCGAGAGCGTGGAAAACGGCCCACGGCCGTTAAACGGCCCACGGCCCTTGTTCGGCTGCGATCTTCCTTAGGAGTTCGGGTCCGGAGCGCAAAGTTGGCGGCAAGTATGCGCTCACGGCGCTGCGGCTTGCCTGCATGCTCGGCGACATGCCCATAGTGAAGCCGGTACGTCGGATTGACTGGAGAGTTCTGCGCGAGGGGGAAAAGTGAGGCCGCGCCGGGTTGTCTGCAATGCTCGCCTCGTGGCCAGAACGCAAGCCGTCTACTATCGCGACAAGCGCGGGGGCGAGCCCGCGAACGAGTTCATCGAGGCGCTTCCCGCCAAACGGGCAGCGAAGATCGACGCCCATATCGAAGAGCATCTGAACGGGCAGGCGCCGCACGCACCGCCGCCCGAGTTCCCCGTCAGCTCACAGATCGAGGGCGAGCTGCGCGAGCTGAGAATCAGGTTCGCCAACACGCGGTACCGGGTCCTCTATCAGCGGTCCGGGAACCTGATCGTCCTGCTGCACGCCTTCGAGAAGAACGCCGGGGCGGTGCCCCCCTCGGAGAAGGCTTTGGCGAAGCGACGGATGGTTGACTTTAAGCGGCGAATGGACGCCACGCCAAGGAAACCTCCGCGCGCCGCGGGCAAGGACGCGCCGCTGAGCAGGCGAAAGCGAGCCACTTGACCCATTTATCTATATAGATAAACTAGCGTCATGAGCGCGAAAGAGAATGGCCGCATCAGCCCAAAGGGCAGGAACGCCGTCGAGGCGGCACAGAATCGCTCCGGGCGCAGCGATCAGTACCGAGAGGCTCGCGATGAGTACGCGGCGATCCGCGAGCTGCGCGAGCGGAACTGGATCGCCGCCCATATCCGTGAGCGGCGCTACGAGCTTGACCTGAGCCAGAAAGAGGTCGCCGAGCGAGCGGGCACCTCACACTCCTTCATCTCGAAAGTCGAGGGCGGCGATCACATGCCGACGATCCCCGTGTTGAAGCGCATCCTTGCGGTGCTGGACGAGGAGCTGCTGATTGGTATCGAGCGTCAAGTCCCCGACGGGGAGGCAGAACGCGAAGTCGCACCCGCGCCAGAACTCGCCGCCGCTTGATGCAGCCCCCTCATCACTCGGCCCCGTCGGCCTTTAGCATGAACGGATCGGTTTCGAGGCAAACGGAGGCAGAGGATGCAGAGTTGGGACCTGAAGGCAGTCGAAGCGGAGCCGCACCAGCCGCAGATCCTCGCCTCGGCCGAGGATGCGCGGACCATCGTGCTGCATCTTCCGACCGGGGAGGAGATGCGGGAGCACGAGGTGCACGAGCGCGCACGGGTGGTCGTCATCGACGGCGGGGTCGACGTCACCGTCCCCGGTGAGGAGACTGTCACGGCAAGCGCCGGCCACCTCTTCGAGTTCGACCCGGCCGAGCGTCACACGATTGCCGCTCGGTCCGATGCCCGCCTTTTGCTGATCCTCACCCCATGGCCCGGCGACGGCCATCCAGGCGCGATGACGCTCGAGCAGAAGGCCGGGGCGCGAGAGCGCGCCAAACACCGTAGGGCTTGATCGTTGAGACGGAATTCCGTTTAGACGATTAAGCGTTTAATCGTCTAATGCCCCACGTATCGCCCGCGCGTTCGCCTTTTGTCGGACTGAGCCCGACAAAAGGCGAACGCGAGGTGGTTCTTGGCCTCGCTTACGGGGCCAGGCGCTCGACCGTCCACCCCTCCCCCTCGCGCCTGAAGCGCAGGCGGTCGTGGAGGCGGTTGGGGCGGCCCTGCCAGAGCTCGACCGTCTCCGGGACGAGGCGCAGGCCGCCCCAGTGCGGCGGGCGGGGCACCTCGCCCTCGGGCGGGTAGCGCGCTTCCAGCTCGGCGTGCGCCTTCTCCAGCTCCGCCCGGCCGCCCACCGGCTCCGACTGCGCGGCTGACGTGGGCGCTGATCCGCGCGCCGTAGGGGCGCGTGGCGAAGTAGGCGTCGGCCTCCGCCTCCTCGACCGGCTCCAGCCGGCCGGCGGCGACGACCTGGCGCTCGACCGGGTGCCAGGGGAAGACCGCGCAGCCCCACGGGTTTTCGGCCGCCTCGCGGCCCTTGCGCGAGCGCAGGTTGGTGTTGAAGACGAAGCCGCGCTCGTCGAGCGCCTTGAGCAGCACCGTGCGCGCCGAGGGCCGCCCCTCGGCGCTCGCCGTCGCGACCACCATCGCGTTCGGCTCGACGATCTCCTCGCTCGCCCGCGCCTCGTCGAACCACAGCGTGAACTGCTCCAGCCAGCTCGCCGCCAGCCAGCCCTCGTCGAGCGCGGCGCGGCTGTAGTCGCGGCGCATCTCCGCCAGGTCGCCGACCGCCTCGGCGATCTCGACCTCGCGCGCCTCGCCCGTCTCCAGATCGAAGACCATCCCCCGCACCTCGGTCCCCTCCGGCAGCAGGGTCGAGGCGCGCACCGCGTGCACGTCGCGGGTCAGCGCCTCCAGCGGGTCGCCGATCGTCAGGAACTCGATCTCCGGCTGCGGCCCCGGCGGCAGCAGCGCGCGGATCTGCTCGTCGGTGTGCGCCGCCATCGCGCAGTCGGTGTGGTGCATCACGATCACCCGCTCGGTCCCCATCGCGCAGGAGGCGGCCAGCCCGCGCATCACGTCCCCGGTCACCCGCCCGCCCGCGGTGCGGAGCACGTGCACCACGTCCGAGAACGAGTCGAAGAACCGGAACGCATCGAGCCGCGCGTCCATGCAGGTGACGATCGCGGTGTGCGGCCGTTGCGGGCTCATCGTCGCGGGATCCTACGAGGCCGCTCAGCTCACCGCTTCGATCGCCCGTTCGATCCTGGCGAGCGAGGGCGCGTCCTGGAGCGCGCGGGTGCCGCCGGGCCCGTTGACGATCATCGCCTGGCCGGTGCGGATGCCGAGCTGCGTCCCCAGCTCTTCCTGGGCTTCCAGCTTCTTCGCGATCGCCCCGCCGGAGCCGCCGCGCCGGTCCAGGTATTCCTTCCATTCGGGGACGTCGAGTTCGCCGATCGACCCCGCCAGCGAGCTTTCGAAGTCGTCGCTGACCCGGCCCAGCCGCTTGACCTCGCCCTGGTTGCGGAAGAAGAGGTAGGTGTACTGCCAGCCGTAGCCCTGCCGCGCCGCCGCTTCGGCGCCGAAGAAGCCCTTCTCCAGCGGGTTTTCGGCGACCGAGTAGTGGCGCATCAAGAGCTTCACCCGCCCCTCGCGCACGTCGGAGTCGACCAGCGGCGGGATCGTCGCGAGGAACTCTTCGCGGCAGTTTTCGCACTGCAGGTCGTTGAAGACCTGGATCGAGACCGGCGCGCCGGAGGAGCCGAGCCGGTCTTCTTCCTGCGCCACCCCGCCGAAGATTTCCTGCGCGTTGGCGGCGCCCTCGACGTGGATCGCCTGGCGGCCCGCCTTGCGGGTCGAGATCTGCACCAGCGCGTAGCCGAGCCCGAACAGCGCCAGCCCGAGCAGGACGATCGCCCAGACGCGGCCGCGGCGCGGGATCGGCGTCGCCGCCGCTTCCGGCGCTCCCTCGTCGGCTGCTTCGGTCATTCCCTCATTAAATAGACTCCCCGCAGTGGAGGAGCGGGGAACACACTCGACCACGCTTGCCGACCTCTTGCCGCGCGCCGCGCGGATCTACGGCGACGCGCCCGCGGTGATGTCCAAGCAGGGCGACGCCTGGGTCAAGCGCAGCTTCGCCGAGGTCGAGGAGGCGGTGCGCGAGCTCGCCCTCGGCCTGGTCGCGCTCGGCGTCGGCAGGGGCGACAAGGTCTCGATCCTCGCCAACACCCGCCCCGAGTGGACCTACTGCGACTTCGCCGCGCTCTCGATCGGCGCCACGGTCGTGCCGATCTACCAGACCAACTCCCCCGAGGAGTGCCAGTACGTGCTGGAGAACTCCGACTCCAAGGTCGTCGTCGTCGAGGACGACGAGCAGATCGAGAAGATCCGCGCCGTGCGCGAGCGGCTGCCGCTGCTCGAGCACGTCGTGCGGATGAGCGGCGCCAGCGAGGACGCCGTCTCGCTGGAGGACCTCGCCGCGCGCGGCCGCGGCCGCGAGGCCGCCGAGTGGGAGCGGCTGTGGAGCGCCGTCGCCCCCGAGGACGTCTGCACCTTCATCTACACCTCGGGCACGACCGGCCCGCCGAAGGGCTGCGTGATCACCCACGCCAACTACCGGGCGATGCTCGACATGGTCAACTCGACCAGCGTCATCGAACCCGAAGACGTCACCTACCTCTACCTCCCCCTCGCCCACTCCTTCGCCCTGCTGGTCCAGCTCGGCAGCTTCGACCTCGGCGCGACGCTCGCCTACTGGGAGCGCGACCCGCTGAAGATCATGCCCAACCTGGCCGAGGTCAAGCCGACCTACTTCCCCTCGGTGCCGCGCATCTTCGAGAAGATCTACACCCTCGCGACGAGCGCGATGGAGAAGGAGGGCGGCCTCAAGAAGGCGATCTTCGAGTGGTCGATCCGCAGCGGCGAAAGGATGCGCGCGGCCGAGCGGGCCGGCCGCAGGCCCGGCTTCCTGCTCAGCCGCTCCTACGCCTTCGCCGATAAGAAAGTGCTGTCGAAGATCCGCGACCTGTTCGGCGGCAAGCTGCGCCTCGCGGTCTCCGGCGCGGCGCCGATCAGCCCCGACATCCTGCGCTTCTTCGACGCCGCCGGGGTGCTCGTGCTCGAGGGCTGGGGGATGACCGAGACCTCGACCGCGGCGACGATCTCCACCCCCGACGACTTCAAGATCGGCACGATCGGCAAGCCCTTCCCGGGCTGCGAGGTGCGGATCGCCGACGACGGCGAGATCCTCGTCAAGGGCCCCAACGTCTTCCAGGGCTACTACAAGAACGAGGCGGCGACGCGGGAGACGATCGTCGACGGCTGGCTGCACACCGGCGACCTCGGCACGATCGACGCCGAGGGCTTCATCAGCATCACCGGCCGCAAGAAGGACATCATCATCACCGCCGGCGGCAAGAACATCACCCCGGCCAACCTGGAGAGCGAGATCAAGCAGCACCCGCTCGTCTCCCAGTGCGTGGTCGTCGGCGACCGCCGTCCCTACCTGGTCGCCCTCCTCACCCTCGACCCCGAGGAAGCGGCCGCCTACGCCTCCGAGCACGGCCTGCCCGAGGACCCGGCGCAGCTCGCCTCGAACCCCGAGGTGCGGGCGGCGATCGAGGCCCACCTGGCGAAGGTCAACGAGAAGTTCGCCCGCGTCGAGCAGGTCAAGAAGATCGCCATCCTGCCGCACGACCTCTCGCAGGAGAGCGGCGAGCTGACGCCGACGCTGAAGGTCAAGCGCGCCGTCGTCGCCGACAAGCACCGGGCCGAGATCGAGCGGCTCTACGCGAGCTGAGCTTCTTCTTCGCGCTCGACCGCGCGGCGCACGCGGCGCTGGGAGATCTCCAGGCCGTGGCGCTCGGCGATCTCCTTGTAGCGGTCGTAGTCCTGGGCCAGCGTCGCGGTCACCGACTCGAACCCGTGGCGGGCGATCTTGAGGCGCCGCGAGTAGTCCATGATCGGCGTGCCGAACATCAGCTCGTCGTTCGGCTCGGGCTCGATCAGGACGATGTCGACGCCCTTGTATTTCTCCTGCCAGTGCTCGACCGCCTGGTGCAGGCGGGCGTGGGCGATCAGCCGGAAGGCCTGGTTGGCGATCGCCGGCAGGCCCATGTCGGCGACCCGCCGCACGCGCGTGCCGAAGACCGTCGGGATCGTCTGCTCGAAGTCGTTGACGTAGGGAACGAGCGGGTTTACGACGAGGATGAACTTCGCCCCCTTCTGCACCGCGATGTCAACGTTGGTCGTCGAGCGGATGCCGCCGTCGACCAGGTGGCGGCCCTTCAGGTCGACCGGCTTGTAGACGAGCGGCAGCGCGGTCGAGCAGGCGACCGCCTTGGAGATCGGCACGTCCTCCCAGCCGGGCTCGCCGAAGACCAGCCGCTCGCAGGTGTCGAGGTCGGTCGCGGTCAGGTAGAGCTCGTTGTCGAGCAGGCGGAAGTCGTTCACGCGGCCCATGTCGGCGAGCGCCTTCTCGACGTACTCGGCGATCCCCTTGTTCGAGTAGAGGCCGGCCGGCAGCGCCTCGGCCAGGCCGACGCCGATGTCGATCGCCGAGAAGTCGCCCATCGAGATCAGCCGCCGCGCCAGCTCGAGCGTGCGCAGCGGCAGCAGCGCCGCTTTCTGCAGGAAGCCGAGGTAGTTGAAGCGCAGCGCCTTGTCGAGGTCGAGGTCCTCCAGCTCGGAGGGCTCGCGCTCGTTGATCACCTGCATCATCTCGTCGGGCGTGACGCCGTTGGCGAGCATCGCGGCGACGAAGGAGCCGGCGCTGGTGCCGACGTAGATGTCGAAGTTGTTGACCGTGCTGTTGACCGCGAGCAGGTCGAGCGCGCGCAGGGCGCCGACCTCGTAGACGCCGCCGGTGAAGCCCCCGCCGCCCAGCACCAAGGCGGTCTTCGACGGGCGTTTGCGGCCCTTGCCGCGTTTGCGCCGCCGGGCCGGTGACTCGATCTCGACGACCTTGCCCATAAACACGGATTATCCCAGACGCGCCGGGCGGGCTCCGCTACCTTGTCTTGCTTCCGTGTTGCGGACAGGGATGAGACGAGCCGCCCCCTTGCTCCTCGCCTGCCTGGCGATCGCCCTGCTCTGGGCGGCCGCGACGGCGAGCGCGGCGAGCGAACCCTGCCGGGAGATGAAGCGACGCCTCGTTTACGGCGGCGGCGCGGCCAGCGGCCTGTTCGTGATCGACGCCGACAGCGGCCGGCCGGCGTGCGCGCGGGCGGCGCGGCGGCCGCGCATCCTCGCCTCCAACACCAAGCTGTTCACGACGTCGACCGCGCTGACCCGCTTCGGGCCCGACTACCGGATCGAGACCGGCCTGCTGACCGACGGCGCGCTCGACCCCCACGGCGTCCTGCACGGCAGCCTCTGGCTGCGCGGCGCCGGCGACCCGATGCTCGGCGTCCCCTCCTTCTACGACCGCTACGAGGGCGGACTCGGCACGAACCTGCTCGGCCTGAGCGCGCAGCTGCGCGCCGCCGGCGTGCGCCGCGTCACCGGGCGCCTCTATGAGGACGACAGCGTCTTCGACCGGGTGCGCGGCGTCGCCGACTCCGGCTACGCCACCAGCCCCTACGTCGGCCCGCTCTCCGGCCTCTCCTTCGACTCCGGCTACCGCGGCTCGATCTCCCAGGGCTTCGCCGGCGACCCGGCCCGGCTCGCCGCCGCCAAGCTGGCGCGGGCGCTGCGCGCCGGCGGCGTCGCGATCCGCGCCGGCGTCGCCCGCGGCGTCACGCCCCCGGGGGCGCGCCCCCTCGCCTCCGTCAGCTCGCCGCCGCTGTCGCGGATCGTCGCCGCCACTGACGTCTACTCGAACAACTTCTTCGCCGAGATGCTGGCCAAGCTGATCGGCGCCCACTTCGGCGGCGCCGGCACGACCGCCGCCGGCGCCGCGGTCGTCGAGCGCTTCGCCCGTGCCCACGGCTCCGGCATCCACCAGGTCGACGGCTCCGGCCTGACCCGCGGCAACCGCGCCTCGCCGCTCCAGGTCGTCGCCCTGCTGGACGCGGTCCGCCGCTCGCCGGTCGGCGCGGACTTCGTCGGCGACCTCGCGGTGGCCGGCAAGTCCGGCACCGCCGAAGACCGCATGCACGGCACCGCCGCCTACGGCCGCTGCCACGTCAAGACCGGCACCCTGACCGGCGTCAGCGCCCTCTCCGGCGTCTGCGAGAACCGCAGCGGCCGCACGATGATCTTCTCGATCCTGATGAACGGCGTAGGCGACCTGACCCTCGCCCACTACGAGCAGGACCAGATAGCCGCCGCCGTAGCCTCCTACTGACCCCCGTTTTCGACTTTTTCCACCCCAGGGTGTGGAAAAAGTCGAAAACGGAAGTCCTATTCGAGGAGGCGGCGGAGGCCCGGCTCGTCCAGGATCTCGGTCTCGAGCTCTTCCGCCTTCGCCAGCTTCGAGCCGGGGCTCTCGCCGGCCACCACGTAGTCGGTGTTCTTCGAGACCGAGTTGACGACCTTGCCGCCGGCCGCCTTGACCAGCGCCGCCGCCTGCTCGCGGGTCAGCTCCGGCAGGGTGCCGGTGAGGACGAGCGTCTTCCCCTCCAGCGGGCCGCCCGCGGCGCGCCGTTCGCCCTCGCCGGCCTCCAGCCGCAGGCCCTTCTCGCGCAGCTTCCCGACCAGCGCCCAGGTCGGCTCGTCGGCGAGCGACTCGGCGATCTGCACGGCCATGATCGGCCCGACGCCCTCGACCTCCTCGATCCGCTCGGGGTCGGCCTCGCGCAGGGCGTCGATCGAGCCGAAGTGATCGGCCAGCGCCTCCGCGGTGACCGCGCCGACACCCGGCAGGCCGAGCGCGTAGAGTACGCGTTTGAACGGCCGCGCCCGCGAGGCGTCGATCGCCGCGACCAGGTTGCGGGCCGATTTCTCTTTGAAGCTCTTGCCGCCGATCTTGCGATCGACGAGGTCGTCCTCGTCCAGCTCGTAAATGTCGGCGACGTCCTCGATCAGCCCGTCCCTGAGAAGGTTCAGCGCCAGCTCCTCGCCCAGCCCGTCGATGTCCATCGCCCCGCGGCTGACGAAGTGCTTGACGTGCTGGAAGGACTGGCCGGGGCAGCCGGTGCGGTTGGGGCAGATCGTGAACACGGAGTCCTCGGGCTTGACGGTCGGCGTCCCGCAGGCCGGGCACTCGGCCGGCGGCTTCGGCTTGCGCGCCCGCGGGTTCCCGCGCGGCAGCTTCGGCGAGACGACCTGGGGGATCACGTCGCCGGCCCGCATCACGACCACCTCGTCGCCCTCGCGCACGTCCTTGCGCGCCAGGTCCTCCTCGTTGTGCAGGGTCGCGGTGGTGACGGTGACGCCGCCGACGTGGACCGGCTCGAGCATCGCGAAGGGGACGAGGTGGCCGGTGCGGCCGACGTTCCAGACGACCCGCGTCATCCGCGTGGTCGCCGTCGTCGGCGCGAACTTCCAGGCGATCGCCCAGCGCGGCTCGCGCCCGACGACGCCCAGCTCCCGCCACAGCGCCCGCTCGTCGACCTTGACGACGACGCCGTCGATCTCGTAGTCGAGCTCCTCGCGGCGCCCCTCCCACCAGCGGCAGCGCTCGACCACCGACTCGATCCCGGCGTGGTGGGCGGTGTCGGGGTTGACCCGGAAGCCGCGCTCGCCGAGCCACTCGACCTCCTCGCAGTGGGTGGCGAGGTCGAGCTCCGGGGCGGCGCCGAGCCCGTAGATCCAGGTCGAGAGCGGCCGTTCGGCGGCCAGCGCGGGGTCGAGCTGGCGGATCGAGCCGGCGGCCGAGTTGCGCGGGTTGGCGAAGGTCGGCTCGCCGGCCGCGGCGCGGCGCTCGTTCAGCGCCCGGAAGGCGGCGATCGGCAGGTAGGCCTCGCCGCGCACTTCGACCAGGCCGGGCGCGTCGGGGATCCGCAGCGGGACCGAGCCGATCGTGCGCAGGTTGCGCGTCACGTCCTCGCCGACGCGGCCGTCGCCGCGCGTCGCGCCGCGGGTCAGCACGCCGTCCTCGTAGGTGAGCGCGACCGCCAGGCCGTCGATCTTCGGCTCGGTCGTGTAGCTGAACCGCGAGGCGGCGATGTCGAGTCGCTTCAGGTGGTTGGCGAGCCGCGTCTCCCAGGCGCGCAGCTCCTCCTCGTCGCGGGCGTTGGCGAGCGAGAGCATCGGCTCGTGGTGGGTGACCTGCTCGAAGCGATCCAGCGGCGGCGCGCCGACCCGCTGGGTGGGCGAGTCGGGGCTGCGCAGCTCTGGGTGGTCGGCCTCGAGCGCCCGCAGCTCGTCGAGCAGCGCGTCGTAGGCGTCGTCGCCGATCTCGGGGTCGTCGAGGACGTAGTAGCGGTGGTTGTGGAAGGCGAGCCGCTCGCGCAGCTCGGCGGCCCGCGCGCGGTCGGCGTCGCTCGCGGCGGGGCTCACGCCGAGGAGGGGACGGCGGCGTCCAGCATCCGCTCCAGCGGCCAGCCGCGCAGGCGGTCGAGCTCGCCGTGGTCGGTGAGGTCGAAGTGGATCGGCGTGACCGCGATCCGTCCCTGCGAGACGGCCATCAGGTCGGTCTCCTCGCGCTGCTCGAAGCCGGGCTCCCAGCCGTAGATCTCGTAGCGGCGCCGGCCCCCCTCGTCCTCGCCGATCAGCTTCAGCTCGTCGTTGTAGACGCGTTTGCCGAGCCTCGTCACCTCGACCCCGGTCGGCTCGCCGGCCGGGCAGTTGACGTTGACCAGCGTCTCCGGCGGCATCGGCTCGGTGCGCAGGGCGGCGACCAGCTGGGCGAGGAACGCCGCGGCGACGGAGAAGTCGAAGCGGCCGCTGACGTAGCCCATGCCGCCGCCCGAGGACTGCTGGGAGATCGCCAGCGCCGGGATGCCGAGCACGATCCCCTCCAGGGCGGCGGCGACCGTGCCCGAGTAGGTGATGTCGTCGCCGAGGTTGGCGCCGTGGTTGATCCCGGAGACGATCAGGTCGGGCCGCTCGCCGACCAGGCCCAGCTCGGCGAAGCGCACGCAGTCGACCGGCGTGCCGTCGGTGGCGAAGCCGCGGTCGCCGTCGCCGAACTCGACCTCCTCGACGCTCAGCGGCGAGCGCGTGGTGATGCTGCGCGCCGTCGCGCTGCGGTTCGAGTCCGGCGCGATCACCTCGACCGAGACCCCCTCGACCTCGCGCAGCGCCCGCCGCGCCGCCTGGAGCCCAGGCGCCGAGATCCCGTCGTCGTTGGTCAGCAGCACGCGCATCGCGTTCGATTCTAGGCGCCCGCCCCGCCGTCCCTCCGCCCCTTCCGCTGTTCCTTTGCCCTGTTAAGTCCGGCAAAGGAACAGCGGAACGCCCGATCGCGTGTTGCGCTGTTCCTTTGCCCTGTTATTTCGGGTTAAGGAACAGCGGAAGGGGCGAAAAGGGATGTGGCGGATAGGTGCATACTGCCTCCGCGGTGACCAAGGTCCGGCTCGACATCGAATACGACGGGTCCGGGTTCCGGGGATGGGCGGCGCAGCCTGGCTTGCGAACCGTGCAGGGGGAGCTGGAGGCTGTCTTGGCAACCGTGCTGCGGGAGGAGGTGCGGCTGACGGTTGCCGGGCGGACGGATGCGGGGGTGCATGCGCTGGGACAGGTGGCGAGCTTCACGACCGAAGCCGAGCTGCCGCGGGACCTGGCCAGAAGCTTGAATGGGATCGGGCCGGACGACATCGCGGTCACTGCGGCTCGCCCGGTCGACGACAGCTTCGACGCGAGGCACAGCGCCAAGTCCCGCAGCTACCTCTACCGAGTCCTCGCCCGCCCAGCCCCCAGCCCCTTCGAGCGAGGCCGCGCCCTCTGGTGGCCGCATCGCGTCGACCTGGAAGCCCTGGAAGCTTGCGCCGCCGCCCTCATCGGCACCCACGACTTCACCGCCTTCACCCCGACCCAGACCGACCACGTCCGCTTCAAGCGCGACATCCTCGCCGCCGGCTGGGAGGCGGATGGGGACCTCCTCAGCTTCCGCATCACGGCCGACGCCTTCATGCGCAACATGGTCCGCGTCCTAGTCGGCACGATGCTCGAAACGGCCTCATCCCGCCGCACCCTCCCCAGCTTCCAACAGCTCTTACAAGGCGCCCCCCGCAGCGCCGCCGGGGACACCGCCCCGCCCCAGGGCCTCTACCTCGAGTCCGTCACCTACGCCTGAAGCGGGGACCCCGCTCCGCCTACACCAACTCGAGGTAGACCATCTCGGTCGAGTCCGAGCGCCGCGGGCCGAGCTTGACGATGCGCGTGTAGCCGCCGGGCCGCTCGGCGTAGCGCGGCGCGACCTCCTCGAACAGCTTGTGGACGACGAACTTGTCGTTGTGCAGCGACGACAGCGCCTGCCGCCGCGCGTGCAGGTCGCCGCGCTTGGCGAGCGTTATCAGCTGCTCGACCTCCGGCTTGACCGCCTTCGCCTTCGCCTGGCTGGTTTCGATCCGCTCGTGCTCGATCAGCTGCTTCGAGAGGTTCGCCAGCAGCGACGCCCGGTGCGCCGCGTCGCGGCTCAGCTTGTTGCGCTTGCGGCGGTGGCGCATCGGCTCTCCCCTCTCCGCTCCCCGCCCGGCCCTAGTCCTGGCTCAGGTCGAGGCCGCGGGCCTGCAGGGTCTCGATCACTTCCTCGATCGACTTCGAGCCGAAGTTGGGGATCGCGTTCAGCTCCGAGCGCGTCTTGCGCACCAGGTCGCCGACCGTCTGCACGCCCGCCCGCTTGAGGCAGTTGTAGGAGCGCACGCCCAGCTCCAGCTCCTCGATCAGGATCTCGTCGAGCCCGTTGCTCGCCGCGCCGCCGCCGTTGCCGGCGGCCGCGCCGAGCCCGTCGCCCCCCGCCGCCACGGGAAGCGCCTCGCGCGCGGTCAGCTCCTCGACCCGCTCGGCGTCGGTGAAAATCGCCAGCGTCCCGATCAGGATCTCCGAGGCCTCGCGCAGCGCCGCGGCCGGCTCGATCGAGCCGTCGGTCTCCAGGTCCAGCTCCAGCTTGTCGAAGTCGGTGCGCTGGCCGACCCGCGCGGTCGAGACCGCGTAGGAGGCGCGCCGGATCGGCGAGAAGATCGAGTCGATCGGAATCACGCCGATCGGCTGCTCGTCGGACTTGTTCTCCTCCGCCGGCGAGTAGCCGCGGCCGCGGCCGATCGTCAGGTAGACCTCGAGCTTGGTTTTTTTCTCCAGCGTCGCGATCGGCGCCTCGGGGTTGAGGATCTCGACGCCCGAGGGCAGGTCGATGTCCTTGGCCTTGACCTCGCCGGGGCCGGTCGCGACCAGCGGCGCCTCGACCTCGTCGGCGTCGGTGTGCATGCGGACGACGAGGTCCTTCAGGTTGAGCACGATGTCGGTGACGTCCTCTTTGACGCCCGGCACGCTGGAGAACTCGTGCGCGACGCCCTCGATGCGGACGCTGGTGACGGCGGCGCCGCCCAGCGAGGAGAGCAGGACGCGGCGAAGGCTGTTGCCGAACGTGTAGCCGAAGCCCTTGTCGAGCGGCTCGATCGTGAACGTGCCGTTGCGGTCGTCGGCTTTCTCTGCGGTGATGCGAGGGACCTGAAAGTCAGTGGTCATGAGTTCCTTGCGTATGGGTGTTTCAGAAATCGGTTCCGGACTACTTGGAGTACAGCTCGACGATCAGCTGCTCCTGCACCGGCGCCGAGATCTCCGCGCGCTCTGGATAGCGCAGGACCTTGGCGGTGAGCGAGTCGTGGTCGGCCTGCAGCCAGGCCGGCACGGTCGAGACGAGCTCGGTCGCCTTGCGAATCGTTTCCGTGGCCGCCGAGTCGGGCTTGATCGAGATGATGTCCTCGGGGCGCACCTGGTAGGAGGGGATGTCGACGCGGCGGCCGTTGACCAGCCAGTGGCCGTGGCGCACCAGCTGGCGCGCCTGGCGCCGCGAGGCGGCGAAGCCGAGCCGTACCAGCACGTTGTCGAGCCGCGACTCGAGCAGCCGCAGCAGGTTCTCGCCGGTCACGCCGTCCTGGCGCGAGGCCTTCTCGTAGTAGGCGCGGAACTGGCTCTCCAGCACCTGGTAGTAGCGGCGCGTCTTCTGCTTCTCGCGCAGCTGCACCCGGTACTCGGACTGGCGCATGCGGCCGCGGCCGTGCTCGCCGGGCGGGTAGGAGCGGCGCTCGACCCCGCACTTGTCGGTGAAGCAGCGCTCGCCCTTGAGGAACAGCTTCTGCCCCTCGCGGCGGCACTGCTTGCACTGGGCTCCCGTATCGCGCGCCATGAGCCCTAGACCCTCCGCCGCTTCTTCGGCCGGCAGCCGTTGTGCGCCTGCGGCGAGACGTCCTTGACCGTCGTCACTTCGAGCCCGGCGGCCTGTAGCGAGCGGATCGCCGTCTCGCGCCCCGAGCCGGCGCCCTTGGCGAACACCTCGACCTTTTCCAGCCCGTGCTCCATCCCTTTCTTCGCCGCCGCGTCGGCGGTCACCTGGGCGGCGAAGGGGGTCGACTTGCGCGAGCCTTTGAACCCGGCCGAGCCGGCCGACTCCCAGGCGAGCACGTTGCCCTGCGGGTCGGTCAGGGTGACGATCGTGTTGTTGAAGGAGGTCTTGATGTGCGCCTGGCCGTAGGCGACGTTCTTCTTCGCGCGGCGCCGCGTGCGGCTTTTGGCGGGTTTTTTCGCGGCTGCCATCTCTCCTACACCTTGCGCTTGCCGGCGACGCTCATCCGGCGCGGGCCCTTGCGGCCGCGCGCGTTGGTCTTCGTCCGCTGGCCCCGCACCGGCAGGCCGCGCCGGTGGCGCAGGCCGCGGTAGGAGCCGATCTCCATCAGCCGTTTGACGTCCTGGGAGCGCTCGCGCCGCAGGTCGCCCTCGACCTCGCGCCGCTCGACCGCCTCGCGCAGCTTCACGACCTCTTCCTCGGTCAGGTCCTTGACCTTGGTGTTCGCGTCGACGCCGGTCTCGGCGAGGATCCCCTGCGCGGTCGAGCGGCCGATCCCGAAGATGTAGGTGAGCCCGACCTCGACCCGCTTGTCGACCGGGATGTTGATGCCCGCGATCCGTGCCATGCGCTCGTCCCGCCCCTAGCCCTGCCGCTGCTTGTGGCGCGGGTTCGAGCAGATCACGAGGACCGCCCCGTTGCGGCGGATCACCTTGCACTTTTCGCACATCGGCTTTACGGAAGCTCGGACCTTCATCGCTCCGGTCGTTTCGTCTGACTACAGGATTCCCGCCCGCCCCATGAGTCGGACAGGCAGGCACAGACGGCCCTCTGGGCCGAACGGGAAAGATAGCAAGGGTCGGGCCGCGCCGGCACGCCCGGCGCTCGCCGCCCGCCGGCGGGCCGTGGCCGCCCTCAGCCCCGCACGGCGCAGTCGCGCACCAGGGTCGTGCTCACCGCGCGGCCGCCGGCGAAGCCGAAGCTGGCGCGGGCGAAGGGGTAGACGGCGCCGGGGAAGCCGGGCGGGCGCGGCGCAGGCGGCGCTGATGAAGCTGTGCCGGCGCCCCCTGTAGGTGTAGACGCGGTGCAGCTTCATGTCGAAGCTGGTGACGAAGGCCCACTTGCGCGCCGCCGCCGGGCAGCGTCGTCTTGACGACGGTGCCGAAGGTGCCCTGTCCTTCGGCACGATCTTGAAGGTGAGGACGAAGGCCGAGGGCGGCTTGGTGCCGTAGACCTGCGCCAGCAGGCGGCGGTGGCCGCCGGCCGCGCTTGGCGTGGAAGACGAGCATCGGCCCCTTGAAGGTGAAGGGCGGCTGGTTGGCGAGCTCGACCCGCACCGCGACGTGGCCCGAGCCGACGATCGCGCCGCCGCAGATCCGCTTCGCCGCGGCGATCGTCGAGGGCTGGACCCGGCTCACCTGGCAGCTCGGCAGGCCGCGGTCGAAGATCTCGCCGCAGCGGTTGATCGTCGATCGCGATCCTGCGCAGCTGCGGCGGCGGGTCGGAGCCGTCGGTGGTGGCGAAGTCGCTGTCGACGGAGACGGCGACCGGCGCCGGTTCCGTGCGCGGCAGCGCGTGCGGGGAGATGCCGCCGTCGAAGCTGACGAGCAGGTTGCCGCTCTGCTGCTTCTCCGCCTGCGCGGCGCTCGTCGCGGCGAGGGCAAGCGCGGCGGCGAGCAGCGCCGCGCGAGCAGTCGAGATCCCCCTCCTCCCCCTCATCGACGCAAATTGTCTCATGACCCGGCGAAATCCCCGAGGAGCGGCAGGTAGGCTCAGGCGGGATGAAGCTGATCGTCCAGATCCCCTGCCTGAACGAGGAGGAGACGCTGCCGGCGACGGTCGCCGACCTGCCGCGCCGGCTCGACGGCTTCGACGCGGTCGAGCTGCTGGCGATCGACGACGGCTCCAGCGACCGCACGGTCGAGGTCGCGCGCGAGTGCGGGGTCGAGCACATCGTCCGCCTGACCAACCACAAGGGTCTGGCGGCCGGCTTCCAGGCCGGGCTCGACGCCGGCCTCAAGCTCGGCGCCGACGTGATCGTCAACACCGACGCCGACAACCAGTACAGCGGCGCCGACGTCGCGAAGCTGGTGGCGCCGATCCTCGCCGGGGAAGCCGACATCGTGGTCGGCGATCGCCAGACCTCGCAGATCGAGCACTTCTCCGCCGCCAAGCGGGCCCTTCAGCGGTTCGGCAGCTGGGTCGTGCGTCGTCTCTCCGGCACGCCGATCGCCGACGCGACCTCGGGCTTCCGCGCCTACAACCGCGAGGCGGCGCTGGGGCTGGCGGTGGTCGACAACTTCACCTACACCCTGGAGAGCCTGATCCAGGCCGGCAAGATGCTGGTCGCCGTCGACCAGGTCGAGATCGGGACGAACCCCCAGACGCGGGAGTCGCGCCTCTTCGGCTCGACCGGCGCCTACGTGCGGCGCAACGCGCTGGCGATCCTCCGCATCTACACGCGCTACGAGCCGCTGCGCGTCTTCGCCGGCGCCGGCGCGGTCCTGGCGGTCCTCGCGCTCGCCGCCTGGATGCCCTTCCTGCTCGAGTGGATTTCGAACGGGCACAGCGGCCACGTCCAGTCGCTGATCCTCGGCGCGGTGCTCTTCATCGCCGCCGTGCAGCTGTTCGCGCTCGGCGTGATCGGCGACCTGCTGGCCGGCCAGCGGGTGATGACCCAGCGGGTCTTCGAGCGCGTGCGCCGGGCCGAGCTGGCGCTGGGGGTCGGCCCGTCGCACTACGAGCGCGGGGCGCCGGGCTCAGGTCGGTCGTAGCGGGCGACGAAGGACGGCGGGTCCACGGGAGACAGCTGCCCTACCCGTCCGCCCGCCCCGGCGCATTCACGAAGCAGACCGCGGCCGCCGCCAGCGCCGCCAGCAGCGCAGCGAGGCTCAGCCACCTGCCGATGGTCACGGCCGCTCCCCAGGCCGGCTTCACCGTCACCCGGCGGGGCTCGCGCGAGGCCGGCAGGCCGACCACCATCGCGCCTTCGGGGGTGCGCCCGACCGGTTCAGCCCCGGAGAGGCCGACCAGGTAGGGGCCGGCGAGAATGTTCGTCTCCGCGCTGCCCGCCGGCCCGGCCGGATAGGTCACCGTGTAGCTGTCCACCCCGCTCTTCACCGGGACCTCCAGCGGGGCGGCGAGGGTCGGCGTCACGACCGGCGCCGAGGCGTCGGCGAACTGGAGCGGCGCGTACCAGGAGGGAGGGGGCCGCACCGGAGAGGCCAGCGCCTGATCGCGGCCCGAGAGCCACGAGCGGACCTGAGAGTTCTGATCGATCGAGAGGCCGAGGTTGAGGAGGGCGATCCCGGCCAGCAGCAGGACCGGGATGCGCGCCTGGGAGCCGGCCCGCTGGAGCGCCGCCAGGACGAGGACGATCAAGCCCACCAGGGCGAGGTCCGTGAAGGTGAGCAGCCGGTAGGGGAACTGGATGTAGCGCAGGGCTTCCGGCAGCTTGGCGATCAGCGAGGGAGCCAGGATGAGGAGCAGGAAGGCAGCGAAGATCCCCAGCAGCCCCAGCGCCAGCCGCCTGCCGGCGGGCGAGAAGAAGCGTCGGAAGGCGGCCCCGAAGACCAGCGTCCAGGCCAGCGCCAGGACGGGAAGCTGGGTGTTGAGGTCCCCCGTCACCCCGGGGTACGGCTCGCCGGCGTCGCGAAAGAGGCTGAACAGGCGCCGGGGGTCGGTGTAGGCGGTGGCGGTGATCGGGTCGGGCCCGCCCTGCGCCAGGCGCTTGTGGTACAGGACGATCGGCACGAGGATCCAGGCGTTGATCGCGACCCCGAGGAGGGTGAGCCAGAAGACCGTGCGCAGGCGCCCTGCCCGCTCGCGAGCCGTGCGCCAGTTGCAGGCGAGGAGGAGCGCGGCGAGCAGGAGCAGAAACGTCGTCCCCCAGACCAGGGTCAGGGTGTGTGCGCCGGTGAGGACCGCGACGCCGACCACGTAGGCCGCCGCGACGGGGAGCCGCACCCGGCCCCGCTCCCGGATCAGGCTGAGGGCAGCGGCGGCGATCAGCGGGATCGCCGCGGTCGCCACCATCTCTGGGATATCCCCGCGGCCGTACATGTTGGTCACCGCGTAGGGGGCGGTGACCGCGATGCAGCCGGGCAGCTGGGACCGCCAGCCGCGGACCCCGGCCTGCCAGGCGATCCAGGTCCAGCCGAGATAGGAGGCCGCCAGCGAACCGGCGAAGGCGAGGGCCACGGCGACCACGGGGGTGGACAGCTGGGAGACGAAGCCGAGCGCCGCGTACAGCGACCCCCCGTAGAACGCGTAGTTGGGATAGAAGGCGCCGAGGCTGGACTGGAGGAAGTAGCTGGGCTCGCCCAGCGACCCGATGTCGAGCCCCTGCACCCAGATCAGCCAGAGGTGGTTGCCCCAGTCGCTGGCGAAGGTCCGGTCGGAGAGCAGCGGCGCCAGCAGCGCGCAGCCGACCACGGCCGGGATCAGCCAGTGCCAGCGGGCGCCGGCCGGCTTGCCCGAGCTCCCTGCCTCCATCGCGACGATTATATGCTGCTCGACGCTTTGAGAGAGGCCGCGTACCACGAGCACTACGAGGTCGAGGATCGCCACTGGTGGTTCAGGGGTCGCTGGGCGGTGATCGAGGCGCTGCTCGCCCGCGCGCCGCTCCCCCCCGAGCCGCGGATCCTCGACGCCGGCTGCGGCACCGGGGGCAACCTGGCCAGGTACGCCGCGATCGGCGACGCGACCGGCGTCGACCCCTCGCCGGACGCGGTGCGCTACTGCCGCGAGCGCGGGCTCGAGTCCGTGCAACAGGCCGGGCTGGAGTCGCTGCCGTTCGAGGACGGCCGCTTCGATCTGGTCGCGGCCAGCGACGTGATCGAGCACATCGAGGCCGAGGAGACGGCGCTGCGGGAGTTGTGGCGGGTGGCGGCCCCCGGCGGGGCGCTGCTGCTCACGGTGCCCGCCTACATGTGCCTCTGGACCGCCGAAGACGAGAACCTCCACCACAAGCGCCGCTACACGAGGCCGCGCCTGCGCCGGGCCGTGCGGCGGGCCGGCTGGGAGCCGATCCTCGCCACCTACTTCAACTCTCTGCTGCTCCCCCCGATCGCGCTGGCCCGCCGCCTCCCCCAGGGGGGCGAGAAGGAGAAGGCCGACCTCGAGCGCACTCCCCCCGCGCTCGACGGGCCGCTCTCGCTGCCGATGCGCTTCGAGGCGAAGCTGATCCGCGTCGGGGTCCGCCTGCCGGCCGGCGTCTCGGTCGGGATCGTCTGCCGCAAGCCGGGCTCGGGGTCCGCCCCGGATGACCCCGCACGGGCGGGGTCTTCGCCGCGCACCCGCAGCCGGTAGGCGAGGGCGGCGACGTCGGCCAGCATCTCGAAGCTGGCGGAGAAGACCTGGACGCGGGAGCGCGAGTCGTGCACGTAGAGGACCGGCACCTCGGCGATCCGCAGGCCGGCGCGGCCGGCGCGCATCAGCAGCTCGACGTCGAAGGAGAAGCCGGGGCAGGTCTGCTCGGCGAGCAGCTGCTTCGCGGCGTCCGCCGGCAGCAGCTTGAAGCCGCACTGCGTGTCGCGCACCTCGAGCCCGGTGAGGGCGCGCACGACCGCGTTGAACCCCTTGCCCATCAGCTTGCGGTGGGCCGGGCCGCGGTCGACCACCGCGCCGGCGATCGCCCTCGACCCGATCGCCAGATCGGCGCCGCCGCGCAGCGCCGCCGTCAGCTTGCCCAGCTCGGTCAGGGGGGTGGAGAGGTCGACGTCGGCGAGCAGCACGAAGTCGCCCTTGGCCCGCGCGGCGCCGGCGGCGAACGCGGCTCCCTTGCCGCGGTTGCGGTCGAACTCGAGAACCGGCTCGAGCAGCGGGCGCTCGAGCGCCGCGGCGCGCAGCATCTCCGCCGTACGGTCGCTGCTCCCGTCGTCGACGATCAGCACCTCCAGCAGCTCCAGCCCCGCATCCTCCACGGCGGCGCGCGCGGAGCGCCGCGAGCGCGTCGAACAGGGCCGGGAGCCGATCCTGCTCGTTGTACGCGGGTATGACTACGGAAAGCGTTGCCACGCTAAATCCCTCCCCCATTGAAACCCAGCAAAACTATAGGCGATTCGCTCCGCATAGGCGATTCGCTCCGCTCGCGCCCCCGGCGCTCGGGTGTGGGCTCGAGGTGAGGGTACGCTGGCGCGGTGAAATCCCTGCTCCGGCGCGCCAGCCGCCTCGTCCGCCGCCTCGACCCGGTCACCGCGGTCGCCGTGGTCGTGCTCGCGCTGGGCGCCGTGCAGCTGTTCGCCGGGGCGCTCGAGGCCGGCGTCACCACCGACGAGCCGATCGAGGCGAACGAGGCGCGGTCCTGGATCGACCACGGCTGGTACCTGCCCGACTACCTCCTGGTCGACGGCAGGCCCGACCCGAGCAACAGGCTCGCCGTCCCCTTCGTCTACGGACCGGCGTTCGAGGCGACGGCGCACGTCGCCAACGTGATCGGCGGCAACGAGGGGATCGGCGAGATCTCGAGCTCGGCCGATGCGTACGCGGTCCGTCACCTGGTGGTCGCCGCGCTCGCCGCGCTCGCCGCCGCGGCGGTCGCCGCGGCGGCCTGGATCTTCACCCGCTCGCGCCGCTTCGGGCTCTGGGCGGGCGCCGCCCTGCTGGCGATCCCCGAGTGGACCGGACAGGGGTTCTTCAACCCCAAGGACACCCCGGCGGCCTGCGGCTACACGCTGGTGACCGTGGGGCTGGCGCTGGCGCTGCGCGAGGCGGCCGGCGAGCGGACGCCGTCGCGGCGCCGCGGGATCGCGATCGGGGCGCTGCTGGCCGGCGGCGTCTTCGTCGGCGCCGGCACCCGGCTGTCGCTGCTGGCGCCGCTGCTTGGGACCGTGCTCGCCTACGCGGCGCTGCGGCTCGGGCAGCGGCGCCTCGGCGGGCTCGCGCGCGGCGGCGCCGACCTCGCCGTGGCGGCCGGGACCGGGCTCGGGCTGGCGGCGATCGCGGCCGTCTACCCCAACGCGGCGGCGACCCCGCTGGAGCTGCTGGCGAAGTCTGTCTCGGGCTCCTCCGGCTACCCGTACGAAGGCGTCACCCTGACCGCCGGCAAGCTGCTCTCCGAGCACCCCCCGTGGTGGTACCTGCCGGTCTGGATCGGCGCGTCGGTGCCGCTGCTGCTGGGGGGGCTGGCGGTCCTCGGGGCCGTGCTGGGCCTGCGCTCGCTGCTGGCGGCGCGCGGCGCCGGCTGGCGCGGCGCCGTCTGGAGGCGCGCCGACCTCGGCCTGCTGCTCGTCCTGATGCAGGCGCTGGCGCTGCCGCTGGCCGTGATCGTCGTCGGCGGCGTCGCCTACAACGGGATGCGCCAGCACGTCTACGTGCTGCCGGCGATCGCGATCCTCGCCGGCGTCGGCGCCCAGCGGCTCTCGGCCTGGGCGCGGTCGAGGCGGCCGCGCGGCCGCTGGCGCGGGGCGGCGGCCGCGCTGCTCTGCCTCGCCCTGATCGCGCCGATGATCGAGCAGACGCTGCTCTTCCCCTACAACTACGCCTACCTCAACCCGCTGACGGCGATCGGCGGCGTCAACGGCAACTGGGAGACCGACTACTACTACGCGGCAGGCCGCGAGGCGCTGGCGCGGGTGCCGAAGGGCGCGAAGCTGCTCTGCAGCCGCTTCGGGGTCCTGCCGGGGGACGAAGACGGCCGGCCGACGCTGGAATCGTGCTCCGAACAGCAGCTGGCGCCGTTCGCCGCCGAACGCGGAACCGACGTGGCGCCGCGCTGGCGCGACGACACCGGCACCTGGATGATCTTCCGCGCGCGGGCCGGCAACCGCCCCCCCTCCTACTGCGAACAGGTCGACGACGTGACCCGCTGGCTGCGCGGCGAAGAGGTCGTGATGGCCTACGTGCTGCGCTGCGACCCCGAAGAGGCCGAACGCGGCGGGGCGGGCTAGGACTGATGGTTTCTTACGGCCTCAGCGCGGCAGGCGGAGGGAATCGACCGCACCGTCCGAGATCCTGCCTAGGCTTGTTCTATCTGCCATTATGTTGGGCTTGTTTGGCCATTCCATGCGGATTTCCAGACAGCGGTCCCTGCTCTCGCTACCCACCGGACGAGCCGGCTTTACCGGAGGCGTAGCCTTGACTCGTGAACTTCGATCTGGGCAGAATGGCTGAGTAGGGATGGGGGTCTTCGGGCGACACGACGATTTGCTGCGGCAAATTCCCGACGAGGTGAAGGAGCGGGCGAAGAAGGCTGGGGTCACCGATGTCGACTGGTACGCGGGCCGCCTAACCTCGGTGGGGAAGAAGGGGTTCACCAAGGTGCCACCGGCTCGTTACCGCCAGCTTCACGTTGAGGCAAAGGCTCGCCGCAAGGCTCGCCGAGAAGAAAAAGCCTCCGAGATCGTCTCACCCATCATGAGTGCGCTGGCGTGGCTGCGCCTGAAACCTCGGCGGGCAACCCGGCACGCGCCCTAGCCGGAACGACCGGGGTCTCGTTGCTGTTGCCCGGCCCATCTCGACAACGTACTCAGGTACTCGCGCAAGCGCCCTGCCTCGACCTCGCAGGCATTTGACGACCTGATTGCAGGGACCAGCTTGACGTAGTCGAGGGTCGCAACGACGAGGCTGGCGCGAGCCATGCTCTGAATGTCCAGAATCAGCGTCCAGTCACCATGCCATGCCGAACGGCTCAATTCGAGTGCGCCGTCACGGAGAACTCGGGAGTGACTGTAGTTGGCAGGATGCGGACAGTCGGCCCCGGGTCTTGTCATTGCGTTTTTCAGCAGCATCGAGTCCATCTCGACCGTCTTCATGCACGCGTACCGGTACTCGCCATCGGGTCGCCGCAGGATGCCCGCGCCACGTATCCAACCCAGGGCGAGAGCGGCGGACAACAGCACCGCAATGCCCATCAGGATCCAAAGCCAGGTTCCCAGGGAACCGCCCGCGGGGTGAACCGTCGGGCCGGTCATCGCGTGTGCGCCACCGAGTGCCACCCTCGCCGCGGCGATGTAGGCGCAAAGCGCGACTCCCAGGAGCAGCACACGCGCGAACGAGAGCAAGCGAGTGGTGAGAGCATGACGGTCGGGTCGGGCGACATAGGAGGCGATCAAGCCGGGGAGCACCAGCAACAGCGCAGGGGCGCTCGTCGGGTTGGCGGCGATGGCCGAAGCACGGATCGCGCAGGCGAAAAGAGCGGCAATCGTGAGTGAGGAAGCGAGCATCGCTCCACTGACGAAACCCGGACCTGCAACATCGAGCGATAGGACCGTCGTGCCGGCCCCAGCCCGCTCGGCAGCCTCGCGATAGAGGTGCACGCGCTTCACGGAGCCCTTCTGCGCGATTGGGTCCTCGCGCTCGCTGTCGGTCAGCTGTGCCTCCGAGATCCGCAGCCCCGCGGGCGCTTCGGCTTCGAAGTGGAAGCTGCGAGCCTCTATACGTGGGCTGTCGATCATCACCTCATACGGCGCCCAGCCGAGCCTAGTCAGCCGTCGCTGCTTTGTGTTGATGTCTTCCTCGAAGGAAAGCTTCATCAACTTTCGCCTGGGGCCGGCAGAGCGGAAAAGCACCGCGACGATCGAGCTGTGGGAGAGCGTTTTCAGCCACCCGCAGACGTGATCGTCGACCCGAATCCCGGCCAGCTCCGTCGGCCAAGGCCCGCCGGGGCTGATCAGCCGTTCGGCGATTTGCTCTGCTTTCCCGGCTTCCCATTGGGCGAGTCGCCGAAGTTCGCGTTCGAGCTCTGGGGGCAACGCCGCCTTTGGCTCGAGCTCCGAGCGTTCCTTCACCAGCGCAATCAGTGCCTCTGCCGAGATCCTCGCGTTGTCCTCGCGCCCGATCAGAAAGAGCGAGTGGTCATCCTCGTCTAAGAGATCGAATGATCTGAAGCTCGCCGGCGACTTTGGCAGCACGAAGACCGGAGCACAGAAGAGAGAGTCTCGCCCCTCGACCTGCTCCTCCAACAGCGGCTCGACGGTCCTACGCAGGCTGAAGTCGACGGTGATCTGCCGTCGCAGGGCTGTGTCGTCGAGGAGCCGCACGCTTTCCTTGCGGCGCTCGATCCACGATGAGCCGTCGCCGATCATCGGGGCGATCCGCCCGCCGATCTCGGCAATACGCGCCGCCTTCAAGAAGCGCTGCGAATCGTTCCTGGCAACCGCCAGATCCGTTAGCTGCTGTTCGTCCTCGCTCCGCCCCATCCCGGCCCGATGCTAGTGGGAATCGTCACGCGATAGCTGAACTCGTCTGAGCCTAAACCTCAGGCGTAGTGTCTCCTCGCCGACTGTTCCACCGCTCGTTTTACACGATTCATATAACCTCAATGTTCGATTAATCTCGAATGTCAGGGCTACCCATTTCATTCTCGAGTTTGTCGATTGCCCGCGGTGCGTTGCTCGGCCTCGCCGCCGCCGGGCTGGGGTCGGTCGCGCTCTTCTCGGATTCCTCGCCCGGCGTCGCGGCCCACGCGCCGACCGGCGGCGTGACATCCCGGACCTTCCAGCTGGTGCTGCGCCACGAGGACGTCGGGGACACGACGCCGGTGCTGCGGCTCTCGGGGCCGATGGTCGGCCTCGCCCCCAACGGTCCCCGAGTGCTTCATCTCGAACAGAGACCCTGCCCGGGCCGCTACAGAATTCAGCTGGAGATCTCGCGGTCGCCCGACGCGCACACCGGCAAGCGCTCCGGCGCCCATCCGGGCGAACGACATGGCCTGCGGATCACCTACATCGCCCTGCTGCGAAAGCTGAAGGTAAACGGCGTCGCCGGCAGCTGTAGAGACGATAAGCAGCCGGTCGAGGGGGCGCCGCCCGGCGGCGCCCCCGAACCGGAACCCGAGGCCCACCGGCGCCTGTTCCTGGAACTTCACCGCAGGTGGCCCTTCGCCGACAACCCGGCCTCCTTCGCCAGCCGGCGAGATCCGGAAAGCGGAGACTTCCGCGGCGAACTGCGGATGAGCGGGCTTCCCTGCCCGGGCTTTTTCGAGTTCGAGATCCATTCCCAATGGGCCGACGGAACCAACCGCAACGCCCTCGTCTACAGCTTCAGCTTGCGGAGCCCGCGTGTCAACTACCATCCCGCCCGCTGCCTGGAAGGGCAGAGGTTCCTTGCCCTTCAACCCGCCCCTCGGCAGCCATGAGGACGGAGAAACCCAGCCGCCGCGGCGCGGCGCTGAACGTCCTGCTCGTCCTGATCGCGATCGCGGCATCGGCATGCGTCGGGGCCGCCATCTACGGCTGGAGGCTCGAGCAGACGCAGCGCCACATCGTCCTTCAGCTCTACAACGTCGAAGGCAAGGCCGTCGCCTACGTAGACCGCGATCCCCAACCCGCCGTCTTCGCGAGGAGCAGGCCGATGGACCTCGGCTGGGTCTCGCGAGACACGGACATCGAGGTCAGGATATTCAGCGGCGGGGGAACCTACGCCTGGGGAATTCAGGTTAGCGCCGGAGGCAGGCTGATGACGCGAGACCAAGCAGGCGTACGCGATTTCATCGGCGCGCAAAGCAACGACACGATCGCCGCTGGGAGAAGGGTCCACTACTTCCACATCCACGCGGATGGGACCGACAAGGTCCTTCGATCGAGAGATTCCGGGCTCAGCGCGCAGCCGCGGCACTCACCCGAAATCCCCAAGCCTCACGATCCCCGCGACCGGCTCGTGGCGAAGGTCCCGCTGATCGCCGCATCCGGCATCTTGGCCCTGCTCATGGCTGTGGCTGGACTGTGGAGCCGGTTGGACGAGATCGAATTCGTGAAGGCCTTCGGTCGCGTAGCGTTCCCGGTCAGCCTCATCGGCCTTGTGGCGATGCTCGCCGGGGTGCTGTCGAACGGATTGCCGTAGCCGCCCACGCGGCGGGGCGGGCTGAGCTTGCCCTGCCCCCGCCCGGCTCAGCTGCCTGGCGCGAGCGGGTCGTGCCAGCGCAGGCCGGGGAAGCGGATGAAGTCGGTGTCGTGGGAGCACAGCTCGGCGCCGTGCTCGATCGCCAGGGCGGCGAGGTGGGCGTCGCTGGTCAGGTTGCCGGCCGTGCCGATCGGCTCGAGCAGATCGCGCATGTGGGCCGCGTGGCGCTCGGTCGGGTGGACGACGGAGGACACCGGCGAGCCGAGCCAGCTCTCGACGAACTCGAAGGCCCGCGCGGGCGAGAGGGGGCTGTCGAAGATCGCCGGGTTGGTCGAGATGCGGACGAACCCGAGCAGCGCCAGCCAGGCGAAGCCCACCTCCTCGGTCCCAGAGAGCGCCTGCTCGAGCCACGAGCGGGCGCGGCCGCTGTGCGGTGAGCTCTCGTCTGCCGTGTAGACGAGCAGGTTGACGTCGGGCAGCTTCACTTGCCCATCTGCATCTTGCGCACCGTCTCGGCGTCTTCGAGCTCGCCGGCAAGCTGAAGGGCCTTTACGAGGTTGACGCCGGGCTTGGCTTCCAGGCGTCGGGCGGGCGGAAGCTTGTAGGGGTGCGGCTTCGCTTCGCCGCGCTCGATGCCGCGGCGCACGCTGGAGTTGAGCGCCTCCTTGAAGGAGACGTCGCGCTCGCGGGCCAGCCGCTTCAGCTTCGCCGCGACGTCGTCGTCGAGGGTGACCGTGGTCCGCACGCAGGCATCATAGCATCAGCTACGGTGCTGTCATGATGCTGCCGGAGGGCCGGCTACCCCGCGGCGGGCGCCTCGATCCAGTCCCAGGCGCGGCCGCAGAGGCGGGTCGCTTCGTCGATCGGGACGGAGACGAGCTCGCCCGGTTCCTCGCCCGCCGGGGCGAACAGCAGCGGGCCGGTTGCGGGGCGGGGGAAGCCGCCCGAGCCCGGGTGCAGGTCGGCGCCGCCGAAGCGCAGCTCGGCTTCGTGGCGGCCGGCGCTGCAGCGGGGTCGTGCCCAGCTCGACGAAGCCGCCGTCGTTCTCGATCTCCTGGCGCGCTTCGCCGACCTTGCGGCCGTCGACGAGCAGCTCGACCGAGCCGCGCACCGAGCCCTCCAGCCAGCCGGTGTAGCGACCACGCGGCACTTCGAAGGGACCCTCGGTGGCGTCGTAGGCGGGGGCGTGGCGGGCGGCCGTCAGGCGACCGGCGCCGCTCGCCCGCGCTTCGCCCGCCAGCGCTTCGACCTTCTCGCAGTCCGGAACGGCCGCGGGCTCGTCTTCGCCGCCCAGCGGCAGGAACGCGGACGGCGGCTCGGTCGCGTCCGCCGGCCGCTGCCAGACTTCGTAGTAGTCGCCGGACCAGGCGAGCCGGTAGGGCAGCGGCGGGCGGCTGCGGACGGGGCTGCGGCGCAGGACCAGCGTGCGGAATTCGAACAGGCCGGCGGGGTCGAGCTCGTCGGTGTCGGCCGAGTAGCCCTTTTCCACTTCGCCGCCGCCGCGCAGCGGGACCGCGCGATTGCGCAGCTCCGAGGCGGCTTCCCCGTCGAGCTTGCGCAGGAAGTGGCGGGCGCCGTAGGGGTTGTATTCGGTCATCAGCGCCGGGCCCTGGCCGGCGAAGTCCTCGCCGATCGTCTGCAGCTCGCGCAGCTGCCCGTAGGGGGCGAGGCTGGCGCCCCCGTAGGCGAGCACGTTGGACCACAGGACGCCGCCGGCGAGCAGCGCGAGCAGGACGCCGCCCTCGAGCCGCAGGCCGCGCCGGTGGATCGCGGCGGCCCCCGCCAGCGCCGCCAGGAAGAAGGCCGGCGAGGCCGTCGCCATCGCCTTGCCGTCGATCCAGGGCGAGGCGGAGGAGACGATCGCCAGACAGCCGAGGATCGAGGTCCCGAGGTAGCCGAGGAGCGGCCAGGCGCGCGTGCGCGCCGCGGCGTAGACGCCGAAGGCGGCGAGCGCGGCGGCGAGGCCGGCGAGCAGCCAGGCGACCGTCAGGTGGTCGGGACGCAGGCGGAAGTCGCCGGAGGGCCAGACGCCGAAGACCTGAAGCGGGTGCAGCGGCTGGAGCAGGTTGAGCACCGCGCTCGAGTCGGTGACCGAGTGCTCGACCGGGGGGGTGAGGTGGCCGACTACGAACAGCGGGACGCTGAGCGCCGCGCCGATGCCGAGCAGCCAGGCGGCGCGGACGGCCGCGGCGCGCGGGCCGAGCTCGCGCAGCGCCCAGATGGCGCCGCCGAGCAGCAGCGGCGCGACCCAGACCACGCCGGCCGGGCTGAGCGCAGCGAGCAGCGCCGCGAGGGCGACGGCGAGCGGCAGGGTCGCGCGCGCCGGCGCCAGCCGGTCGGGGGCTCCCGGGGCGGCGCGCGCGGCGAGGCCGAGCAGCGCGGCGGCGAGCGCGATCAGCGTCGCCGAGGCGATCTCCTTCATCCCGCCCCACAGGTAGTAGCCGTAGAAGAGCGCCGCCTGGGAGGCGAGGAAGGCGAGCACGGCGCGCAGCCGGGTCGAGTCGATGAAGGAGCGGCAGAGATCGCCGAGGGAGAGCGAGAGCATCGCCGCGAGGAAGGCGAGGTAGGGCGCGAAGGTCCAGGCGAGGTCGCCGCCGACCAGCGTGCCCGCGACGCCCCAGGGGAGGTTGGCGCCGACCGGGTAGCCGGCGCCGGTGTAGGCGCCGAGCGTCGCCCGGAAGGTCGAGGGTTCCAGGCCGGAGAGGCTGCGGCCGTGTTCCATCAGCCGGTCGGTCATCGCGATCCAGGTCGCGGTGTCGTCGAGCTCGACGTAGCCGGCGAAGGTCGGGTGGCCGGAGAGCACGATCGGCGCGGCGAAGACGCAGAAGACGCCGAGCGCGGCGGCGAGCGGCCAGGGGTCGGGGCGGCGGAAGCGCCAGGGCCAGGAGAGGCCGGCGCCGAGCGCGGCGAGCAGGACGACGAGCGGGACGGTCAGCTGGGCGGTCCCGTAGCCGAGCGTCGTGAGCTGGGCGACGAGGACGATCGCCGCGAGCCCGGCGGGCGCGACGAGGGCGCCCGGCAGCCGCCGCCCGCAGAGCAGGTCGACGAGCATGCCGAGACCGGCGCAGAGCGCCAGCAGGACGAGCGGGAAGAGGACCCAGGCGGCGAAGAGGCTCATTCTCGGCTGCGCCGCCGGGCTGCTCCCAGGCCGCTTGGCCCGCTAGCCCGCGGGCTGGACCTTGCCGGAGAGGGCGAGGCTCATCGCCTTCTGGGGGGAGGGGTCGTAGACCTCGACCTCGACGCTGTTGTCGGAGCTGGCGAAGTAGACGCTGGTCGGCCCTTCTTCGCTGGTCACGAGCGTGCGGCCTTCGGGCCCCTCGCGGGTGATCTGCCCAGGGGCTTCGGCGTTCGCTTCGAGGGCGGCCGCCGGGTCTTCCACCGGGTAGCTGCCGATCGTCAGCGAGCCGGCCGACGCTTCGCCGGCGGCGGTGCCTTCCGGCACGTAGAGGATCTGGACGCCGCCGCCTTCGGCGAGCTGCTCGAGCACCATCTCGTCCCCTTCCATCTGGCCGGCCCAGTAGATCGGCTGGCCGATTTCTTCTTCGGCTTCGACCAGTTCGGCGGAGGTGACGATCCGTGGCGGGGGGGGCGGCGGGGCGGGTTCGGAGGAGGAGTCGCCGCTGTTGTCTCGCGTCGCGACCCAGGCGATCACCGCGACCGCGACCGCAAAGGCGACGATCCCCCAGCGCATCCTCCTGCGGCGCTCCTGCGCGGAGAGCGGCTTGTCCGGCTGCTTCGCCGGATCGTCACCCCCTGCCGCCTTGGGCGGCTCTTTGCCCGGGTTCCCCCCCTCCATCGCGCTGGATTATATGCAGGTCAGCCCGCGGGCTTCACCTTGCCGGAGCGGGCAAGGTGCATCGCCTTTTCCGCGGAGGGCTCGTAGACCTCAATCTGGACTTCGTTGTCGGGGTCGACGAAGTAGACGCTGGAGGGAGACTGTTCGCTGGTGACGAGTTCGGTCCCGTCTTCGGCTTCGCGGGTCACCGAGCCCTGGCGCTTGGCGAAGCCTTCCAGTTCGGCTTCGGGATTCGACAGCGGGTAGCTGCCGATCGTCAGCGTCTTCGCCGAGCCCTGGCCCGCCTTGGTGCCATCGGGCAGATAGAGCACCTGCACACCGGTTTCGCCCAGGTCGTTCAGCTCCAGCTCGGCGCCCTTCACCGGCCCGGCCCAGTAGATCGGCTGTTCGAGTTCTTCTTCGGCTTCGGCCAGCTCGGCGGGGGTGACGATCCGCGGCGGCGCGGGCTTGCGGGCCGCTTCGGTGGAGTCTCCCCCGCCGCCGCAGGCGGCGAGGCCGAGCGGGATCAGGGCGAGCAGGACGGCGAGGCCCCAGCGCAGCCGCCCGCGGCCCGCGGGCGCATCCGGGCCGATCGCGTCAGCCGGCCCCGCCGGCCGGCCAGCTGGTCTCCCCCCCTTCATCGCCGAGCAGTATAGAGCGAGCCGCTTCGACATGTTCCGCAGGGCCGCCTTCGATCCCGACTTTTTCCACCCTCCGCTGTGGAAAAAGTCGGAAACGGAGTCCTGTTGTGGTCTGAGGAGCGCAGGCAGACGGAGCCTAGCCGCCCCGCATGATGTCGCGCTCTCAGGCGAGGGGGTTTTGCCAGCGAACCTCGGTGAAGCGGGCGAAGTCGGTGTCGGCCGAGGAGACCTCCAGGCCGTGCTCGAGGGCGAGCGCGGCGAGCATCGCGTCGGGGACGAGCTTGCCGGTGATCTCGTGACGGTCGATCAGCCCGCCGAGCAGCTTGGCGTGCGCATGGCCGGGCTGTGGAATCCAGGCGGCGGGCGCCGAGAGCCAGATCTCGACCTGTCGCCAGGCCGCCGCGGACGGGAGCGGGCTGGGCAGGACGCGCGGGCTGGTGGCGATGCGCAGAAACCCGCCGAGGCTCTGCCACGGGAGGCCGACCCGGTGGGAGTCGTTGAGCCGCGCGAGCAGCCACTCCCGCGCTCGCTCGTGAAACCTGCTTGCCGTATCGACGGAGTAGAGCAGCAGATTGGCGTCGACGAGCACGCGGCCGCCGTCAGCGATCCGAGCCGGAGGCGCCGAGACCCCGGCCCTCTTCGGCGTCGAGCAGCTCGAGCACCTCGCCGATGTTCGAATAGTCGATGCGCGGCGGGCCCATCTCGTAGGACGGCGGGTCGATCGGCGGCCGCGGCTCGCGCGGCAGGAGCCCCGCGCGGACGAGGTCGTTAACGGCCTCGCTGAGGCCCAGCCCGCGCTCCCGGCGCGCCTTCTCCACGGCCGCCGCCACATCGTCGGCGAGATCTACCGTCGTCCGCATGCGCAAATCGTAGCATCTTGATGCGAGCGGGGCGGGCGGGATCGTACCTCCTTTCGGGGCGCGGGCCGAAGCGCCGCCAACCCTGGTGCAGATCGTGCGGATGTGGGCCTGGTCGAGGAAGGCAGAGTGGAGGTGACGCTCAGTCCGGCAGTCCCCGCGCGCGACGGGCGGCCAACAGGGTGGCGACGTCCTCGAGGTCGCGGTCGCGGCCGGACTCTCGCTTGAGCCGGATCAGGTCGTCGAGGCCGACGGCGTGGCCGTGGGCGTTGACCGCGACGCCGCCGATCGTCAGGTACTCGACCTCGTGGCGTTCGAGGGCGGCGAAGATCCGCGCCGGGTCCAGCGGGCCGCGGTCGAGCTCCGAGGGCAGGTCCTCGAGCATGCTCAGTCCTCGCGCGGAGCGAGCGGGCGCAGCTCGGCGCGGGCGAGGCGGTCGCCGAAGCGCATCCACTCGAAGAGGCTCTCCAGACGCTGAGAGGGGGTCAGCCGCGCCTCGGCGGCGAGGTGGACGGGATCGGCGCGGCTGCCGGTCAGAGGGCCGCGACGTCGGGACGATCGTGGATAGAGCTCTCCAGCGCTCGGGCGAGCGCGATCTGCCGTGTCTGGGTGAGTTGAGCGGGCCGCTACTCGCCGCCGAGCATCTGCTCGACGGCGGCGAGGAAGTCGGCGGCGCCCTGCACGTAGCGCTCCGCTTCCTCAGCAGGCGGCGTCTTGGCCTCGTAGTCGGCGCCCTCTCGAGCCTCCTGCGCCTGGTGGGCAAGTGAATGAAGGTCTTGATCGAAAGCGCCGCTGGCGACGAAGTGGCGGTGGAATAGACCCCAGGTTCCGCCGTGGCGACGGGCGTGTTCATCGCGCTCGGAGAGAGCGGCACGCGCGGCGTAGAGCATCGAGTAGTAGGCAGCGCTGACGGCGAGGTCGAGGTCGCCGGCGGAGAGGGCGTGGCGGGCGCCCCTCAGCCGCGCCCTAGCCGAGTCGATGAACTCCTCAGAACGCGGGCTCACCGGTACTCCTCCCCCTCCAGGTCGCTGCCGGCAAGAACGATCTTGTCGCGGTCGACCTCTCCGAAGAAGAAGCTGCGGATCTGGCGACGGTCGCGGAGGAAGGCGGCGTCGTAGAAGCGCAGCGAGTAATAAGGCGGGCTGTCGCCCTCCGCGGCGACCAGCGCTTCCCAGCGCGGGCGAAGCGCCCAGCTCGTCTCCCCGGCGTCGCGGCCTGGCGCGAGGATGGCGATCAGGTCGATGTCGGAGCGGCGGTCGGGATCGGTCTCGCTCGGATCGGCCTCGCCGCGGGCGCGCGAGCCGTAGAGCCAGACGGCGAGCAGATCGTCGCCCAGCTCCTCCTGCAGGAAGTCGACGATGCGGGCGACCGCGCGGCGCTCGGTCTCGTTGAGCGCGGCCGTCGAGAGGGCGTCATCGAGCTGCGTGGGCATACCCGGAAGGATAGGCGCGGTCACGGGCGGCTCTACCCTCCTGTCGAGCATGTCGGTCATCAACCGTCGGTTTGACCGACACGCGCAGACAGGCAGTCACCGTCTTGTGCGGGCGCCCCGGGCGTAGCGGGAGCCGCTGTGACCCGGGGAACCCGGGTCAACCCTGCTGCGCAGCCGGCTGATGGCCGGCGAAGCCGCGGGGGCGCCGGAGATGCTGCCGGGCCTGGTCCACTTCGCGGTGCTCCAGTACTGCGGGGAGGAAGCTGCCTGGGAGGAGATGGCCGCGGCGTCGCCGGCGGGCGAGGGCTCGAAACGGCGCGGCGCGGTCGTCGAGCTGCCGCGGCGGGGCTGAAGCGAGCGCTCAGGCGTCGAGACCGGGGATCTCGTCTTCGGGCAGCTCGCCGTTCGCGCGTTCGAGCTTTTCCAGGTCGACACGGTCCCCGGGGCGGCCGGCGAGGCGCTTGAAGGCGACCAGCGTGCGCAATGCGGCAACGCGGAACGGCTGCCCGCGCCAGGAGCCATCGATCGCGCGAGCGGCAACGGTCTCGTAATCGAGCGGCGGCAAGCCGCCCCGCATGACGTCGATCACACCATGACGGCTGTCGACTCGCAGGTGGTGGGCTCCGGCGATTTCCTCAGCCGTGTAGACCTTGCCGTCGTTGAAGCGGGTTGCGCCGATCCGCTCGAAGAAGCGGGTGATCGCGGCATCGGCCTCCGGGCCGTCGGGCACGAGCAGGTCGGAGTCCTTGGTCGCGCGGAAGTAGCCGTGGGCGATCACGGCGAATCCCCCGATCACGACATGCGGGAGGCCGACCGCGTTGGCGTCGGCGACGACGCCGGCCAGGTCAGGACCGCGGATCTCGCCGGGGGCCATGGCCGCTGGCTCGGACCGCGTTGAACAGGGAGAAGGCCTGATCGCAGAGCTTCTGGCCGAACTCGAGGCGCTCGGGGATCGTGAGGGTCGCGGCGAACTCCGCTTCCTCGCGCTCCTCTTCCTCGTTGATCTTCGTCCACTCGGCCTCGTTGCCGGGAGCGAGGAGAGGCTTCTTGCGGGAACGAGTAGCCATCGACCCACATGGTACGCCCGCTGTCCCTCGCGGCGGGTGAGTTGCAGCACTCATTGCGCACTCCTTCCTGTTCACGAGAGCGGCGTGCCGGCGCGGCAGGCGACCTTCCAGGCGTCGGCTTCCTTCGTCATCGGCATCGCGAGAATCGTCTTGCCGTCGCTCCCGCGGTAGATGACGAAGGCCCTGCCGCCTTCGATCCTCAGTGAGCCGACGTCGGCCGCTGTCCGTGATCACGGAGCGACAGTTTTGCGTGATCACGGACAACAGTCGGCTCGCTCATGGCTCCAGGGAATCAAACTCCCGGGGCGGGCGGCGGTAGAATGCGGATATGGCGACTCGTGACCAGCTGCACCGCGAGGTGGACGCGCTTCCGGCCCCGCAGGTGGCGAGGGCGCGGATCGTGGTCGTACCCGAACCCGAGGAGGGCGACGACATGGTCGGCGTGCCGGAGGCGTGGAAGACCTTCGAGGACGGCACGCCGCAGCCCAACTGGGTGGCGCTTCTGCACGAGTCCCGGCAAGCGCGTTGACGCTGGTCGTCGACGCAACCGTCGTCGTGGCGTCCGTCGCCAGCGCCGACGGTTTCAGCGTGCTCGGCGACGAAGACCTCGTCGCCCCCGCGCTGATGTGGTCGGAGGCGCGCTCCACCATCCATCTCGGCCTGCTGAACGGAAAGGTCAGCCCCGAGCACGCGGCGGCCCAGCATGAGCGACTCGAAACCTGCGGGGTGCGCCGGGCCGACGAGCCACAGCTCGGGCGCGAAGCTTGGAAGCTCGCCGAGGAATTCGGCTGGGGCCGCACCTACGACGCCGAGTACGTCGCTTTGGCGCGGCTGCTCGGCTGCCGGCTGGTCACGCTTGACGGCCCGCTGCGGCGCGGTACCGACCGGCTTGGCTTCGTTGTGACGCCAGCGGAGCTGGCGCCCAACGGCTGAGCGGCGGCGCGGCCCGGGTGACCGGGGAGAGGCCGCCGCCCGGGCTGCCGCGGCGGGTCGGGTCAGCGCTTGCCGCCCTTGTGCTTGCCGGCGCCCTTCTTCTTGTGGTGCCCCTTGTGGCGCTTCTTGTGCGCCTTCTTGCACTGCGCCCGCACCAGCGGCTTGGTCAGGCTCTTGCGCCCGTTCTGGCCCTTGGCGTTGGCGTGGGCCCGGTGCTTGCCGGCGCAGAGGTTGCGTCGAGTTGACGAACAGGCCCTTCTTGCCGCCCTGCATGTTCGACGACCGCCCGGCTCACCGGGGCGTCGGGGGAGTCTTCGAAGGTCGCCCGCAGGCCGCCGTGGGCGGAGTCGATGCGGACCGCGACCTCGAGGTCGACTTCGGCGATCGGCGGGCCGTGCAGGGCGAAGACGAGCGTCGGGCAGGTTGTGGTTGGAGGAGCGCAGGTAGACCGGGCCCTTCAGCGGTTCGGCGCAGCAGCGGGCGTCCAGACCTTGACGTGGCCGTAGACGGCGCCCTTGGGGCACTGCGGCGCCGTTGCCCGCCCCGGCGGCGAACTGCACCCTGGTGCAGATCGTGCGGAAGTGGCCCTGTTCGATGAACTCGCGACTTGGGGAAGCGCGAGCGCCAGGCGCGTGAGAAGTTGGCGTCGCCCGTCCGCGGGGTGTAGACGGCGTGCAGGGCCGGGGAACTTGCCGCGCTTGGTGCCGCCCTTCAGCTTCAGGCCGAGCTTGGGCTTGAAGCCGAGCGCTGGCGCAGTCGGCCGCCTGGTAGCGGGCGCGGAGGCTCGACCGGGGTGTCGGCGCGTCGGCGCCAGCACGGTGCCGCCGCCGAACAGGGTCGCCCGGGTCTGCTCTGCGTTCGCAGCTGGTCGCGTTGAGGGTGAATTCGGGGCGGTCGACGTGGACGCGCAGGTCGCGGACGTTCAGCGGGATGCCCTTGAGGATGTGGGGGATCGGGTCCGAGGCGGCGCCGTCGACTTCGACTTCGCCGGTCACCGGGTTGAGGGTCAGCGCGATCGCGCACCACGACCGTGCCGGCGTCGAAGGGCCCGGCGACCGCCGGGGTGATCGAGACGACCGCGAGCGGGTCGCCGTGGTAGGGGCCGGCGAGGTAGAGGCGAGCCGGGCGACGTAGGTGAGCTGGGAGCCGACCCCGGCGCCCGGCCGTGGTGCGTGCCGATCTGGCGAGGCCGCCGGGCAGCTGGGGTCGTTCGAGCTCTTCCTGTCCGCCGTGCTGCGCCGCTGCGGCCGATGCGCCTGGGCGATCCCCGCCTCCGGGCACTGGGCGACGCCGGCGATCTTGCCGACCACGCCGGGGGGCAGGATCGAGCTAGAACTTGGTGATGTCCTGTTCGCCGTCGCCGCGGGTGATCCGCATGTCGAAGGGCGAGTAGCGCCCGGCGGCGTTGTTGAGCGTGCCGGCTTCGAAGCCCGGGTGGAAGGGGGCGGCGCCGGCGGGGCAGGGGCCGCCGTTCGGGCCCGCTGATGATCTGGAAGGTCGAGGTCGAGGTGACCGCGGGCCCGCCCGACCAGGGGTAGAGCTTCGCCTCGGTGTCGAAGCTGCCGCAGCCCGGCGGGCTGATCAGCGGCGCCCGCGCCGCCTTCGCGGAAGCGCAGGCGGAAGTGGGAGAAGGGCAGCTGGGGCATGTCTTCGGCGGTGCGTGATCAGCTGGCCGGTCGCCGGGTCGGGGGTGACCTTCGATCGGCTGGCTTGACGAAGATCCCCAGCTTCGGGGTCCTTGATCACCACGTAGAGGGCGATCAGCGAGTCCGGCGGGTTCTCGTAGGGCGTGGCGACGAAGAGGGAGCCGTGAGGATCGCTTCTTCGAGCAGCGGGGTTTCGACTTCGATCGTGCCGATCTTGGAGGCTTCCGGGCAGCCCGCGCCCGGCGCCGAGACGGCGCGTCTCGCGCGCCAGCTGGGCTTCGGAGCAGACCTCCAGGCCTTCGGCCTGGGAGGGGTTGACCGTCATCCCCTCGGGCAGGGTGACGACGGCCTTTTCGATGTCGGAGCCGGCGCGCCCGTCGGGGCTGGTGCAGGCCTTCGTCGGCGACGTCGAGGGAGAAGTCCAGCCCGGTAGGCGAGCTGGCGGCCCGCGTGGTCGGGGCGGCTTGGCGGTCGATCGGCGGCGAAAGCCGAGCTTGCCGCAGCCGTCGAAGCCCTCGGGGGCCGGGGGTTCGGAGCGTCGTCGTGGGTGAGGGCCGGAGCCGGATAGCCGGCGCCGGGTCGCTGCCAGGAGTCGGCTTCGTAGGCGGCTCGGCAGCGGGCCCCGGCAGGCGCGCGGCAGGGTGAGGAAGGGCCTCGGGTACTTCGGCGACGCCCGGGCGGGGCCGCGCAGCGCTCGGGAGTCGTGGGCGGGGTCGGCGGGGTCGCCCCAGAGCGTCAGCTCGAGGCGAAGAAGGGCAAGCTCTGGAGACGTTGGTGCAGGGTGGCGACGCCGTGGTAGGGGGCAGGTCGGCTGAGGCCGACGTTCGACGATCACCGGCACGACCGAGACGTAGAAGCCGAGCCGCAGCAGCGAGCCCGGGCGGCGGGGTGAGGTTGTAGACGGGGGCTATGTCCTGGCCTTCGTTCCCCGCCGGGACCTTCTGAGGTGCCGATCACCGACTTGCTGACGGTGTCGATCCGGGCGAGCGGGGGCATTCGCCGAGGACTTGTCGAGGAAGTCGGCCGCCGAGCAGGGCGGGACCGCGGTCGGTGTTGCCGACCAGGCCGGGGATCTGGGCGACGTCGAGGTCCTTGAAGTCGCCGTCGGGGACGCGGATTGCTTCGCCGGTGTTCGATGTATGTGGGAGTTCAGCTCGCCGGGTCAAGCGCGTAGGGGTGGGAGCCCGCCTGGGTGGCGGGCGGTCGCCTTCGGGGTCGGCGGGAAGGTGATGTCGAAGCCCTGCAGGCCTCTTGAAGCCGAAGTCGGCCCGCGCGGCGGGGGCGGCGAGACACAGGGCGGCAGGCGAGGGCAGGGCGAGGCAGAGGCTCGCCCAGGCGCTTCATCGGCTGCCCCCTCCGCCTTGCGGCGGTGGCGCTTGTGGGCCTTCGTGGTGCTTGCGGGCGTGGCGGCGGGACGCAGCGCGGCCTTGCCCTTGCGGCGCACCTTGCGCTTGCCCTTCGGGCAGGGGCGGCGGCGGGGGCTTGGCGGCCGCCAGGTCTGCCGTTGCCCGAGGGGGCCGCCGATGGCCGGGGCGGGGGTCGGCTCGGGCGGGGCCGGCGGGGACTGGCAGGCTTCGCCTTCGCATTCGGCGCCGGCTGCCGTCGGCGGCTCGGGGAAGCCGCCGTCGACGCGGGCGTCGTAGATGTCGACCAGGCCGGGGTCTGGGGCCGACCAGGCTCGATACGGTGGTGAAGAAGACGTCTGAGCCGCTCGGCGGAGGCGTCGATGAATTCGGAGTCGCTGGGCGCTCTTGCCCGAGGAGATCAGGTCGCAGGCAGCCGCCGTTGGGGGGGCTGTAAGTGGGGAGGAGGTCGTGCAGCCGCCGGGCTGCCCGGCCGGCGCCTCCCACTGGTAGACGTCCGCGGCGCCGTTGGTGTCGCCGGAGACGAGGGGGTCGTAGCTGTCGAAGAACAGGCGCCGGCCGTCGGCGGAGAGGGCGCGCGAGGGCTAGAGGGTGTTCTGGCCAGGCGGGGATCTGGGCGGCGGTCCAGATGCCGGCCCGAGCTTGGCGTCGCCTTCGATCGCCCGTCGGGCCGCGCCCCGCTCGGGTTGCACGAGGCGCAGACGAGCTGCCTCCCGCCCCCGCTCGCGGCGTCATAGAGGTAGACCTCGGCGTCGGCTTCGCCCGAGGCCGCGTCGAGGTTGTCGTAGCCGCGTCGAGCGGCGCCGGCCGTCGATGAAGGCGGCGTGGCGGCCGTCGGGGCTGACGCGGGCGGTCTGCTGGGTGGGGCCGCCTGCAGGGGCGAGACGGGATCGCCAGTGCCACCTACGCCGTTGGCTCCCCTCGACGTCCTGGGCCGAGAGGACGCCGAGGAAGGCGAAGCGCTCCCCTTCGGGCTTGTTCGCGTCATAGAGGTAGAGGTTGGGCTTGCCTTCGACCGGCAGGTCGCCTTCGGGGTTGGCCGGCTCTTCCTCGCCGGCGGTGAGGTCTTCGTTGGAGGCGAAGTAGACGCGGGTGGCGTCGTCGCTCGCGCCCATGTATCCGAGGACGTTCGAGGCGATCAGCTTGGCCGCTTCGGGCTCGCCGGCGATCGCCGCGGCGGCGTCGAATTCGTAGAGGCCGGGTTTGACTGCGGAGTCGCCGAGGTCGGCGGTGAAGATCGCCCGCTCGCCGTCGGGGCTGGCGGTGTCGAATTCGGCGTCCCTGGCCGAGACCAGGCCCGAGACCGGCAGCGTGCAGGCCTGTTCGGGTTCGGGGCAGCCGACGGCGCTGAATTCGGCATTGGCTTTGGTTTCGGTGGCCGCGCCCGAGAGGGTGAGAGCGCCCGCTTCTGCGGTGGCGATCCTCGCCCCCTGAGGGATCCCTTTGCCGAACAGCAGTTGGCCCGCGGCGAAGGGCTCGGGGCCTTCGGAGGTGAGGATCTGGCCGGAGGCGTTTCCTTCGGCCGGCTGGGAGAGCGTCAGCGCGGCCGCTTCGGACCCGCAGGCGGGCGAGCAGGAGACGATCGTCGTCCCGGCGGCGATTTTCCCGCTCAGCGGTTTCATCCGGCGCCCGCGGCGAACTCCCCCTGGGTGGTTTCCAGGCCGCTGACTTCGGTCGAGCCGGAGGTGAGGTCGCCCTTGCCCTTGGCCGCGACCAGGCCGCTGATGACCGGGGAGAGGTTGGTGAGGTCGCCTTTGCCCGTGTGGGGCGGGCTCTGGGGCCGGGTCGGGTTTAGGCGGAGGTAGAGGGGCGCGAGTTGCTCGCCGCCCCGAGCTCCAGTAGAGCAGCGAGCCGTCGGCGGAGAGGGCGTGGCGAACCTTGCCGCCAGCTCCGAAAAGATCCCACGCCGAGCCAGGAGTGTGCCGAGGGCGGGGCCGCCGTCGGGAAGAACGCTGCCCAGGCGCAGTCCGCCGGCGCCGTCGGTAACGTAGAGCTGGTAGTGGTGCTGAGCTCCTTCTTCTTCGGGGATCGGGTCGGGGTTGGCATCGGGGGCGAGCGCCCCCGGCGCGGCGATAACGGTGGTCTGCGCATCGGCGGAGAAGCCGATCAGGTAGAGGGCGTATTTGCGGATCTGGCCGACCCCGAGGATGTTGGTCGGGGCCACGGGGATCAGGGTTTCGAAGTCCGGCTCGCCGCCGCATTCGGTGTCGGTGCGCCGGTAGAGGTTGGGCCAGCCCGGTGGCGTGCCCGGGGCGAGGGCGTATTCGTTGTCCTGGCGGTAGAAGGACTGACAGAGGTCGGGGGTGAATACCTGAAAGCTCGCTTCGAGGGCGTATTCAAGCCCAATGAGGAAGTTGGAGTCCCGCGGCGGGTCGATCGAGCGCGTCGACCAGCCACCTCCGCCGCGCTTGGCGATGTACTGCAACTACAGGGCGGCAGATTGTGGCCGGGGCCGAAGGCCGGGTTTGACGCCGCAAAGGTCAGCTTCCCCCGCCCGCGGTCGCCATGTCGACCGGAATCGGTTGTATTCGACGTCGCCATCCTTCTGCGACGGGGCGACCTGCTCGTAGGCGCGGCAGTCGGGCAGGTGGGCCGAGGCGCCGGTGCGGAAGGCGTCGTTGGGGCAGCCAGGGGTCTGGGGAGCGGGAAGGGCGAAGGTGTGGAAGCCCGCTTCGGCGCCTTCGACGCCGTAGACCGGGCCGCCGCCGGAGCTTTCGGCGACGAAGCGGTAGTGGTATGTCGTGTCGGGGGAGAGGCCGGCGAGGAAGACGCCTTTGGTCGGCAGCGCTTCTTCGAGGACCTGGTCGGTCAGCTTGGAGCCCGGCGGCAGGGGCTTTTCCTCGGGGCAGCCGCCTTCGGAGCACTTGCCGGTCCCGTACTGCACCCAGTAGGTGGTGTCGTCCCAGAAGCGCGGGTCGATCTGGGCCTTGACGGTGGCGCTGTCGGTCGTCGCCGCGAGCGTGAACTGGGACTTCGATCGAGGGCGGCACTTCGGGCCGGGGCCAGTTGAAGCGGCGGCGGGCCGAGGGCGCGGACGAAGGAGTTGCCGGAGACCGAGTTGGAGAGGTAGAGGCCGACGCCCCCGTGTTCGTCGACGGTGTTGACGACGATCCCGGTCGAGGCGCCGAGGCCCGGCGAGGAAGCTTTCGATTTCGTTGCGTGCGGGGTCGAACACGCGCACGGTCGGTTTGGTGACGCCGTCTGCGACGTAGAGGTTGCCGGAGGCATCCACCGCCAGCGCCTGGGGGTCGGCGACTTCGAAGGCGGTCGGATCTTCGACTCCGGTCGGGCTGTACTTGCGCACTTCGGGTTCGGCGGGATCTGGAGCGGTGCACGCCGAGCAGGTGGCGACGTAGAGGTTGCCGGAGTCATCGACGGCGAGCGCCTTCACGGTCTTGCCCGGCAGGGCGATCTGGGACTGGTATTCGCCGGCGGTGTCGAAGCGCTGGATCCGTTCCTGGTCGCCGACCCAGACCTTGCCGTCGGCGGAGATCGCGATGAAGCTGCCAATCGCCCATTTGGGGCCGAATTCGCCGTTGCCGGTCCCTCGCGCCGCCGCCTTGCAGACGTCTTCGGGAAAGCCCGGCGGCGGGCAGAGGTTGCCGCCGCGTGGTTTCGTTTGACCCTTGCCGCCAAACATCAGCAGGAATTCGACTTCTTCTTCGCCGGCCCCCGCGGTGGGGTCGAACTTCTGCACCCGGAGCTTGCCGAATTCGCCCTCGACCACGTAGAGGTCGCCGCTGGGGTCCACTGCGACTCCCTGCGGGCGCACCAGCTGGCCGCGTCCACCACCTTGGCCCCGCTTTGCAGGCATCCCACTAGCGGGGATACAGACCTCGAACTGGTTTTCGGGCGGCGTCGTGTCGTTACCGGGCCCGCTGGCCACGACTCCCAGCCCCAAGCCTTGACGAACGCCCCCCAGGCGGTCAACTCGTCGATCCGGTCGTTGACTGGTCTGCGACGTAGAGGTGGCCACTGGTGGGATCGGCGGCGATCCCGCGCGGGATGTTGCACCGCCCCGCAGCCGAGCCGCTCGGGCACTTCGTCCACAGCGTCGCTGGCGCCGCGGCAGACGCGGCCGGCAAGAGGCAGAGCGCAAAGCACGCAGCCCCGACGAGCGCCGAGGCCCTGCTGAAGCTTCCCGCCATCGCTATCCCGATCCTCTCTCCCGATCCACTCGCCGCTTCCCATCGCCGCCCCCGCGCCTGTGGTGGCGCTTGTGCCGCTTCACCCGGTGCCTTCTTGCACTTCACCGCCCGCACCACCGGCTTGGTCATCGTCGCGCCGCCCGTTCTGGCCGTTGGCGTTGACCCGGGCGCGGTGCTTGCCCGCGCAGAGGTTGGTGCGAGTTGACGAACAGGCCCTTCTTGCCGCCCTGCATGTCGCACGACCGCCCTGGCGACCGGGGCGTCGGGGGCGTCGTCGACGATCGCCCGCAGGCCGCCGTGGACGGAGTCGATGCGGACCGCGACCTCGATGTCGACGAGGCCGTGCAGGGCGAAGACGGCGTCGGGCAGGTTGTGGTTGGAGGAGCGCAGGTAGACGGGGCCCTTGAGCGGTTCGTCCAGCAGCGGGGTCCAGGCCTTGACGTGGCCGTAGACCGAGCCCTTGGGGCACTCGGCGCCGTAGCCGCCGCCGGCGGCGAACTGCACGCGGGTGCAGATCGTGCGGAAGTGGCCCTGTTCGATGAACTCCGAGTGGGGAAGGTGAGGGCGAGGCGCGTGAGGTTGGCGTCGCCGGTCCGCGGGGTGTAGAGCGGCGCGCAGGGCGGGGAAGCGCGCCGCGCTTCGTGCCGCCCTTCAGCTTCAGGCCGAGCTTCGGCTTGAAGCCGAGGGAGGCGCAGCCGGCGGCCTGGAAGCGGGAGGAGAGGTCGACCGGGGTGCTCGCCGGCGAGCGGTTCCAGCGCGGTGCCGTCGCCCCAGATCGTCGAGTGGGCCTGCGAAGGGTTCGCAGCTGGTCGGGTTGAGGGTGAATTCGGGGCGGTCGGCGTAGACCCGCAGGTCGCGCAGGTTCAGCGGGATGCCCTTGAGGATGTGGGGGATCGGGTCCGAGGCGGAGCCGTCGACTTCGCCGACGTGGGTGACCGGGTTGAGGCGCAGGGCCTCGCGGACGACCACGGTGCCGGCGTCGAAGGGCCCGGCCACCGCGGGGGTGATCGCGACGGCGCTGAGCGGGTCGCCGTGGTAGGGGCCGGCGAGGTAGAGGCGGCCGGGACGTAGGTGAGCTGGTTGCCGACGCCGGCGCCGGCGACGGTGCGGCCGATCTGGCTGGCGGCCGGGCAGGAGGGGTCGTTCGAGCTCTTCCTGCCCGCCGTGGGGGCCCTGGCGCGAGGCGGCCTGGGCGATCGCGGCCTCGGAGCAGTAGGGGATGCCGGCGAGCTTGGGGACGACTCCGGGCGGCAGGACGAAGGAGAAGCGGCCCATGTCCTGTTCGCCGTCTTGGCGGGTGAGGCGCATGTAGAAGGGGGAGTAGGCGCCGGCCTGGTTGTTCAGCGTGCCCGCTTCGAAGCCCGGGTGGAAGGGGGCGGGGCCGGACGGGCAGGCGCCGCCGTCGGCGCCGCGCGACGATCGTGAAGGCGTCGAGCGTCGACACTTCGGAGGGCCGGGTTGTCGGGTCGCGGCCGAGCAGGGGTTGAAGCTGCGCCGTGGTGTCGGAAGCTCCCGCAGCCCGGCGGGGTGATCAGCGGGCTGCGGCCGCCTTCGCGGAAGTGCAGGCGGAAGTGAGAGAAGGGCAGCTGGGGGATGTCTTCGGCGATGATGACCAGCTGGCCGGTCGCCGGGTCGGGCTCGACCTTCGATCGGCTGGTTGACGAAGATCCCGCGCTCGGGGTCGCGGATCACCACGTAGAGGGCGATCAGCGAGCCGGGTCGGGTTCTCGTAGGGGCTGGCGACGTAGACGGCGCCGCTGGAGCTTGCTCTTCGAGCAGCGGCGTTTCGACTTCGACCGTGCCGATCTTGGAGGCTTCGCGGGCAGCCTCGCCGGGCGCGGAGTCGGCGCGTCTCGCGCGCCAGCTGGGCTTCGGAGCAGACCGCGAGGCCTTCGGCCTGGGAGGGGTTGACGGTCATCCCCCGCGGCAGGGTGACGACGGTCTTTTCGATGTCGGAGGCGGCGCGCCCGTCGGGGTTGCTCAGGCCTTCGTCGGCGACGTCGAGGGAGAAGTCCAGGCCCGAGGCGGGCTCGGCGGCCGCGCGTGGTCGGGCCGGGCGGCGATCGTCGGGGCGAAGGCGAGCTCGTCGCAGCCGACGAAGCCCTGGGGGGCGGCGGGGTGAGGTCGTCGTGGGTGAGGACCGAGCCGGAGCCAGGCGCCGGGGTCCTGCCAGGAGTCGGCTGACCAGTCGGTCGCGAGCGGGCCCCGCGCAGGCGCGCGGCATGGTGAGGAAGGGCTTCGGTTCTCGCCGGGCAGGCCGCCGGCGGCGCGCCGGCCGCGTTCGGCGTCGTGGCGGGGGTCGGCGGGGACGCCCCAGAGGGTCAGCTTCGAGCCGTAGAAGGGCGAGCACCTGGGAGATGTTGCGCGAGGCGTCGAGCGATGCCGTGTAGGGGGGGGTCGGGCTGAGGCTACGTCGACGATCACCGGCACGCCGAGCACGCAGAAGCCGATCTGCGCCGGCGACGCCCGGGCGGCGGGTCGAGGTTGTAGACGGGGCCTTTGGGTGCGGCAGGCCTTCTTCGCCGCCGGGCCTTCTGAACTTGCGATCTGCCGCTCGGCGCCGAGCTGGGCTGAGCAGGCGGGCATGGCCGAGCGGTCGCGGGCGAGGAAGTCCGCGCGTCGGGCAGGGCGGCACCGCGGTGGGGTTGCCGGCCAGGCCGGGGATCTGGGCGACGGTCAGGTCCTTTAGTCGCTCGTCGGGGACGCGGTTCCTTCGCCCAGGTTCGGCTTCGTGGGGTTCAGCGTCGAAGCTGGTGCGTCATCGCGTAGGGGTGGGAGCCGGCCTGGGTCAGCGGCGCCGCCGTCGGTTCGCGGTGAAGGAGACGTCGAAGCCTGAGGCCGGCGTCGCAGGCCGAACTGCGGCCTGGGGCGGGGGCGGCGAGCGCCAGGGCGCGCGAGGGCAGGCGCCGCGCAGGCGAGGCCGAGGGTCGGCCGCGGGCTCTCATCGGCTCCCTCCCCTCTTGCGTGGCGGTGGCGCCTGTCGGTGGCGTTTGTGGCGCTTCTCGGGCGCTGGCGGGGCTTGACGCAGCGCGGCCTTGCCCTTGCGGCGCACCCTGCGCTGCCCTTCGGGCAGCTTGCGTGCGGCTGGGCCGGGCGGCCGCGCACGTTGCCCGCCGCCGGGAAGGCCGCCGAGGCCGGGGTCGGGGCCGGCGGGCGCGGGCGGCGGGGTCTGGCAGGCTTCCCCTTCGCACTCGGCGCCGCGGCTGGCGGGGCCGGCGGGAAGCCGCCGCCGACGCGGGCGTCGTAGATGTCGATCAGGCCGGGGTCGGCGGCGACGAGGCTCGAGGCGGTGGTGAAGAAGACGTCGCGCCGCTCGGGGAGGCGTCGATGAAGCTCGGAGTCGCGGGCGCTCTGCCCGGAGGAGATCAGGTCCACGCAGCCGCCGTTGCGGGGGCTGTAGGAGGGGGAGGTGGTCTTGCAGCTGCCCTCGCCCGGCGCCTCCCACTGATAGACGTCGGCGGCGCCGTTGGTGTCGCCGGGGACGAGCGCGTCGGTGCTCTCGAAGAACAGGCGCCGGCCGTCGGCGGAGAGCGCGCGCGGCGAGGGTACTGAGCGGGTGGTGCCAGCCGGGGACTGGGCGGCGGCCCAGACGGCGTCTGGACGCTGCAGTTCGGCGTCGCGCCCCGCCGGCCGCGCCCCGCTGGGGTTGCACGAGGCGCAGACCAGCTCGCCTCGCCGCCCCGGCGCCGGCGTCATAGAGGAAGACCTCGGTGTCGGGTTCGCCCGAGACGGCGTCGGCGTTGTCATAGCCGGTCAGGGCGGCGGTCGACGTGAAGGCGGCGTGCAGGCCGTCGGGGCTGACGCGGGAGGCGCGGTTGAGCGGCTAGATCGTTCAGCGGGCGCCAGCACGCCGGGGTTTCGCTGTCTTCACGGTCGCAGCGCCGAGAGCGTCGCCGATGAAGGCGAAGCGCCCCGCCGCGCAGCTCTCCCCCGCTTCGTAGAGGTAGAGGTTGGGCTCGCCCGCTTCGGCCTCTCGCCGTCGCGTTTTCGCTCTTCCCCGCTGCAGATCTCGCTTCGGAGGCGAAGTAGACGCGGGTGGCGTCCTCGCTCGCCCCCATGTATCCGAGCACTCCTCCGGCGATCAGGTGGGCCGGTTCGGGTTGGTGGGCGATCGTGGCTTCGGCGTCGAATTCGTAGAGCTTGCCTTGGATTTTCCCACCACCAACCGTTTCCAGGGTCGTGAAGATCGCCCGCTCCCCTTCGGGGTTCGCGGTGTCGAATTCGGCTTTTTCGGTGGAGACCAGGCCCGAGACCGGCAGCGTGCAGGCCTTTTCCGGTTCCGGGCAGCCGACGGAGCTGAATTCGGCGTTGGCTTTGGTTTCGGTGGCCGGGGCCGAGAGGGTGAGCTTGGCCGCTTCGGCGGTTGCGATCCTCGCCGCGGGGGGAATCCCTTTGCCGCCGATCTGCTGGCCGGGGCGAAGGGCTCGGGGCCTTCGGAGGTGAGGATCTGGCCGGAGGCGTTCCCTTCGGCCGGCTGGGAGAGGGTCAGCGCGGTCGCTTCGGATCCGCAGGCGGGCGAGCAGGAGACGATCGTCGTCCCGGCGGCGATTTTCCCGCCCAGCGGTTTCATCTGCGCTCCCGCGGCGAACTCCCCCTGGGTGGTTTCCAGGCCGCTGACTTCGGTCGAGCCGGACGTGAGGTTGCCCTTGCCCTTGGCCGCGAGCAGGCCGCTGATGACCGGGGAGAGGTTGGTGAGGTTGCCTTTGCCCGTGTGGGGCGGGCTCTGGGGCTGGGTCGGGTTCACTCGCAGGTAGAGCGAGCCAGGGCCCAGCGCCGCTCCCGAGGTCCAGTACATCAGCGAGCCGTCGGCGGAGAGGGTGTGGCGGGTCTTGCCGACCCCTCCCTCACCGAGCCAGGATTGCCCGAGCGCCGGGCCGCCCGAGGGCAGCACGCTCCCCAGACGCAGACCGCCGGCGCCGTCGGCGACGTAGAGCTGGAAGGATGTTCGGCGCTTTCTTCGGGAACCGGGTCGGGGTTGGCGTCGGGGGTCAGCGCCGCCGCCGCGACGATCGCCGCGGTGGGTGCGTTAGCGGAGAAGCCGAGCAGGTTGGGGGAGTAGTTGGCGACCTGCTTGGGCCCGAGCAGGTTGGTCGGGACAGAGGGGATCAGCGTTTCGAAGTCCGGCGCGCCGCCGCATTCGGTATCGCTGCGCCGGTAGATGTTGGTCCAGCCCGGCGGCGTGCCGGGGGCGAGGGGGTATTCGTTGTCCTGGCGGTAGAAGGAGACGCAGAGGTCGGGGCTGAAGGCGCGGAAACCCGCTTCCAGGACGAGGTCGACCCTGGGAAAGAGGAGCGAGCTCCGCGGCGGGTCGATCGAGCGCGTCGACCAGCCCAACCCGCCGCGCTTGGCGATGTATTGCAGCCACAGGGGGGCCGAGAGGTGGCCGGGGCCGAAGGCCGGGTTTGACGCCGCGAAGGTGAGCTCCTCTCCGCCCGCGGTTGCCATATCGACGGGAGTCTGGCTGTATTCGACGTCGCCGTCCTTCTGCGGTGGGCTGACCTGCTCGTAGGCGCGGCAGTCGGGCAGTCGGGCGGAGGCGCCGGTGCGCAAGGCGTCGTTGGGACAGCCTTCTTCGGGCGCGGATGACAGGGCAAAGGTGTGGAAGCTCCCTTCGACGCCTTCGACGCCGTAGACCGGGCCGCCGCCTGAGCTTTCGGCGACGAAGCGGTAGTGGTAGTCGGTGTCGGGGACGAGGCCGCTGAGGAAGACGGCTTTGGTCGGCAGCGCTTCTTCGAGGATCTGGTCGGTGAGCTTTGAGCCCGGCGGGAGGGGCATTTCCTCTGGGCAGCCGCCTTCGGAGCATTTGCCGGTCCCGTACCGCACCCAGTAGGTGGTGTCGTCCCAGAAGCGCGGGTCGATCTGGGCCTTTACGGTGGCGCTGTCGGTCGTCGCGGCGAGCGTGAACTGGGATTCGATCGAGGGCGGGACTTCGGGCCGGGGCCAGTTGAAGGGCGGCGGGCCGAGGGCCTCCACGAAGGAGCTGCCTTCGTGGCTGTTGGAGAGGTAGATGCCAACGCCTTCTTTGGTGTCGACCGTGTTGGTCGCGATCCCGGTCGAGGCGTCGAGTCCAGCGGAGAAGCTTTCGAGTTCTTCGCGTTCGGGGTCGAACACCCGCAAGGTCGGTTTGGTGTCGCCGTCGAGGACGTAAAGATTGCCGGAAGCGTCCACGGCCAGCGCCTTGGGGTCGGCGACTTCGAAGGCGCGCGGAACTTCGACGCCGGTCGGGCTGTACTTGCGTACTTCGGGCTCTGCGGGGTCGAGGGCGGTGCACGCCGAGCAGGTGGCGACGTAAAGGTTGCCGGTGGGATCGACGGCGAGCGCCTTCACGGTCTCGCCCGCCAGGGCGATCTGCGACTGGTATTCGCCTGCGGTGTCGAAGCGCTGGATCCGTTCCTGGTCGCCCACCCAGACCTTGCCGTCGGAAGAGATCGCGATGAAGCTGCCGATGACGACGTTGGGGCCGAATTCGCCGTTGCCGGTTCCCCCTACCGCCCCCTTGCAGACGTCTTCGGGAAAGCCCGGCCGCGGGCAAAGGTTGCCGTCGCTGGTTTCGTCGACCTTGCCGCCGAACATCAGCAGGAATTGCGCTTCTTCTTCGCCGGCCCCGGCGGTCGGGTCGAACTTCTGCACCCGCAGCTTGCCGAATTCGCCCTCCACCACGTAGAGGTCGCTCGCCGAGTCCAGGGCCACCCCTTGCGGGCGAATCAGCTGCCCGCGCCCGCCTCCTTTGACCCCGGCCTTGCAGACGTCCCCACGGGCGGGGATGCAGCTCTCAAGTTGGTTTTCGGGCGGGGTCGTGTCGTTGCCCGGGCCGCTTACCACGACGTCCCAGCCCCAGGCCTTGAGGAAGGCTCCCCAGGCCGTCAGCTCGACGATCCGGTCATTCGCGCTATCGGCGACGTAGACGTGGCCGCTGGCGGGGTCTGCGGCGACGCCACGGGGAATGTTGCAACGCGCGGCGGCCGAGCCGCTCGGGCACCTCGTCCACAGCGTCGGCGGCGTCGCCGCAGCTGAGCCCGCCGGCACGAGCAACGCGAGGCACGCGGCCACTCCGAGCGCCGTGGCCCTGCCGAAGATTCCTGCCGTCGCTATTCCGATCCTCTGCATAAGTTCCGTGTCCCGATTCCTTTGAAGCTCTTGCCGCTTTGCCCCTTATCTGCCCCCCGCTCCCTGGCCGGGGGTGCTGCGGTGCTGCTGAAGTCTTGGCGCTGCGGTGGAACCTCCACCCCGGGAGCCGCGCGGCTCCCGGGGCTTCGGCTTGCTTCTGCGCTGTGTTACTCGTGCTGCGCTACCTCGCTATTCGGTGTTCAGCGCCCAGGAACCCTTGGCGTAGCCGCCGACGATCGACGAAAGTCCGGCGAAGCCGGTTTCCGTCAAGGTGAGGGGGAACACCGCACCGATCAAGGGGGCGGGGCTTGCATACTGTGGATCCGATTCGCCCTGTTCGAGCGCCAACGGAAGGAACAGTTCTTCTTCTTCCTGGGCGAACACACATAGATTCCCCGGCACGGCTTGGGGGTTTGCCGGGTCGTTACCAGGGCAGTGAGTTTCGATAGCCGACGCTTCTTCAAGTTCGGCGACCACTTCCCCGGTTTCGGTGTCATAGACCAAGGCAAATGGAATACCGATGGCCGTTTCCTCGGGCCCACCCGGTGCGATGACCAAGGCCATTTCGCGGGGCGTAGACACTTCCTGCGGATAGGAGATCGAGACGAGACGAGGGACGGTGCCGTCCGCCCCTAGTTCTTCATCGCCGATTTCGGTACCGGCGGACCAGACACCGGTGCATTCCGGTGAGCAGAGTTCGCCGCCACCGCTGCCGGCGGGGCCAGTCGCGCCGGGCGGTCCGGTTGCGCCCGGAGGGCCGGTGACGCCGCCGGGGGTCCCGGTCGGGCCCTTGGCTCCGGTCGGGCCCTTCGACGCCGGTCGGGCCTTGGAGCCGGCGTTCCGGTCGGGCCTTTGGCGCCGGTCGCTCCGGTCGGGCCTTTGCTCCGGTCGGGCCTTTGCGCCGGCGGCGCCGGTCGGGCCTTTGGCTCCGGTCGGGCCTTCTTCGCCGGTCGGGCCTTTGGCGCCGGTGGTGCCGCCGTGGCCTTCGGCTCCGGTGGCTCCCTTGGCGCCGGTCGCGCCCTTGGCGCCGGTGGCTCCCTTGGCGCCGGTCGGACCCTTGGCGCCGGTGACGCCCTGGATGCCCTGGGCTCCGGTGGAGCCCTTGGCGCCCGTTGCTCCCTTGGCGCCGGTCGCGCCCTTGACGCCGGTCGTGCCCTTGGCGCCGGTCGTGCCCTTGGCTCCGGTCGTTCCCTTGGCGCCGGTCGTGCCGTGGGCGCCCTGGGAGCCGGTGGCGCCCTTCGCGCCGTTGGCTCCGTTGGCGCCGTTTGCGCCGGCGGACCCGGTGTCGCCCTTATCGCCCTTGTCGCCCTTGGGGCCCTGCGGGCCTACGGGGCCCTGGGCGCCGGCGTACTTCTTGGCGATGTTGGTGGTCTGCTTCTTCTGCTTCTTGTTTAAGCCTTGTTCCTTCTTCTTCTTCTTGTGGTGGCGGTGCTTGGCCGAGCTGTTGGCGCCGCCTTCGGCGGCCGAGGCGGCTGCCGGGACGACGAGGGCCAGCACCAGGGCGATTGCCGCCGCGAGGAGGCCGATCGCCGGGAGCTTGCGTTTGAACGATGACATTTAGCTACTCAACTCCTTCTGTAGTAGTGCCTGCCGGAGGAACCCGGCCGGCCTTTCTCGAGATGGACTGCTCAATAGGGCCGGCGGGAACGAAGCTCCCGACGGGTGCTGTGGGTGAAGTTGTGTGGGCGGAGCCCGGCAGGGGAGCCGGGCTCCGCCTCGGCACCGTCAGGCAGGGAGAGCCGGCGGTGGCCGGTTCGTGAAAAGGCTTGTCGATCTCCCCTGCCAGCACGGCGCCTCCCGACGGTCGAAGCTGCCATACCCAATGGTCTACTCCGATGTCGTGACAGGGAGTATACCCAGATGTCATGGAAGCGCAACCGGCCGGCGGCGGGCCGGCGAGGCGGAAACGGGTTAGGGGGCGCTCAGCGCTCGAGCCGCTCGCCGCGGGCGAGCAGCTCGGAGGGCTTGAGGCCGAGCGCGCCGGCGAGGCGCTGGAGGCTGCGCAGGCTGGGGTTGCGCCAGCCCTGCTCGACGTTGGAGATCCAGCGCTGGTGCAGGCCGGAATCGTTCGCCAGGGCCTCCTGGGTGAGGCCGAGCTCCAAGCGGCGTTCCCGGACCGCCTTGCCGAGCGCGACCTGGAATGGCGGGTGGGCCGGCTCCACGAGAGTACGGCAGCCTCGACGAACCCGCTCGGGAGCTCAATGCCATCCGCGTAGACTCGCTTGCCGGGCCGGACGCCTGCCTGTCCCGCATAGGTTCCCCGTGTCACTGCGATACCAAATCCCTTCCCTGTCGAGTCGCTTCCCGGCGACCCGCTTTCCCTGCTTTTCCCTTTGGGTGCTCTCAGCCCGCCTTCCTAGGCGGGTGAGCGATTGCGACTGTAGCGGAAGTGTGCCGTCTTTGCAAACACCCGTGTCTAGGGCGAGTTGCGGCCGGGGCAGAGGGTGGGGGGTCGAAACCGGTGGTAAGCGGCCTGAGCGGCGTCGTAGTCGGCGCCGAAGTCGTGCACCTGGGCCTTGCCGGTGGGAATGTCGTAGACGATCAGGAAGTGCTGGATCTCGGCCTCGGTCATCGGCTTTCCTCTCCGGACGGTTGGCGCTGCAACCTGCCAGCGACGAGTGCGTAGCTCTCATTGATAGCAGCGACCAGCTCTGCGCTCAAATCCTCGTCGCGATCGAGCGCGGCGAAGGCCTCGGAGACGAGCCGGTAGTAATCGTGCACGTCCTCCTCGCCGCGGCCGAACTTGTAGCCGACGGATTGGCGCCGGCTGTCGTCCTCGACCTGATTCGCCCATGCGTCCTGGCGGACGGTGCGCAGCTGCACCTCGATCAGGCGGCCGTTGCGACGGACGACGTGGTGCATGGCGCGATAGCCCGAGCTTCGCGGCTCGGCGATGTAGTCCTTGGTGCGCACGATGGTCCAGGTCTTCTTGAGGCGGCGACTGACCGCTTGCTCGTCGGGCTTGAGGCGGTCGAGGGCGGCCCCGAACGCGGGCGCCGCGGGCATCGGCCCGTAGAGCGCGTGGCCGTCGGCGTCGCAGGCCGGCCGCCCCCGGCCCCAAGTCCTCCCGCTGTTCCTTTGCCCTGTTATTTCGTGCAAAGGAACAGCGGAACGCCAGATCGCTGCTTGCGCTGTTCCTTTGCCCTGTTATGTAGGGGAAAGGAACAGCGGAAGGCCAGAGGAGGAGGGCGTGGCGTCCCCACGCATGGCGGCGTTCGGATGCCCTGGCGCCCGCGCGTTCGCTGTTTGTCGGACTGGGCGCGACAAGAAGCGAACGCGGCGGCGCCTCCCTCCCCCGGTTGCCCACGCACCTGCAAGCAGGTGGACAACCGGGGGAGGGAGGCCGGAGCTGGCCGTAGTCCCCCCGTTTCCGGGTTTTCACGTCCCAGAGCACGGAAGAACCCGACAGCGCGCTGCGCGAGGTGGGGCGACGAGCGCGGTCGAGAGGGGCGGCTTCAGGCTTCGGCGCCGGGGGGCTGGCTGTCGAGGTCGACGATCTCGAGCAGGGCGGCGAGGTGACGGAGGTCGTCGGCGTCGCGCGTGAAGAGGGGCAGGGAGTTGGCGATCGCGGTGGCGGCGATCTGGAGGTCGAGAACGCGGGGGCCGCGGGGCTTGCGGCCGGCGCTCGCGGTTGCCGCGTAGACGCGGCCGTAGGCGCGAGCGCAGGAGTCGTCGAAGGGCAGGGATTCGACGCCGGACTCGATCCGCTGGAGGCGGTCTTGGCGGCGCGCCCGCTCGTCTTCGTCGGTGGTGGCGTGGGGGCCGGCTGCGAGCTCCGCCAGGGTAATGGCCGAGATCGCCAGCTCGGCCGGCAGCCGGACCGGGTCGATCGCGCCGAGGTCGATGACGACCGAGGTGTCGAGCAGGCCGCGCCCGGGCGGCGCCTCAGCCACGTGGCGCGGGGGCCTGGTCGACGAAGGCGTCGACGTCGGCCCTGAAGCGCTCGCGGTCGATGCGGGGAGCGCCGGCCAGAAGAGCCAGCAGAGCCTCTTTGCGGACGAACTGGCGACGGCGCAGCGGGCGCAGCTCGCCGACCGCGGCGCCGTTGCGGGTGACGACGAACTCCTCCCCGCGATCGAGGGCGCGCATGATCTCGCCGCTGCGGTTGCGCAGCTCCCGCTGCGTCAGCTCACGGGCCATGCCCGCATCGTAGCACGGGTGCTACGCGAGAAGCGGCGCGGGTGCTTTAGACGACGCCTCCCCCGGCAACGGCCCCAGTGATCAGGCGAGCCAGTTCCCAAGCAGTTCCCAAGGGTCGTTTTCGACTTTGTCCACACCAGGGTGTGGAGAAAGTCGATATCGACCACCGGGGGAGGGAGGCCGGAACTGGCCGTAGTCCCCATCCCCAAGGGGGGAGAGTCTGGCGCGCTGGGGCCTTGGAGGGGAGTGACTTCGTTTTGCGGACCCCGAGGAGGCGGGCTACCCTTTGTCTGTGGCGACGCTGGTGCTCGAACCGAACATGCCGGAGATCGAGGCGTTGAAGGAGCGGCGCCGGATCTCCGGGATCGACCGGCTGGATGAGGTCTGGGAGGGCGTGCTGCACATGGTCCCTGCGCCATCGCACGAGCACGCGTCCGTCATCCATCAGCTTGGGGTGCTGCTGGACGGCCCGGCGCGAGCCGCGGGCTTGGAGCCGACGATGGGCCAGTTCAACCTGGGCGAATCCGAGCAGGACTTCCGCGTCCCCGACGGGGGGATCCACCGCCCGGGCGCCGGCGGCGTCTGGCACCCGACCGCGGCCTTGGTCGTCGAGATCGTCTCCCCGGACGACGAGTCCTGGCAGAAGCTCCCCTTCTACGCAGCGCACGATGTCGACGAGGTGTTGATCGTCGACCCGGCCGAGCGCAAGGTCCACTGGCTGGCCCTGGCGGACGATGCCGCCGGGGCGAGCGCCGGCGGGTACGGCGAGGTGGGCGCCGGCGGGGCTGGCGCCGGCGGGAACGGCGAGGTGGGCGCCGCCCAGCGCGGTGGCGAGGGCGCCGGCGGGGCTGGCGGCGCGCCCCCGGAGTACCGCGAGATCGAGCGCAGCGCCCTGATCGCCCTCGGCCCCGCCGAGCTGGCCGCCGCGATCGACTGGCCGTAGTCCCCATCCCCAAGGGGGGAGAGTCTGGCGCGCTGGGGCCTTGGAGGGGAGTGACTTCGTTTTGCGGACCCCGAGGAGGCGGGCTACCCTTTGTCTGTGGCGACGCTGGTGCTCGAACCGAACATGCCGGAGATCGAGGCGTTGAAGGAGCGGCGCCGGATCTCCGGGATCGACCGGCTGGATGAGGTCTGGGAGGGCGTGCTGCACATGGTCCCTGCGCCATCGCACGAGCACGCGAGGATCGCCACGCAGCTGACGCTGCTGCTGAACGGGCCGGCGGAGGCGGCGGGACTGGAGTTGACGATGAACCAGTTCAACCTCGGCGAGTCCGAGGAGGACTTCCGCGTCCCCGACGGGGGGATCCACCGCCCGGGCGCCGGCGGCGTCTGGCACCCGACAGTCGCCCTGGCCGTCGAGATCGTCTCCCCTGACGACGAGTCCTGGCAGAAGCTCCCCTTCTACGCAGCGCACGATGTCGACGAGGTGTTGATCGTCGACCCCGCCGAGCGCAAGGTCCACTGGCTGGCCCTGGCGGACGATGCCGCCGGGGCGAGCGCCGGCGGGTACGGCGAGGTGGGCGCCGGCGGGGCTGGCGCCGGCGGGAACGGCGAGGTGGGCGCCGCCCAGCGCGGTGGCGAGGGCGCCGGCGCGGCTGGCGGCGCGCCCCCGGAGTACCGCGAGGTCGACCGCAGCGCCCTGATCGACCTCGGCCCTGCCGAGCTCGCCGAGCGGATCGACTGGCCGTAGTCCCAGAGTCGTCGTTGTCGACTTTTTCCACACCCTGGTGTGGACAAAGTCGGGATCGGCGGGTGCGTGGCCTTGGCTAGGGCTCGTCGTCGTGCCAGGGGGTGAGGATCTTGGGGCCCTCGGCGGTCACCGCTACGGTGAACTCGAAGTGGGCCGCCAGGGAGCCGTCTTCGGAGTAGACGGCCCAGCCGTCGTCGCCCATGCGGACGAGCGGGCCGCCAGCGTTGACCATCGGCTCGATCGCCAGCACCGTGCCCTCGGCCAGCTCCGGCCCCTTGCCGGGCTCGCCGAAGTTCGGCACCTGCGGGTCCTCGTGCATGTCGCGGCCGATGCCGTGGCCGACCAGGGTGCGGATGATCGACATCCCCTCGATCTCGACCGCCTTCTGGATCGCCGCGGAGACGTCGCCGAGGTGGGCGCCGGGCCGCATCCGCTCGGCGCCGGCGAAGAGGGCGGCCTTGGTCACGTCGAGCAGCCTGCGCGCCTCCGGCGAGATCGAGCCGATCGGCACGGTGATCGCCGCGTCGGCGACCCAGCCGTCCTTGACCACGCCGACGTCGATCGAGAGCACGTCGCCGCGCTTGAGCTCGTACGGCCCGGGGATGCCGTGGACGACCATCGAGTTGGGCGAGGCGCAGATCGAGCCGGGGAAGCCGCGGTAGCCCTTGAAGGCCGGCTCGGCGCCCTGCGAGCGGATGAACCTCTCCGCCGCCGCGTCGAGGTCCTTCGTCGTGACGCCGGGGCGCGCCTTGGCGCCCAGCATGCGCAGGCAGCGGACGAGGATGCGGCCGGAGGCCGCCATCTTCTCGACCTGCTCGGGGGTCTTCTTGACGATCACTCGTCGGCTTCGAGCTTCAGCGTCGAGAGCGTGCGGCGCAGCTGCTCGGCGACCGCCTGCGGCGCCGCGGCGCCGTCGATCCGGCGCAGCAGGCTCTGGCGGTCGTAGAAATCGATCAGCGGCTCGGTCTTCTCGTGGTAGGTGGCGAGCCGGTGGGCGATCACCTCGGGCTCGTCGTCGTCGCGGACCAGCAGCTCGCTGCCGTCGACGTCGCAGACGCCCTCCTTCTCGGGCGGGTTGAAGTCGACGTGGAAGACGTGGCCCTCGGCGGCGCAGGTGCGGCGCCCGCCGAGCCGGCGGGTCACCTCCTCGTCGCTCGCGTCGATCAAGAGCACCGCGGTCAGCTCGCGGCCGAGCTGCTCGAGCTTCGCCGCCAGCGCCTCGGCCTGCGGCACGGTGCGGGGGAAGCCGTCGAGGATGAAGCCGTCGGCGGCCTCGGCCGAGTCGACCCGCTCGGCGATCGCGGCGACGATCACCTCGTCGGGAACCAGGTCCCCCCGGTCCATGTATTCCTTGGCGGCCCTGCCCAGCTCGGTCTCGTCGCGCACGGCCGCGCGCAGGATGTCCCCGGTCGCCCAGTAGGGCAGCTCCAGGTCTTCCTGAAGCCGCTCCCCCTGCGTGCCCTTGCCGCTGCCCGGCGGGCCGAGAAGTACGAGGTTGAGCTCTATTTGAGGAATCCCTCGTAATTGCGCATCATCAGCTGCGCCTCGAGCTGCTTCACGGTGTCCAAAGCCACACCTATGACGATGAGGATCGAGGTGCCGCCGAAGAAGAAGTTGGCCGAGGTCTGGCTGATCAGGATCGTCGGCAGCGCCGCGACCGCGCCGAGGTAGAGCGCGCCGGGGAAGGTGAGGCGGGAGAGGATCCGGTCGAGGTATTCGGCGGTCGGCCGGCCGGGCCGCACGCCGGGGATGAAGCCGCCGTATTTCTTCAGGTTGTCGGCCTGGTCGACCGGGTTGAAGGTGACCGCGGTGTAGAAGTAGGTGAAGATGATGATGAAGAAGACCTCGCCGACCACGTAGGCCCAGCCGTTGGGGCTGAAGAAGGCGGCGAAGTCGAGCGCCGCCGGGGTGTTGAGCAGCTGGCCGATCGTCGGCGGGAAGGCCATGATCGAGGCGGCGAAGATGACCGGGATGACGCCCGCCATGTTGACCCGCAGCGGCAGGTAGGTCGAGCCGCCGGAGGTCATTTTCCGGCCGACCATCCGTTTCGCGTACTGGACCGGGATCCGCCGCTGCCCCTCCTGGACGAAGACGATCGCGACGATCACCGCGAGCGCGATGAACGGCATCATCACGACGAAGACCTGGTCGGGGTTGGTCCACCAGGCCTGGATGCCGCCGGGGATGCCGGAGACGATCGAGGCGAAGATCATCAGCGAGATGCCGTTGCCGATGCCGCGCTGGGTGATCAGCTCGCCCAGCCACATCAAGAGCGTGCAGCCGGCCGTCAGGCAGATCACGATCAGCAGGATCCTCGGCCCGCTGAGCGAGCCGAGGAAGTTGTTGCCGGCTTCGCTGCCGAAGGAGCGGAAGAGGAAGACGTAGCCGAACGACTGGCCGAAGGCCAGGCCGACGGTCAGGTAGCGGGTGTACTGGGTGATCTTCTGCTGCCCGACCTCGCCTTCTTTCTGGAGCCGCTCCAGCGACGGCACGACGACGGTGAGCAGCTGGAGGATGATCGAGGCGGTGATGTAGGGCATGATCCCCAGCGCGAAGAGCGAGAGCCGGCTGAGGCCGCCGCCGGAGAAGAGGTTGAGGAAGCCGAGGATGTTGCTGCCGGCGAAGTTTTCCGACAGTTCCTTGACCGCGTTGACGTCGACCCCCGGCGCCGGGATGTAGGCGCCGAGCCGGTAGAGCGCCAGCATCGCCGCGGTGAAGGCGAGTTTCTTGCGAATGTCCGCGACGGCGAACGCGTTCGCGATCGTGCGGAGCATTACGCCTCCAGGGTGTGGCAGGACCCGCCGGCCGCCTCGATCTTCTCGCGGGCGGCCGCGCTGAAGGCGTGCGCGTGGACGTCGAGCTTCTTCGAGATCTCGCCGCGGGCGAGGATCTTGACCGGGTCGGAGCGCTTCGCCAGGCCCCTCTCCTTCAGCGCCGCGGGGTTGACCTCGGCGCCCGCGTCGAAGCGCTCCTCCAGGTCGGCGACGTTGACCGGCTGGGTCGAGGTGCGGAAGTTCTCGAACGGCATCGACTGCTTTTTGTGCGGCCCGCGGAGCTTGCGCATCCGCATGTGGATCGGATTCTGCCCGCCCTCATAACCGGCCTTCTTCTTGGACCCCGAGCGCGACCCGTACCCCTTGTGCCCCCGCCCGGAGGTCTTGCCGAGGCCGGAGCCCTCACCACGCCCCAACCGCTTGCGCGGCCGTTTGGACCCGGGCTTGGGCGACAGGTTATGCAGCCCGATCTCCTCGCTGCGCTCACTCGGTGACATGCTCTGCCTTCTCCGACTTCTCGACTCCCAGCACCTGAGCCACGGTCAACCCGCGCAGCTCGGCGACCTCCTCGGGCCGCCGCAACCGCACCAGGCCGTCCATCGTCGCCTTGACCACGTTGATCGGATTCTGCGTGCCAAGGCTTTTGGTCAGCACGTCGCGCACCCCTCCAAGCTCGAGCACGGCCCGCACGCCGCCGCCGGCGATCACGCCGGTGCCGGGGCTGGCCGGGCGCAGGACGACATGCCCGGCGCCGTAGCGGCCGACGATCTTGTGGGTCAGCGTCTGGCCGTATTTGGGCACGCGGATCAGCGACTTGCGCGCGTTCTCGACCGCCTTCTGGATCGCCAGCGGCACCTCGCGCGCCTTGCCGTAGCCGATCCCGACGACGCCCTCTTCGTCGCCGACGGCGACCAGCGCCGTGAAGGAGAACCGCCGCCCGCCCTTGACCACCTTGGCGACGCGGTTGATCTCGATCACCCGCTCCTGGAGATCCAGCCCGCGCGGAGACACCGTCTCCACGTTGGTCATGTCCATGCCTTTCATGTCCGGCCCCCGGTCATAGTCACTAGAAAACCAGACCTTTCTCTCTCGCGCCTTCCGCCAGGGCCTTGACCCGGCCGTGGAACTTGTAGCCGCCGCGGTCGAAGACGCAGGTCTCGACGCCGGCCTCCTTGGCGCGCTCGGCGAGCAGCTCGCCCGCCCGCTTCGCCTGCGCCTCGGCGGCGAGCTTGCGCAGCTCCGGCTCGGTCCAGTTGACGGCGACCAGCGTGTGGCCCGCGGCGTCGTCGACGAGCTGGGCGGAGATGCCGCGGTTGGAGCGGAAGACGGAGAGGCGCGGGCGCGCGGCGCTGCCGACGACGCGGGCGCGCACCCGACGGCGGCGGCGCAGGCGCTGCTGGCGCTTGGTCGTGACGGTCATGCGCGCTTGCCCACCTTGCGCATCACGTGCTCGTCGCGGTAGCGGACGCCCTTGCCCTTGTAGGGCTCGGGCGGGCGGCGCTTGCGGATGTCGGCGGCGACCTGGCCGACCAGCTGCTTGTCGATTCCGCGCACGACCACCTCGGTCGGCTGCGGCACCTCGAACTCGATCCCCGCCGGGGGCTCGACCGAGACCGGGTGCGAGTAGCCGAGCGCCAGCTCGAGGCTCTTGCCCTTGAGCTGGGCGCGGTAGCCGACGCCCTGGATCTCCAGCCGCTTCTCGAAGCCGTCGACGACCCCCTCCACCATGTTCGCGATCAGGCTGCGGGTGAGGCCGTGCAGGGCGCGGTGCTCGCCGCGGTCGGTCGGGCGGCTGACGACGATCGTCCCGTCCTCCTGGGCGACCGTCATCTCGGCGTCGAGGCGCTGCTCCAGCTCGCCCTTCGGCCCCTTGACGGCGACCCGCCCGGGGGCGAGCTCGACCGTGACGGACTCGGGGACGGCAATCGGCTTTCGACCAATACGACTCATAGCTCGCTCCCGCTCACCATACGTAGGCGACGACCTCGCCGCCCACGCCTTTCCGCTTCGCATCGTGGCCGGTCATCACGCCGGCCGAGGTGCTGACGATCGCGGTGCCGGTGCCGCCGTCGACGCGCGGCACTTCGGTGCGGTCGACGTAGCGGCGCCGCCCCGGGCGGGAGATCCGCTCCAGCCCGAGGATCGCCGGACGGCGGTCCTCCGTGTACTTGAGCCGGATCTCGAGCGCCTCGCCGACCGCGGCCGGCTTGCGGGCGAAGTCGACGATGTAGCCCTGCTCCTTGAGGATCCGCGTCATCTCCTCCTTCAGCCGCGAGGCGGGGATCGAGACGTCGTCGTGGCCGGAGCCGAGCGCGTTGCGGATCCGGGTCAGGTAATCGGCTATCGGGTCGTTCAGCATGTCCTCACGGTCCTGTCTCGGCCTACCAGCTCGACTTGGTCATTCCGGGGACGTACCCCTCGTGGGCGGCCTCGCGCAGGCAGATCCGGCAGAGGCCGAACTTGCGGAAGTAGCCGCGCGGGCGCCCGCAGCGCCGGCAGCGGTGGTACTCGCGCGACTTGAACTTGGCCTTGCGGGACTGCTTCACCTTCATCGAGGTCTTAGCCATTCTCGGAATCCTCCTCCTTGGGCGGCGCGGGCGCGCCGGGGCGGCCCTCCTGGGCGAACGGCATGCCGAGGCCGAGCAGCAGCTCGAACGCCTCCGCGTCGGTCGCCGCGGTGGTCGCGATCGTCACGTCGAGGCCGCGCACCTCGTCGATCGAGTCGTAGTCGATTTCGGGGAAGATCAGCTGCTCCTTGACGCCCATCGAGTAGTTGCCGCGGCCGTCGAAGGAGCGCGGGTTGAGCCCGCGGAAGTCGCGGATGCGCGGCACCGCGATCGAGGTGAGGCGGTCGAGGAACTCCCACATGCGGGCGCGGCGCAGGGTGACCGAGAGGCCCACCGGCATCCCCTCGCGCACCTTGAAGGAGGCGATCGACTTGCGCGCCCGGCGCACGTTCGGCTGCTGGCCGGCGATGATCGCCAGCTGCTCACGGGCCGCCTCGAGCATCTTCGCGTTCTGGCGCGCCTCGCCGAGGCCCATGTTGAGCACGATCTTCTGCAGGCGCGGCACCTGCATCGCGCTCGTGTAGCCGAACTTCTGCGTCAGCGCGGGGGCGACGTCGGCCTCGTAGCGCTCGCGCAGGCGCGGCGGCGGGGCGGCCTGGGACTGGACGGTCGCGGACTCCATCAGGCTTTCCGCTCGAGCAGCTTGACGTTGGAGACGTGGATCGGGCCCTCCTTGTCGACGATCCCGCCCATCTGCTGGCTCGCTTTCTGCACGTCCTGCACCGGCCGCGCTTTTTCGTGCCGCTTGACCATGTTGAGCCCCTCGACGTAGACGCGGTCGCGCTTGGGTTCGGTCCGGATCACCCGGCCGGTCTTGCCCGAGTCCTTGCCGCCGATCACCTTGACCGTGTCGTCGGTGCGGATCTTCATCGTGCGTCCCATCGCTACAGCACCTCGGGGGCGAGCGAGACGATTTTCATGAAATTGCGATCGCGCAGCTCGCGGGCCACGGGGCCGAAGATGCGGGTGCCGCGCGGGTTGTTGCTCTGCGGGTCGATCAGCACGGCGGCGTTTTCGTCGAAGGAGATGTAGGTGCCGTCGGAGCGGCCGAGCTGCTTCTTGGTGCGGACGACGACCGCCTGGACGACCTCGCCCTTGCGCACGCCGCCCTGCGGGCTGGCCTGTTTGACCGTCGCCGTGATCACGTCGCCGACCCCGGCGTAGCGCCGGTGCGAGCCGCCCTTGACGCGGATGCAGAGGATCTCCCGCGCGCCCGAGTTGTCGGCGACCTTGAGCCTGGACTCCTGCTGGATCATCGTCGCCTACTTCGCCTTCTCCAGGACCTCGACCAGGCGCCAGCGCTTGGTCTTCGACATCGGCCGCGTCTCGACGACCCGCACGGTGTCGCCCTCGCCGGCCTCGTTGCGCTCGTCGTGCGCGTGCAGCGTCCGCGAGCGCCGGATCACCTTCTCGTAGGTGGGATGACGCCGCACCAGGTCGATCCGGACGACGATCGTCTTGTCCCCCTTGTCGGAGGTGACGACCCCCTGCCGCACCTTGGCCGCATTGGCGTCCCTCGAGGCAACCGGAGTCCCGGTCCCTTTGCTCTTCTCACCCTTCGCCGCGGCCCGTTCCTTGCGCCGCCCCTCAGCCTTCCGCTTCCGCTGGGCCTCGCGCTCGGCCACCCGCTCCTCAACCGACAGCTGCGGCTTCGCCTCATGCGGCTTGCGCGACTTGGCCAGCCGCCGCCGCTCCTTCCAAGGAAGATCGTCCTCCTCGGACGCAGGCGCATCAGCCTCCTCGGCCGGAGCCTCAGCAGCTTCATCCTCCCCAGCGGGCGAGGACTCCTCCGCAGTCGCGTCAGGCCCCGCGGCCGCAGCGCCCTCGTCCTGAGCCGTCTCCTCAACCGCGTCTTTTTTGGTCTCGTCCTCAGCCATCATTTCCGCAACTCTCTCTCGACGTCGATCCCGCGCTCCCGCGCCACGGTCAGCAGCCGCGCGATGTCCCGCCGCGCCTGCCCCACCCGCGCCGTGTTCTCCAGCTCGCCGGTCGCGTGGCGGAAGCGCAGGTTGAACGACTCCTGTTTGGCGTCGATCAGCTTCGCCACCAGCTCGTCGTCTTTCAGGTTGTGCGCCTCGGCGGACTTCACGAGTGCTCGGCCCCCTCGCGCATGACGAATTTCGTCTTGATCGGCAGCTTGTGGCCGGCGAGGCGCAGCGCGTCGCGCGCCAGGTCCTCGGGCACGCCGGCGAGCTCGAACATCACCTTGCCCGGCTTGACCACGGCGACCCAGCCCTCCGGGTTGCCCTTGCCCGAGCCCATCCGCGTCTCCGCGGGCTTCTTCGTGTAGGGCTTGTCGGGAAAGATGTTGATCCAGACCTTGCCGCCGCGTTTGATCTTGCGCGTCATCGCCACCCGGGCGGCCTCGATCTGGCGGTTGGTGATCCAGCCGCGGTCGAGCGCCTTCAGCCCGTAGGAGCCGAAGGCGACGTGGCTGCCGCCCTTGGTGTTGCCGCGCATGCGGCCGCGGAACTGTTTGCGGTGCTTGACCCGCTTCGGCATCAGCATGGCTAGCGCCCTCCCCCGTCCCTGCCGCGCTCGGCCGTCGCCCGGCCGGCCGCGACCGCGACCTCCGCCGCCGCCGCCCTGCGGCTCGCCGTCGGCGGAGACCTGGTCGGAGCGGAAGCCCTCGGGCATCACCTCGCCCTTGTTGATCCAGCATTTGACGCCGATCCGCCCGGCGGTCGTGCGCGCCTCGTAGAAGCCGTAGTCGATGTTGGCGCGCAGCGTGTGCAGCGGCACGCGGCCGTCGGAGTAGCTTTCGGTCCGCGCCATCTCCGAGCCGCCGAGCCGGCCCGACACCTGGAGCTTCACGCCCTTGGCGCCGGAGCGCATCGCCGAGGTCAGGGCGCGTTTCATCGCCCGCCGGAAGGCGACCCGGTTCTGCAGCTGCTCGGCGATCGACTGGGCGACCAGCTTGGCGTCGAGCTCGGGCCGCTTGACCTCGCGGATGTTCACTTTCACCGGCTTGCCGGTCAGCTTGTGCAGCTCCTTGCGCAGGGCGTCGACTTCGCTGCCCGATTTGCCGATCACGATGCCGGGGCGGGCGGTGTGGATGTCGACCGCGATTTCGCCGCGCCGCTCGATCGTGATGTCGGAGAGGCCTGCGTGGGCGAGTTTGCCCTCGATGTGGCTGCGGATCGCCAGGTCCTCCGCGAGCACGTCGGCGAAGCCCTTCTCGTCGAACCAGTTCGATTTCCAGTTCTGGATGTAGCCGACGCGGAAGCCGCCGGGGTGGATCTTCTGACCCATGTCCTCAGGCCTCCTCTTCCGGCGTCAGCGCCACGGCGATGTGGCTGGTGCGCTTGTTGATCGGGGTCGCCCGGCCGAGCGCCCGCGGGCGGTAGCGGCGCAGCGTCGGCCCTTCGTCGACGGTGATCGCGGCGACCCGCATCTCGTCGGCGACGAGCTCGTGGTTGTTCTCCGCGTTGGCGGCGGCCGACTCGATCAGCCTGCCGATGTCGCGGGCGGCGCCGCGGGGGGAGAACTTCAGCTGCGCGAGCGCGTCCTCGACGTGCAGGCCGCGCACCTGGTCGGCGACCAGGCGCGCCTTGCGCGGCGCGACGCGGACGTAGCGGGCTGAGGCTCGGACCACCATCACTCCCCCTTGCCGGTGCCGGAGTGGGCGCGGAAGGTCCGCGTCGGCGCGAACTCGCCCAGCTTGTGGCCGACCATCGACTCCGAGATGAAGACCGGGACGTGCTTGCGGCCGTCGTGGACGGCGATCGTGTGGCCGACCATCTCGGGGAAGACGGTCGACATCCGCGACCAGGTTTTGACCATCTGCTTCTGGCCGGACTCGTTCATCGCCGCGATCCGCCTCATCAGCGCCGCTTCCACCCACGGCCCCTTTTTCGTCGAGCGCCCCATCTAGCGGCCCTTCTTCTTGCCGCGCTTGCGGCCGCGCACGATGTAGCGGTCGGACTGCTTGCCCTTCTTGCGGGTGCGGTAGCCGAGCGTCGGCTTGCCCCACGGGGTCACCGGGTGGCCGCCCGGCGTGTGGTGGGCCTCGCCGCCGCCGTGCGGGTGGTCGACCGGGTTCATCGCGACGCCGCGGGTCTGCGGCCGCTTGCCCTTGTGGCGGCTGCGGCCGGCCTTGCCGACCTTGAGGTTCTGGTGCTCGGCGTTGGAGAGCTGGCCGACGGTCGCGCGGCACTCGGCCCGCACCATCCGCATCTCCGAGGAGGGCAGGCGCAGGGTGACCATCTCCCCCTCCTTGGCGACCAGCTGGATCGCGGCGCCGGCGGCGCGGCCCAGCTTGCCGCCCTGGCCCGCGGTCAGCTCGACGTTGTGGACGATCGTGCCGGTCGGCATCTCGCCCAGCGCCAGCGCGTGGCCCGGTTTGACGTCGGCGCCCTCGCCCGAGCGCACCGTGTCGCCGACCGCCAGGCTCGCCGGCGCGAGGATGTAGCTCTTCTCGCCGTCGGCGTAGTGGATCAGGGCGATGTAGCAGCTGCGGTTGGGGTCGTACTCGACGCTGGCGACCTTCGCCGGCACGCCGTCCTTGCGCCGCTTGAAGTCGACCTTGCGGTAGCGCCGCTTGGCGCCACCGCCGCGGTGGCGGGCGGTGACGCGGCCGTTGACGTTGCGGCCGCCGCTCTTGCGCAGGCCCTCGGTCAGCTTGCGCTCGGGCTCGGTCGCGGTCAGCTGCTCGCGCAGCGGGTAGGTGGCGAAGCGGCGCCCGGGGCTGGTCGGTTTGGTCTTGCGGTTCGGCATCTGGCTCAGGCTCCCTACGCGGTCTCCGCGCCTTCGAACTGCTCGATCCGTTCGCCCGGCATCAGCTGGACGATCGCCTTCTTCCAGCCGCGCGTGCGGCCTTTGGAGAGGCCGCGCCGCTTCGGCTTCGGCCGCACCTTCGAGGTGCGGACCTCGGCGACGGCGACGTCGAAGATCTCTTCGACCGCGCGCGCGATCTGCGTCTTGTGGGCGCGGTCGTCGACGCGGAAGGTGTACTTGCCTTCGGCGATCAGCGCGTAGCTCTTCTCGGAGACGACCGGGCGGACGATCGTCGTGCGCGCGTCCATTACGAGAGCCTCCCCTCGAGCGCCGCGAGCGCCTTCTCGGAGACGACCAGCGAGGCGGCGCCGATCGCGTCGGCGACGCCGATCGCGCCGGCGTCGGCGACGGTCACGCGGTCGATGTTGCGGAAGCTCTTCAGCGCGCCGGTCTCCTCGGCGTCGATCACGACCAGGGTCGGCCGCTTCGCGCCCCATTTGGCGAGCGCCGCGGCGGCGGCCTTGGTCGAGGGGGTATCGAAGGCGGCGCCGTCGAGCAGCGCGACCGAGCCGCGCTCGGCGTGCACCGAGAGCGCCGCCCGCAGCGCCTTGCGGCGCGCCTTGCGGTTGACCTTGACGGTGTAGTGGCGCGGCTTGGGGCCGAAGGCGACGCCGCCGCCGAAGCGGTTGGGCACGCCGAGGCTGCCGGCGCGGGCGCGGCCGGTGCCCTTCTGCCGCCAGGCCTTGGCGGTGGTGAAGGCGACCTCGCCGCGGGTCAGGGTCGAGGCGGTGCCGCGGCGCCGCGCGGCCATGTCGGCGCGCGCCGTCTCGTGCACCAGCGAGTGGTGGAAGGGCTCGGCGAAGAGCCCCTTCGGCAGCTCGGCTTTCGTCGTCTTGCCGAGCACGGGGGCTTTGACCGCGGCTTTAGCCATCGGTCCTCACCTCGATCAGCGAGTTCTTGGAGCCGGGGACCGAGCCCCGGAGCAGCAGCAGGTTGCGCTCGGCGTCGATCTCGGCGACTTCGAGGCCGCGCTGGGTGACCCGCTTGGCGCCCATCTGGCCCGGCATCCGCTGGCCTTTGAAGACGCGGGCGGGGAAGGCGCTGGCGCCGATCGAGCCCGGCGCGCGGACGTTGTGCGAGCCGTGGCTGACCGGCCCGCGGCTGAAGTTGTGGCGCTTGATCCCGCCCTGGAAGCCCTTGCCGATCGAGGTGCCGGAGACCTTCACCCGCTGGCCGGCCTCGAACGCCGCGACGGTGACGTCGTCGCCGACCTTCGGCCCCTCGCCCTCCTCGCCGCCGCCGCCCAGCTCGGCGTCGCGGAACTCGACCAGGTGGCGCATCGGCGGCGCCCCGGCCTTCTTCAGGTGGCCCAGCTCGGGCCTGCTCAGCTTGCGCTCGGCGACCTCGTCGAAGGCGAGCTGCACGGCGGCGTAGCCGTCGCGCTCGGGCTCGCGGATCGCGGTCACCTTGCAGGGGCCGGCCTCGACCACGGTCACCGGCACGACCTCGCCGTCCTCGCGGAAGACCTGCGTCATGCCGAGCTTCTTTCCCAGGATCGCGGCCATCGCCCCACCCCTTACAGCCTGATCTCGATGTCGACGCCGGCCGGCAGCGAGTCGAGCCGCTGGAGCGAGTCGACCGTTTTCGGCGAGGGCTGGTGGATGTCGATCAGCCGCTTGTGGGTGCGGATCTCGAAGTGCTCGCGCGAGTCCTTGTCCTTGAACGGGGACTTGATCACGCAGTAGACGTTTTTCTCGGTCGGCAGCGGCACCGGCCCGGAGACGGTGGCGCCGGTGCGCTCCGCGGTCTCGACGATCTCGCGGGCAGCCCGATCTATGGCGTCGTGGTCGTACGCCTTCAGCCGGATCCTGATTTTCTGTGCCGCGATCGTCGCCACGGTCTCTGTCCTTCTCTGTTCCTTCCCCGCGCGGCCTCACCGCGCGGAAAGGGCGCCGCCCCTTGAAGCTGGGGCGCCGCCCCCTGGTCGTATGTGCTTTTCGGTTTTCCCGCCGCCGCCGGCGACGAAAGGGCGGGCCGAGGCCCGCCCCTGGAACTGCTTACTCGACGATCTCCGAGACGACCCCCGAGCCGACGGTCCGGCCGCCCTCGCGAATCGCGAAGCGCAGGCCCTGGTCCATCGCGATCGGCTGGATCAGCTCGATCGTCATCTCGACGTTGTCTCCCGGCATCACCATCTCGGTCCCCTCGGGGAGGTTGGCGATCCCGGTCACGTCGGTCGTGCGGAAGTAGAACTGAGGCCGGTAGCCGGAGAAGAACGGCGTGTGGCGGCCGCCCTCCTCCTTCTTCAGGCAGTAGACCTCGGCTTTGAACTTGGTGTGCGGGGTGATCGAGCCGGGCTTGCAGAGCACCTGGCCGCGCTCGATCTCCTCGCGCTTGGTGCCGCGCAGCAGGGCGCCGATGTTGTCGCCGGCCTGGCCCTGGTCGAGCATCTTGCGGAACATCTCGACCCCGGTGACGGTGGTTTTGGACGTCTCGGGGTGGATGCCGACGATCTCGACCTCGTCGCCGCTGTTGACGATCCCCTGCTCGACGCGGCCGGTCGCGACGGTGCCGCGGCCGGTGATCGAGAAGATGTCCTCGATCGGCATCAGGAAGGGCTTGTCGAGCTCGCGCACCGGCTCGGGGATGTAGGAGTCGAGCGCGTCGGCGAGCTCGAAGATCGCCTTCTGGGCCTCTTCGTCGCCCTCCAGCGCCTTCAGCGCCGAGCCCTTGACGATCGGCGTCTTCTCGCCCGGGAAGTCGTACTCGTCGAGCAGTTCCTTGACCTCCTCCTCGACCAGCTCGATCAGTTCGTCGTCGTCGACCTGGTCGACCTTGTTGAGGAAGACGACCACGTGCGGGACGTTGACCTGGCGGGCGAGCAGGATGTGCTCACGCGTCTGCGGCATCACGCCGTCGGCGGCCGAGACGACGAGGATCGCGCCGTCCATCTGCGCCGCGCCGGTGATCATGTTCTTGACGTAGTCGGCGTGCCCGGGGCAGTCGACGTGGGCGTAGTGGCGGTTCTCGGTTTCGTACTCGACGTGGGAGGTCGCGATCGTGATCCCGCGCTCTTTCTCCTCCGGGGCGTTGTCGATCTCGGCGAAGCTCTTCGCCTCGGTCTCGCCTTTGCCGGAGAGCGTGGTGGTGATCGCGGCCGTCAGCGTCGTCTTGCCGTGGTCGATGTGACCGATCGTGCCGACGTTCACGTGCGGCTTGTCGCGCTCGAACTTCTCCTTTGACATCTGCTCTCCGTTCTACCTTTCCAAGTTGGGTGTTTGTCTCTTCTGCCTGCGGGCGAACCTGGGAAATATAGCCAGATTCAAGAGCTGGCCCCGACCGGCTCGCCGGAGCGGTGCTCGACGATCTCCTCGGCGATGTTCGCCGGGACCTCCTCGTAGCGCTCGAACTGCATCGTGTAGGTGGCGCGGCCCTGGGTCGAGGATCGCAGGTCGGTGGCGTAGCCGAACATCTCGCCGAGCGGGACGAAGGCCTGGACGGCGAGCGCGTTGCCGCGCTGCTCCTGGCCCTGGACCTTGCCGCGGCGCCGGCTGAGGTCGCCGATCACGTCGCCGAGGAACTCCTCGGGGGTGACCACCTCGACCGCCATCACCGGCTCCAGCAGGACCGGGTTGGCCCTGCGGGCGGCGTCCTGGACGGCCATCGAGCCGGCGATCTTGAAGGCCATCTCCGAGGAGTCGACGTCGTGCGAGGAGCCGTCGATCAGCTCGACCTTGACGTCGACCATCGGGTAGCCGGCCTTGATCCCGTTCTCGAGCGCCTCGCGCATTCCCTGTTCGGCCGGGCCGATGAACTCGCCGGGGATCGCGCCGCCCTTGATCTTGTTCTCGAAGACGAAGCCCTCGCCGGGCGCCGGCTCGGCGTTGATCACGACGTGGCCGAACTGGCCGCGGCCGCCGGTCTGGCGGACGAAGCGCGCCTCGACCTTCTTCGCCTCCTTGCGAATCGTCTCGCGGTAGGCGACCTGCGGCTTGCCGACGTTGGCGTCGACTTTGAACTCGCGCAGCATCCGGTCGACGATCACCTCGAGGTGCAGCTCGCCCATCCCGTGGATCAGCGTCTGCCCGGTTTCCTCGTCGGATTCGATCTTGAAGGTCGGGTCCTCCTCGCCGAGCCGCTGCAGCGCCGTGCCCATCTTCTCCTGGTCGGATTTGGTCTTCGGCTCGATCGCGACCGCGATCACCGTCTCGGGGAACTCGATGCTCTCCAGGGCGATCGGCGCGTCCGGGGCGGCGAGCGTGTCGCCGGTGCCGGTTTCTTTGAGGCCGACGCCGGCGCAGATGTCGCCCGCGTAGCACTCGTCGATCTCCTCGCGGCTGTTCGCGTGCATCATCAGCAGGCGGCCGATCCGCTCGGTCTTGCCGGTTTTCACGTTGAGCACCCGGCCGCCTTTCTCGAGCTTGCCCGAGTAGACGCGGAAGTAGGTCAGCTTGCCGACGTAGGGGTCGGTCATCACCTTGAAGGCGAGCGCCGCGAAGGGGCCGTCGTCGTCGGCCGGGCGGCTGTCCTCGCGCGGCTCGCTCTCGCCCTTGCCGGCGGGGACGAGGCCCTCGACCGGCGGCACCTCGAGCGGCGAGGGCAGCAGCTCGACGATCGCGTCGAGCAGCGGCTGCACGCCCTTGTTCTTGAACGAGGAGCCGCAGAGGACGGGCGTGATCTCGGTCGAGAGGCAGGCCGCGTGCAGCGAGGCCTTCAGCTTCTCCTCGGGGATCTCCTGCTCGCCGAGGAAGGCCTCCATCAGCTCTTCGTCGTAGTCGGCGCAGGCTTCGATCAGCTGGTTGCGGTATTCCTCGGCCTGCGCGGCGAGCTCGTCGGGGATATCGACCTCGTCGTAGGCGGCGCCGAGCTCGTCGGTCCAGATCAGGCCCTTCATCTTGACCAGGTCGACGACGCCCTGGAAGCCGTCCTCGGCGCCGATCGGCAGCTGGATCGGCAGCGGGTTGGCGCCCAGCCGGTCCTTCATCGTCTCCACCGAGTGGAAGAAGTCGGCCCCGATGCGGTCCATCTTGTTGATGTAGGCGAAGCGCGGCACGCCGTACTTGTCGGCCTGGCGCCAGACCGTCTCCGACTGCGGCTCGACCCCGGCGACCGCGTCGAAGACGGCGACGGCGCCGTCGAGCACGCGCAGGCTGCGCTCGACCTCGACCGTGAAGTCGACGTGGCCGGGCGTGTCGATGATGTTGATCCGGTGGCTCTTCCACTCGCAGGCGGTCGCGGCGGAGGTGATCGTGATGCCGCGTTCCTGCTCCTGCTCCATCCAGTCCATCACCGCGGCGCCCTCGTGGACCTCGCCCATCTTGTGCGTGCGGCCGGTGTAGTAGAGGATGCGCTCGGTCGTCGTCGTCTTGCCGGCGTCGATGTGCGCCATGATGCCGATGTTGCGCGTTTTCTCCAGTGGGAAGTTCCGAGGCATGGTTTCGAGTGGGGGTTGAGCTGTGAAGTGGGGACGAGCGAAAAAAAAGGCCCCGAGGGGCCCGGCGAAGCGAACTGCTGAGCGACGCGGAATAGTAGCAGCGGCGCGGCGGCGCAAGCGTGCGCGGGGGCGGGCGCTGTCGTGGGCGCGCCGGGTTGACGCGTGGGGGAATCGGGGGCTGGTCGTGGCCTGGCCGCGGGTCGCGGCTGCGGGACGGCGGGCGCGGGCGGTGGCCCTGGCGGCGCTGCGCTGGGCGGGACGGGCGCTGCGGCCGCTCGCGGGGCCGGCGCTGCGCCTGCTGCGGGCCGCCGCGGTGCTGCTGCTGCGGGCGCTGGGGCGGGTCGAACGGGTGCTGCTGCGCGCGGCGGCGCTGGCGCGGCGGGCGGCGCAACGCGCGTGGGCGGCGGTGACGCTCCAGCGCGTCGCCTGCGTCGCGGTCCTCGCCGCCGCGGCCTGCCTGCTCGCCGCCCAGTTCCTCGACTACCGCGCGGTCGAGGTCGGCGGCCCGGCCTACGCCGGCCTGCCGGCGGCGAGCGCGCCGACCGTCGCCGCCCGCACGGCCGGGCAGGCGCACGCCTACCTGCTCGTTCCGCTCGCCCTGCTGGCCGCGGCGCTGGCCCTGGCGGCGCTGCGCGACCGGCGGCGCTCCGGCGTCGGCCGCCTCGTCTTCGCCCTCGGCGCGATCGCCCTCGCCGTCGTCCTGCTCGTCGACCTGCCCGCCGGCCGCGACCTCGGTCCCTACGCCTCCCGCTTCTCCGGCGCCCGCGCCGTCCTCTACTCCCCCTTCTACATGGAGCTCGCCGCGGCGGTGGCCCTGATGCTGGGAGGGTTGCTTCTCGCCAACGCCCATCGCTTCTCCACCGGGCATGGATACAGGCTCCGAAAACGGCGGCCCGCTACTATGCGCGGCCGTGCCGAACACGAACCAACTTATTAGGAAGGGCCGCAAGCGGCCCAAGAAGAAGACGACGACGCCGGGCCTCAAGTCGGGCCAGGGGCGCAAGAAGCGCGTCGCCGCGCCGCAGCGGCGGGGCGTCTGCACCCGCGTCGCCACGGTGACGCCGAAGAAGCCGAACTCGGCCCTGCGCAAGATCGCCCGCGTGCGGCTGACCAACGGGATGGAGGTCACCACCTACATCCCCGGCGAGGGCCACAATCTGCAGGAGCACTCGGTCGTGCTCGTCCGCGGCGGCCGCGTCAAGGACCTGCCGGGCGTCCGCTACAAGGTCGTCCGCGGCACGCTCGACGCGGCCGGCGTCTCCGACCGCAAGCAGGCCCGCTCCCTCTACGGCGTCAAAGCCAGCTAGCCGATGCCGCGCCGCTCCGCCGCAACGATCAGGCCGGTCGAGCCGGACGCCCGCCACCGCAACCGGCTCGTCCAGCAGCTGATCAACAAGGTGATGAGCGACGGCAAGAAGAGCCTGGCCGAGCGGATCGTCTACGACGCGCTGGCGATCGTCGGCGAGCGCTCCGGCGATGACCCGGTGGAGGCGCTGGAAGGGGCGGTCAAGCAGCTGACCCCGTCGCTCGAGGTGCGCTCCCGCCGCGTCGGCGGCGCCACCTACCAGGTGCCGGTCGAGGTGCCCGCGCGCCGCGCCCGCACGCTCGCCGTCCGCTGGCTGGTCGACTTCGCCCGCAACCGCCGCGAGTACTCGATGTCCGAGCGCCTCGCCGGCGAAATCCTCGACTCGATCCAGCAGCAGGGCGGCGCCTGGAAGCGCAAGGACGACATCTACCGCATGGCCCAGGCGAACAAGGCGTTCGCTCATTACCGCTGGTAGCCGCCCGATTCTCGCCGTCGACGTAGACGGCGTCATCTCCCTCTTCGGCTTCGACGAGCCGCCCAGCGGGTCGGCGGCGCGGTTCGAGCTGATCGACGGGATGGTGCACTGCATCTCGCTGACCGCGGGGGAGCGGCTGCGGCGCTTGGGGGAGGTCTTCGACCTGGTCTGGGCGACGGGGTGGGAGGCGAAAGCGAACGACTACCTGCCGCGCCTGCTCGGCCTGCCCGAGCTGCCCTACCTGAGCTTCGACGGCGCCGCCCGCTTCGGCTCCGCGCACTGGAAGCTGGCGCCGCTGGACGAGTACGGCGCCGGCCGCGCCCTCGCCTGGATCGACGACAGCTTCGACGAGAGCTGCCACGAGTGGGCGCGCGGGCGCGAGCAGCCGACCCTGCTCGTCCCCACCGAGCCCCAGCGCGGCCTCGAGGAGGCCCAGGTCGAGGCGCTGACCGCATGGGCCGCCGCCCTCTAACCACCGCGTTCGCTGTTTGTCGAGATGAGTTCGACAAACAGCGAACGCGTGGAGTTACACTGGCCGGATGGACGGGTTCCTGCCGATCTTCTTCCTCCTCGTCGTGCTGAAGATCCCGGTGCTCGGCGCCCTCTGGCTGGTCTGGTGGGCGAGCAAGTCGCCCGAAGCCGAGGACAGCGCCCAAGGGGACGCGGGCGGCGGCTTCAACCGCCACCGACCGCTGCCGACCCGCCCCCGCGGCCCCCACCCGCTCGCTCCCGCCGGCGCTCGCGCCGGATCGCACGCAGGTAGGGGTAGAAGTCGACCTCGATCGTATGCCGCTTCGAGGCGACGAATCGCTTCCTGAGCCAGCGCTCGTAGGCGGCGATCTCCTCGCGCATCTCTGAGGCCGGCGGAAGGACGGCGCGCCCCGCGAGCAGGTCGGCGACCCACTCGGCCTGCGCCTCGGCCAGCGGCATGATCGGCCCCAGCGGCTGGATGAAGCCGACGAAGTAGAGGCCGGGGCTCTCGACCGAGACGACCCGTTTGTAGAGCGGCATCCGGTTGTCGCGCGCCGCGAAGACCGCCGGGTCGAGGAACGGGAACTCGATCTCGTACCCCGTGCAGAAGACGACGAGGTCGATCTCCTCCTCGCTCCCGTCGACAAACCGCACCACACCGCGCCCCTCCCCCGTTCCGCTGTTCCTTTTCCTCGAATAGCGATGAAAAGGAACAGGTGGCGGGGGTTGGAAGCGCTCGATGTTCGGCTTGACCGCGATGTCGCCGTGGCCGATCCGCGGCAAGAGCTCCGAGGAGACGGTCGGGTGCGCCTCGAGCAGCCGGTGGTCGGGCTCGGGCAGGCCGTAATCGGTCATCTCGCCGACCGCGGTCTTCAGCATCCGGTTGAAGAAGAAGCGCTGCACGGGGATCGGCAGGTAGCTGGCGATCGGCGGCGCGGCTTCGTCGATCGGCTTGCCGCCGAGGAACTTGGGCAGCACCCAGGCGCCGCGGCGCATCGCCAGGAAGGTCCGCTCGGCGATCCGCGAGGACTCGACCGCGACGTCGACGGCCGAGTTGCCGATCCCCAGCACCAGCACCCGCTTGCCGACCAGCACGTCGGGCTCGCGGTAGTGGTGGACGTGCATCCGCTCGCCCGCGAACTCGGCTTCGCCGGGGAACGGCGGTTCGGGCCAGCGCGGCTGCCAGTGGTGCCCGTTGGCGACCAGCACCGCCCGGTAGCGCTCGCTGCGCTCCCCGCCGGCGTCGCGGACGGTCACCTCCCACTCCCCGTCGACCGGCTCGGCGCTCACGACCTCGGTGTTGAAGGCGATCCGCTCGGTCAGGCCGAAGCGCTCGGCGTAGGCGTCGAAGTACTCGGCGACCTGCCAGTGGCTCGGGTAGTCCGGGTAGTCCTCCGGCATCGGGAACGCCCGGTAGGACATCAGCTTGCGGGCGCTGTTTATGTGGAGGGACTTGTAGGCGGACGAGGTCCCGTTGTCGTTCCCATAACGCCAGTTCCCCCCGATCTCCGACCCCTTCTCGAAACAATCGAAAGGAACCCCGCGCGCAGCGAGAACCTGACAAGCAGTCAGCCCCGAGCTGCCGGCCCCAATGATGCAAACCCTCTCCACCACAAGCAATCTACCCACCAAGATCGTGCCGGGCTCGGAGGATCACCACCTCACGTGAGGAGGGCAGGGGGTGTCCCGCCCGCGCAGCGGCGTCCCTGATTTTCGCACTGCCCACTTGGCGAGAGAGGGAAACCGCGAGGCGAAAATCCCAGCAAGCGGGGGGGACACCCCCTGGCCTCCCCCGCTAAGCCTTGTCCTCCGAGCTGGTCTCGATCTCCTGCG
>CAWDUO010000004.1:0-31681 GCA_963805475.1 uncultured Solirubrobacterales bacterium | reverse complement strand
CCGCTAGCGGCTAGAGGATCTGCTTGATCAGGAAGCTGAAGGCGCTGTCGAGGGCGCCGAGGTAGACGCCGGCGACGGCGACGAAGAGGATCGTCACCGCGGTCGCCTGGACGAGGGTTTCGCGGTCCGGCCACTGGACTTTGCGCAGCTCCGCCCAGCAGGAGACGAGGAAGCCGATCACGCCGCCGCGCTGGCCCGCCGGGGCCTGGGCCTGCTTCTGGCGCTTGGCGAGCTGCTGGCGCTCGCGCTCCTTGCGCTGCTCGCGCTCGCGCTTTTCGGCCTGCTTGACCGCCTTCGCCCCGGCGCGGCGGGAGCCGCGCGACTTCGGCGCGTCGGGGGTCTCGAGGTCGGCTTCTGCGGCGCCGGCCGCCATCCCGGCCTCGACCGCCTCGATCTCGGCGATGTCGCCGGAGACGGGGACCTGGGTGTCGTGCTGGGCGCGCGCCTCGGTCTCGCGCTCGCCGTCGCCGGAGCGCAGCTTGCGTTCTTCGGCCTCGCGGGCGCGCTTCTCCGCCTTGCGCTGTGCGCGGGATTTGGCCATCGAGGGCTTAACGCCCCCCCTCGCGGGCGGATCGCGTCACTAGCGAGTCTCCTTGTGCGCGGTGTGCTTGCCGCACCAGCGGCAGAACTTGCGCAGCCCGATCCGGTCCGGCGAGTTTCGCCGCGACTTGTTGGTCTGGTAATTGCGCCGCTTGCAGTCTTCGCAAGCCAGCGTCACCGCGATGCGGACATCTCCGCGAGCCATGCTTCTCCTCGTTGCCGAACGACGCCGTTACAAGAGAAAACCCCGGGCCGAGGCACGAGGCTGGCGCGAAGGATAGCGCCCCGCGGGACTTGGCGGCGCGCCGCCCGGGGCGCTCAGAGGCCGAGGGTTTTGGCGATGATCGTGCGCTGGATCTCGCTGGTGCCGCCGTAGATGGTCGAAACCATCGTCGCGCGGACGAGGCGCTCCATGTCGTACTCGGAGGAGTAGCCGTAGCCGCCCATCAGCTGCATCCCCTCGACGGCGACGCGTTTGGCGACCTCGGTGACGTGCAGCTTCACCATCGAGGCCTCGCGGGGGAGCATCCGGCCCGGGTCCTCGTCGGTCAGGGCGGCGACCCAGCGGGTCATCAGGCGGGCGGATTCGAGCTCGGTCGCCATGTCGGCGAGCCGGTGCTGGAGCGCCTGGAAGGAGCCGATCGGTCGGCCGAACTGCTTGCGCTGCTTGACGTAGGCGAGCGCGTCGTCGAAGGCGCGCTGGCCGATCCCGAGCATCGTCGCGGCGAGGATCAGCCGCTCGACGTTGAGCCCCGCCATCAGCTGCGTCCAGGCCTGGTCGACCTCGCCGAGGAGGGCGTCCTCGGGCGCCTCGACGTCGCTCAGGTAGAGCGTGTTGGTCTCGCTGCCGCCCATCGTCTTGATCGGGACGATCTCCAGGCCCGGCGTCTCGCGCGGCAGCCAGATCATCGAAAGCCCCTCGTGCTTGGACTCGCCCTTGGTCGTGCGGCAGACGACGAGGATGTGGTCGGCGATGTGGGCGTTGGAGATGAAGACCTTCTGGCCGTTGAGGACGAAGCCGCCGTCGACGCGCTCGGCCGAGGTGGTCAGCGAGCCGACGTCCGAGCCCGCCTCGGGCTCGGTCATCGCGATCGCCTCGACCGCGCCGCCGGCGATCCCGCCGAGGACCTCGCGCTTCTGCTCCTCGCTGCCGAAGCGCTGGGTCGCGCCGGCGACGATCAGCGTCGTCGCGTAGCCGCCGATCGGCGCGAGCCCGCGGCTGGTCTCCTCCATGAACAGGCAGGCGTCGAGCATCGAGCCGCCGGCGCCGCCGTAGGCCTCGGGGATCGTCACCCCGAGCCAGCCCAGCTCGGCCATCTTGCGGTAGAGGTCGAAGCTGTGGTGCAGCTCGTAGCCCTCGGTCAGCCGCTCGCGCTGCTCCGCCGTGCCGCACTCGCGCGCGCAGAAATCGCGGATCGCGGCGACGAAGTCCTCCTGCTCGGGGGTCAGGGAGAAGTCCATGCGGCCCGGGAGGCTATCGCCCGGGCTGGCTGGATGGCCAGTCCGCCGAGGCGATCCGCCGGCGCCGTGCACGCGGGCCCAGGCGCTCCCGACGCCGAGCGGATTCCCATCCAGCGGTTACGGGTAGCGACGTGGCCAGCAAACCGCAACCGGAGGTTCGAACAGTGATCATTCTCGGAATCGTCTGTCTCGTCCTGGCGACCATCTTCAACATCGGGTTCCTCTGGTTCATCGGCGGGATCCTCGTGGTCCTCGGCGTGATCTTCTGGCTCCTCGGCCAAGGCGGTCGCGCTGTCGGCGGACGCCGCCACTACTACTGAAACTCGCGGAACGAAGAAGCGCGGCGGGAACCGCCGGATCGCTTGGAAGCCCGGGACGAGACTCGAACTCGTGACCCCTTCCTTACCATGGAAGTGCTCTACCAACTGAGCTACCCGGGCGGAACGGCTGGGAGCGATCTTAGAGGCTCGATCGATCCCGACGCCGTTTCCGGGCTCCTCCGTCCCAGGGCACGTAGGAACCCGGAAACGCGGGCGGCTCAGCCCGAGTTGTTGAGGCCCGGGACAGGTTCGCCGAGCTTTTCGATCGCGCAGCCGGAGGGGTGCGGGTCGATGCCGTCGAGCAGGGCGCGGCCTTCGGGCTTCTGGCCGGGGCGGGCGCACTGGACGTGGATGTCGCGGACGCCGTCGCGGGCGTCGACGACGTCGTCGCCGCCGTTGCCGTAGAAGCGGTCTTCGCCGGGCTGGCCGAGCATCGCGTTGGGGCCGGAATCGCCGATCAGCACGTCGTTGTCGAAGGAGCCCTCCATGTCCTCGTCGGTGGGCGAGAGGTGGACGGGGCGGCAGCGGCCTTCCCGCAGCAGCGTGTCGATCCAGGCTTTGTGCGCGGCGAAGGAGACGTAGAGGAGGCCCGGATGGGCCTGGGTCTCGGCGAAGGAGGCGTCGTCGCGGCCGGGCCCGCCGACCAGGGCGCCGCCGGCGCAGCCGCCGCCCGCCGCGAGCAGGTCGCCGTCGCCTTCGCCGTAGAGGTAGGTGGGGCCGGGGAGGCCGCCGATCAGCCCGTCGGCGCCGTCGCCGCCGTAGAGCCTGTCGGCGCCGGGGCCGGACTCGAGCAGGTCGTCCTCGGGGCCGGCCTTGATCGTGTCGTCGCCGAGGCCGCCGCCGATCCGCACGTTCTGGGCGCCGGCGAGCGAGCCTTCGGCGCGGAAGCGGTCGTTGCCGGGGCCGAGGTCGACCGTGAGCCAGCGGGCGGGGCCGTCGGCGGGGCAGGTGACCTGGGCGGCGTCGGCGCCGACGTGGTCGCAGCCGGGGCCGACCGCGACGCCCTTGGCGGCGCTGAGGCCGAAGGTCTGAGTCGCTTCGTCGAAGGCGACGGTGAAGTGGTCGGGGCCGCCGCCGCCGACGACCACCAGCCCGCCGCCGCCCCCTTTGACGCGGTCGAGCTGGACGTAGGCGGAGGCCTTGGGCGGACGTTCTCTGCCGCAGGAGGTCGTGTGGCCCTTGGCGCCGCTGCACGTGTCGCTGCCCTGGCCGCCGACCAGCTCGTCCGCGCCGCCGCCGCGCAGCTTGTCGTCGCCAGGGCCGCCGACGATCCGGTTGGGGCCCTTGTCGCCGATCAGCTGGTCGGCGAAGGCCGAGCCTTCGACGTCCTCGAAGCGGAAGAGGCGGTCGTGGCCGTCGCCGCGCGCCCGGTGCCGGGCGAGGTCGACCCAGACGCCGGCGCCCTTGCCGCCGGCCACGTTGGTGGCGAAGGAGGCGACGTCGTGGGCGCCGGGGCCGCCGTCCATGCGGTCGTAGCCGTAGTCGCCGTCGACGAAGTCGTAGTTGCCGGGGCCGCCGTTGAGGGTGTCGATGCCGAGCCCGCCGGAGACCTCGTCGTAGTCGCCGGGCCCGCCCGCGGCCTTGTCGTCGCCGAGGTCGCCGTAGAGGCGGTCGCTGCCGGCTTCGCCGTAGAGCTCGTCGTTGCCGCGGCCGCCGTGGATCAGGTCGTCGCCGGGGCCGCCGCAGATCAGGTCGTTGCCGAGGCTGCCGAAGATCTGGTCGGCGCCCGGGCCGCCCCAGATCACGTCGCGCCCGGGCGTGCCGTGGATGACGTCGTCGCCGGCCGTGCCGACGATCGTCGCCCGGCGCCCGTGGCAGCGCGGCGGTTCTTCTTCGGGCGTTTCGCCGGCGCCGAGGGCGAGCGCGGCGAAGGCGATCGCGAGCGCGGCGAGGCCGAGTCCTCTCCCTGGCGTCCTCACCGTCCCGAGGGTACCGATCACCGTCCCCGACGCGCGAAATTTGACACTTTTGGGGCTGAAATGTTACATTACCTCCCGAGAGGTGATGTAACATGGCCCGCATGAAGCGACTGCAGATATCGATCGAGCCCGAGCTCGACGCGGCGGTGGAGCGCCGCGCCGACGAAGAGGGCGTGTCCAAGGCGGAGGTGATCAGGCGTTGCGTGCGGGAGGAGATACGGCCATTGCCGTCGATAGAGGACGATCCGCTGTTCAAGCTGTTCAAGTCGCCGGGCGGAAGCGATCCCGACGACAACCGGACGATCGACGAGGTCGTCTACGGCCCGTCCAACCCCGACCCCTGATCTTCGCCGACACATCGTTCTTCGTCGCCGGCGCCGACGAGCGCGACCGGCACCACGATGCAGCGCTGCGCCTATTCGAGCAGCTCGAGGGACGGCGCATAGTCACGTCCACATACGTGCGAGGCGAGACCTGGACCACTCTGCGCCGCAAGCTGTGGCATGGCAGGGCCGTGGAGTTCCTCGACAGCGTCGGCGACAGGAATCGCCATGTGCAGGTCGTCTCGATCTCCGAGGAGATCGAAGACGAAGCGCTGCGCTGGCTGCGCCGGCACGACGAGCGCGAGTACTCCTTCGTCAACGCGACCAGCTTCGCCTACATGCGGACGCGCGGCATCCGCGACGCGCTCGCCTTCGACGGCGACTTCGCCGCGGCGGGCTTCACCGAACTTCGCCCGTAGCCGCGCGGATCGGCGGTTCAGGCGCTGCGGATCAGCTTCTTGTTGACGAACTCGTCGGCGCCGTAGCGGCCCAGCTCGCGGCCGAAGCCGGAGCGCTTGAAGCCGCCGAACGGCAGCTCCGGGGCGTCGGCGCCGACGATGTTGACGTACACCATCCCGGCTTCGATCTTCTCGGCGACGCGCTCGGCCTGCGCGGGGTCGGTGGTCATCACATAGGAGCCGAGGCCGAACGGCGTCCGGTTGGCCAGCTCGACCGCCTCCTCCTCGGAGCCCACCCGGTAGACCTGCGCCACCGGCCCGAAGAACTCTTCCTGGGAGGCGTCGTCGCCGGGCTCGATCCCGGCGAGGATCGTCGGCTCGAAGTAGTTGCCCTCGCGGCCGCCGCCGAGGACCACTTCGGCGCCGGCCGCAACCGCCCGCTTCACCTGGTCCTCCAGCCGGTCGGCCGCCGTGCGCGAGGAGAGCGGCCCGACCTCGGTGTCCTCGGCGGTCGGGTCGCCCGGCCGCGCCGCGGCGAACCGCGCGCGCAGCTTCTCGACGAACCCGTCGTAGAGCTCGTCGGCGACGATGAAGCGCTTGGCCGCGTTGCAGGACTGGCCGGCGTTGTCGAGCCGCGCCTCGGCGGCGGCGTCGGCGGCCGCGTCGAGGTCGTCTGTCGCGAGCAGGATGAACGGGTCCGAGCCGCCGAGCTCCAGCACGACCTTCTTCAGGTTGCGCCCGGCGACCTCGGCGACGGCGGCGCCGGCGCGCTCGGATCCGGTGACCGAGACGCCGCGCACGCGCGGGTCGGCGATGGCCCAGGCGATCTGCTCGTCGGTGGCGTAGACGTTCTCGTAGGCGCCCCGCGGGAAGCCGGCGTCGTCGAAGATCCGCTGCATCGCCTCGGCCGACTCGGGGCACTGCGGCGCGTGCTTGAGCAGGATCGTGTTGCCGATCGCCAGGTTCGGCGCCGCGAAGCGGGCGACCTGGTAGTAGGGGAAGTTCCACGGCATGATCCCGAGCAGGACGCCGAAGGGGCTGCGCCGGACGACAGCCGTCCCCTCCCCGTCCAGCAGCTCGATCGGCTCGTCGGCCAGCAGGCTCTCGGCGTGGTCGGCGTAGTAACCGTAGATCTCGGCGGTGAAGTCGACCTCGGCCAGCGCCTGCTCGATCGGCTTGCCGATCTCGCGGACGACGATCTCGGCCAGCTCGCGGCGGCGCTCGGAGTGCAGCTCGCCGACGCGGCGCAGCAGCGCGGCGCGCTCGGCCACGGTCGAGGAGCCGGGCCACGTCCGGGCCGCCTCGTCGGCCCGCCCGATCGCCGCGCGCAGCTCCTCGTCGCCATCTCCGGGTACTCCCTGATCGTCTCGCCCGTCGCCGGGTTGACCACCGCGTATGCGCTCATCCAGTCCTCCTCTCAGGCGTTCGACTGTTCCTTTTCCCCGCCATACGAGGAAAAGGAACAGTCGGATGGGTGTGCAGGGCCTGCTCCACGGGGACGCACTCGGCGCCGACCGCCTCGGCGACCGCCGGGTGGGTGACCTGGCCGGCGGCGACGTTGACGCCGGGGCGCAGGCCGGGGTCGCGGCGGATCGCCTCCCCGACGCCGCGGTCGGCGAGCGCGATCGCGTAGGGCAGCGTCGCGTTGGTCAGCGCCTGGGTCGAGGTGATCGGGACCGCGCCCGGCATGTTGGCGACGCAGTAGTGGGTGACGCCGTCGACCGCGAAGGTCGGGTCGCGGTGGGTGGTCGGGTGCGAGGTCTCGAAGCAGCCGCCCTGGTCGATCGCCACGTCGACCAGCACCGCGCCCGGCTTCATCGGCGCCAGCTGCTCGCGCCGCACCACATAAGGGGCGCGCGCGCCGTGGACCAGCACGGCGCCGATCACGAGGTCGGCGCGCGGCAGCATCTCCTCGATCGCCAGCGTCGTCGAGTACACCGTCGAGCAGGCGCCGCCGAAGGCGACCTCGAGCTCGCGCAGCCGGTCGATCGACTTGTCGTAGACGAAGACGTCGGCGCCCATCCCGATCGCGACGAAGGCCGCGTTCATGCCGACGACGCCGCCGCCGATCACCATCACGTTCGCCGCCGCGACGCCGGGCACGCCGCCGAGCAGGATGCCCCGCCCGCCGAGCGGCTTCTCCAGCATGAAGGCGCCCGCCTGGGCGGCGATCTTGCCGGCAATCTCGCTCATCGGCGCCAGCAGGGGGAGGCGGCCGCGCGCGTCCTCGACCGTCTCGTAGGCGACACAGGTCGCGCCCGAGCCGCAGAGGCCGCGGCTCTGCTCGGGGTCGGGGGCGAGGTGCAGGAAGGCGAAGAGGAGCTGGCCGGGGCGCAGCAGCTCGATCTCGCCGGGCTGCGGCTCCTTCACCTTGAGGATCATCCCGGCCTCACCGAAGACCGCGGCCGCGTCGGGCGCGATCCGCGCGCCCTGCGCCGCGAACTCGGCATCGGCGATCGCGCTGCCCTCCCCCGCCCCGGCCTCGACCAGCACCTCGTGTCCGTGCTCGGTCATCTCGCGCACTCCGGCCGGCGTGATCGCCACCCGGTACTCGTCCTCCTTGACCTCCCGCGGGACGCCGACGATCACGGGACCTCCTCGTTCAACTGTTCCTTTTCCTCGAATAGAGAGGAAAAGGAACAGTTGGATGGTGGTTGGGTCATTGGTTGACCAGCTCCCTGGCGCGGAGGGCGAGCCAGAACTCGATCCGGTCGTGGGCGCGGCTGAGGTCGCGGCCGGTCAGCTCTTCGACCTTGCGCATCCGGTAGCGCAGGGTGTGGCGGTGGCAGTAGACCTGGCGGGCGGCGCGCTCCCACTGGCCGTTCTGCTCGATGAAGGCCTCCAGCGAGCGCAGCAGCTCCCCCCCGTACTCCTCGTCGCCGGACTCGATCGGGCCGAGCACGCTGTCGCAGTAGAGCGCCAGCGCATCGTCGTCCTGAATCGCGAGCAGCAGGGTGAAGGCACCGAGGTCGCGCCAGGAGGCGACGTCGGGGGCGCTGCCGTTCTCGCTGAACGCGGTCGCCTCCAGCGCGCAGCGCGCCTCGTGGAAGGAGTGGCGCAGCTCCTCCGGCGGCGCCGGGCGGCTGGCCGCCGCGCGCACCGCGCCGCGCTCCTTGATCAGCGCCTTGCGCGCTTCGCCGGCGAGGTCGACCGGGTCGCGGTCGGCCGCGTCGACGACCGCGCAGAGCAGCTCGTGGCCGCCCGCCGCGTGCGGGGCGACGACCGCGGGGCAGGCGTCGGCGGCGAGCGCCCGCTCCAGCGCCGGCTCGGCCGCCGCCGGGTCGTCGAGGTCGAAGACGAGCACCGCGGCCTCGTCGCCGATCCCGAACGGCTCCAGCCGGCGGCGCAGCTCGCTCGGGTCGAGGCGCCCGCCCAGCGCCCCCGCCAGCACGTCGCCGGCCAGCCGCCGCTCGGTCTCGCGGGCGACCCGGCGGCGCATCAGCTCCAGCGCGACGACGGCGACCGCCTGCTGGAGGATCAGCCGCTCGAAGTCCCCCAGCCCGCCCGAGTCGCGCACCATCACCACCCAGGCCTGCGGCGGCCCGCCGCCGGGCGAGATCACCGGGTGGGCCAGCGCCCGTCCCGCCACCGAGGGGTGTGTGGGGACGAACGGGTGCCCGTCCGCCGTGTGCGACAGCGCTTCGTCACGGATCGCGTTGACCGCCTCGGCGGAGAGCTGGCGGCGGAAGCCGCGCCCGGCGATCCGCTCGCCGCGGCCGTTGAGGATCGCCACGGTGCCGCCGACCGCGGAGGCGATCGTCGCCACTATCTCCTCCAGGCCGCGCTCTTCCAGGACCAGCCGCTCGAGCCGCCGCTGCACCGCGATCCCCCGCTGGAGCACCTCGTACTGCTCGTTGACGAGCTTGCCGAAGGCCTTCTCGGTGAGCGCGATGAACGGGGTCGAGTAGGGCACCTCGAACAGCGGGAAGTCGCGCTTGCGCGCCTCGTCGGCGAGCGCCTTGGGCAGCTTCTCATGGCTGAGGCCGGTGCCGAATCCGAGGCCGGCGAGGTTGTGCTCGACGAGCCGGCGGATGTAGGCGCGCTGCTTGGCGGCGCTGCCGAGCGGGATCCCGGTGGTCAGCATCAGCTCGCCGCCGGAGAGCCACGGCGTCGGATCCTCCAGCTCGGAGATGTGGATCCAGCGCAAGCGGCGCCTCGGCCGCGCCCTCGCCCGCCGACGAGCTCGAGACCGACCTCGTCGAGCAGGCTCTGGACGGTCAGCATCGCCGCGCCTACCTTCGCACGCGCTCCCATGCGTCCGTCAGGACCCCCCGCAGCACGTCGTGGATCTCCTCGAATTGCTCGGTGTCGCAGATCAGCGGCGGCGCCAGCTGGATCACCGGGTCGCCGCGGTCGTCGGCGCGGCAGATCAGCCCGCGCCGGTACAGCTCGCCCGACAGGTAGCCGCGCAGCAGCTCCTCGGCCTCCTCGCCGCCGAACGTCTCCTTCGTCTCCTTGTCCTTGACCAGCTCGATCGCCTGGAAGAAGCCGGCGCCGCGCACGTCGCCGACGATCGGCAGGTCGTGCAGGGTCTCGAGCATGGCGCGGAACTCGCCTTCCTTGGCGAGGACGTGCCCGCAGAGGTCCTCGCGCTCGAAGACGTCGAGGTTGGCCATCGCGACCGCCGAGACCACCGGGTGGCCGGCGAAGGTGAAGCCGTGGGCGAAGGAGGCGTCGCCCTGCATGAACGGCTCGGCGACGCGGTCGGCGGCGATCACGGCGCCCATCGGCGCGTAGGCGCTGGTCAGCGCCTTGGCGACGGTGACGAGGTCGGGCTGGTAGCCGAACCGTTCGCAGCCGAACATGTGGCCGAGCCGGCCCCAGGCGCAGATCACCTCGTCGCTGATCATCAGCACGTCGTGGCGGTCGCAGATCTCGCGCACGCGCTGGAAGTAGCCCTCGGGGGGGACGAAGCAGCCGCCGGCGTTCTGCACCGGCTCGAGGATCACCGCGGCGACCGTGTCCGGCCCCTCGAACACGATCCGCTCCTCGATCGCCTCCGCCGCCCAGAGCGGGTGGCGGTCGGCCGGCCAGCGGTAGAGGTTGGTGTTGGGGACGTGGCAGCCGCCGGGCGTCAGCGGCTCGAACTGCGCGCGCAGCTCGGTGATCCCGGTGGCGGAGAGGGCGCCGAGGCTGGTCCCGTGGTAGGCGATCTCCCGCGCGATCACCTTGTGCTTCTGGCCTTTGCCGAGCGCCCGGTGGTAGTTGCGGGCGAGCTTCAGCGCCGACTCGACCGCCTCCGAGCCGCCCGAGGTGAAGAAGACGCGGTTGAGGTCGCCGGGGGCGAGCGCGGCGATCCGCGCGGCGAGCTCGATCGCCCGCGGGTGGGCGTAGCTCCACAGGGTGTAGAAGTCGAGCTCTTCGACCTGGCGCGCGGCGGCCTCGCCGAGCTCGGCCCGGCCGTGGCCGGCGTTGACGCAGAACAGCGCCGAGAGGCCGTCGAGGTAGCGGTTGCCGTGGTCGTCGTAGACGTAGCAGCCCGTCCGCCCGCACGATGATCGGGATCTCGTGGCCGGGCCCGTAGGCGCCCATGCGCGAGAAGTGCATCCAGAGGTGCGCTTGGCGCAGCTGCTGGAGCTCGGTGTCGACGGTCTGCGGCGGTGGCCATGCGATCGATCCTCTCGCATACGACGCTATGGACAAAGCTAGCCCCCTGTGCACCCGTATTCAAGTGTTCATTGGGTCAAGTCCAGGCGCGACTCTCTTGTACCGAATGTACAATCGAGCCGGCCAAGTTTGGGGCATTCGCCACTTGCGCGGCGGCGGTCCGCCGTACCGTCGCAAGACGTGGAGAGCCGACCGCGAGCGCGCTCCGGCTCCCCGCCCGCGCGGCGCGACCCGAGCAGCGGCGACAAGGGGCTGAAGAAGAACGCGATCAGGTTCGTCTCCAACGTCGTGATCGGCGTCGCCTCGACCGCGCCCGGCTACAGCCTCGCGGCGACGCTCGGCTTCATCGCCGCCGCGGTCGGGCTGCAGTCGCCGGCGATCATGCTGATCAGCTTCATCCCGATGTTCCTCGTCGCCGCCGGCTACTACTACATGAACAAGGCCGACCCCGACTGCGGCACGACGTTCTCCTGGGTGACCAAGGCGATGGGCCCGCAGCTCGGCTGGATCGCCGGCTGGGCGATCGTCGTCGCCGACGTGATCGTGATGGCGAACCTGGCGCAGATCGCCGGCCTCTACACCTTCCTGCTGTTCGGCTGGGACTCGGCCGCCGACTCGACCGTGGCGGTGACCGCGGTCGGCGTGCTCTGGATCGTGATCATGACGCGCGATCTGCTGATCGGGATCGAGCTCTCGGCGCGCACGCAGGTCGGCCTGCTCGGCGGCGGAGATCGTCACGCTCGCGCTGTTCGCGGTCGTCGCCCTGATCAAGGTCTACGCCGGCAGCCCCCGCCGGCTCGCTCCACCCGAGCCTCTCCTGGTTCAACCCGTTCGTCGCTCAGCCCCGCCGAGACTCGCGACGGGATGCTGCTGGCGGTCTTCATCTACTGGGGCTGGGACACGACCGCGACGGTCAACGAGGAGACCGAGGACCCGCGCAAGGCGCCGGGGCGGGCGACCGTCTCAGCACGCTGATGCTGCTCGGCATCTACGTCATCGTCTCCGCCGCCGCGCAGGCCTACGCCGGGGTCGAAGGCCTGGTCGCCAACCACGACGACGTGCTCAGCTCGCTCGGCACCGAAGTCTTCGGCTCGCCGCTCGACAAGATCCTGATCATCGCGGTGCTCACCTCGGCCGCGGCCTCGACGCAGACGACGATCCTGCCGACGGCGCGCACGACGCTCTCGATGGCGCGCGCGGGCGCGCTGCCGAAGAGCCTCGGCCACATCCACCCGCGCTACCTGACGCCGAACTTCTCGACGCTGGGGATGGGGCCGCTCTCGATCGTCTGGTACGTCGGCCTGACGCTGGTCAGCGAAGACATCCTCGGCGACTCGCTGGCCGCGCTCGGCTTGATGATTGCCTTCTACTACGGGCTCACCGGCTTCGCCTGCGCGATCTACTACCGCCGCGAGCTGCTGCGCAGCGTCAAGAACTTCTTCTTCGTCGGCCTCGGGCCGGCGCTCGGCGGCGTGATCCTCTTCTACCTGCTGATCAAGAACGGGATCGAACTCGCCGACCCGGCGAACTCCGAATCGGGCAACTCCTGGTTGGGGTCGGCCCGCCGCTGGTGATCGCGGTCTTCTTCCTCGTGCTCGGGATGATCCTGATGGCGGTCCAGTGGCGGGCGGCGCCGGGCTTCTTCCGGCGCCGGGCCGAGGTCGCGCCGGACGGGTTCCTCGAGGGCGAAGCGGCGCCGGGGCGCGGCGGGATCGGCCGGGAGCGGAGGCGGGAGGCGCTGAGATGGCGGCGATCGTCGTCGGCTACGACGGCTCGGGCGCGGCAAGGCGGCGCTCGAGCGCGCGGTCGAGCTGGCGCGGGCGCTGGGGGACCGTCGTCGTCGGTCTTCGGCTACGCCCCGCCGGGGGTCTGGGGCGGCGAGATCGCCGAACACGAGGAGGCGATCGAGGAGCTCGGCGAGCGGGTGATGGCGAGGCGCGCGGCGCGGTCGAGGCCGGCGGCGTCGGGCGAGGCGATGCTGGTCGCCAAGCGGGCGCCGGAGGCGCTGCTCGAGGTCGCCGAGGCGCGCGACGCGCGGCTGATCGTCGTCGGCAGCGGCGGCGAGGCGCCGCTGAAGGGCTCATCCTCGGCTCGACCCCGTACAAGCTGCTGCACCGGCGAGCGCCCGGTGCTGGTCGTCCCACAGTAGAGACGTATCCCACCGCACCGCACGCTCCCTCCACCGGGGTGGGGTCAACGGCCGATGTGGAAGCCGATCAGCTCCGGGACGCGGGAGGTGAGAGAGCTGACAGGGTGCGGGCGGCGACCTGAGAGCTCGGCGTCCTCCTTGGCGGTGAGGGCGCGGCGGATTGCTTCGCCTCCCAGCCAGTGGAAGGGCTCGCGAGGGACGTGTTGCGGCGCCGGGTCTATGAAGGGCAAGCTGGTGTGGTGGTCGCGGCGGTCGAGGGCGAGGGCGGCGAGGGCGCGGGCGACCATGTGCGAGGGGCCGACGCCGTTGCCGGTGTAGCCGGCGGCAACGAAGGCGCGGGCGCCGGGCAGGGGGACGACGACCGGCACGTGGGTCGGCGAGACGTCGATCGGCCCGCCCCAGGCGTGGGTGATCCGGGCGGGGCGACGGCGTCCCGCCCCCACACGCGGGCCCGCGGCCCCCGCGCCGGAGCCGGAGATCGCGCTCGGCGTCGCCGCACCAGCTCGTCCCGGCGATCCCGTCCCCGCGCCCGCCCGTCCCGGCGATCCCGTCCCCGCATCGGCCAGCCCCGGGAAGTACTCGAAGAGGCGCGCCGCCGCCGCCGCGACGACCTCGGCGTCGACCTCGGAGCGGCCGCGCAGGCGGGCGCCCATCGCGATCCGGCCGCCGCCCCAGCCGAAGGCGATGCGCCCGTCCGGCGTCGTGCGGAAGTAGTCGACGAGGGTGCGCGCGTCGGTTATGCACTCGCCCCCCGTCCAACCGATCTCCTCGAGCAGCTCCGGCACCGGCTCGGTGAGGACGATGTGCGAGGAGGTGACGGTGAGCGCGTCGCGCAGCGGCCCCCGCGGCGCCTTCGCCGCCCCCCCGATCGCCACCACCGCGGCCCCGGCCCGAACCCGCGCACCCCCCACGAGCTCCGCCACCACCCCCCGCTCAGCACGCGTTGTCGACTTTTTCCCCACTGGGGTGTGGAAAAAGTCGGAAGCGACGCCCGTGCGGAGACGGCGGACGGGGGAGCGCTCATATATATGGACGCCGGCGGCGCGCAGGCGGGCGCGCAGGCCGAGCGCCAGGCGCGCCGGCTGCACGGTCGCCGCGTCCCGGTAGAACGCCGCGCCGCGGAAGACCGGCGAGGCGCAGCGCTCCGCGACCTCGCCGGGGCTCAGCACCCGCACCGGCGCAACCGCAACCTCCCCCGCATCGCGTCCTCCCTGGCCGCCGCGTTCGCCTTTTGTCGAGCTGTCGCCGACAAAAGGCGAACGCGGCGAGGTGGGCTGGCCGGGGACCAGCTCCTGGCAGGCCGCGACGGCCTCGTCCCAGACGCCGTCGTGGGCCGGCGCGGTCGAGACCTGGAGGTAGCCGCCGCGGCGGAACCAGGCGTCGACTCCCTCGTCCCGGCAGAACGCCTCGACCCCGTCGATCGCCTCGCGCGCGGCGCGCGCCACCGCCAGCGCCACCGCGTCCCCCCAGCGCGCCCGCATGCTCGCCAGCGAGAACCACATCGAGTTGCAGAACCCCCCGTTGCGCCCGCTCGGGCCGTGCCCGCAGACATCCGCCTCCAGCAGCACCACCCGGCACGCCGGCTCCAGCTTCTTCAGCCACCAGGCCGTCCACATCCCCGTGTACCCGCCGCCGAGCACCACCACGTCAGCGCTCCGCTCCCCCTCCAGCGCCGGCAGCGGGTCGACCTCCCCCGCCTCCTCCAACCAGTACCCGTGGGCGGTGTGCCTCATGGGAAGAGTCTGCCAGCGTCCCTTCCTCGTACGGGACGGCGACCCCGCGCGGGAGAGTCGCCCTCCCGCCTAGCCGCCGCCGCCCGCCGCCGGCGGCGCGGTCGGGTCGGAGCCCTCCTCGCCCGGGGCCTCGCGGGCGATGTAGTCCTCGGCCAGCAGCAGATTCTCCTCCGAGCGCTCGACCACGTTGAGCAGGTCGCCCATCAGCGCGACCTCCTCGACCTGCTCCTTGACGAACCACTGCATGAACTGCTCGGCGCGGTAGTCCTTGACGTCGCGCGCCAGCTCGAACAGGGCGAAGATCTCCTCGCCGACCCGCTTCTCCTGCTCGAGCGCCTTCCGCACCGGCGTCACCCCGTCGGAGTAGCTGGTCGCCTGCGCCTTGATATCGGGGATCTGGACCTCCTCGCCGACGTCGAGCAGGTACTGGACCATCATCATCGCGTGCCCGCGCTCCTCCAGCGCCTGCCGGTAGAAGAAGGCGGCGAGGCGCGGCAGCGTTTCCGCGTCGTAGTAGACCGCCATCCCGACGTACTGCTGCGAGGCGGCGAACTCGTTGGCGATCTGCTCGTTGAGGGCGGCGGCGAAGCTCTTCTCGGGCATGGCTCTCCTTGCTCGGCGGGACGGTGATTGGAACGTAGCCGAAAGCGCGAATTCGGCCGGCCGAAGCGCCTATTCGGCCCACCGAAAGCCGGTCGGCGTCAGCTGCGGCAGCAGCGGGCTGGTCGGCAGGCCGGGCGGCGGCGGGCTTTCGTTGTACCCGCGCGGGGCGGTGTCATTCGGCGTCTCGGGGTGGAAGAGCGAGGCGAGGACCTGGATCTGGCCGCGACCGGGGCCGAGCTCCCACTGGCCGCCGCCGTAGGCGCCGATCCCCTGCTCGTCGCAGTAGTCGTAGGTCTCGCAGAGGTCGCGCAGGCCGCCGATCCGCGAGGGCTTGACGTTGACCATCCGCGGCCGCCAGGGCAGTGCCTCGATGTCGGCGATCGAGTGGATCGGCGCGTCCCAGGTGATCCGGTCGCGCACCGGCTCCAGCAGCGGCCGGGTCTCGTCGTTGACGTCGGGGTCCTCGAGCCAGGCCTCCGGGAAGGCCTCGATCAGGCTCGCGTAGAGCGCCGGGTCGGTCTCGACGTCGACCGGCGTGCCTTTGTAGAAGCCCTTGAGGTCGAGCGAGTCGACCGCGCCGGTGGCGGCGAGGGCGGCGATCAGCCCCTCGTCCCAGTCGTTGGTCGGGTCGAGCTTGAAGCGCAGGTCGGGGTAGGGATCGAGCTTGGCGCGCAGGGTCTCGATCGAGGAGGGCTCGTCGGGGCCGGCGGCGAGACGCATCGAGCAGACGAAGCTGACCGCGGCGGGCTCGCGGCGCAGCGCTGCGGCGATCCCGGCGCCCGCCTGGCGCAGCGCCAGGTCGAGCGCCGCCGACTCGAAGGCCCAGCGGCGGTAGCGGCGCGAGACCTCGCGCTGCGGCTCGGCCGGGAAGGTGTCGACGCTTCCCATGAACTCGCAGAACTCGCCCAGGGTGGCGTAGCCGGTCAGGTCGAGCGCCGGCCCGGCGTCCTGGAGGGCGACGTGGTCGAGCGCGTCGTAGGTGACGTCCTCGCCCAGCCCGTCCTCGCCGCCACCCCACATGTGGATCACGGTGCTGAGGCGTTCGAAGCCGGGCGCTTGGTGCTCGAGCCCGTTCAACTCGTAGCCCTCGATCTCGAGCGGCAGGTTGGCCAGCAGGTCGAATGTCGCCATGTGCGGCGAGTCTATGCCCGATCTGGCGTTCCGCTGTTCCTTTGCCCTGTTATTCGGGGGGAAAGGAACAGCGGAACGAGCGCGGCCGGGCGGCTAGCCGAGCCTGCCGGCCTTCTTGCGCATCGCGGTGATGCGGCGGAACTCGGCGATGTCCTCGCGCAGGGCGGCGGGGGCGGGAGCGGGCAGGAAACGGGCGGGCAGGGGGGACTCGACCACCTCGGCCGCGGTCCCGGTCCCGGTCCCGGCCTGGCCTGCAGCCCCGGCCCCGACCCTGGCGACGCGGTAGGCGCGGGCGCCGCGCTGGGCGGTGACGGCGCTGGGCGGGCCGGCGCCCTCCCAGATCAGGCCGGCGTAGTCGTCGAGGCCGTAGCCGCTCGGCATCCCGCCGGCGACCGCGTCGAGGTAGGCGGCGCGGCGATCGGGTTCGTCGTTGTAGTGGACGCAGAGGCTGCCGGGCAGAAGGCCGAGGCCGGCGCCGGGCAGCGGCCTGCCGGAGGACTTGGTGATGCCGGCCTCGAACCAGCACATCGCGCCGGCGCTCTGGCCGGCGAGGACGACGCCGCGGCGCCAGGCGAGGGCAAGGATCTCGCCGAGCGAGTGCGCCTCCCAGACCGCGAGCAGGTTGAGCAGGCTGCCGCCGCCGACGTAGATCAGGTCCTGCGCGAGGATGTGGTCGCGCAGCTCCATCGGACGGGTGCCGAGGCGGAAGAGGGAGAGGTCGGAGGGCTCGCAGGCGCGCTCGCCGAAGACCGAGTAGAAGCGGCCGATCTGCTCGGAGGTGTCGCCGCTGGCGGTCGGCAGGATGCAGATCTTCGGCCGCCCGTCTTCCCGCTCCGGCCGCGGCAGCCCGGCCGCGCGGGCGCTCGCCAGCCGCAGCATCAGCTCGCAGATCGCGCGGTCGGCGGGCCGCGAGGTGAAGTCGTGCCCACCGAGGGTGAGGACGCGGCCGATCATGCAAGCGCGTTCGCTTTTTGCTGCGCATAGCGAGACAAAAAGCGAACGCGCGGCGACTCTGGCGCGAGGATGGTGGCGTCGGCGTCCGCGGCGTCGGCCGCGTCCTCGTCATCTCCTTCCTCGCCCAGGTAGGTCGCCGGTAGGTCGTGCGATCCGCGTCTCCACCACCCGTTCGTCCCCCACCGCGTCGAGCCGGTAGCCGCGCGCCTCGGGCCGCGAGGCGACGACGCGGCTCAGCGCGGCGCCGACGAAGTGCAGCGCCGCGCCGTCCTCGGCCGCGTAACCGGGCCGCATCCCGCCGCGCAGGAACTCGTGGTAGGCGTCGCGGCGCGCCGATCCCCGCTCGTAGTGGACGCAGTTGCTGAACGGCAGCAGACCGAGCCCGTCGACCGCCCGCGGCGCGCCGTGGAACCCCGTCACCGCCTCGGCGAACCAGCAGAGCGAGCCGGCGGAGAGGCCGCACAGGACGACGCCGCGCTCCCATGCCTCGTGCAGCACCGTGTCCAGCCCGTGCGCCCGCCAGACCCCGAGCATGCTGACGACGCTGCCGCCGCCGACGTATATGAGGTCCTGCTCCAGCAGGTGCGCGCGCAGGTCGGCCGGCCCCTGCTCGCGGCGGAACAGGGAGATGTGGCTGGGCTCGCAGCGCTCGGCGCCGAAGGCGCGGTAGAAGCGGACGATGTAGTGGTCGGCGTCGCCGCTGGCGCTCGGCAGGAAGCAGACCCGCGGCCGCGGCGGGCCCCCGTCCCCGGCCGCCGGGCCCGCGGCGGCGCCGGCGAGCCCCAGCACGTACTCGTCGAGCAGCGGGTTGCCCGACTCCATCGAGAACCCGCCGCCGCCGAAGGCGACGATCTGGCGCGGCTTACCGGTGCTCATCGACGCGACCTCCTCGTCTTCGTTCTCATCGTCTTCACCCTCATGCCCAAATGGTCGCCACCCGGCGGCGGAAACCGCTTATCCAGCGGTCCGAAGTTCGCCCCGGCGCGCTCGCCCGCGTGTACAGTGGGCGGCGATGCGCAAGGTACGCAGCGAGGCTGGGCGGCTGACCAACACCACCTACAGCAGCCGCTACTTCACCGACGAGATCCCCGCGCACCGCGTGCCGGCCAGCCCGATGCCGGCCCGGGCCGCCTACCAGCTGATCCACGACGAGCTCAACCTGGACGGCAACCCGGCGCTCAACCTGGCCTCCTTCGTCACCACCTGGATGGAGCCCGAGGCCCAGGCGCTCGCCACCGAGACGCTCAACCGCAACTTCGTCGACCAGGACGAGTACCCGCAGACGGAGAAGATCCACCAGCGCGTGGTCAGCATGATCGGCGGCCTGTTCAACGCGCCGAGCGGCGGCGAACCGGCCGGGACGGCGACGATCGGCTCTTCGGAGGCGATCATGCTGGGGCTGCTGGCGCACAAGCAGAGCTGGCGCGAACGGCGCGGCGACGGCGCGGCGAAGCCGAACGTGATCTTCGGCGCCGACGTCCACACCTGCTGGGAGAAGTTCGCCAAATACTTCGAGGTCGAGCAGCGGGTGATCCCGCTGACGCCGGAGCGCCATATGATCGGCCCGGAGGAGGTCGAGCCGCTGATCGACGAGAACACGATCGCGGTCGGCGCGATCCTCGGCACCACCTTCACCGGCCAGGTCGACGAGATCGAGGGGATCGACGAGCTGCTGCGCCGGGTCAAGGCGGAAAAGGGATGGGACATCCCGATCCACGTCGACGCGGCCAGCGGCGGCTTCATCGCCCCCTTCTCCTACCCGGAGCTGAAGTGGGACTTCCGGCTCGAGCAGGTGCGCTCGATCAACGTCTCCAACCACAAGTTCGGCATGGTCTACCCGGGGATGGGGACAGTCGTCTTCCGCGACCTCGACGCGGTGCCGGACGAGCTGGTCTTCAAGATCACCTACCTGGGCGGCGAGATGCCCAACTACAGCCTCAACTTCAGCCGCGCCAGCAACTCGGTGCTGCTCCAGTACTACAACTTCCTGCGGCTGGGGATGGAGGGGTACGAGCGGATCGCCGCCAACCTGATGGAGAACGCGGGCGAGCTGGAGAAGACGCTGACCGCGAGCGGGCGGTTCGAGCTGCTCAACGACGCGCGCTACCTGCCGGTGGTCGTCGTGCGGCCGACCGGCAAGGGCGGCGGCGTCGACGTGTTCGAGCTCTCCGAACGGCTGCGCGAGCGCGGCTGGATCGTCCCCGCCTACCCGCTGCCGCCGAACGCCGAGTCGATCTCGGTGCTGCGGATGGTGGTGAAGGAGAACTTCAGCCGCGACATGGCGGAGATGCTGGGCGCCGACATCGAGGCGGCGATCGCCAAGATGGACGGCGCCACCGGGACCGCGGCGCAGGCGCAGAGCAGCGGCGGCCGGCGGATCTGCTGAGCGGCGCTCAGGCGACGCCGATCGAGCGGCGCAGCTTGGCGCGCACCCGGTGCAGGCGGACCTTGACCGTGCCGAGCGGGATGCCGAGGCGGCCGGCGATCGCCTCCTGGGTCAGGTCCTCTTCGTAGCGCAGCTGCACGAGCAGGCGGTCGCGCTCGTTGAGCCGCGCCAGCGCGGCGTGCAGATCGGCGCGCTCGACCGTGGCGATGACGCGGTCGTCGTCGCGGCCGTGGGCGACCTCGATCAGGTCGCTGGGCAGCGGCCGCTTGCGGGCCAGCTCTCGCAGCGCCTCGTTGCGGACGATCGCCGCGAGCCAGGACATGCGAGCGCCGGCGTCGCGCAGCGAGCCGCGCTTGCGCCAGGCGCGCAGCAGCGCGTCCTGGGCGATGTCCTCGGCCTCGACCCGGTCGCCGGCGTAGCGCCAGGCGAAGCGCAGGCAGGCACGGTGCAGGTCGTCCCAGTCCCAGGCCTCACCGCTGTCAGAGCCGTTGCTCGGAACCTCCAGATCGAGAGTCCGCACCTCCATCGCGCGATCAAACTAGCAGATTTGAGCATTGAAACTATTAAGGATTAATCCTCGGTCAAGTGGGCATGGAGGCGACAACCGCGACCACCGAGCGGGAGGGGCCGACTGGGCGCGACGCCGAGGTCGCCTACCAGGCGATGGCCCCGATCTACGACGACTTCACCGACCAGAACGACTACGAGCTGTGGCTGGGCAACCTGCTGCCGAAGCTGCGCCCGCACGGGCTGCGCGGGCGGCGCCTGCTCGACGTCGGCTGCGGCACCGGCAACAGCTTCCTGCCGATGCTGAAGCGCGGCTGGGAGGTGACCGCCTGCGACATCTCCCCGGCGATGCTCGAGCTGGCGGGGACCAAGGCCGGCGGCGCGGCGCGGATCTCGGTCGCCGACATGCGCGAGCTGCCGCGCTTCGGCGAGTTCGACCTCGTCTGGGCGCTCGACGACGCGGTCAACTACCTGCTCAGCGGCGAGGAGCTGGAGCGGGCGCTGCGCGGGATGCGGGCCAACCTGGCGCCCCACGGCCTGCTGATGTTCGACGTCAACTGCCTCGAGGCCTACCGCAGCTTCTTCGCCGAAGAGCGGCGGGTGGAGCGGCGCGGGCGGACGCTGCTGTGGCGCGGGCTCGGCTCGGGCGACGCGGGGCCCGGCTCGCTCGGCGAAGCGCGCTTCGAAGTCGTGTCGGGGGCCGACGCGGAGCGCTTCGAGACCCACATCCACCGCCAGCGCCACTTCCCCGAAGCCACGGTGCGCGAGGCGCTCGCCGCGGCCGGCCTCGAGTGCCTCGACGTCTACGGCCACGGCTTCGACGCCGTCCCCAAGCAGCCGGTCGAGGAACTGGTCCACTCCAAGGCCGTCTACATGGCCCGGCGAGCGTAGCGAGGAGCAGGAGCAGCAACCGCCGGAATCGGTCAGCGTTTGCGCTGCGCCCGCTGAAGCAGCGACTGCACACGCTCGAGAACCAACATGTCGAGCCGCAGCCTGTGGGCTCGCGCGACCCGCTCGTGCAGAGCGCGCAGCTCGTTGTCGTCGAGGGCGCCGAGAGAGGTGCGGCGATCCAGGGCTGCCGCGGGCAGCCGCAGCAGCGAGCTGACGATCGCTGCATTCTCGACCGGCAGGTCCCTGAAACGGTCGGGCTTCAGGTGGAAGAGGCCGGGGTCGGAGCCTTCGCGCACGCGCTCGCACTCTGCCTCGGAGGCGAGCTTCTCGAGGCGGCGCAGGCGCAGCGCCAGCACTTCATCGTGCTCGGGGAGAACGTCGGTGATGACGAGGACCGGGCGAGCCTTCACCGGCGTGAGCAGCGCGAACTCGCTTGCTCCCTTGCGGGCGGCCTCGGTGAACGGCTCCACCGAGCCGACTGATCTGGGCGCGGCGGCCTCCTGGTAGATCCGAAACGGCGGCGCGGGCGCAAAGGGGGCGAGCGCCCAGTAGCAGTGGCCGAGCGGCGGCTGCAATTAGCCGAACAGGTCGGCGAGCACCGCCGGGTCGGTGATCGGCTCGCCTGGCGTGCCCTCCTCGAGGTGGGCGCTGAGAGCCTCCGAACTCGGCTCGAGCGGCTCGAGCTCAGCGGCCTCGGCCAGCATTCGGTCGAGCTCGTCGAGGCGATGGAAGTCGTCGGGGTGGATGAGCATGGCGCGCTCCTTTCCGTAGCGAGAGATCACGGTCACCTCGCCCGCTTGTGGGTCAGGGACCCGGACCTCGTTGCCATTGACGACCTTGGCGGTGAGCGTCATGGAAGCAAGGTAGCACTCTCGGACGACAAAATAAAAGACGGACGCCCTTCCGGACAATCCGGCGGCCTCGACCTCCAAGCGACCCGAAGACGGGCCGAGCCCAGTCGAAACCTTCGAGCCCGAGGAGATCCGCTCGATCGCCGCGGCGGCGCGGGCGGGCCTGCACCGCCGGCGCTCCGGCTATCCCCAGTCGGTCTTCAGCGCCGAGACCGAGCGCGAGTGGCGGAGGATCTCGGCAACGTCGTCGGGGGTGAGCAGATCGTCACGGGTAAAGCGGAGCTGGCTTTCCATCCGGCCCTATCGGCGATACGCCCGCCCGCGAGGCCGCACGGCCAGCACGTCGATCACCTTCTCGTCGGCACGCCGGTCGAAGATCACGCGCCACTCTCCGACCCGGAGACGCCAGAGGCGGTCAGGGCCTTGGAGACGTTTGACGTTCCCGTCCGGGAGCAGGCCAATCGCCGCGGCGATCCTTTGCCGATCCTTGCGGCCCAACCGACGAAGCGACTTGAGCGCGGCCGGGCGAACCGCGACCCGCCAGCCACCGGGATCAGCCAGCGTTCAGCTCCGTCTCGACCTCAGACCAGGCGATTCCCGGCTCCTTGCGCGACTCGCTGATCGCCCGACGGTCCTCGTCGGTCAGCTCCTCGTCGTCGAGCGGCGCGGCGTCGAGCTTGGCGACGACCGGGTCCCGGGCACGCCGAAGCAGGATCGCCGCAGCAGGCAGCGATTCGTCAGGGAGCGCGTCGACGAGACGATGAAGCTCGGTCTTGGTCATGGCCTGAAGGTAGCACCGAAGCCAGCTTTTCCAGCGGTCGACAGCCACCGGGCCACCCTCACCAGCACTGTGGTCTCGCCGTAGGGGCGGACAAAGCGTGCGTCAGGCCAGCGCCTTAGCCTGAAGCAAGAGCCATGGCATCGAAGAATGCAAGAGGGAAACGGAAGCGACGCCGTTCGGCACTCAGCGAGAATGTCCTGTGTCCTTTCGGCAGGTCTCCTTGCCGGGCTTCCTCCGTCTTCGGGCGTCAGAGTCGCGGATTGGGCCACACCTTGTGACCCAACCGATCACCATGCGGCGAGCTTGTGGGCCATCCGAACCGGCTTTCCAGAGCCACAAAGAACCAACGGGAGCGACGGGGCAGGAGTCCTCAAAGACACCGGATTGAGATTCGGGGCTGAGGCGCAGGCGCCGCTCCTACCCTGATTGGCCTTCCTGAGCCGCCTGCTCCTTGACCCGGCGAGCGGCCTTGGCGTAGGCGATCATCCGGCCGCGGCGGCCGATCGCCAGGACGACGCTTTTCGCCGGCGCGCCGTCGCTCGGCTCGTTGCGGTAGACGAAGCGGTAGCGGGGCTTGCCCTTCCAGGCCGGTTCGTCGAAGCGGACCTTGCGACAGCCCTGCAGCACGCGGGGAGGCTTGTCGCCCATCAGCTCGCCGTGGTGCGGGTTGCCGTGCAGCTCGACAACGATGCGCGCGACCTCCCGCTTCAGGACTTCATCGAGCTCGTTGGCGTCGGCCGTCGCCTCCGCCAGCGCTTCGACCTTGTGCCGTTCAGCCTCCGGGGAGCTGCTCAACGAACTCCCCCATCCCGATCTCGGTCAGGAAATCGCCGGCGCTCAGCCGCCTTCCCTCGCTCTTTGCGAGGCGCTCCTGGAGGAACAGCGCCAAGCCGGCGTTCTCCAGTTCCTCTTCCAATTCCTCGATCCTCTCCTTGGCGGCGACCAAGTCGACCGTGGGGACCAACGACGCCGATCCCTCCTGGCCCCTGATGGCTATCCGGACAACGTTGCTGTCGAGGTTCGGGGAGGGCTTACGTCGCGAAGAGGCCTTCTTGACGAGCTGCGGCAAGCTGCGCCGCGCCTCGCTCGTCCCAAGCGCTACTGGCTTTCTGTCTCTTGCTGCCGCCACAGATCAAAGGTACCACTAGTTGTACAACTTATGTGGACCCCCCGATGGCAAATCCGACAACCGACAAGCTTGGCATCAGGCCGCAGCCCGTATCTCACCGTCGCTTGAAACCGCGCCGCAGCAGCGCTTGTACTTGCGTTCGCTCCCGCACCAGCATGGCTCGTTGCGGCCCGGCGGCCAGCACTGTTCGGCGAGGGACTGACGCTCGTCGGCCTGCATGTAGGTGCCGCGCGAGCGACGATCGGCCGGGTCGTATCCGCTCTCCTTCGAGCAGCACCCGGGCGATCTCGCAGCGCCCGTCCGGAACCACGCCCCAATCCAGCTCAATGGCCCGCTCGAAGGTGGCAATCGACTCGTCGTACTTGCCGGCCGCGGCCAGCGAGAGGCCGATTGCCTCGAGCATGTCCGTCACTTCCCAGTCGAGAGTCTCCGGATCGCCCACCCCTCGCTCGGCGATCTTGAGAGCCTCATCGTGCCGGCCTTCCCGCAGCGCGATACGAAAAACCGACTCCTGATTCGACACCTCGGCCTCGCTTGGATCCAACTCGAAGTCCACCGGAGAGCAAACGCTAGTGCCGGAGAGCCGCTCGCGGCCGGATCGCAGCGCGCATTTTCCGGAAGTTGCTCGTCGTATCCGTGAGCGCAGGCCACCATGGCATTGACGACCCGGTGACAATCGCGGGATCGGTTTGAAATCGACACCGCCGATTTGCAGGCCACAACGAGGTCTTCACGTTTGCCATCAACCGCATGCTGATGCGGTTTCCGTCCGACCTCCTTGCGCCGGCCACACCTTAAGCGGCGCGACGCCACACCGACTGGGCACTCAGCGCCGACGCCGATCGGAGTCGTCGCCCGACTCGGCGGGCGCCCAGCCCTCGGCTCGCTCGGCGACCTCGAGCGAGAGCGCCTCGAGCTCGCCGGTGAGCTCGCGCAGCCGGCGACGGTTCTCAAACCAGGGCCGGTAGCGCTCCAGCTGCTCGGCCGAGAGGCGGCGGGTGACGGTCTTGCCCTCGACCTTGCGCGTCCAGGTGACGTAGGGGCCGTGCAGCTTGGGCGGGTCGGCCTTGCAGGCGCAGTTGGGCTTGCCGCAGCGGTTCATCGCCACGTTGATCGTGCCCGGCAGGGCGAAGCCGATCTCGGCGAGCTCGGCGGTGAGCTCGCGCAGGCGGGTCTCGGCGGTCTCGTTCATGGGTGACTCGCGATCCTACGTCGGTCTGTCCGATAGTAACTCTACTGTCGGATACGACCATGGGTCCCCGAGCGGCTGACCTCCCAGCGGCGGCGATCGCCGCCTACGCCCCCGCCTCGCTCTCGCCCGCGGCGGCGGCCTTCGCCCGCGCCGCGGTGGCGCGGGCCGCGCCGCGCCGCCGCGAACGGGCCAAGGCGCTGCTCTACGCCGCCGGACGGCTGGCGGCCTTCGGCGAGTCGGTGGGCCTGGAGCTTTCCGCCGAGGCGCTCTTGGCCGAGGCGACGATCGAGCGCTTCGTGCTCACCGGCTGTCCGGTGGCCGGGGCGCTGGCCAAGGCCGAGCCCGACGGGGAGCCCTCCGAGGCGCTCTCGGAGACCATCGACGCCCTGCTGGAGGCGAGCGTCGAGGTCTGCGGAGATCCCCAGACGAGCTCCTACGCGGTCGACTGGACCGACCTGGAGACGTTCTCGGTCCCACCGCCGAAAGGCGGCGGGCCCTGCGGGGACCCAGACGCCTCCTGGGGGCACCGGCGCGGCAACTCCCCCGGCGAGCGTGACGGGGTCTTCTACGGCTACTACCTGCAGGTCGTCACGGCCGTCAAGGAGGAGCGCGGCCCCACGGTGGCGGAGCTGGTGCGCCGCATCCAGATCGCCGGCTGCGAGGCAGACCCGCCGGCCTCGCTCGTGGGAGTGCTGGGGCGGATGGTCGGCGCCGGGATCGAGCTCGGCGACGTCCTCGCCGACTCGGGCTACGCCCACAGGGTCGCGGAGACGTGGGCGCTGCCCGTCCGCCGCCTCGGCGCCCGCCTCATTCAGGACCTCCACCCCCACGACCGCGGGCCGAAGGGGACCCACATGGGGGCGACCCTCGCCAACGGCGCGCTCTACTGTCCGGCGACGCCGGCCGCGCTGCTGGAGCTGGGGCCGCTCGCCCGCGGCGCGAGCGAGGCCGAGACCGTCGCCCACGACACCAAGGCGGTTGAGCTCCGCCGCCACCGGCTGGGGCCGATCGCCGGCTATGACGAAGACGGCTACCACCGCGTCGGCTGTCCCGCCGCCCGCGGCAAGCTGCGCTGCCCCTTGCGGCCCGACTCGATGGCGCTCGAGCGCACCCGCCCCGAGGTCATCTCCCCACCCGAGCACCCGCCCACCTGCTGCTCCCAGCGCACGATCACGGTACCCCCGTCGGTCAACGCGAAGACCGCACAGAAGCACGACTACCCCTCGCCGGAGCACCGCCGCTCCTACGCCCGGCGCTCGGCCGCCGAGCGCGCCTACGCCACGGTCAAGGACCCGGCCTCCAACGACCTCTCCCGCGGCTGGTGCCGGCTGGCGGGCCTTGCGCCGATCGCTCTGTTCGCCGCCTCCGTCTTCGTCGCCCGCAACCTGCGCGTCGCCGACGCCTTCGCCGCGCGAGAGGCCGAGGAGGAGCGGCGGGCCGCCGAGGGGCTGCCACCCAGGCGGCGCAAGCGCCGCCGCAAGAGCGCGGGCGAGCCGATCGGCGCGGCAAACGCGCCGCCCTGACCTACCCTCGCTGAGGCGGTCACCGAGGGATCGAGCGTGGGGAGAACCGATGGCCACCGGTGGGGAGAAACGGTGGCCGCGGGCGGGGAAGTCCAGTGGCCGCCCCCGGGGAGAGCCGATGGCCGTCGGACACCACCGCGAAGCGCGGCCCGTCCGGTTGAAACGTGAACATGAGTGAAGGTCAAAGGTGAAGACCTCCACAACGGGAGCGACGGGACTCGAACCCGCGACCTCCGGCGTGACAGGAGCGACCCGGAGGACGCTTCAGACGGCCAGATTTCGCTATTTGATGCGGAATGAGGGCGATGCCGGCGACTCGGCCGCGGTCTCGCGGAATAGCCGTAAATTGCGCCCGATTCCACGCCGTTTGGGCACCGGTGCCCAATGGAACCTTGCGGGAGCCGGCAACGTTTCGCGCCGGACGCTGCGGCAGGATGGCCGACGTGCCGGAAGACCCGACTGCCATCAAGGAGCTGAACCTGCTGCTCCAAACCGCGATGATCGCCCATGAGTCCATCTTCGAGATTCGGCGTGAGCTGATCGCAAGCGATCAAGGCAATCCCGAGCAGGCCCAGCTCCTCGAGGAGTCGGCGCGAATCGCGACGGTCGAGCTGCCCGGTCTTTCGGCCACTGCTCGCCGGCTCTCCGCCAAATGGCGGGATCAGGTCTTGCTCGACGCCGAGGGCGCCGCGGAGACGCTCGCTGAGCTGAAGTCCGAGCTGGCGCGCATCAAGGTCGACGCCGAGTCCCTGCTCGACCGGCAGTTGGAGATCGCCGCCCGGATGGACTCGATGGGGAGGCAGTAGGGCTACGCCGAAGCGAGGCGCGAAGCCGCCGCCTGCTCATAACGGTCGGCCAGCATCAGGGCCGCATCGCGATAACCATCGATGTCGGTCTGCGCCGCCTGGGCGCGAAGCTCCTCAGCGCGCGCGGAAAGCTCCCTCGCGGGCTGGGTGGTGTTCTCCAAGCGCTTTTCCATCAACTCCAGCGCCCAGCGGTGCTTGTCAGGAAGGTCCGGCCACACACGAGTTTCCATAGATGAAAAGTGTAGCCCGCCCGCAAGACCCCGCAAGACGGGCGTCCACTCGTCGCCCGCCATCGCAGCCGGATCTTCCTCAACGCTCGATCAGCTCGCCGCGCCGCCACCCGCCGGGAGCGTGACGGGGGTTGCGACCCAGAAACCTGCACCCACGCAAGAGCGGAAACGCGGTGCAGGCCTGTTCGGGCTCCTGCTTCTCGTCCAAAGCGGGCACGCGGCGGGCCCGGATCGGGCGCTCGCATCCGCGGCGGGCTTGACTGCGGTTTTCTCGGCTGCGGCGGCCATCTACGCCACCTCATCGTTTGTTGGACTTCGCGCCCACGCCGCCCTACCCTGCAAAGGTCCATGACGCCGCTCGGCCTCCCCTCCTTCGATCGTCTCTCAGTACTGCCTGCCGATCTGGTCGCGGCACTGCGGCTGATCCCCAAGATTGCGGAGAACACGGCCTTGCTGCGCGAGATTGCTCGCACGCTGGAGCGGGTCGCCGGGGACACCGAGGTCCTCCCCTGGGTACGTGAGGACATGGCGCGCGTCGCCGAGGCGACGAGCGTTCTGGGGGCGATGGACGGCAGGATGGCGGCCATCGAGGAGGCCATGCCGGTGCTGGTCGAGGTTCAACGCCACCTCGCACAGCTGCCGGAGACGATGGGCCGGCTCGACGACGGCCTCGATCGCCTCAGCGGGCTGATGGAGCGGCTGATGACGACGCTCGACGGGCTCAATCAGAGCGTTGACACGCTTCATGGGGCGGTGGCGCCCGTGGGTCGCCTTGCTGGCCGGGTGCCCGGCCAGAAGAAGGGGAAGCCGGCGGGCAGATAGCTGCGGCTCACCGATCCTCGTTGCTCAGAGCGGGCACTTCGCGGCTGCGCGGACATACCCGGTGACCGCCGCTCTCGCGTGGTTGCGGGCTCGTCGGCAGACGCAGGCCGGGCTTCCGCCTTGGACGATGCTCGATCGGCCGCGCCCTGAGGGGCCGAAGAAGGGGACCCACACCACCACGGACGGTCAGTACCGAAACACGCGGGCACAGTGCCGAGTCAGCCTGAAGGCCCTCCTCGGCGGGGTGTCGGCCCGCGATCTGGGCAGTCGCCGCTGACGGCGAGACCCGCAATCGCGATTCGAAGCAACGCTTCAGGTCTTGACAACTCTGAAGCGCTTGGCCCTGCACTTGCGCCTTAGGCGATCCTTCTTGTCGATCCTCCCCCGGTCCTTCCGGGAGTCACAGAAGATCCAGTCCCTCTTGCCGTCAACGGCGTTGTAGGTGTTCTTGCCACCGCCGCCGTACATCCGGTCGTGGCCATCGTTGCCGATCAGCTTGTCGTTGCCGTCGCCGCCGAACAGACAGTCGTCGCCCTTGGCGCCGTTGATCTTGTCGCCCTTCCCGAGGCCGTAGATGGCGTCGCTCTTCTTCGAGCCCTTGAGCTTGTCGGGCTTCGGGGTGCCGGTGATCACATTCGCGACGCGGCAGCCGTCGCGGCGCACCTTGATCTCCGCTTCGCTGAAGTTGTTGAAAAGGTCGGGGTCGGTTGGCGCGGCCGATTCGACGGCGGCGTAGTTGCGCACGACCTTGGACTGGACGTCGAGCGGCAGCGGGCCGGCCTCGAAGTAGAAAGGGGCTTCGATCGATTCGCCCGGCTTCATGTTGCCGATTGGGCAGCGGAGCACCGTGCCGGCGCCGAACGGGACGGCGCCCCCGATCACCGGCCTGAACCACAGCGTCGGGGGCAGCGCCACAGCCGGGGTGCAGATTTCGGCCCCGAAGAAGCCGGGCCCTTCTTCGAAGATCAAGTCCGGTTCGTCGAATGTGTCGTAGAAGACGACGCCCGTGGCTTCGTCCGGGCCGAGGTTCTTGACCAGGACGTTGAAGTCGGCATTGCCGCCGATCCCCGGCCGGCGCTTGGTGATCCGGGTCTTTGCGATCGAGACGTCCGCCTGCTTGAGCGGCGGCGGCGCCGGCGGTGGGTTCGGCGGTGGGGCCGGGACCTTCTTTTCGAGTTCTATCTGGAAGGCCGGCAGGTACACGGGGAAGTTGTCGTTGGGCGCTGCGGATTCGCCCAGGCCCGGGGAGGGGTCCCAGCCGAGCACGCCGTTTTCGCCGGGCGCTTCGATCAGCTCGAACGAGCCGGTTTCGTCGTCGACCCGCAGGCCGAGGCCGGCGCCCGGCGCCACCGTGATCGGTGGGTCGATCGGGAATGTGGTGATCGGTCCCACGCCCGTTTCCCCGACCGGGAAGAAATGTTCGAAGGCCGCATTGCCGCCGGCCAGGTTGAGCTGGACGATTTCGATCGGGATTTCGGTCTGGCTGCGGACCTTCAACTCGACGATTTCAGCTTCGAAGGGAGCGTGGAAGATGGTGCTGGGCGAGGGCGGGCCGCCGGTTACGCCTGTCACAGCGCAGGGTGGTTCCGAGCACGGAAAGCCCGCGAACGGTCCGGTGTTGAGGTCGGGAGCCCCTATCGTCACCGTTTCCGCCCGCGCTGCGGGCGCGGCCAGCGCCATGGCCGTCACCACGGCCCATGCCGCCAGGGAGAGCCTCTTCCCCATTTCCAAATCTCCTCCCGTCATTTCAACCCTCTCCCCATCGGAAGGATGCCGGGCAATCCCCACTGGCGAGGGGTGGTGGCTCTTGGGAGGCTGATCAGCTCTGGCCCGGCATCCATGGAAGCCGGCCGAACCTACATCGGGTGGGGGTTTGATGAAATGGGCAGATCGTCCCAACTTTTTGCCCAGCGGGTTCAGGAGAGCCGAAGGGAGAGATCGATGGCTGAGCCCTCCAACGCAGACCTTCTGGCGGCGCTGGCGCTGATCCAGGCGGTCCAGTCGGCGCCGAACCTCGATGCCTACCGCCACCGCGTGCTTGGCCTGCGCGATTTGATCCTCTGCAACGCGATCGGCTACAACGAGCTCGACCTAGAGACTGGTGAGCTCTACCTCGTGATCGATCCTCCCAAGGCCGCCTTCCCGGGTGTGGAGGAGGTCTTCGGCCGTTTCGCACACCAGCATCCGGTGATCGCCTACCAACAGGAGACGGGCGACCCGAGTCCGCGCGCGATCTCCGACTTCCTGAGCGAGGAGGAGTTCCACGGGCTCAATCTCTACCGAGCCGTGTACGGGCCGATGGGCGCCGAGGATAACCTCAGCTTCCTCCTCCCCGCGCCCGAAGGGACTGTGATCGCGATCGCGATGAACCGCCCCAGCCGCGGCGTCTCCACCGAGGATCGCGAGCTGATCGAGCTGGTCCGCCCGCACCTCATCCAGGCCTTTCGCGACGCGCAGATGCGAGGCAGGCTCGATCCACTATCGGATGCCCGCCTCGGCGAGCTGGGTCTCTCGGGGCGCGAGTCCGAGGTGATCAGGCTGCTGGTGGAGGGACTCTCGACCCCGGCGGTGGCGGAGCGGCTCACGATCTCGGCCCACACCGCCCGTCATCACGTCGAGAGCATCTACGAGAAGCTCGGCGTCTCCAGCAGGGCAGCGGCGGTGGCCGCCGTCCTGCGCGCGCCTAGCCCAGTCGACGGTCCGGGCCCTGCTCCTCCCGACCCCCTTCCTGAGTGAGCTCCGGGCCGAGGGAAGTCTCCGACCCGAACCAGGTTTCACAGGTCTCTGTCAAGCTTGGCCCGGCTCATTGATCTTCTCCGGCCTATCGGTCGTCGCGCCAGCCAGGCCTCGCTTTGCCCCGGTCCGGCGAGATGCGGGCAGGGCTTGGAGTTACCGAAGCCTCTTCCTAACATGACGGCTCTTGCCGTCCTGACGCTCGGTGATTGACCCGTTACAGATAGCCGCCAGACGGCCTGCGTACGACTCTGAGCGACTCCAACTCTCTCGTGCAGTGCACACACGGGGGCCGCCCATCGAATGGCCCGGCCTTCCAGAAGGCTCAAATCGCGCCGAAGAACGGGGCACCCCCTTACGCGTGGTTGCGAGCGCGTCGGCGCATGTCGCCCGCGCTCTCGCTCCGGACGAACTGCAAGCGCGCAGGCGGGAGGGCGGCACAAGCTCGCTCCCACTACCGATTGCGGGAGCGAGCGTAGACGAACACGCTACGACGCCCGCTGCTGCCGCGGGGCAGTCCAAAGGGAAACGACTCCGCGTTTGCTACTCCCGACTGCTACTCCGTCGGATTCGGCCGCTAGGATAGGTGGTGACAACCAGCAGAAAGCGGCTGATTTGCAGGTGATTCGGTGAACGGGAGCGACGGGACTCGAACCCGCGACCTCCGGCGTGACAGGCCGGCGCTCTAACCA
>CAWDUO010000003.1:0-45003 GCA_963805475.1 uncultured Solirubrobacterales bacterium | reverse complement strand
ATGCGCCCGACGAGAATCGAACTCGCGACCTTCGGCTTGAAAGACCGACGCTCTTTGGACCCCGTGAAGGGTCCGTTGACCACTGAGCTACGGGCGCTCAGAGGCATAACCTTATCGGCGTGAGCCACTCGCACGCAGGCCACGCGCACGCGCACGGCGCGACGGCCGACGCCGACCGCGGCAAGCTGGCGATCGCGCTGGCGCTGATCCTCGCCTTCATGGCGGCCGAGGTCGTCACCGGGATCGTCGCCAACTCGCTGGCGCTGCTCTCCGACGCCGCCCACATGCTCACCGACGCGGCCGCGATCGGCTTCTCCCTGGTCGCGATCGACCTCGCCCGGCGCCCCGCCGAGGGGCAGATGACCTTCGGCCTCAAACGGGCCGAGATCCTCTCCGCCCAGGCCAACGGGATCACCCTGCTGGTGCTCGCCGCGATCATCGCGATCGAGGCGGTGCGGCGGCTGGTCTCGCCGCCGGCGGTCGACGGCGGGCTGATCCTCGCCGTCGCCCTCGCCGGCATCGCCGTCAACCTGGCCGCCACGGCGACGCTCGCCCGGGCCAACCGCCAGAGCCTCAACGTCGAGGGCAGCTTCCAGCACATCCTCACCGACCTCTTCGCCTTCGTCGGCACGGCGATCGCGGCGACGGTCATCCTGCTGACCGGCTTCGACCAGGCCGACGCGATCGCCTCGCTGCTGGTCGCCGGTCTGATGCTGCGCTCGGCGATCGGCCTGCTGCGCGACTCCGGCCGAATCTTCCTCGAGGCCGCGCCGAAGCAGATCGACCCGGAGCGGATCGGCCGCCGGATGGCCGCGCAGCCCGGCGTGGTCGAGGTCCACGACCTGCACGTCTGGGAGGTGACCTCCGAGTTCCCCGCCCTCTCAGCCCACGTCACGGTGAAGGCGGACGCCGACTGCCACCGCGCGAGACTCGAGCTGGCCGAGCTGATCGAGCGCGAGTTCGAGATCCACCACACGACCCTCCAGGTCGAACACGAACCCGAAGCGCCTCGTCCAGATCGAACCGTGACCCGCACTCCCAGCTGTTCCTTTTCCTCTCTATTCGAGGAAAAGGAACAGCTGGGGGTTATTCGCCCGGAGCCTCGCGCATCGCGGGGAAGAGGATCACGTCGCGCAGGGTCTTGGCGCCGCTGAGGATCATCATCAGGCGGTCGACGCCGAGGCCGCAGCCGCTCGCCGTCAGCATCCCGTATTCGAGCGCCCGCACGAACTCCTCGTCGTGCTCGTGCGGCGTCTCCTCCGCCCCCGATTCCTGCCGTTCGCGCTGTTCGACGAAGTGGCGCCGCTGTTCGATCGGGTCGTTGACGTCGGTGCCGCCGCCGACGATCTCCATCCCGCCGACGATCCCGTCGAAGGCGGCGGCGAGCAGCTCGGGGTGCTCGGGGACCGGCTTGACCAGCGGCCAGATCGCCAGCGGCAGGTCGACTGATGAAGGTCGGCTGGATCAGCTTCGGCTCGACCAGCTTGCCCTGCAGGGTGTCGACCAGCGCCGCCCAGTCGTCGCCGGGCTCGGCGTCCTCGCCGGCGATCTCGGCCAGCTCGTCGCGGCTCGCCTCGGGTGATGTCCACCCCGGTCTCTTCCTGCAGCAGGTCGCGCAGCGGGCAGCCGCGGCCAGGGCGGCTTCAGGTCGATCTCGCACCCCGTCGCGCTCGACCACCGTCGTCCCCAGCACGCGTTCGGCGACATGTCGGCGACGATCCCCTCGGCGACGTCCATCACGCCCGTCGTAGTCGACCCCGCTGACGAACCACTCGAGCATCGTGAACTCCGGGTTGTGCTGCGGCGACATCCCCTCGTTGCGGAAGAACTTGCCGAGCTCGTAGACGTTCTCGAAGCCGCCGACGATCGCCCGCTTCAGGTACAGCTCGGTGGCGATCCGCAGGTAGAGGTGGCGGTCGAGCGCGTGGTGATGGGTCTTGAACGGGCGCGCCGCGGCGCCGCCGGTCATCCGCTGCAGGACCGGCGTTTCCAGCTCGACGTAGCCGCGCTCGTCGAGGTACTCGCGGATCGCGGCGACGACCTTCGCGCGCATGAGGAAGATCTCGCGGCTGCGCTCGTTCGCCATCAGGTCGAGCTCGCGCCGGCGGTAGCGGACCTCGGGGTCGGCGATGCCGTGGAAGAGGTCGGGCGGGTCGCGCAGCGCCTTGGCGAGGAGGACGCACTCGCGCACGGCGAGCGCCAGCTGGCCGCGCTTGGTCACGTAGAGGTCGCCCTCGACCCCGACCAGGTCGCCTATGTCGAGGTCCTCGATGCGGTCGAACGCCTGCTCGCCGAGCGCGTCGGCGCGCGCGTAGGCCTGGAGCGTGCCGGAGAGGTCGCGCACGTCGAGAAAGCTCGTCCGGCCGTGGCCGCGCTGGCCGGTGACCCGGCCGGCGATCCTGTAGCCGTGCTCGGCATGCTCGCCCTCGCCCAGCGCGGCCGGGTCGTGCGCGGCGAGGATCGCAGCTACCGGGGTGCGGTCGGGGAAGGCGAACGGATAGGGGTCGACGCCTTCGGCGCGCAGCCGTTCGGCCTTGGCGAGGCGCTGGGCCTCTGTGGAGCCTTCCGCGGGCTCGCGCCCGCTCGTCGCGTCAGCCATGGGCCAACGGTATTGATTGGAGGGAGGCCGCGCTCAGGGCGCAGCGCCGACGGTGACGCGCTCGTCGCCCATGTAGTCGCGCAGCGTCTCGGCGTCGCGCAGCAGCTCGCGCATCGCCGGGCCGTGGTGGGTGTCGTGCTCCATCGCGAGGCGCTGGCCGGAGTTGACCTCGCCGATCAGGCGGCGGATCTCCCCCAGGCCGTCCTCGCCGCACTCGCCGGTCACGGCGATCCGCGGCTCGCGCCGGATCTCGGGCGAGCGGTCGTAGATGGTCGAGTCGGTGACGTAGGGCAGGTTGGCGATCACCAGGTCGATCTCCTCGCCGAGCAGCGCGTCGGGCATCCCCTCCTCGACGATCACCTCCAGCTCCAGGCCGAGCCGGGCGGCGTTCTCGCGCGCGGCCTCGGCCGCGTCGGGCGAGAGGTCCGACGCGGTGACGCGCAGGTCGGGCCGCTCGCTGAGCAGCACCAGGGCGATCGCGCCCGAGCCGGTGCCGACCTCGTGCACGCGGGCGCCCTCGGGCAGCCGCGTCCCGACCTCGACCAGCAGCTCGGTCTCGCGGCGCGGCCAGAGCACGCGCTCGTCAACGCGGACCTCGAGGCCGCGGAAGGGCGCCCGGCCGAGCACGTAAGCGAGCGGCTCGTGCTCGGCGCGGCGGGCGACGAGCGCGTCGAGGCGCTCGCGCTGCTCGGCGGACAGCGGCGTGGCGGCGGCGCCGGCCAGCTCCTCCACGCCGGTCCCCAGCACCTCGGCGATCAGCGCCTCGGCGTCCGCGCGCGGCTCCTCACAGCCGGCGGCGGCGATCGCCTCGGCGGCGGCGTCGAGCGCCGCGCCGGCGGTCTCAGGCGCGGCTGACGTGTCTGTCGGTCCCTGCGGCTGCGACATCGGGACGCCCGAGGCTACCGTAGCGGCGCCGCACAACGAGCATCCAGGCCGCGCCGCCCAAGATCATGCCGACGCTCTCCAGCTGCGCGGCGGTCAGCCCGGCGACCACGTGGTCGTTGCGGCGGATGAACTCGACCAGGAAACGCTCGGCCCCGGCGTAGACGAGGTAGAGGGCGAAGAGGACGCCGGCGCGGAAGCGGTCGCGCAGCTGCCAGAGGACCCAGGCGCCGAGGCCCATCGCCAGGGTCTCGTAGATCGGCGTCGGGTGGACGGTGCGGTCGGTCGGAACCGTGCCGTGCGGGTAGGACATCGCCCAGGGCCCGTTCCACGGCTTGCCGTAGTCGCCGTCGCCGGAGAGCTGGCAGCCGATGCGGCCGAGCGCGTAGCCGAGGGCGAGCGCCGGGGCGGCGAGGTCGAGCAGGACGAGGCGGAGGAAGTCGCGGTAGGCGGCCCAGAGGAGGACGCCGAGGGCGCCGCCGATCACGCCGCCGTACCAGACCAGGCCCGAGCCGCCGAAGAGGTTGCGGAGCAGGTCGCTCTTGACGCTGTCGTAGTTCTGCACGACGAAGTAGACGCGCGAGCCGACGACGCCGCCGAGCAGGGCGGCGAAGCCGATCTCGTACGCCCAGTCGCGCGGCTTGCCGAGCTCCCCCAGCCGCCGCCAGACCAGCGCGCCGGCGGCGAGGAAGGCGAGCGCGAAGGCGATCCCGAAGGTCTGGAGGGTCAGCGGGCCGAGGTGGATCTCCGGGTACATCTCACTGGGCGAGCAGCGTCATCAGCAGGGCCTTCTGCGCGTGCAGGCGGTTCTCGGCCTGGTCCCAGACGGCGGAGCTGGGGCCGTAGAGGACCTCGGCGGCTATCTCCTCGCCGGGGTGGGCGGGCAGGCAGTGGAGGACGATCGCGTCCTCGGCGGCGACGCCGAGCAGATCGGCGTCGAGCCGGTACGGCGTCAGGTCGGCGCGGCGGCGCGCGGCCTCGGCCTCGTCGCCCATGCTGACCCAGACGTCGGTGTAGATCGCGTCGGCGCCGGAGGCGGCGTCGCGCGGGTCGTCGGTGAGGCGGGCGCCGTGTCCCTCCTCCAGCTGGTAGCCGGCGGGGGCGGCGACGGTCAGCTCGACCCCGGCGAGCTCGCAGGCGATCGCCAGCGAGCGGGCGACGTTGTTGCCGTCGCCGACGTAGGCGAGGCGGGCGCCGTGCAGGTCGCCGCGGCGCTCGCGCAGGGTGAGCAGGTCGGCGAGCGCCTGGCAGGGGTGGTGCAACGGGGTGAGCGCGTTGACGACCGGGACCTCGGCCGCGGCGGCCAGCTCGGCGACGGCCTCGTGGGAGCCGGAGCGGATGACGATCGCGTCGAGGTAGCGGGAGAGGACGCGGCCGGTGTCGCCGGGCGACTCGCCGCGCGAGAGCTGCATCTCGTCGCCGCGCAGGACGATCGGCGTCGCCCCCAGCTCGGCGACGCCGACCTCGAAGGAGATCCGCGTGCGGGTCGAGGGCTGCTCGAAGACGAGGCCGACGCTGCGCCCGGCCAGCGGGGCCGCCGCGGCGCGCGATGCTTTCAGCTCGGCGGCGAGGTCGAGCAGCTGGGCGAGCTCGAAGGCGCCGAGCTCTTCGCCGGTGAGGAAGTCGCGCTTCTGCAAGCGACGGATACTACGTCGGCGGGCGCCGATACCGGGGCGGCGGAGGCCACGTTTGCAACTCGCGACTCACGGTAGTGAAATAGTCAGGGACCTAGTTTCCGCGCCAGTCCACAACCGCCCGATAGGAGGCACCCCCAGATGGCCGCCAAAAAACAGTCTTCAGGCAAAGCGAAAAAAACGAAATCGCAGGCGAAAGCCAAATCGAAAAGCAAAGCCAAAGGCAAAGCGAAAGCGAAGCCGAAAGCGGCGAAAAAATCCTCGCGCGGCGGGGCGAGCGGGCTCGACAAGAGCGTCGAGCAGTTCCGCGAGAGCCTCGAAGAGAACGTCACGCTCAGCCTCGACCGTTTGCAGGAGGTCGTCGACGACGCGGTCAAGCGCGGCCGGATGACGCGCGGCGACGCCGAGAAGATGGTCTCCGACATGGTCAAGCGGGGCAAGCGCCAGACCGACGGCCTGCTGAAAGAACTCGAACGGCTGGTCAAACAGGCGCGCAAAGAGGTCGGCGGTCGCACGGCGCCGGTGCGCAAACAGGCGACGCAGGCGGCGCAGCGGGCGCGCAAAAAACTCGGTTGAGGAAAGGCGAGCTGCTCGAGGCGGAGGTCGAGTCGCTCGCCTTCGGCGGGCGCGGGGTCGCACGCCTCGACGGCTACGTCGTCTTCGTCGCCGGCGGGCTGCCGGGCGACCTCGTGCGCGCCGAGGTCACCAAGCCGAAGAAGCGCTTCGCCGAGGCGCGGGCGGTCGAGCTGCTGCGCCCCGGCGCCGACCGGGTCCCGAACCGCTGCACGCACGAGGGCGAGCCCTGCCCGGGGGCGCCGTGGCAGGGGCTCGACTACGAGCGCCAGCTGAGCGAGAAGCGCAACCAGGTGGAGGAGGCGCTGCGGCGGATCGGCGGGCTGGAGGGCTATGAGCTGGAGGAGATCGAGCCGGCGGCGGAGCGGTGGCGCTACCGCAACAAGCTCGAATACTCCTTCGGGCCGGGCGCGGACGGGACGGCGCTCGGCTTCCACGCGAGCGGGCGCTGGGACGTGGTGGTCGGGGTCGAGGACTGCCTGCTCGCCTCCGAGCGCGGCAACGCGGCGCGCAACGCGGTGCGCGAGTGGGCGCGGGCGGAGGACGTGGCGCCGCAGGACCGCCGCGCCGGCACGGGCGCGCTGCGCAACCTGGTCGTGCGCGAGGGGCGGCGCACGGGGCAGATCCAGACGCGGCTGATCACCACGGCGGAGCGAGTCCCGAAGCCCCCGGTCGACCTGCACACCGTGGTCGCGGGCGACTCGGGCGGCAGCGAGGGTCCGACCGGCGTCCTGGGCGAGGAACGGCTGCGCGAGCGGCTCTGCGGGCTCGACCTCGAGATCTCCCCCGGCGCCTTCTTCCAGACCAACACCGAGATGGCGGAGCGGCTCTACGCGGTCGCGGCCGAATACGCGGGCCTGAGCGGCGGCGAGCGGGTCTTCGACCTCTACTGCGGGATCGGCACGATCGGGCTGACGATGGCGGCGCGGGCGGGCGAGGTCTGGGGGCTGGAGATCGTCCCCGAGGCGATCGCCGACGCGGAGCGCAACGCGGAGCTGAACGGGATCGGCAACGCGCGCTTCGTCGCCGGCAGCGCGCGCACCGGCGTGCGGCCGCTGATCGAGCGGGCCGGCAAGCCCGACGTCGTCCTGCTCGACCCGCCGCGCGCCGGCCTCTCGCAGAAGATCGTCCGGCGGGTGCTCGAGTGCGAGGCGCGGCGGATCGTCTACGTCTCCTGCAACCCGACCACGCTCGCCCCCAACGCCGCCCAGCTGGTCGAGGCGGGCTACGCCCTGCGCCGCGTCAAGCCAGTCGACATGTTCCCCCAGACCCCGCACATAGAGTGCGTGGCGCTGTTCGAGAAGGCGTAGGCGCAGGGAGGGTCGAGGTGTCCCCCTCCAAAGAAGCCGTCGCGCAGCTGGGTCGGCCGCCAGGGTTCACACGCTGGTCCTTGAGCTTTTTGGAGGGGGACACCTCGACCCTCCTACGGGGCCGCAGCTTCGGCGACAGATGTCATTGCCTCGACGTTGGCGGAGGCGAGGCCGCGGACTACGAGGGTGTCGAGAGCTGTGTAAGAGGCTAGGGACTTCTGGGCGAAGCTGCGATCGGGAGCTGCTACTCCCACGGTGCCCTCCGGTTCGGCGAGGCGGGCGAAGTGGTTGCGGTAGCCATCGTGGAGGTCGCGGTAGAAGGACTCCTCCTTGGCGAGGCGGTCGGCTGCGTCGGGGCCGACGGCGGTGCGAACGTAGCCGAAGACCGGCGGGCTCTCGCGGCCCGCCTGCTTGGCGCCAGCTTCCACTTGGCCGCGGGCGCGGGCGGCGAACTCGGGGGTCATCCAGTTGAAGAAAGCGCCATCGAACTCGGCCCCCGCGAGGGCGCACATCTTCGGTCCCATCGCGGCGAGCACAAGGCGGACGCCCGGCAGCGCCTCGCGCAGCTCCGGAAGCTTCTCCCGCATCCGCGTCAGCGGCTTCTTCGAAAAGCCGGCGCCGACCCCGAGCCAGAACTTCGAGCGATCGAGGGCGAGTCGCTCAATATCAGCTGCTATCTCCTCCGGCGACTGCCGGTCGAGCGCGATCACCGCGACCCCCAGCTCCAGCTCCGGAGCCGTTGCGGCGAACTCCGCCAGCGTCTCCAGCCCCTTCGCCCCCGGATGGTCGTTCGACCACACCGAGTCGTACCCCAGCTCCGCGCACCTTGCCGCAAGCGGCCGCGCCACCTCGGGATCCAGCCCCGCGGCAACTCCAAATCCCCGTGCCATCGCTGCCACCCTACTAATACGGTGGCAGGTCCTCGTACCAGTCGCCGAGGACCTTGAACGAGCGCCAGAAGCGCTGCTTGGATCCTTCCTCGTCCAGCGACTCGTCGATGTCGGGGGTGTAGAGGGCGTCGATCGTCGGGGTGAAGGCCTGGATCTCGCCCTCGCGCGGCTCGACCGGGCGCGCCAGCGGCACCTCGAGGCCGTTGAGCACGCGCAGCGCCGGCTCGCCCATGACGACGACGATCTTCGGCTGGACGATCGCCAGCTCGGTCAGCATCCGCCGCACGCACTCGCCGGCGGCGAGGTCGGGCTCGGCGATCGGGCACTTGACGCAGAGCGTGCCGTAGACGACCAGCGGGTCGATCCCCAGCCGCTTGAAGCTTTTCATCAGCGCGTTGCCGGCCCGCCCGTAGAAGGCGACGCCCTCTTCGATCTCCGCCACCCCCGCCGCGTGCTTGACCATGAACACGTCGGCCTGCGGGTGGCCGGACCCGAGCACCGGCATCAGCTTGCCGCGCGGGCAGTGCGGGCAGTCCTGCAGCTCGTGGGTCAGCTGGTTGAGCTCGCGGATCGCCCGCTCCAGGTACTTCTCGCGGATCTCGTCGTCGGTCGCCGGCACGGTCGCCGATCTCTTTGACGGGACGCCCGCGCCTCCTCTCGCCCGCGCCTCCTGCATCAACCCTTGCTCGCCCGCCGCCGCCGCTCTCCCCGCGGCAACCCGCCGCGCACCGGCTTGGCGTCGGGGACGCTGCGCTTCGCCGCCTTCGGCCGGCCGGTCGTCTGGAGCAGCTTCAGCGCCTGCACGTAGACGAGGTTCTTGTGCTTGCGGGTGATGTCGGCGTCGCGCATCGCCGCGAGGAACTCGGCCGGCCCGTCGAAGTCGCGGATGCGCTGGCGGACGCTGCCGAGACCCTGGGCGACGTGGCTGTCGGAGCCCGCCCCGGGGACGATCCGGTACTTGCGGGCGAAGCGCTCGGCCTCCTCGTTGAAGGAGGTGAGGGCGACGCGCGGGTTGAAGACCTCGAGGATGTCGATCTCCTCGACCATCTCGAGCAGGTGCTCGTAGTCGGGCACCGAGTGGAAGCGGTCGAAGGGGTGCGGGACGTAGACCAGCCCGCCCTGGGCGCGGATCGCGGCGATCGTCTCCGCCATCGTCATCCCGCGCGGGATCTTCTGCTCGAGGAAGAGGCCGATCACCTCACCCTGCTCGGCCGTCTTCACCTCCTCGGCGACGATCACCTTGATGTCCCCCATGCTCGCGGCGATCCGCCGCGCCTCGAGCGCGCCGGAGACCTCGTTGTGGTCGGTGATCGCGATCGCGCCGAGGCCGCGGTCGCGCGCCGTCTCCAGCAGCACCTCGACCGGCGTCGCGCAGTCGGGCGAGTGGTCGGTGTGCATGTGCAGGTCGACCTCGATCAGGGGGCGGGAGGCGATCCGCGCCCGCACCTCCGGGTCGCCGTCGAGCGGGTGGCGGCGGGCCAGCAGGCGACGGTAGATCGCCTCCAGCTGCGCGGCGACGGCGGCCCAGTCGCGCCCCTCCCCGGCCGGCTCGACCAGCTCGTAGGCGCCGGGGAAGTAGCGGCCGAGCAGCTCGCCGGTCGCCGGCGAGGCGACGGTGCGCGCGTCGAGGCGGCCGAAGAAGACCTCGACCAGCGGCCGCGCCACCTGGGTCGAGAGGACGCGCTCCTGCGGGCGGTGGAAGGTGGCGACGTTGAGCGAGAAGGAGTGGCGCAGGGCCGCCGAGGAGGCGCTCGGCGCGAAGGGCTCGTGCACGTGCACGACGTCGGGCGGCTCGGCGGCGAGCCGCCGTTTCGTCGCGTCGCCGGCGAAGACCCGCAGCACCTCGTGGCCGCGCCGCTCCAGCTCCTCGGAGACGCGCGCGGCGTACTCGGTCACCGCGTTCGCCGTGCCCCGCCGGTGGGGCACGACCTGCGCTATCGAGAGCGGCTCAGGAGCTGACAACGGACGGCTTCTTCGCCCGTGCGTGCTTCGCGATGAACTCCTCGGTCTGCTCGCGCGCCTCGTCGTCGGGGCGCTGCGTGTGCGGCGACTTCATCAGGTAGCTGGACGGCCCATCGAGCTGCCCGGCGACGCCGTCGTTCAGCGCCAGCTTGATGATCCGCACGGCGTCGATCACGACGCCGGCCGAGTTGGGCGAGTCCCAGACCTCGAGCTTCAGCTCGGCGGTCAGCGGCACGTCGCCGAAGGCCTTGCCCTCGAGCCGGATGTGCGCCCACTTGCGGTCGGTCAGCCAGGCGACGTAGTCGCTTGGGCCGACGTGGACGTCCTCGGCGGGCAGCTCGTGGCCCATGATCGAGGTGACCGCGTTGGTCTTCGACTCCTTCTTGGAGGCGAGCCGCTCGCGCTCGAGCATGTTGTAGAAGTCCATGTTGCCGCCGACGTTGAGCTGGCTGGTGCGCTCGAGGCGCACGCCGCGGTCGTGGAAGAGGCGGGCCAGCTGGCGGTGGACGATCGTCGCGCCGACCTGGCTCTTGATGTCGTCGCCGACGATCGGCAGGCCGGCCTCCTCGAAGCGCTTGTCCCAGTAGTTCTCGCGGGCGATGAAGACCGGTAGGCAGTTGACGAAGCCGACGCCGGCCTTGAGCGCCTGCTCGACGTACCACTTGGTCGCGTCCTCGGAGCCGACCGGCAGGTAGCAGACCAGCACGTCGGCCTTGGTCTCTTTGAGGATGCCGACGACGTCCGCCGTCTCGCCCGGCGCTTTGACGATCTTCTCCTTCAGGTACTTGCCGAGCCCGTCGAGGGTCATGCCGCGCTCGACCTTGACCCCCAGCTGGGGGACGTCGGCGAACTTGATCGTGTCGTTCTGGCCCGACCAGATCGCCTCCGAGAGGTCCTTGCCGACCTTCTCGGCGTCGATGTCGAAGGCGGCGACGAACTCGACGTCGCGGACGTGGTAGCCGCCGAGGTCGACGTGCATCAGGCCCGGCACTTCGTCGGCCGGGTCGGCGTCCCTGTAGTACTGGACGCCCTGGATGAAGGAGTTGGCGCAGTTGCCGACGCCGACGATCGCGACGCGCACCTTGTCGTCGGTGCGGGCGGCGCCGTTGCTCGATCCGTTGCTCTCACTCATGAAGTCTGAAGTCCTTCCTGTCTCGTAGGTGCCAAAGCACCCCGTCAGAGCAGTCTAGTTACACCTCGGGAGGCCCGCCGGCCTCGCTCGAAAGCTCGTTGCGGACGTGCCAGACGCGCTGGATCGTCGTGACGATGGTCAGCGCCGCGATCAGGTAGACCGCCGGGGCCAGGAGCTAGAAGTCGCCGATCCCGGCGCCCTTGGCGAAGACCAGGCCGATCGACAGTATGACCACCCTGACGGGACGCGTCGCCAGGCCGACCTTGCACTCGACGCCGAGCGCCTCGGCGCGGGCGCGCGTGTAGGAGACCATCAGCGAGCCGAGCACGGCGACGACGCACATCGCGGCGGCGAAGTCGTCGCCGGTGGCGGCGAAGTAGCCGGCGACGGCGGCGAGCACGATCCCCTCCTCGATCCGGTCCAGGGTCGAGTCGAGGAAGGCGCCGAACAGCGTCCCCTTGCCCGACATGCGCGAGTAGCGGCCGTCGAGCGTGTCCATGACCGAGCCGAGGACGAAGGCGACGCCGGCGAGGAAGAAGAGGCGCTGGGTGACGAGCGCGGCGGCGATCAGGTTGCCGACGAGGCCGGCGACCGAGATCGCGTTGGGGGTGAGCCGCGACTCGATCAGCCTTTCCCGGGCGTAAACCCGCAGCTCCTGGCCGTTGCGGCGGCCGCTCGGGGCCCGCGGGGGGGCCTGCGAATCCATTGCGATCAGGCTAGAGGATGAGGGTTGGACGGGGACATCCCGGCAGGGGCTCCACTTAACTTTTTCGAGATCGGGATTGGGCTGACGCCCGGAGGTCGGCGCCGAAAAAGTACAAGACGTCCCGCCCCTACCGGGATGTCCCCTTTATATCTCGGCCTCTTGCGGCGAATCGCTGCGCCAGGACCAGGCGTGGGGCCTGGCCCGAGCGAGAAGCCACTGGGCTGCGAGAGCTGAAGTCAATGCGACTGCCCAGCCGAGGGCGACGTCGAACCAGTAGTGGTTGGCGGTGACGACGACGACCCAGGCGATGATCAGCGGCCAGGCGGCCCAGAAGGCCCTGGGGAGCCAGTGGCGGCAGACTTTGAAGCCGGTGGCGCCGATCATCAGCGCGAAGGCGCAGTGCATGCTCGGCACCGCGGCGTAGGGGTTGATGAAGATCTTCGCCAGGGTCGAGTCGTGGTTGACGTTGGAGAAGTCGACGATCGTGTCGACGTAGCCGTGTTCGGGGAACATGCGCGGCGGCGCGGTCGGGTAGACGGTGTAGCCGACGAGGGCGAGCCCCATCGAGACGACGAACATGTTGCGGACGAAGTAGTAAGACTCGTTGCGGAAGAGGTAGAGCCAGACGAGGAAGCCGAGGGCGATCGAGAACTGGGCGTTGAGGTAGAGCTGGTTGGCGAGGTCGATCAGCCAGTGGGCGGGCAGGAAGAAGGCCTGGAGGGAGGGTTCGAACAGGGTGTGGGTGGAGCGCTCGAGCTCGATGATCCGGGCGCCGTGGGCGACCGCCTCGGAGCGCTGGCCGTCGGCGATCCCGCGGACGAACTCGTACGCCAGGTCGACCCCGACGAGGATCGCGAGCTGCCTCCCCGCGTCCCCCCAACCCTGGGGCAGGCGCGATCCGATCGCTCGGGCGGCACGAGACATTGGGGGATTGTAATCCGGCTGTTAGCGGTGCGGGGGAGGGCCGGAGTGCCCCCCTCCAAAGAAGCCGTCGCGCAGCGGGGGAGCCGGGAGTTCCCCTCCCAAAGAAGCCGTCGCGCAGCTGGGTCGTGCGCCGAGGGTTCAGACGTCCGTCCTTGAGCTTTTTGGGAGGGGAACCCCCGGCTCCCTAGCGTAGGCCAGAGTTCGGACCTCCGCGGCAATCGCAGAGAGGGATCAGCCCTCGCCGGCGGTGTGCGCTACGAAGGCGGCGACTTCCTTTGCTTGGGTCGAGTTGACGATGCCGGCCGGCATCCGGCCCGGCGTGGTCGTGCTGTCGACTCCGTTTTTCGACCGCGTTGAGCACGCGGCCTTCGGTCGCCTTGATCGTCGCCGCGGCGGTCGGCCCTTCCGGCACGCCGTTCGGCGCCAGCAGTTCGTCGAGGTCGGGGGCGAAGTTGCCGTCGGTGCCGGCGGCGTAGAGCGTGTGGCAGGTGCCGCAGTTGGTCTGGAAGAGGAACTGCCCTTCCTTCAGGCCGCTCGGCACCGGCTCGGCCTTGGCCGCGTCGCCGTGCGAGCGGAAGGCGAGCCAGGGGATCAGGGCCGCCAGGACGACGACCAGAACCGCGAAGGAGATGAAGGTCTTCTTCTGCATTTCGGCGCCGGGCATACTAACCGCGCCCACGGTGGGCGTGAGCCGTGGCCCAGGGACACATGCGCCGCAGCGCGCACTCGCCGCAGCGCGGCTTCGGGCGGCAGACCTCGCGCCCGTGGCGGATCAGGTTCATGTGCAGCTCGTAAGCGTCCTGGGGCGGGACGACCGCCAGCATCTCGTCGTGCGCGCGCTCAAACGAGGCCTTTTCGGGGAACAGCCCGAGCCGCCCGCCGACCCGGTGGATGTGCACGTCGACCGGGATCTCCGGGATGCCCCAGGTGAAGATCAGCACGCAGGCCGCCGTTTTGCGCCCCACGCCGGGCAGCGAGAGCAGGAACTCGAGCGACTCCTCGCGCGGCGCGTCGCGCGTCCAGCCCAGCTCGGGCGGCTCGCCCAGCCGCTCGAGGATCGCCTGGATCCGCGGCGCCTTCTGCCGCGCCAGCCCGCCCGGCCGGATCGCCTCCTCGACCTCCTCCACCGGCGCGTCCCGCACCGCCTCCCAGCTCGGGAACCGCTCGCGCAGCGCCGCGAACGCCCGGTCCCGATTCCGATCGTTCGTGTGCTGCGAGAGCACCGTCTTCACCAGCTCCCCAACCGGCTCCCCATGCGGCGAATTAACCGGCCGCCCATACATCTCCCTGAGCCGATCTCTAAGAGCGATCACCCGCCGCCTTTCCGGCCGCTTCCAGCTCTCCCCCTCCCCAGTCATCCGGCGGGACCCTAGCCAGCGCAAGGAGGGACGGAGTCCCCCTCCCGAAAAAGCTCAAGGACGGACGCCCGAACCCTGGGCGCCAACCCAGCTGCGCGACGGCTTCTTTCGGGAGGGGACTCCGTCCCTCCCTCGCAGCCAGTTGACATCTGCCGGATATCTGCCACACTAACGCTTAGATTTTTAGAGTCCGCTCGGCGGCTCTCTGCCAGTCAGACGAAAACCCCTGCAACTCGGAGGTAATAGGTGGGCAAGACGATCGGGATCGACCTGGGAACTACCAACTCGTGCGTGGCGGTGATGGAGGGCGGCGAGCCGACGGTGCTGGAGAACGCCGAGGGCGGCCGCACGACGCCGTCGGTCGTCGCCTTCGCCGACTCCGGCGACCGGCTGGTCGGCACCGTCGCCAAACGGCAGGCGGTGATGAACCCCGAGAACACGATCTTCTCGATCAAGCGCTTCATGGGCCGCAAGGAGGCCGAAGTCAAAGAGGAGGAGACGATCGTCCCCTACGAGGTCGTCGCCGGGCCGAACGGGGACGTGCGGGTCGAGGCGCGCGGCAAGCAGTACAGCCCGCCGGAGATCAGCGCGATGATCCTGCAGAAGCTGAAGACCGACGCCGAAGCGAAGCTGGGCGAAGCGGTCGACAGCGCGGTGATCACCGTCCCCGCCTACTTCAACGACGACCAGCGGCAGGCGACCAAGGACGCCGGCAAGATCGCCGGGCTCGACGTGAAGCGGATCATCAACGAGCCGACCGCGGCCTCGCTCGCCTACGGGCTGGAGAAGGAGGAGGCCGACCACACGATCCTCGTCTTCGACCTCGGCGGCGGCACCTTCGACGTCTCGGTGCTGGAAATCGGCGACGGCGTGTTCGAGGTCAAGTCGACCGCCGGCGACAACCACCTGGGCGGCGACAACTGGGACAAAGCGATCGTCGAGTGGCTGGTCGCCGAGTTCAAACGCGACCAGGGGGTCGACCTGGCGGCCGACAAGAACTCGCTACAGCGCCTCTACGAGGCGGCCGAGAAGGCGAAGATCGAGCTCTCCTCGGCGCAGGAGACGCAGATCAACCTGCCCTTCATCACCGCGGTCGAGGGCCAGCCGAAGCACCTCGACATGAAGCTGACGCGCTCGAAGCTGAACGAGCTGACCGGCGAGCTGCTGGAGCGGGTCGTCGGGCCGGTGAAGCGGGCGCTGGCCGACGCCGACGCGTCGATCGACCACGTCGTCCTGGTCGGCGGGATGACGCGGATGCCGGCGGTGCGCGAGAAGGTCAAGGAGCTGACCGGCAAGGACCCGCACCAGGGGGTCAACCCGGACGAGGTAGTCGCCGTCGGCGCCGCGATCCAGGCCGGGGTGCTGGGCGGCGAGGTGAAGGACGTGCTGCTGCTCGACGTGACCCCGCTGACCCTCGGCATCGAGACCAAAGGCGGCGTGATGACGAAGCTGATCGAGCGCAACACGACTATCCCGACGAAGAAGTCGGAGGTCTTCTCGACCGCCGAGGACAACCAGCCCTCGGTCGAGATCCACGTCCTTCAGGGCGAGCGCGAGATGGCCTCCGGCAACAAGAGCCTGGGCAAGTTCCAGCTGACGGGGATCCCGCCGGCGCCGCGCGGGCTGCCGCAGATCGAGGTCACCTTCGACATCGACGCCAACGGGATCATCAACGTGACCGCGAAGGACCTCGGCACGGAGAAAGAGCAGAAGATCGAGATCAAATCCGGCTCCGGGCTGTCGGAGGAGGAGATCCAGAGCATGGTCGCCGACGCCGAGTCGCACGCCGAGGAGGACCACCGGCAGCGCGAGCTGGCGGAGGCGCGCAACCTCGCCGAGAACGCCGCCTACCAGGCGGAGAAAGCGCTGGAGGACGGCGGCGACAAAGTCGAGGCCGGCGACAAGGAGGCGGCGGAGGCGGCGATCAAGGACGTGCGCGAGGCGCTCGAGTCCGGCGGCAAGGAGGAGATCGACGCGAAGACCGAGGCGCTGACGGCGGCGATGACCAAGGTGTCCGAGCAGATATATGCGGCGGCGCAGGCGGAGGCCTCGCAGGACGGGGCATCTGCTGAGGACGAGGACGAAGTCGTCGAGGCCGAGGTGGTCGACGAGGGTGAAGAGGAGTGACGAGGGACGAACCGCAGCGGCCCGCGGGTCCTGTCGGGGCAGGGGACCCACCGGCCCCTGCGGTAGCTAAAGCTTCCTCAGGGCCGGTCCCCCCTACCCCGCCACCCGCGGGAGGGGCGGGGCAGAAGGACGCCGAGGGACTTGGCCGTGTCGAGCACGACCTCGATGCGCTGCTCGCGGAGCGGGACGAGTATCTGGATCTCGCCAAGCGGACCAAGGCCGATTTCGAGAATTTCCGCAAGCGGATGTCGGCGGACGTTCTGGCCGCCGCCGGGCGCGGGAAAGCTGAAGTCGTTCGGGACGTTCTGCCTGTGCTCGACGATTTGGAGCGGGCTATTCAGGCGGTGGGGCTGGATCCCGAGGGGGACTCGCGAGGATGCGTTGGCGCATGGCGTCCTCCTGGTGTTCCGGAGCTTGCGCGACTCGTTGGTGAAGCATGGGATCGAGGCGGTCGATCCGACTGGGGAGAAGTTCGATCCTCATGCGCATGAGGCGCTCTCTGCGGTGACGGCCGACGGGGTCGAGTCCGGCCACGTCGTCGAGACGATGCAGAAGGGCTACCGGCTGGGCGAGCTGCTGCTGCGGCCGGCGCGCGTCGTGGTGGCGGAGTAGGAGGGCCGCTTGGCGGACGATCTCTACAAGGTTCTCGGGGTCTCCAAGGGCGCCTCCGCGGAGGAGATCAAGAAGGCGTACCGCAAGCTGGCGCGCAAATACCATCCCGACCGCAACCCCGACGACGCGGCGGCGGAGGAGAAGTTCAAGCAGGTGCAGGGCGCCTACGACGTGCTCTCCGATCCCGAGAAGCGCGAGGAGTACGACTCCGGCGGGGGGATGTTCGGCGGCGCGGGCCAGGGTGGCGCCGGGTACGGGCCGTTCACGGCCGGCCCGGCCGGCAGCGGCGGCTTCGTCGACCTCGGCGACCTGCTCTCCTCGATGTTCGGCGGGGGCGGGGGCGGGCGGCGCCAGCCGCGGCCGCAGCGCGGCGCCGACCTGGAGACGGAAGCGCCGCTGAGCTTCAAGCAGTCGATCGAGGGGGCCGAGGTGCGCGTCCCCGGCCCCGGCGGCAAGACGCTGCGGGCGAAGATCCCCGCCGGGGTCAAGAACGGGTCGCGGATCAAGATCGCCGGCAAGGGCGAAGCGAGCGCGAGCGGCGGCCCGCCCGGCGACCTCTACGTGGTCGCCCGCGTCCTGCCCTCGCCCGTGTTCAAGCGGCTCGACGACGGCAACCTCGAGGCGACGGTGCCGATCACGGTCGCCGAGGCGCTGCGCGGGGCGACGATCGAGGTGCCGACCCTGGAAGGGACGAAGAAGATCAAGGTGGCGCCGGGGACGCGGCACGGCTCGATCCAGCGGCTGCGCGGCGAGGGGGCGCCGAAGCCCCGCGGCAAGGGCCGCGGCGACATCCGCTACCGGCTGGAGATCGAGCTGCCGAAGGAGCTGAGCGATGAGCAGAGCAAGATCGTCGACGACCTCGCCGAGTCCCTGAACGGCGCCGATCCCCGCGCCGAGCTCCTCCGAAAGGCCTCCAAATGATGTTCAACTGTTCCTTTTCCCTGTTATACGAGGAAAAGGAACAGTTGAACACGTGAAGGGGTCGGTGGACATCGAGCGGGGGGTCTTCATGATCTCGGTCGCGGCGGAGCTGGCGCAGATGCACCCGCAGACGCTGCGGATGTACGAGGCGCGCGGGCTGATCGAGCCGCAGCGCTCGGCGAAGAACACGCGCCTGTACTCGCAGCGCGACGTCGAGCGGCTGCGCCACATCCAGCGGCTGACCGCGACCGGGCTCAACCTGGCCGGGGTCGAGATCGTGCTCGAGATGGAAGCGGAGGTCGAGAGGATGAGGGCGAAGCTCGAGCGGATGCGCCGCCACGCGGCGGAGCTCGAACGCCGCATCGCGAGGAAGGGGCTCTGATGGAGCAGAACACGGGACCGCAGCCGCCGCCCGGCGCCGAGGAGCAGGTCGACCCGCTGGAGGCGTTCGGCCGCGACCTGACCGCCGAGGCGGAGGGAGGGAAGCTCGACCCGGTGATCGGGCGCGACGAGGAGATCCGCCGGGTGATCCAGGTGCTCTCGCGGCGGACCAAGAACAACCCGGTGCTGATCGGCGACCCCGGGGTCGGCAAGACGGCGATCGTCGAGGGGCTGGCGCAGCGGATCGTCGACGGCGACGTGCCGGAGAGCCTGCGCGACCGGCGGGTGATCGCGCTCGACATCGGCGCGCTGCTGGCCGGCTCCAAATACAGGGGCGAATTCGAGGAGCGGCTGAAGGCGGTGCTGAAACGGGTGCAGGAGGCGGAGGGGCAGATCGTCCTCTTCCTCGACGAGCTGCACACGATCGTCGGCGCCGGCGCCGCGGAAGGCGCGGTCGACGCGGCCAACCTGCTGAAGCCGATGCTTGCGCGGGGCGAGCTGCGCGCGGTCGGCGCGACGACGCTCGACGAGTACCGCAAGCAGATCGAGAAGGACGCGGCGCTGGAGCGGCGCTTCCAGCCGGTCTACGTAGGCGAGCCCGACGTCGCCGACACGATCGCGATCCTGCGCGGGCTGAAGGAACGCTACGAGGTCCACCACGGGGTCCGGATCGCCGACTCGGCGATCGTCGCCGCGGCGACGCTCTCGGAGCGCTACATCGCCGACCGCTTCCTGCCCGACAAGGCGATCGACCTGATCGACGAGGCGGCGTCGCGGCTGAAGATCGAGATCGACTCGATGCCGACCGAGATCGACGAGGTGCGGCGGCGCGTCCAGCAGCTGGAGATCGAGCGCAAGGCCCTCGAGAAGGAGAAGGACGAGGCTTCGAAGACGCGGCTGGAGGCGCTCGAGGCGGAGCTGGCGGAGCTGGGCGAGCGCGCCGAGGAGATGAAGGCGCGCTGGCAGGAGGAGAAGGCGGCGATCGACGAGATCAAGGCGGCGACGGCGCGGCTCGAGGAAGCGCACCGCGAGGTGAGGCGGGCCGAGCGCGAAGGTGACCTGGAGCGGGCGGCGCGGCTGACCTACGCGGAGATCCCGGAGCTGGAGAAGACGGTCGCCGAGGGCGAGGGGCGGCAGGCCGAGCTGCACGCGCACGGCGGCGCGATGCTCTCCCAGGAGGTGACCGAGGAGGATGTCGCCGAGGTGGTCGCCAAGTGGACCGGGATCCCGGTCAGCCGGCTGATGGAGGGCGAGGTCGAGAAGCTGATCCAGATGGAGGAGCGGCTGCACGAGCGGGTGATCGGCCAGGACGAGGCGATCGCCGCGGTGTCGAACGCGCTGCGCCGCTCGCGCGCCGGCCTCTCGGACCCCGGCCGGCCGATCGGCTCCTTCCTCTTCCTCGGCCCGACCGGGGTCGGCAAGACCGAGCTGGCGAAGGCGCTGGCGGAGTTCATGTTCGACTCCGAGCAGGCGATCGTGCGGCTCGACATGTCCGAGTACATGGAGAAGCACACGGTGGCGCGGCTGATCGGCGCGCCGCCCGGCTACGTCGGCTACGAGGAGGGCGGGCAGCTGACCGAGGCGGTGCGGCGGCGGCCCTACGCGGTCGTCCTGCTGGACGAGATCGAGAAGGCGCACCCCGACGTCTTCAACACGCTGCTGCAGATCATGGACGACGGGCGGCTGACCGACGGCCAGGGGCGCACGGTGAGCTTCGCCAACACGGTGCTGATCATGACCTCCAACGTCGGGTCCGACCGGATCGTCGGCGAGTCGATCGACGAGCGGATGCGGGAGGGGATCGAAGAGGTGCTGGCGACGACGTTCAAGCCGGAGTTCCTCAACCGGATCGACGACACGGTGATCTTCCACCGGCTCTCCAAGGAGGACATCGGGCGGATCGTCGAGCTGCAGGTCGAGCAGCTGGTCGGCCGGGTGCGCGAGCGCGGGATCGAGGTCGAGCTGAGCGACGACGCCCGCACGCTGCTCGGCAACCTCGGCTACGACCCGACCTACGGCGCCCGGCCGCTCAAGCGGACGATCCAGAAGCAGCTGGTCGACAGGCTGGCGCTGGCGATCCTCGAGGGCGAGTTCGCCGACGGCGACACGGTGCGGGTGGACGCGGCGGACGGCGAGCTGGTCTTCGAGAGCTGCAATGCACCGGTCGGGGTTTAGGAAAGCCGCAGCCGATCCGACGTAAGCTTGTGCGGGTTCAAACAGATGTTGATACTTGAAGACATCGTCTATGCGGTCGAGCGGTGGCTGTTGTGGCCGGCGCAGGACCTCTTCGCCGGGCGGCGCTGGGCCGGGGGGCTGGTTGCTGCCGGCGTCGCGGCGATCGTCGCCGGGGTGCTGCTGCTGCCCGGCGGAGGCCAAGCGCCGCCCTCGCGGAGCGGGGCGCCGGCGCGGGTCGCGATCGTCCCGCCGCCGCGGCCGTCGCCCGTGAAGGCGAAGGAGGCGGGGGCGCCGACGCTGAAGGGCGTAGCGCCGCACTTCGGCTCCGGCGGGGTCGCCGCCGGGAAGGCGGGCGGCGGCGAAGCCGCGGGCTCGAAAGGCGCGGCCTCGTCCGACTCGGGCGCGGCCGGCTCCGGCTCCGAAAGCGCCGGCAAGGGCGCGGCGGCGCAGGAACCGGCGGCGAGCGCATCGACCGCCGGCAAGCCGGTCCCGGCCGGGCCGGCGGCGATGAAGTCGGCGCGCCGCTTCGCCGAGGCCTTCGTCTTCTACGAGATCGGCAAGAGGCTGGGGCGGGCGAAGACGGTGTTCGGCGAAACGGCGACCGAACAGCTGGCCAAGGCGCTGGAGGAACGGCCGCCGCGGCTGCCGGCGAACGGCAGGGTGCCGAAGGCGAAGGTGCTCAACCTCGTCCCCGGCCCGCGGCTCGGCAAGCAGTACACGGTCAGCGTGGCGCTGCTGCGGGTCGGCACGACCAGCGAGCTGCGGGTAACCCTGGAAAAGGAAAAGGCGGGGGAATGGCGCGTCGCCAGCATCCTCGGCTGAGGCGGGCGGCGCTCGTCCTGCTGTCCGCCCTGGCCGCCGGGGCGGCGCTGGCGGGACCGGCCGCGGCCGACGAAGCCGAAGGCGCCGCGGTCAAGCGGGGGGATTCGATCGTCGCGCCCTCGCTCGAACCGCAGACCGGCGGGACGAACGCGAAGGCGGAAGCGGAAGGCGAGCAGTCGACGGCGCCGCCCTCCGAGCCGGCGACCGAATCGCCCTCCACCCCGCCCTCGGCGAGCCTCGTCATCCCCTCGACGCCGAGCTCGACCTGCGCGGCCTCGGGCGTGCCGCCGCTGCTGGTGCCGATCTACCAGCGGGCCGCGAGCGCCTACTCGCTCGGGCCGCAGGGCCCGGCGATCCTCGCCGGGATCAACGCGGTCGAGACCGCCTTCGGCACCAACGTCAACGTCTCCTCGGCCGGGGCCGAAGGCTGGATGCAGTTCATGCCCTCGACCTGGGCGACCTACGGGGTCGACGCCAACGGCGACGGCAAGGCCGACCCGTACGACCCCGAAGACGCGATCTTCGCCGCGGCGAGCTACCTGCGCGCCGCCGGCATGCCGAACGACACCTACGGCGCGATCTACGCCTACAACCACGCCGACTGGTACGTCGCCGAGGTGCTCTCCGACGCCGCCTGCTACGCGAAGGAAGTCGGGGTCGAAGCGTTCGACCCCGGCCTGCTGGAACCGCAGCTCCAGGTGCTCGAGTGCGAACCGGCGGCGCCCTGGCGCAAGCGCATCCCGGCCGGCTACCTGAAGGCGTTCGAGGCGGCGGCGGCGCGCTACGAACTGGGCCGGCGCGGCGTCTGGGCGCTGGCCGCGGTCGCCCGCCTGGAGTCGAACTTCGGCCGCGGGATGACGGGGCGCGAAATGCGCCACGCCGGGCCGCTGGGGCTCGAACCGAGCGAGTGGAAGCGCTACGCGGTGGACGGCGACGAAAACGGGCGCATCCGCCACGCCGACCCGGCCGACTCGGCGGCGACGCTGGCGCGGCTGATCTGGTCGCGGGGCAGCCTCGGCGCCGGCCTCTTCGCCCACAACCACGCGCAGTGGTACGTGCAGGAGGTGCTCCAGGAAGCGGCGGCGATGCGCGGCGCCTGCAAGACCTCCTACGTCGAGTGGAAGATCGCGCCGCTGCCCGCCGGGCTGGAAACCGACGGGGCGAGCGCGGTCCTGGTCGGCAACCTGGCGAGCGCGCCGCGCGGCGCGCCGCCGGCGGTCAAGGCGGCGATCGCCGCGGCCAACGCGATCTCGACCACCCCCTACGTCTGGGGCGGCGGCCACGCGGCCTGGATCTCGGCCGGCTACGACTGCTCGGGCGCGGTCAGCTTCGCGCTCTACGGCGCCGGCCTGCTCGACCGGCCGATGACCTCGGGCGAGTTGGAGAGCTACGGCGAACCCGGCCCGGGCAAGTGGATCACGATCTACGCCAGCGCGACCCACACCTACGCCGAGATCGCCGGCCTGCGCTGGGACACGGTCGGCGACGCGGAAGGGACCGGGCCGCGCTGGCACACCGAGCCGCCGTATCCGGAAGGCTTCGTCGTCCGCCATCCGGTCGGGTATTAGGCGTTAGGGAGAGGTGGGGTGTCCCTCCCAAAAGAAGCCGTCGCGCAGCGGGGGAGTCGGGGATTCCCCTCCCAAAGAAGCCGTCGCGCAGCTGGGTCGAGCGCCGAGGGTTCAGGCGTGGTTCCTTGAGCTTTTTGGGAGGGGAACCCCCGACTCCCTAGCGTCCCCTTGACCTGCTGAGAAGCAGTACCTTTGTCGTGGAGCTTGGTCTAGACCTTTTAGGGGGATGACATGCCTACTTATTTGATGCTGACAAACTTGACCGCTGAGGGTGTGCGGACTTTGAAGAACAACCCGGGGCGGGTTGCCGAGGTGAACAAGGAGGTCGAGCAGATCGGGGCCAAGGTCGTGGCCCAGTACGCGACGCTGGGGCAGTACGACTTCGTCACCGTGATCGAGGCGCCCGACGAGAAGACGATGGCGAAGGTGTCGGTCGAGCTGGGCTCGCGCGGGACGATGACTAGCCAGACGCTGACGGCGATGCCCGCCGACGAGCTGGCAAGCGCCCTCTGAGCTTGCGGGTCCTGGTCGTAGGAGGAGGCGGGCGGGAGCACGCGATGGTGCGGGCGCTGGCGCGCTCGCGGCGGGCGCCGGGGCTGCTCTGCGCGCCGGGGAACGCCGGGATCGCGGCCGAGGCGGAGTGCCTGCCCGAGGTCGGCGCGGAGGACGTCGGGGCGATCGCCGCGCGCGGCGCGCGAGCGGGCGGTCGACCTGGTCGTCGTGGGACCGGAGGCGCCGCTGGTCGCCGGGCTCGTCGACGCGTTGGAGGAGGCGGGCGTGCCGGCCTTCGGCCCGCGCGCGGCGGCGGCCGAGCTGGAGGGCTCGAAGGCGTTCGCCAAGGAGGTGATGTCGGCGGCGGGGGTGCCGACCGCCGCGCACGTGCTGCTGCGCGAGCCGCGAGGAGGCGCTGGCGGCGCTCGCCTCGGCGTCCTTCCCGGTGGTGCTGAAGGCCGACGGGCTGGCGGCGGGCAAGGGGGTGATCCTCTGCGCCGAGGAGTCCGAGGCGCGGGCGGCGGTGGAGGTCTTCTTCGGCGAGCGCCGCTTCGGCGCGACGACGGTGGTGCTGGAGGAGTTCCTCGAGGGCGAAGAGCTCTCCCTGCTGGCGCTGTGCGACGGCGAGAACGTCGTGCCGCTGGCGCCGGCGCAGGACTACAAGCGGATCTTCGACGCCGACGAGGGGCCGAACACCGGCGGCATGGGCAGCTACTCGCCGGTACCCGGCTTCGGGCCCGACGAGGTCGATGCGATCGTCGAGGCTGTGCACCGTCCCGTCGTCGCCGAGATGGCGCGGCGCGGCGCGCCCTTCCACGGCGTGCTCTACGCGGGGCTGATGGTCGGCGCCGAGGGCCCCAAGGTGCTCGAGTTCAACGCGCGCTTCGGCGACCCCGAGACGCAGGCGGTGCTGCCGCGGCTGCGCTCGGACCTGCTCGAGCTGATGCTGGCGGCGCGCGAGCCGGGCGGGCTGGCGGGCGCCGAGGCGGCGTTCGGCTCCGACTGGGCGGTGACGCTGGTGCTTGCCTCGGCCGGCTACCCGGAGTCCTCCTCGAAGGGGGACGTCATCCATGGCCTGGCCGAGGCGGCCGAGCTGGCCGAGGTGACCCACGCGGGCACGGCGGCGCGCGACGGCGAGGTCGTCACCGCGGGCGGGCGGGTGCTCAACGTGACGGCGCTCGGCCCGAGCCCGGCGGCGGCGCGCGAGCGCGCGTACGATGCGGCGGGCCGGATCTCCTTCGACGGAATGCAGATCCGCTCCGACATCGCCGCCCGCGCGGTCGAGCGGGTGCCCGGTTGAACCAGTCAACGAGACGACCCAGAGAGGAACGAGATGAGCGAGATCTCAGAGGAGCCGCGGCCGAGCGCGCCGACGACGATGCCGGCGGTCGAGGAGGCGTTCGAGGAGATCGACGTCGACGAGCCCCACGTCGGGATCATCATGGGCTCGAAGAACGACAAGCCGAAGATGCAGCCGGCCGGCGCGGCGCTGCACGACGCCGGCATCCGCTACGAGGTGCGGGTGATGAGCGCCCACCGCGACCCCGAGCAGGTGCGCGAGTACTGCCAGAACGCGCGCATGCGGGGGCTGAAGGCGATCATCGCCGGGGCCGGAATGTCGGCGGCGCTTCCGGGGGTGGCGGCGGCGCACACCGACCTGCCGGTGATCGGGGTGCCGATCCTGGGCAAGAGCCTGGGCGGTCTCGACGCCCTGCTCTCGGCGGTGCAGATGCCGCCCGGCGTCCCCGTCGCCTGCGTGGCGATCGACGGGGCGAAAAACGCCGGCCTGCTGGCGGTTCGGATAATCAACGCGTGATCCCTCGATACACCCGCGAGGAGATAGGCGACGTCTGGTCGCAGCAGCGCAAGCTGGAGTGCTGGCTCGAGGTCGAGCTGGCGGCTACTGAGGCTTGGGGTGAGCAGGGCGTTGTTCCCTTGGAAGCTGTAGAGGCTTGTCGGGCGGAGGCGGGGTTCACGGTTGAGGCGGTGGACGAGCGGGAGAGGGTGACCGACCATGACGTGGCCGCGTTCGTGGATGTGGTTGCGGGGTCGGTTGGGGAGCATGGGCGCTGGATCCATTACGGGCTGACGTCGTCCGACGTGCTCGACACGGCGCTGGCGGTTCAGCTGCGCCAGGCCGGGGAGGTGGTGCTGGGGTCGGCGCGGGCCTACCGCGACGCGCTGGTAGAGCGGGCGCTGGAGCAGCGCGACACGCTCTGCGTCGGCCGCACCCACGGCGTGCACGCCGAGCCGACGACCTTCGGCCTGCGGCTGGCCGGCTTCGCCTTCGAGGCCGATCGCAACCTGACGCGGCTGGGCGAAGCCTTCGAGCAGCTGCGCTTCGGCAAGCTCTCGGGCGCGGTCGGCACCTACGCCTCGGTGCCGCCGGCGGTCGAGGCGCGGGTGATGGAGCGGCTGGGCCTGGAGCGCGAGGACGTGGCGACGCAGGTCGTGCCGCGCGACCGCCACGCCGTCCTGCTCTCGGCCATCGCGCTCGCCGGCGCCGGGCTGGAGCGTTTCGCGACCGAGGTGCGCAACCTCCAGCGCACCGAGGTGCGCGAGGTCGAGGAGCCGTTCGCCGCCGGCCAGAAGGGCTCCTCGGCGATGCCGCACAAGCGCAACCCGATCCGCGCCGAGCGGATCACCGGGCTGGCGCGGGTGCTGCGCGGCTACGCCCAGACGGGGCTGGAGAACGTGGCGCTGTGGCACGAGCGCGACATCTCCCACTCCGGCGCCGAGCGGGTGATCCTGCCCGACGCGACGATCGGCCTCGACTACATGCAGGACCTGGCGGCGAAGGTGGCCGGGGAGATGACGATCCGCGCCGAGCGGATGCGCGAGAACCTGGAGCTGACCCACGGCGCCCTGTTCAGCCAGCGCGCCCTGACCGCCCTGGTCGAGTCGGGGATGACGCGCGACGACGCCTACCGGGTCGTCCAGGAGAACGCCCAGCGCGCCTGGGACAGCGGCGCCGAGTTCCGCGACCTGCTCGCCGAGGCAGTCCAGGGGCTGGACCTGGAGTCCGACCTCGAGCTGGACGCGGTCTTCGACTACGACGCCTACCTCGGCCACGTCCCAACGATCTTCGAGCGGCTCGAATCCCTCGCCTGACAGGCGCTCCGCTGTTCCTTTTACCCTAAATAACGGGGAAAAGGAACAGCGGAGCGAGCGAGGGGTTAGGGTTTCGGCCGTGATCCTCTACACCTGCGGGCAGAAGAAGAGCGGGCCGGCGTTCGCGCATCCGTGCGCGAAGGCGGGCAAGGCGCTCGACGCGGCGGGGTACACCTACGAGCTGCGGACGGTCGGCGGCTACCGGATGGTGCCCTGGACGTGGGGCAGCCGCGACGAGGAGCGAGCCGAGGTGAAGCGGCTGAGCGGCACCAACGAGGTGCCGATCCTCGTCCTCGACGACGGCGAGGTGGTCTCGGGGTCGAGCACGATCGCGCGCTGGGCGAAGGAGCACCCGGCGGCTAAGAGCTAAGCGGCGACCAGCTCGCGCGCCGGGTGGCGGGCGGTGAGGACCACCGGGGTGCCGGCTTTAGGGGATAGCGTGATGTTGCGGCGGGCTATGCGCTCGGGGCGGGGGTCGGCCTTGCGCAGCTCGCAGCGGGTGAGCACCTCGCGCAGGACGATCCGCATCTCGAACTCGGCGAAGGCCGCGCCGAGACAGCGGCGGATGCCGCCGCCGAAGGGGATCCAGGCGTAGGTGTCGGGCGGATCGGAGAGGAAGCGCTCGGGGCGGAAGGCGAAGGGCTCGGGGTAGGACTCGGCGCGGGTGTGGGCGAGCCAGATCGCCGGGGTGACGTCGGTCCCCTCCGGCAGGGTTACGCCGCCGGCCTCCAGCGGGGCGGCCAGGCGGCGCCCGGCAAGCGGCACGACCGGGCGCAGGCGCAGCGACTCGGAGATCGTCGCCCGCAGGTACTCCTCCTCCCCGGCCTCGAGCGTCTCGCGCAGGCGGGCCAGCTCGCGCGGGTGGCGCAGCAGCAGGTCGAAGGTCCAGGCGAGCGCCGTCGCGGTCGTCTCGTGGCCGGCGAGCAGCAGGGTCATCAGCTGGTCGCGCAGATCCTCGTCGCTCATCGCAGAGTCGTCTTCGAAGCGCGCCGTCATCAGCAGCGAAAGCATGTCGTCGCGCTCGGCCAGGTCCTCGCGGCGGCGGTGCTCGGCGATCTCCTCGTAGAGCAGCTCGTCGACCGCCCGCAGCTTGCCCTCGAACCTCATCCAGGGCCGCCCGCCGAAGCGGCGGGTCGCCAGGCCGATCAGCTGGGTGAAGGGCGAGGCGGTCTGCTCGAGCACCTCGGTGAGCAGGACTCGCAGGCGCTCCAGCCGCTCGCCCTCGGCGACGCCGAAGACGACGCGCAGGATCACCTCCAGGGTGACCGCCTGCATGCGCGGGTGGATCGGGAAGCGCCCGCCGAGCGGCCAGGAGTCGACCTCGGCGGCGACGATCTCCTCGACCAGCGGCGCGTAGGAGCGCATCCGCTCGCCGTGGAAGGCGGGCAGCATCAGCTTGCGGTGGGCGAGGTGGTCGGCGCCCTCGAGCACGAGCACCGAGTGGGGGCCGACGATCGGCGTCAGCAGGATCTCGCGGCCGGGCGGCAGGCCGTGGGCGCGCTCGGTGTAGAGCGCCTTGATCGCCGCCGGGTCGGAGATCATCACCATCGGCCGCTCGAAGCTGACGAATTTGACGCTGAAGGCGTCGCCGTAGCGCTCGCGGCACTCCTGCATAAAGGGCAGCGGGCGGAAGGACCAGCGGAGTGTCTGGGAGAGCGGCGAGTAGCTCGGTTCGGGCGGCAGCATGGATGGAGGGTACTGGCGCGGCGGGTCCTGGCGGAGGGCAGGGGGTGTTAGCGGCCTCACCCGGCCGAACACCCCCTTGCCCTCCGCCACCCGCGCGAGAAACGCTCTTGGCGAGCGGGGCAGTTAGCATCGCGTCCATGGCTACCGCGGTTGGGGACTTGAAGCTGCATTCCTCGGGCAAGGTCCGGGAGATCTACGAGTGGGGGGACGACCTGCTGATGGTCGCCTCGGACCGGATCTCGATCTACGACGTGGTGATGCCGACGCCGGTGCCCGACAAGGGCAAGGTGCTGAACCGAATGTCGGAATTCTGGTTCGAGCTGACCGGGGACGTCGTGCCGAACCACTTCCTCTCGGCCGACGTGCCGGAGGAGGTCGCCGAACGGGCGATGCGGGTGCGGCGGCTGGAGATGTACCCGGTCGAGTGCGTCGTGCGGGGGTACCTGTCGGGCTCGGGCTGGAAGGAGTACGAGCGGGGCGGGGCGGTCTGCGGGATCGAGCTGCCGGGCGGGCTGCTGGAGTCCGACAAGCTGCCCGAGCCGATCTTCACCCCGGCGACCAAGGCCGAGATCGGCGAGCACGACGAGAACGTCGACTTCGAGCGGGCGGCGGAGATCGTCGGCGACCGGGCGCTGATGGAGGAGCTGCGGCGGATCTCGATCGAGGTCTACCGGCGCGGCGCCGAGCACGCGGCCGAGCGCGGGATCGTCCTCGCCGACACCAAGTTCGAGTTCGGGCGGCACGCGGGGGCGGAGATCGTGCTCGGCGACGAGGTGCTGACGCCGGACTCCTCGCGCTTCTGGCCGGCCGACCGCTACGAGCCGGGGAAGACGCAGCCCTCCTTCGACAAGCAGTACGTGCGCGACTGGGCGACGACGAGCGGCTGGGACCGCAAGCCGCCGGCGCCGGAGCTGCCGGCGGACGTGATCGGGCAGACGCGGGCCAAGTACGTCGAGGCCTACGAGCGGATCACGGAGCGCTCCTTCTAGTGCCGCGGGCGCGGGTCCTGATCCGCCCGAAGGAGGGGATCCTCGACCCGCAGGGCAAGGCGGTCGAGCGGGCGCTGCCGGCGCTCGGCTTCGAGGGGGTCGGGCAGGTGCGGGTCGGGCGGATGGTCGAGCTGGAGGCCGACGACCCGGCGCGGCTGCCGGAGCTGTGCGAGAAGCTGCTGGCGAACCCCCTCATCGAGGACTTTCAGATAGAAGAGATATGAAGTGGGGAGTCGTCCAGTTCCCCGGTTCCTGCGACGAGCGGGATGCGCTGCGCGCCTGTGAGCTGAGCGGCGGCGAGGCGCGGCTGGTCTGGCACGAGTCGCGCGACCTGAGCGACCTCGACGCGGTCGTCGTCCCCGGCGGCTTCTCCTACGGCGACTACCTGCGGGCGGGGGCGATCGCCCGCTTCTCCCCGGCGATGGAGGCGGTCGCCGAGTTCGCCGCGGCGGGCGGTCCGGTGCTGGGAATCTGCAACGGCTTCCAGGTCCTCTGCGAGGCCGGCCTGCTCCCCGGCGCCCTGCTCGTCAACGAGGCCCTGCGCTTCGTCTGCCGCCAGCTCGACCTGATCCCGTTTCCGACTTTTTCCACACCAGGGGGTGGAAAAAGTCGAAATCGACGTGGACAGACGCTCTCGATCCCGGCCAAGCACGGGGAAGGGCGGTTCTGGGCGCCGGAGGAGACGCTCGACGCGCTGGAGGCGAACGGGCAGGTGGCGTTCCGCTACGCGCCGGGGCAGAACCCGAACGGCTCGGCGCGCGAGATCGCCGGGGTGCGCAACGAGGCCGGCAACGTGCTCGGCCTGATGCCCCACCCCGAGCACGCGGTCGACCCGATGACTGGATCGACCGACGGGTTGCTCGTGTTCGAGTCGGTTGCTGGGGCGCCGTATGACGCCCTCCCCTCACAGGGAGCTGGGACTGACGGACGCGGAGTACGGTCTGATCTGTCAGAAGCTGGGGCGGGAGCCGAACGGGGTCGAGCTGGCGATGTTCAGCCTGCTGTGGTCCGAGCACTGCGCCTACAAGCACTCGCGCAAGCTGCTGCGGCGGCTGCCGACCGAGGGCGAGCGGGTGGTGATGGGACCGGGCGAGAACGCCGGCGCGGTGGATATCGGCGGCGGGTACGCGGTCGCCTTCAAGGTCGAGTCGCACAACCATCCCAGCGCGGTGGAGCCGTTCGAGGGGGCGGCGACGGGGGTCGGCGGGATCCTGCGCGACGTGTTCGCGCTCGGCGCGCGGCCGATCGCGATCCTCGACTCGCTGCGCTTCGGCGAGCTCGACTCGGTGCGCTCGCGCCACCTGCTCGACGGCGCGGTGCGCGGGATCGGCCACTACGGCAACTCGATCGGCGTGCCGACGGTCGGCGGCGAGATCTACTTCGAGGCGCCCTACGAGCACAACTGCCTGGTAAACGCGATGTGCGTCGGGCTGGCGCGAACCGACGAGATGGTGCGGGCGGCGGCGGCCGGGGTCGGCAACGCGGTCGTGCTGATGGGCGCCTCGACCGGGCGGGACGGGATCGGCGGCGCCTCGGTGCTGGCCTCGGCCGAGCTGGGCGAGGGCGACGCGGCTAAGCGGCCGACGGTGCAGATCGGCGACCCGTTCGAGGAGTCGAAGCTGCTCGAGTGCTGCCTGGAGCTGCTCGGCAAGGGGCTGCTGGTCTCGCTCCAGGACCTCGGCGCGGCGGGGCTGACCTCCTCAGCGAGCGAGATGGCCGCGGCCGGCGGGGTCGGGATCGAGATCGACGTCGCGCGGGTGCCGCTGCGCGAGCCCGGCATGGAGCCGTTCGAGATCATGGTCTCGGAGTCGCAAGAGCGGATGCTGGCCGTGGTCGAGCCGGCGAAGGTCGCCGAGGTCGTCGCGGTCTGCGAGAAATGGCAGACCGGCGCGGCGGAGATCGGCGCGGTCGCCGACCACGGCCTCGTGCGGGTGCTGCGCGGCGCCGACGTCGTCGGCGAGATGCCGGTCGAGGCGCTGGTCGACGGCTGCCCGCTGTACGACCTGGAGCCGGCGGAGCCGGAGGGGTGGCTGTACGGCAACCGGGCGACGCTCGACCCGAACGCCCCGCCTGCCGAGACGCTGCTGGCGCTGCTCGCCTCGCCCAGCGTCGCCTCGAAGCGCTGGGCCTTCGAGCAGTACGACTCGGTCGTCGGCTCGCGCACGGCGCGCCGACCGGAGAGCGCCGACGCGGCGGTGCTGGCGATTCCCGAGGCGGGGAACGCGATCGCCGTCTCGATCGACGGCAACGGGCGGCGGGTCGCCTGCGACCCCTACGCGGGCACGGTCGAGGCGGTGCTCGAGTGCGCGCAGAACCTCGCCTGCGCCGGCGCCGAGCCGCTCGGCCTGACCAACTGCCTCAACTTCGGCAACCCGGAGAAGCCGGCGCCGGCCTGGCAGCTCGACCGCTCGACGCGGGGACTGGCGGACGCCTGCGAGGCGCTCGGGGTGCCGGTCGTCGGCGGCAACGTCTCCCTCTACAACGAGGGGCCGGAGGGGCCGATCTACCCGACCCCGGTCGTCGGCATGGTCGGCGAGCTGCCCGAGGCGGGACTGGCGGCGCCGAGCGCCTTCGCCGAAGAGGGCGACGCGATCTGTCTGGTCGGTCCCTTCGAACCGACCCTGGAAGGGAGCGAGCTGGCGAAGCAGCGCGGCGAGCTTGGCCCCGGCCTCCCCCAGCCCGACGTCGCCGCGGTCGCCGCGGCCTGCGCCGCGGTGCGCGACGCCGTGCGCGCCGGAGCGCTCGCCTCGGCCCACGACGTCAGCGACGGCGGCCTCGCCTGCGCGCTGGCCGAGTGCGCGATCGGCGCCGGCCGCGGCTGCGAGGTCGACCTCCAGCACCTGCGCGAGCGCGGCTGCACCCCCGAGGAGGCCCTGTTCGGCGAGGGCAGCGGCGGCTTCGTCCTCAGCGGCAAGCGCGGCGCGCTCGAATCCCTCGCCGGCGACGGCGTCGAGGTCCTCTACCTGGGCCAGGTAGGCGGCGACGCGATCGAGATCGCCGCCGGCGACCGCAGCCTCTCCCTCCCCCTCGCCGACGCCGAGGCGGCCTGGCGCTCGCTGCCGGAGCGGGCCGAGGCTGCCGGCCGATCCGGGCCCGCTGGTACCCTGCCGGGGTAGGCAGTCCGCCTGCGCGTCACGTCCTTTCCCAACGCGAGGAAGCGCGCTTTGACTCCGCCCCAGGGGCAGCCGATAGATCGCGACGGCCCGCGCGAGGAATGCGGGGTGTTCGGCGTATACGCGCCCGGGCACGACGTCGCCCGGCTCGCCTACTTCGGCCTCTACGCGCTTCAGCACCGCGGCCAGGAGTCGGCCGGGATCGCCACCTGCGAGGGCGGCCACATCACGACGATGCGCGACTCGGGCCTCGTCTCCCAGGTCTTCGACGAGGAGAAGCTGCGGGCGCTGGAGGGCGACATGGCGATCGGCCACGTGCGCTACTCGACCACCGGCGGCGGCTCGTGGGAGAACGCGCAGCCGGTCTGGCGCGACGACGGGCGGGAGATCGCGCTCGCCCACAACGGCAACCTGACCAACGCGGTCGAGCTGTGGGCCGAGCTGAAGGGGGACGGCGTGGCGTTCCGCGGCAGCTCGGACTCGGAGATCATCGCGGCGCTGATCTCCTCGCACGGCGGGCGCTTCGTCGAGGACGCGGTGGCGGCGGTGATGCCGCGGCTGGAGGGCGCCTACTCGACCGTGGCGATGACCAAGCACGCGATCGTCGCCTTCCGCGACCCGCACGGGGTGCGGCCGCTCTCGCTGGGGCGGCTGGGTCAGCGCTTCGTCGTCGCCTCGGAGAGCTGCGCCTTCGACATCGTCGGCGCCGAGCTCTTGCGCGAGGTGCGGCCGGGGGAGATGGTCTCGCTGACCGAGCGCGGCCTCGACACGCGGCAGATCGTCAAGGCGGGCCGGCCGGCGCACTGCGTCTTCGAGCACATCTACTTCTCCCGCCCCGACAGCCGCCTGGAGGGCAAGGTGCTCCAGCAGGTGCGCGGCAGGATGGGCGAGATCCTCTGGCGCGAGGCGCCGGTGGAGGCCGACCTGGTGATCTCGGTGCCGGACTCAGGCAACCCGGCGGCGGCCGGGTTCTCGCGCGCCTCGGGGCTGCCGCGAGACGACGGGCTGATCAAGAACCGCTACGTGGCGCGGACCTTCATCCAGCCGGGGCAGGAGCTGCGCAAGCGCGGCCTGCGGCTGAAGTTCAACCCGCTGCCGGAGATCGTCGAAGGCAGGCGGCTGGTCGTCGTCGACGACTCGATCGTGCGCGGCAACACGACGCGGCAGATCGTCGGCATGCTGCGCGACGCGGGGGCGAGCGAGGTGCACCTGCGGATCAGCGCGCCGCCGATCCGCCACCCCTGCCACTACGGGGTCGACATGTCGACGCGCGAGGAGATGATCGCCCACGAGCGGACGATCGAGCAGATCGCCGACGAGCTCGGCGCCGACTCGCTCGCCTACCTCTCGATGGACGGCGTCTACGAGGCGGTCGGGACGCCGCCGGAGGACCACTGCGACGCCTGCTTCACGGGGCGGTATCCGCTGGGGGACCCCGCCGAGGCCAACGGCAAATTCGCCCTGGAGGCGACCCTCCCGGCATGACCGCGGCCCGGATGAGCGGATGAGGCCGAATGACACTGCGCGGATACGGCCCCTCCCCGAGGTCCCGCGTAGCGCCGCTACGCGGGACTCGTGTCGTGACCGTCCCGCTTGGTCATCGACCTCCCCGGCCTCGCGCTCCTGCCGGTCGGGCCGCCAATAGAGATGGATTTCAAGCTGATTGTCTTGGCTTCGGGACAAGGCACGAACCTTCAGGCAATTCTCGAGCGAGTACATGAACGCGACGGAATTCGAGTCGCTGGAGTGGGATCAGACAAGTCAGGTGCGGCGGCCCTGAAACGAGCTGAAAAGGCCGCAGTCGAGACGGCCGTCTTCCCCATCGACAACTTCACCGATCGGGCACAGCGAGATACCGCGATGGCCGACTGGATCGACTCCCTCGGCGCCAACCTGATCGTTCTTGCCGGATACATGCAACTCCTCAGTGCGCCCTTCGTCCAGCGATTCCGGAACCGGATAGTCAACATCCACCCGGCGCTGCTGCCGGCGTTTCCGGGGCTCGACGCGATCGGTCAGGCGCTCGAAGCCGGGGTCGAGACGACCGGGGTGACGGTCCACTTCGTCGACGAGGGAGTCGACACCGGGCCGCCGATCGTCCAGCGCGAGGTGCCGGTGCCGGCCGACCGCGACCGCGCCGCGCTGGAGGCGGCGATCCACGCGGTCGAGCACGAGCTGTATCCCGAGGCGATCCGCATGATCGCTCAGGGTGGGGCTAGGATCGACGCCAACGACCCTCGCACGGTCGTCGTCGATGAATGAGGCTCCCGCAGACACCCCGCCCGAGGCCGTCAGCGACGGATCGATCCGGGTGCGCCGGGCGCTGATCTCGGTCTCCGACAAGACCGGCGTCGCCGACTTCGCGCAGACCCTGGCCGGCCACGGGGTCGAGATCCTCTCCACCGGCGGCACCGCCGCGGCGCTGCGCGAGGCCGGCCTGGAGGTGACCGACGTCTCCGAGTTCACCGGCCAGGAGGAGATCCTCGACGGGCGCGTAAAGACCCTGCACCCGCGGCTGCACGCGGCGCTGCTGGCGCGGCGCGACGAGCCCGAGCACATGGCGACGCTGGAGCGCGAGGGGATCGAGCCGATCGACCTGGTCTGCGTCAACCTCTACCCGTTCGAAGCGGCCGTCTCCTCGCACGAGGTCGACCCCGAGACGGCGGTCGAGAACATCGACATCGGCGGGCCGACGATGGTCCGCGCCGCGGCCAAGAACCATGCCGGGGTCGCCGTCGTCGTCAAGCCCGAGTCCTACGACGCGGTCTGCGCTGAGCTGGAGGAGACCGGCGGCGAGCTGTCCCAGTCGACCAGCCACTGGCTGGCCAACGAGGCCTTCACCCACATCGCCCGCTACGACGCGGCGATCAGCCGCTGGTTCTCGGCCTCCTACGAGGACTTCCCCGAACACCTGACGGTCTCCTACGAGAAGGAGCTCGACCTGGCCTACGGCGAGAACCCGCACCAGCGGGCGGCGCTGTACTCGGAGGTGGGGCTGCGCAGCCACATCCTCTCCGGGGTGGCGAAGCTGCACGGCCGGGCGCTCTCCTTCAACAACGTGCTCGACCTCGACTCGGCGCGCGCCCTGAACGAAGACTTCGAGCCGCCCGCCTGCACGATCGTCAAGCACAACAACCCCTGCGGGGCGGCGATCGGCGAGGACGCGCTCGACGCCTACCGCAAGGCGCTGGCCTGCGACCCGCTGTCCGCCTACGGCAGCGTGATCGCGGTCAACCGGCCGGTGAGCGTGGCGCTGGCCGAGGCGCTGCACGAGAACTTCGTCGAGGTGCTGCTGGCGCCAGGCTTCGATGAGGGGGCGCTGGAGGTGCTCCAGCAGAAGGAGTCGATCCGCATCCTCTGCGACGAGGAGCGGCGGCGGCGCGACCCGGGCGAACGCGACGTGAAGCGGGTGCGCGGCGGGCTCCTGGTGCAGGATCGCGACGGCGACCCCGAGCCGCGGCAGATCATGGAGACGGTGACCGCGGCCGAGCCGAGCGAGTCGCAGTGGCAGAACCTGCTGTTCGCCTGGACGGTGGTGCGCCACGTGCGCTCGAACGCGATCGTGATCGCCAAGGGCGGCGCGACGCTGGGGATCGGCGCCGGCCAGATGAGCCGCGTGGACTCGGTGCGGCTGGCGGTCGAGAAGTGCCGCGACGCGCGGGAGGACGAGGCGGCCGCGCTGCTCGCCGGCTCGGCGGTCGCCTCAGACGCCTTCTTCCCCTTCGCCGACGGGCCGCAGGCGGCGATCGACGCCGGCGCCCACTGCGTGATCCAGCCGGGCGGCTCCAAACGCGACGCCGAGGTGATCGCGGCCTGCGACGCGGCCGGCATCCCGATGGTCTTCACCAAGCACCGCCATTTCAGGCACTAGCCGGGGCGAGAATCGCCACTGGGGTCGGGAAATGCCGCGGAGAATTGCAAGGCTGTCGTCAAATGCCCCCGCCGGGACTCGAACCCGGGCCGCGCGGCTTAAAAGGCCGCCGCTCTAACCAACTGAGCTACGGGGGCGCAGCGCCCATCGTAGTCGCGTCCTGCGCGCCATGTTGGCGGAGCGCGTTCGCTTTTTGTCTGGCATAGGTCGACAAAAGGCGAACGCGCTCTCAGGAGAGGTCGGGGATGCCCTCGTCGCCGGTCGAGGCCTCGGCGTGGGTGCGGCGGGGGATGCGGCCGGCGCGGCGGGCGGCGTGGCCGGCCTCGACCGCGCCGCGCAGGGCGCTCGCCATCGTCGCCGGGTCGGCGGCGCCGAAGATCGAGCTGGCGGCGAGTACCGCGTCACAGCCCAGCTCCAGCGCCAGGGCGGCGTCGGAGGCGGTGCCGATGCCGGCGTCGAGGATCACCGGGACCTCGGCCCGCTCGGCGATGATCGCGATGTTGTAGGGGTTGCGGATGCCGGCGCCGGAGCCGATCGGCGAGCCGAGCGGCATCACCGCGGCGCAGCCGGCCTGCTCGAGGCGGCGGGCGAGGATCGGGTCGTCGTTGGTGTAGGGGAGGACGGTGAAGCCCTCGCCGACCAGGGTCTCGGCGGCGTCGAGCAGCTCGACCGCGTCGGGATAGAGGGTGCGGTCGTCGCCGATCACCTCGAGCTTGATCCAGTCGGTCTGGAAGGCCTCGCGGGCGAGCCGCGCGGTGCGGACCGCGTCGCGGGCGGTGAAGCAGCCGGCGGTGTTGGGCAGGGTGAAGAGGCCGAGCTTCTCGATCGTGTCGAGGACCGAGCCCTGGGCATCGGGGTCGACGCGGCGCAGGGCGACGGTGACGATCTCGGTCCCGGCGGCGGCCAGCGCCTCCTCCATCTGCTCGAGCGAGCGGAAGCCGCCGGTGCCGGCGATCAGGCGCGAAGTCCAGCGGCGGCCGCCCAGCTCCCAGGTCTCCTCGCCCTCCTCCTCGACGGGGGCGCCGCCCTGGATCGCGGCGAGCACCTCGACCGCGGCGCCCTCGGCGAGTGGGGTCGAGTCCCAAGCGGCGCGCGGCACGACCTCGCCGTCGAGGGCGACGGCGACGCCGCGGGCGCCCTCCCCGGCGCCGCCGGCGGCCCGCTCGGCCCCACTGGCGCGCACTGCGTCGGCTAGCGTCGCCCCGGCCGCGAGCTCGCGTCCCTCCCCGTTCAGCTCGATCCTCACCGAGTCACCCCCTCCACCGCGCGTTCGCTTTTTGTCGACCTGTGCCTGACAAAAGGCGAACGCGCGGGGTCCTCCAGGTGATCGGCGAGGGCGTTCGCCGCCAGCGGGGCGAGCAGGATGCCGTTGCGGTAGTGGCCGGTCGCCCAGAGCAGGCCCTCGACCGGCGAGGGACCGACGAGCGGCAGGTTGCCGGGGGTCCCGGGACGCAGGCCGGCGGCGGCCTCGACCAGCTCCAGCTCGGCGACCTCGGGCAGCAGGCGGTAGGCCTCGCGCAGCAGCTCGTGCACGCCGCCCGCGGTGACCGCGGCGTCGAAGCCCCGCTCCTCGACCGTGGCGCCGACGATCAGGCGGCCGTCGGGGCGCGGCACCAGGTAGACGCGCTCGGAGGCGACGATGCCGGCGCAGGGCGCGGCGCCGTCGCGGGCGCGCAGCTCGACGATCTGGCCCTTGACCGGGCGGACCGGCGGGCGGGCCGCCTCGGGCAGCCAGGTCGCCCGGCCCGACCAGGCGCCGGCGGCGAGGACCGTGGCCGCGGCACGCAGCTCCGCGCCGGACTCGGTGCGCACGCCGGCGACGCGCTCGCCGTCGAGCAGCGCCGCCTCCACCCCGCTCCCGGTCATCACCTCGACGCCGTCCTGCGCGGCGAGCGCCGCGAGCAGGGCCGCAGTCAGCGCCCGCGGGTCGACCGAGGCCTCGCCGGGCGCGTGGACGCCGCCGTTGAGGGACGGGGCGAGGCCCGGCTCGAGCTCGCGGCAGCGGCGCGGCGGCAGCCACTCGGCGCCGAGCCCGAGCGAGCGCTGCAGCTCGTGCACGCGGCGCAGCTCGGCCGCCTCGTCGCGGTCGAGCGCGACGTGCAGGGCGCCGTCGCGGCGGTAGCCGGCGTCGACGCCGCTCGCCGCCTCCAGCTCGGCGACGAACTCCGGGTAGAGCTCGGCCGCGGCCAGGGTCATCTCGAGCAGCTCGGGCTCGCCGAAGGCGAGCTCGCCGACCGGCGCCAGCATGCCGGCGGCGACGCGGGTCGCCCCGGCCGGCGGCTCGGCGCGCTCGACCACGGCGACGCGGGCGCCGCGCCGCGCCGCCCGCCAGGCGCAGGAGAGGCCGACGATCCCGCCGCCGACGACGGCGACGTCGAAGCTCGGGGAGGTGCCGGAATGCGCCATGCAGGACAATTTAGAGCCATGAGCCTGGCTCCACCCGAGGCACGCGGCCCGTTGCGGCGCGAGCGGCTGCGCACGGCGCGGCTCTACTTCGTCTGCGAGGCGCTGCCGGGCGGCCGCGATCCGGAAGCGCTGCTGCGCGCCGCGCTGAGCGGCGGCGCCGACATCGTGCAGCTGCGCGAGAAGCGGCTGGGGCGGGAGGAGATCCTGCGCGCGGCGCAGACCTTCCGCCGCCTCTGCGACACGTACAGCGCCCTGTTCATCGTCAACGACGACCCCTGGCTGGCGCGGGCCTGCGACGCCGACGGCGTTCACGTCGGCCAGGACGACACGCCGGCCGCGCAGGCGCGCGAGGTGCTCGGGCCGGAGGCGATCGTCGGCCTCTCGACCCACTCCGAGGAGCAGCTGGCGGCGAGCGCGGACCAGCCGGTCGACTACGTCAGCGTGGGGCCGGTGTGGGAGACGCCGACGAAAGCGGGCCGGCCCGGGCGTCGGGCTCGGCCTGGTCGAGCACGCGGCGGCGCACGCCCCGCACCCGTTCTTCGCGATCGGCGGCATCGACCCGGGCAACGCCGCCGAGGTCGTCGCGGCGGGGGCGCGGCGGCTCGGCGTCGTACGGGCGATCCGCGACGCCGAGGACCCGGCGGCGGTCGCCGAAGAGCTGCGCGGCGCGCTGGGCGCGGTCGGGGAGGCGGCGCCCGGTGGCTGAGCCGCCCGCCGGCCCCCCGCCGCGCAAGCGCAAGCGGCGCGACAGCGATGCGGGTGGTCCCACCCCCACCCCGCGCGAGCGGATGGAGGCCGGCTACGCGCGCGCCGAGGAGCGCAACCGCGAGGCGCGCGAGAGCCTCGCACCGCTGGCCGAGGGCGAGCGGCCGCTGGTGGTGACGATCGGCGCCGTCGTCGCAGGCCTCGTCGCGCTATCGATCCTCGCCGGCTACCTCGCCGGGACGAAGGTCGAAGGGGCGAAACCGCACCTCGCCCAGGTGCTCGCCCCGGCGCTGCTGATGGGCGTGATGTCGTGGGGCATGTGGCGCGCCCGCTACTGGGCCGTGCTCGGCTTCCAGCTGCTGCTCGTCTTCCTGATCTTCAGCGCCGTCTTCGGCCTCGCCGTGCAGGCCGCGACGGTCGCCCAGTTCGCGGCCACCCTGGGCCTGCTGGCCGTGACCGGGACGTTCTTCTACTTCATGGTGAAGGCGATGGCCCGCATCCAGATGCCCTCCCGCGACTGACCTCCTCAGTCCTTCCCCTGTTCCTTGTCCCCAAATAACAGGGCAAAGGAACAGCGGAACGCGCGAGGAGGGTTCTATAGGCTCAGGCTGTGGCGGAATCTTTCGATGTGATCGTCATCGGTGGGGGCCCTGGCGGGTATGTGGCCGCGATCCGGGCGGCGCAGTTGGGGAAGAAGACCGCGGTCGTGGAGCGGGACAAGCCCGGGGGGCGGTGCCTGAACTACGCCTGCATCCCGGCGAAGACGGTCCTGCACACGGCGGAGATCTACGACCAGGCGCGGAACAGCGCCGAGCTGGGCGTCGTCGCAAAGGACGTCGAGCTCGACTGGGACGCCGTCGGCAAGCGCCGCGCGGCGGTCTCCGAGTCGCTCTCGGGAGGCGTGAAGATGCTCTGGGACAAAAACGGGGTGACCTGGATCGAGGGCGAGGGCACGCTGACCGCCGAGGGCGAACGTCCAGGTCGGCGGCGAGACCTACGAGGCCGGCGCCGTGATCCTCGCCACCGGCTCGACCCCGCTGCCGATCCCCGGGGTCGAGTTCGGCGGCCGCGTGCTCGACACCTGGGGCGCCTGGTCCCTGCCCGAGCGGCCGGGGAAGATCGCCGTGGTCGGCGCCGGGGCCTCAGGCTGCGAGATCGCCTCCGCCTACGGCCGCTTCGGAACCGAGGTGCTGCTGATCGAGATGCTCGACCAGATCCTGCCGGCCGAGGACAAGGACATGGCCCGCGTGGTCGAGCGCGCCTTCAAGAAGCAGAACATCTCGATCAGCACGGGCGCACCGGTCGAGAACGTCGAGGCCGGCGCCGACTCAGTGAAATTCACCTACGGCGGCGAGAGCGCCGAGGTCGACTACCTCTGCATCGCCGGCGGGCGGGCGCCCGACGTCGAGGGGCTGGGGCTCGAGGCGGCGGGAGTGAAGCTGACCGAGCGCGGCAAGGTCGAGGTCGACGAGCACCAGCGCACCTCCAACCCCAAGGTCTACGCGATCGGCGACCTGGTCAACGCCAAGGCGCTCGCCCACAAGGCCTCCGAGGAGGGCGTCGTCGCGGCCGAGCACGCGGCCGGCGCGGAGACCCACCCGGTCGACCAGAACCTGATCCCGGGCGCGACCTTCTGCCACCCCCAGGTCGCCAGCGTCGGCCTGACCGAGGCGGCGGCGAAGCAGGCCGGCCACGACGTCAAGGTCGGCAAGTTGAAGCTGGGGGGCGTCGGCGCGGCGACCGTCTACGACGACAAAGACGGCCTGGTCAAGCTCGTCGTCGACTCCAAGTACGGCGAGATCCTCGGCGCCCACGTCGTCGGCAACCGGGCCTGCGACATGATCGCCGAGCTGGTGGCGACGATGGCGCTGGAGGGCGGCTACCAGGAGCTGGCGCGGATCGTCCACCCCCACCCGACGATCTCCGAGGCGATCTTCGAAGCGGCGCGGGCCGTGGACAAGTGGGCGACGCACGCTTGACCGGCGGGCGCGCGACCTTCTACTTCGATCTGGGATCGCCCTACGCCTACCTGACCGCGGAGCGGGTCAGCGGGCTGTTCACCGACGCCGAGCTGGAGCAGCCGGAGTGGCAGCCGGTCCTGCTCGGGGGGCTGTTCCAGCGCTTCGGCCGCGACTCGTGGGGCAACGGCCCGGGACGCGAGGAGGGGATCGCCGAGGTCGAGCGGCGCGCCCGCGAGCAGGGGCTGGCGCCGCTCGCCTGGCCCGATCCATGGCCCGGCAACATGCTGTTCGCGATGCGGGTGGCGACCTTCGCCAAGCAGACGGGGCGCACCGTCTCCTTCGCCCTCGCCGCCTTCCGCCAGCAGTTCGCCGCCGGCCGCGACCTGAGCGAGCACGACAACGTGCTGATCGCCGCCGCGGCCTGCGAGCTGCATCCCAACGCGGTGGGCAAGGCGGCGGGGACGCAGACGGTCAAGGACGCGCTGCGCGCCGCGACCGACGCCGCCGCCGAGCGGGGCGTGATCGGCGTCCCCTCGGTAGCCGTCGGCGAGCAGGTCTTCTGGGGCGACGACCGGTTGGAGGAGGCGGTCGAGGCCGCCAGATCGTCCAGCTAAGGTGGCCTTGATGGCCGACCTCCCCGACGCAGGCGCCTGCTACGAGTTGCTCGCGCGGATGGCGCTGATCCGGCGCTTCGAGGAGGAGGCCGGGCGCCAGTACCAGCGGGCGCGGGCGGGCGGCTTCCTGCACCTGGGGATCGGCGAGGAGGCGACGATCGTCGGCACGACCTCGGCGATGCGCGACGAGGACTACCTGGTCGGCACCTACCGCACACACGGCCACGCGCTGGCCCGCGGCACCGACCCGGCGCGGGTTATGGCGGAGCTGTTCGGCCGGGTCGGCGGGACGAGCGGCGGGCGCGGCGGCTCGATGCATATCTTCGACCGCGAGGCGCGCTTCATGGGCGGCTACGGGATCGTCGGCGGGAACCTGCCGATCGCCGCCGGGCTCGCCCTCTCCTCCGACTACAAGGGCGAGGACGCGGTCACCGTCTGCATGCTCGGCGACGGCGCCTCCAACACCGGCAACTTCGGCGAGACGATGAACCTGGCGGCGCTGTGGCGGCTGCCCGTCCTCTTCCTGGTCGAGAACAATCTCTACGGGATGGGGACCTCGGTCGAGCGCCACTCGGCCCAGACCGACCTCTCGAAGAAGGCCGAGGGCTACGGCGTCCCGGGCGAGCGGATCGACGGGATGGACGTGATCGCGGTGCGCGAGGCGGTCGCCGCGGGGCTGCGGCGGGCGCGCGAGGAGCGCCGTCCCACCCTGATCGAGGCGTTCACCTACCGCTACCGCGGCCACTCGGCCGCCGACCCCGAGGTCTACCGCGAGCGCGAGGAGGTCGAGGAGTGGCGGCGCAAAGACCCGATCGAAGCGTTCGCGCGGCGCTGCGTCGAGGCCGGCGTGCTGGGCGAGCGCGAGGTGGCCGAGACGCGGGAGAAGGCCGAGACGGCGGTGACGGCGGCGGTCGAGGCGGCGGAGCGCTCACCCGAACCGGCGCTCGACAGCCTCTACGAGGGCCTCTACGTGGTCGAGGGGGCGGGCGGCTGGTACGCGATCGACGAGCGCAGCCCGGAGCCGCACCGCGGCGAGCGCGAGGAAAAGGAGATGCCGGCGGCGGCGCGCGAGCTGGCCGAGGCGGGCGCCGCGTACGGCGGGCAGCCGGACGGGCCGCGGCCGAACCCGGCCGAACAGGGCGACGCCCAGGAGGGGGTCGAGCCGGAGGTCGCCAGCGAGGTCGAGGATCGCGACGCCGCCCGCGAGGAGGCGGAGCGCCGATGACGACGCTGCGGATGCGCGAGGCGCTGCGCGACGCGATGGCCGAGGAGATGCGCCGCGACGAGGCGGTCTTCGTGATCGGCGAGGACGTCGGCGTCTTCCAGGGGGCCTTCAAGGTCACCGAGGGGCTGCTGGAGGAGTTCGGCGAGCGGCGCGTGCGCGACACGCCGATCTCCGAGAACACGATCGTCGGCGCGGGCGTGGGAGCGGCGATGGGCGGGCTGCGGCCGGTGGTCGAGCTGATGACGGTCAACTTCGCCCTGCTGGCGCTCGACCAGATCGTCAACCACGCCGCCGCGATCCCCTACATGTTCAACGGCCAGGCGCGGGTGCCGCTGGTCGTGCGGATGCCGGGCGGCGGCGGGCACCAGCTCGGCCCGACCCACTCGCACAGCTTCGAGGCGCTGTTCCTCCAGGTGCCGGGGCTGCTCGTCGCCTGCCCCTCGACCCCGGCCGACGGCAAGGCGCTGCTGAAGGCGGCGATCCGCGACGACAACCCGGTGATCTTCATCGAGCACGAGAGCCTCTACGGGACGCGGGGCGAGGTGCCCGAGGGGGACGAGGCGGAGCCGCTGCGCTTCGGCGAAGCGGCGGTGCGGCGCGAGGGCGGCGACGTGACGATCGTCGGCCTGCTGAAGATGGCGCACGTGGCCGAGGACGCGGCGCGGGCGCTGGCCAACGAGCACGGGGTCGAGGCAGAGGTGATCGACCCGCGCACGCTGCGCCCGCTCGACCTCGACACGATCCTCGCCTCGGTGCGCAAGACGAACCGGGTCGTGATCGTCGAGGAGGGCTGGCCGCACGGCGGCGTCGGCGCCAACCTCGCCACGCTGATCACCGAGCAGGCCTTCGACCACCTCGACGCGCCGGTTCAGCGGGTGACCGGCGCCGACGTGCCGATGCCCTATGCGAAACGGCTCGAGCAGGCGGCGATCCCGCACGAGGAGCACGTGGTGAAGGCGGCGCTCGCCGCGCTGGAGGGGAGCATCTGATGGCCGACGTGGTGATGCCGAGGCTTTCCGACTCGATGGAGGAGGGAACGGTTCTCCAGTGGCTGAAGGCTGTCGGCGACGAGGTGGCCTTGGGAGATGAGCTGGTGGAGATCGAGACGGACAAGGCGAACATGGCGTACGAATCTGACGTGGCCGGGACGTTGAGCGAGATCTTGGTTCGGGAGGGTGAGACGGTTGCGATCGGCCCCCCGACGCCGATCGCGCGAGTGGGAGAGGGAGCTGGCGAACCTTCGGCGCCTGAGAAGCGAGGAGAGTCGGTGACGACTGAGACTCCGGCCCCCGCCACTGCGCCATCACACACGCCAGCGGTTGAACAGGACGGCCATAGGATCAAGGCGTCCCCTGTTGCCAGGCGGATTGCGAAGGAGAAAGGTGTCGATCTGACTGAGATCAATGGGTCGGGACCCGGTGGTCGCATCGTCAAGGTTGATGTGGAAAGTGCGGTGGGAGTCGGGGGTGATGGGGGGGGCACCCGCGTTGCCCCCCCATCCCCCTCGGCGGCGGCACCCCCGGCCGGGACTCCCGAAACCGCCAAGGGGCAGGTCTCCTACGAGGAGCCCTCCAAGACTCAGCAGGTGATCGCGCGGCGGATGGCGGAGTCGAAGGCGACGGCGCCGCACTTCTACCTGCGGGCCTCGGTCGACATGAGCGAGGCGGTCGCCGGGCGGGCGAAGCTGAAGCAGCTGGCGGGCGAGGGCTCGGTCGTCCCCTCGTTCAACGACATGGTCGTCAAGGCCTGCGCGCTGGCGCTGCGCGAGCACCCGCGCGCCAACGGCGCCTACCGCGACGGCCGCTTCGAGCTCTACTCGCGGGTCAACGTCGGCGTCGCCGTGGCGGCCGAGGACGCGCTCGTCGTCCCCACCGTCTTCGACGCCGACCGCAAGGGCCTGCGCCAGATCGCCGTCGAGTCGCGGGCGCTGGCGGCGAAGGTGCGCGACGGGTCGATCACCCCGCCCGAGCTCTCCGGCGCGACCTTCACCGTCTCCAACCTGGGGATGTACGGGATCGACGGCTTCTCCGCCGTGATCAACCCGCCGCAGGCGGCGATCCTCGCGGTCGGCGCGATCGCCGAGCGCCCGGTCGTCCGCGACGGCGAGCTGGCGGCGGCGCACCTGATGCAGGTCGACCTCGCCTGCGACCACCGCATCCTCTACGGCGCCCCCGCCGCCGAGTTCCTCGCCCGCATCCGCTCCCTGCTCGAAGAGCCGCTGGCCCTGGCCCTGTAGCCCCACCCGACGTCCAAC
>CAWDUO010000002.1:0-286432 GCA_963805475.1 uncultured Solirubrobacterales bacterium | reverse complement strand
CATGTTGTGTACGTCTCCTTCTTCGACGTTTCAGTTACGTATTGCTTGTAGTGGGGGGTGTCGATGATCCGCTGGTCGAGGTAGCCGGCCCAGGGATGGGTGCCCATCGCCGCCAGGCCCAGGCCCATGCCTTCGACCAGCTCGAACAGCCGCCGGCGCCGCTCGCGCTGCGCCTCCATCGCCGCTGCGAAGTCGGTGGCGCGGCCGGAGCGGATCTCGATCTCCGAGGCGATCAGCTCGCCCGCGGCCGAGCCGGCCAGCAGCTCGTCGCGCTGGCAGGCGGCGTAGACGTCCTCGAAGCGGTGCTCGAGCTCCAGCGTCGCCGGGTCGAGGATCGCGAACTCCTCCTCCAGTCCGATCGTGAAGTCGGTCGAGGACTCGAACCGCTCCCGAGCCAGGTCGAGGTCCAGGGGCATGGTCCTCAGGTCAAGTAGAAGTACAGCGCGTAGAGCAGGTCGACGGCGGGGCTGGAGGTGTGCACCGTCACTTCCGGCGGCACCTGGAGCAGCTGCTCGGAGTAGTTGAAGATGATCCTCACCCCGGCCTCGACCAGGCGGTCGGCGACGGCCTGGGCGGCGGCGGCGGGCACGGCGAGCACGCCGACGACGATCTCCTGCTCGGCGACGACGCTCTCGAGCTGGGCGAAGTCGAGCACCTCGAGCTTGCCGACCTGCCTGCCGACGACGCCCGGGTCGATGTCGAACATCGCGACGACCTCGAAGCCGTGGTCGGCGAAGATGTCGGAGCTGGCGATCGCCTGGCCCAGGTTGCCGGCGCCGAACAGGGCGATGTTGTGCTGGCCAGAGGTGCGCAGGATCTTGCGGATCTCCCCGACCAGCGACTCGACGTTGTAGCCGACGCCGCGCTTGCCGAACTTGCCGAAGCCGGAGAGGTCGCGGCGGATCTGCGTCGGGTTGATGTGCGTGTATTCGGAGAGTTCCTGCGAGGAGATCGTCTCGCGGCCCATCTTGCGGGCCTGGGTCAGGACCTGCAGGTAGCGGGAGAGGCGCGCCGCGACGCCGAGCGAGAGGCGCTCGCCGTCGCCGAGCTGGCCGCCTGCCACGTCGAGATCCTCCACCGCCGGGTCGATCATCGGGATCCCACAGTATCGAGCAAAGCCCGAACGGAGGTTTGGTCGAGGATCAGCTCGGAGACGACCTCGCCGTTGCACTCGAGCACCGGGATGCGCTCGAGCATCCGCCGCAGCAGGCCCTCGTCGCTCTCGATGTCGACCTCGTGCAGCTCGAAGCGGTAGCCCTCCTCGTGCAGGGCGACCAGCTCCTCCAGCGCCTGCTCGCAGAGATGGCAGCCGGGTCTCGAGTAAAGGACGAGCTGCGCGCTCACGCGGGCACCGGCGGCGAGCTGGCGAAGGCGTCGTAGGCGAGATAGTCGGGGTAGGGCAGCGCCGGGGCGAAGCGGGCGGCGGAGGCGATCATCGCCGCGTTGTCGGTGCAGAGGCGCAGCGGCACCAGCTTCAGCCGCAGGCCGCGCTCCTCGCAGAGGACGGCGACCGCCTCGCGCAGGGGGCCGTTGGCGGCGACGCCGCCGCCGAGCGCGACCGCCCCCCACTCGCCGCCCGCCAGCGCCCGCCGCAGCTTCGCGGTCAGCTGGCCGACCGCCGCCGCCTGGAAGCTCGCCGCGAGGTCGGCGCGGCGCTCGGCGACGCCCTCGGGGCCGAGGTCGCGGCAGAGGTAGACCAGCGCCGTCTTCAGGCCGCTGAAGCTGAAGTCGAGGCCGGGGTCGCGCGCCATCGCCACCGGCAGGTCGAAGGCCTCGGGATCGCCGTCCTCGGCCAGCCGCTGCAGCGCCGGGCCGCCCGGGAAGCCGAGGCCGAGCAGGCGGGCGACCTTGTCGAAAGCCTCGCCGGCGGCGTCGTCGAGCGTCTGGCCGAGCAGCTCGTAGGAGGCGTGGTCGCGCACGCCGGCGAGCAGCGTGTGGCCGCCGCTCGCGACGAGGCAGAGGAAGGGCGGCTCGAGCGGCTCCGGCGCGAGGAAGTTGGCGGCGACGTGGCCCTGCAGGTGGTCGACCGGGATCAGCGGCAGCCGCCGCGGCGCCGCGATCGCCTTCGCCGTGCTCAATCCGACCAGCAGAGCGCCGATCAGGCCCGGCCCCGCCGTCACCGCCACGGCATCCACCTCGCCAAGAGAGGCCCCCGCCTCCTCCAACGCGGATTCCACCACCGGAACCGCCAGCTCGAGATGGTGGCGCGACGCCACCTCGGGGACGATCCCGCCGAACTTCGCGTGCGCCTCGTCCTGCGAGGAGATCACGTTGGAGAGGATCTCGGCGCCGTCGACCACCGCGGCGCAGGTGTCGTCGCAGGAGGTCTCGATAGCAAGAATTTTCACCTCAGCCCCGCTCAATCCAGCCACATGATGAGTGCGTCCTCACCATTGTCCCGGTAGTAGCGCGGACGCACCCCGGCCGAGTGGAAGCCGAGCTTCTCGTACATCGCGATCGCGTCGCGGTTGGAGACGCGCACCTCGAGCGTGAACGGCAGCTCCCGCCCGGCCTCCGCGAGGAGCCGCGAGATCAGGCCGCTGGCGACGCCGCGGCGGCGGCTCTGCGGCGCGACGGCGACGTTCATCACGTGCCAGACGCGGTCGTAGCGCGAGCAGACCAGGTAGCCGAGCAGCTCCTCGCCCCGGGCCGCGGCGAGGCAGATGCCCGAGGGCTTGGAGAGCTCGAGCACGAACATCGCCAGCGACCAAGGCGCCGGGAAGGAGCGGCGCTCGATCGAGATCACCGCCGGCAGGTCGCTGTAGGCGAGCCGCCGCACCGGCGGATCGCCGCTCAGCTCACTCGGCTGCCTGGAGAGGGTCTCGCTCACGCCACCGTTCCGCATCGGGGGGCCTCAGGTAGATCGGGGCGAGCGAGCCGGATTCGTCCTCGCCCGTCCCGCCCGCCGCCAGGGCGCAGACGTGCCGCGCGGCGACGCGGTGGACGGGGTCGGCGTCGTCCGGAATCTCGACCGCCGGGCTTGTCAACTGCCGCCGAAATCGTACCGCGCCCGATCCGCCGCACAGAGCGGCCTCGTCTAACCCGGCGAGCCGCTCGCCCAACCCCTCGGGAGAGTTCAGCTCCGGCCCCCAGGCGAGCGCCCCATCCGCTCCGTAGAGCGCCGCCGCGACCTCGCCGCGGCGCGCGTCGAGCACCGCGACCCGCGCTCGTCCGCCGGCCGCCTCACCCAGCCCGCGCGCCAGCGCGTCGAGCGTGCCGACCCCGCTCAGCGGCAGGCCGCGGCTCAGCCCCAGCGCCTTCGCCGTGGCGATGCCGACGCGCAGGCCGGTGAACGAGCCCGGCCCGACGCCGACCGCGATCCGCTCGACGGCGTCCCAGCCGCCCGCCGCCGCGGCGGCCCGCTCGACCTCGGCCAGCAGCGCGGTCGTGTGCCGCGGGCCGCCCTTCTCGAAGAGCCCCAGCAGCGCCTCGTGCAGCACCTCGCCGCCGCGCAGGGCCGCGACCGCGGTGTCGCCGGTGGCGGTGTCGAAGCCGACGACGGTCAGCGCTTGGGGACGGTGAAGTAGAAGACGCCGACCCGCTTGCCCGCCACGAACCAGGTCACCTTGTGCCTGCCGGGGATGTTGGTGGTGACCTTGTTGACGTAGAGCGTGCCCTTCTTCGCTTCCTGCTTGGGCGCGCAGAGGTTTTTCTTGGTCGGGAACTTGACGCAGACCGTGTAGAAGACGTCGGCGCGGTTGCTGCGGAAGAAAGCGCCCTTCTTGCGCCGCTTCTGGCAGACGTGCGCCGGCTTCGCCTTCTGGGAGAGGCCGCAGGCGACGTAGTGCTTGAACGCGGCGGCGCCCTTCGCCGAAGCGGGCGCGGCGCCGACCAGCAGCGCGATTCCCAGCCCGATCGCGATCAGCGTCGTCTTCAGTCCCTTCATCTGGCGAGCTCCTCCTTCGGTTTGCGTTGCGCGGGCGATGCTACAGAGCGGCCTTCCCCCTCCGGAACACACCTACCGGGAGGCCGATGCGGGCTTCCAGCGAATTCGCCGCCGATCCGCGTCCAGGTGCTCGATGCCGACCGCGGCGACGCGGCGGCCCGCCAACCGCGGCGCGGCGAGCGCCGGCCACTCGACGAAGCCGACCGAGGCCGGGTCGAGGTAGTCGTCGAGCAGCGCCGGGTCCTCGCCCTCGAGATCGCCGAGCCGGTAGAGGTCGAGGTGGGAGACGGGGACGCGGCCGCCGTAGCGCTGGCCGATCGTGAAGGTCGGCGAGGTGACCGGGCCCTCGACCCCGAGCGCCCGGCAGGCGCCGCGGATCAGCGTCGTCTTGCCGGCGCCGAGCTCGCCGCTGACGACGACCACGTCACCGGGGCCGAGGCCGGCGGCGATCCGCGCCCCGACCGCTTCGGTCTCGGCCGCGGAACCGGTCTCCTCGCCTCCGCCGCGCCGCTCAACCGAAGAAGTCGAGCTGGTCGGCGGCGGGCGGCGGGGTCCCGGCGGCGGGCGCTTCGGCGATCTCTTCCTCCGCCGGCTCCTCGATCGCCGGCGGCGGCCCGGCGAGCAACCGCGGCAACAGCTCGAAGTCGGCGCGCAGCTGCTCCTTCACCGCCGGCGTGCGCAGCCCCGCCGCGGGGTGGAAGAGCGGCAGCAGGAAGACGGCGCGGCCGCCCAGCTCGTGCACCTGCGGGGTTCCCCGCACCCGCGTGATCCCGGCAGGGTTGCCGCTCAGCAGCTTGGTCGCGAAGTTGCCGAGCGTGCAGACGACGCGCGGCTCGATCAGCCGCACCTGCTGGAACAGGTAGGGCTTGCAGGCCTCGATCTCGGCCGGCTGGGGGTCGCGGTTGCCCGGCGGGCGGCTCTTCAGCACGTTGGCGATGAAGACGTCCTCCCGCGCCATCCCGACGCCGGCGAGCAGCTCGTTCAGCAGCTGCCCGGCGCGGCCGACGAAGGGAAGCCCCTGGCGGTCCTCTTCCGCCCCGGGCGCCTCGCCGACGAACATCACCTCGGCGTTGGCGTCTCCGGCCCCGAACACCGCTTTGGTCCGCGTCTCGTGCAGGGGGCACTTCGTGCACGCCTGCACCTCCTCGTACAGCTCGACCAGCTTCTCGCGCCGTTCCTCCGCGGTGAGGCTCACCGGCGCGATGCTACGCGTTAGGGCAGCGGCTCCCAGTCCCAGCTCTGCTTCGAGCCGATGCCGTCCTTCTGCTCGAGGTAGTGGTTGAACTCGGCCAGCTCCGCCGGCTCGATCGAGTAGACGTGCTCGGCCGCGGGAAAGCGCTGCGAGCGCACCTCCTCGGCGTAGGCGCGGACGCCCTCGACCATCGCCGCGTGGATCTCGGCGTAGCGCTTGACGAATCTGGGCGCGCGGCCGGTGGTGATCCCGAGCAGGTCGTGGTAGACGAGCACCTGGCCGGCGGTCGCCGGGCCGGCGCCGATCCCGATCGCCGGGATCTCCAGCCGCGCCGCGATCGTCTCGGCGATCGCCGCCGGCACCGCCTCGAAGACGACCGCGAAGCAGCCGACCGACTGCAGCGCCAGCGCGTCCTCGAGCAGCTGGATCGCCCCCTGCGCGGTTCTGCCCTGGGTCTTGTAGCCGCCCAGCGCGGTCGCCGTCTGCGGCGTCAGGCCGACGTGGCCCATCACCGGGATCCCCGCCCGCACGATCGCCCGCGCGCGCTCGACCGAGGTCCCCCCCGCCTCCAGCTTGACCACCTGGCAGCCGGTCTCCTTGACCAGCCGCTGGGCGCTGCGCACCGCCAGCTCGTTGCTCGCCTCGTAGCTGCCCATCGGCATGTCGCCGACCATCAGCGCCGTCTCCGTGCCCCGGCGCACGGCCTTGCCGAGCACGATCATCTCCTCGATCGAGACCGGCTCGGTGCCGGAGTAGCCGAGCACGACCATCGCCGCCGTGTCGCCGACCAGGACCAGGTCGACCCCCGCCTCCTCGGCGACCCGCGCCGACGGGTAGTCGTAGGCGGTGACCATCACGATCGGCTCCCCCGCCGCCTTCATCGCGGCCAGGCGCGGCAGGGTGACCGGCTGTCGCTCGGGCGCGCTCATCACGCCACCTCGACCGGCGAGGAGAGCAGCACCTCCGGGTGGCTGTCGACGGCGACCGTCGCGTTGTCGTCGTCGACGTGGACGACGACCGGCGCGTAGCTCTCCAGGTCGCGCTCGTCGTAGGCGGCGAAGGAGGCGACGATGACCTTGTGGCCGGGCCGGGTCAGATGGGCGGCGGCGCCGTTGACCTGGATCGTGCCCGAGCCGGGCTCGCCGTCGATCACGTAGGTGACGAAGCGGGCGCCGTTGTCGATGTCCCAGACGTGGACCTGCTCGTTGGCGATCATGTCCGCCTGCGCCATCAGCTCGGTGTCGACCGTGATGCTGCCGACGTAGTCGACGTCGCAATCGGTCACCGTCGCCCGGTGGATCTTCGACTTCAGCATCTGCCTCTGCATCGGGTTCTTCCTCTCCCTCCCGCCGTCTAGGCGATTTCCAAGTTGTCTATGAGCCGCGTCTCGCCAACCCGCGCGGCGAGGGCGACGAGGACCGGACGGCCGTCCAGCTTCGTCGCCGGCTCGAGGCTCTCCGGATCGCGCGCCTCGAGGTACTCGAGCTCGACCCCGGCTTCGGCGAGGACGCGGCGCCCCGCCTCCAGGCCGGCGGCCAGCGAGCCCGCGCGGGCGGCGAGCTCGACCTCGCGCAGCGTCCGCGAGAGCGCCGTCGCCCGCTCGCGCTCCTCGACGCTCAGGTAGGCGTTGCGCGAGCTCATCGCCAGGCCGTCGGCCTCGCGCACGATCGGCAGCGCCTCGATCCGCACCGGGATGTCGAGGTCGCGGACCATGCGGCGGATCACGGCGACCTGCTGGGCGTCCTTGCGGCCGAAGTAGGCGACGTCGGGCTGGACCGAGTTGAAGAGCTTGGCGACGACCGTGGTGACGCCGCGGAAGTGCCCTGGGCCGCGCCGGGACGGGTCGCCGCAGAGCACCTCGGTCAGACCGCCGACCTCGACCGTCGTCGCGAAGCCCTCCGGGTAGACCTCCTCGACCGGCGGCGCGTAGATCAGGTCGGCGCCGGCCGCCTCGGCGAGCTCGGCGTCGCGGCGCTCGTCGCGCGGGTAGCGGTCGAGGTCCTCGCCGGGGCCGAACTGGGTCGGGTTGACGAACAGGCTCATGACGACCACGTCGCACTCGGCGCGCGCCGCGCGCAGCAGCGAGAGGTGTCCCTCGTGCAGGCAGCCCATCGTCGGCACCAGGCCGACCGAGCGCCCGCGCGCCCGCTCCGCGGCGAGGGTCGCTCGCAGCTCGTCCCTGGCGCGGACGAGCTTCACGCCTGCTTGTGCATGCGGTCGATCGGTCAGTAGGAGGCTCATTGGGTCCATGCCCTGTCGGGGTCACGGCCGGTCCCAGAAGTATAGGAGCTAAGGCTCGCGGAACTGTATGGACTTGATCACACGCGCCGGGGCCCCCGCCGCGACCGAGCCGGCGGGGATGTCGCGGGTGACGACGGAGTTGGCGCCGATCACGCAGCGCTCGCCGATCGTCACGCCGCTGGTCACGGCGACGTTGACGCCGAGCCAGCAGTTGGCGCCGATCCGCACCGGGCCCCTGCTGGTGAAGCCCTGCCAGGTGACCGGCGTGGCGGGGTCGTCGAAGCGGTGCTCGGCGTCGCCGACGAAGCAGCCGTTGGCGAGCATCGTGTGGTCGCCGATCTCGATCGACTCCAGCGCCGCCAGCATCGTGTTGCGGTTGAGGAAGCAGCCGGCGCCGATCGAGATCCGCGCCTCGGGGGCGAGCGTCAGCCAGCAGCCCGGCTCGAGCAGCGTCCCCTCGCCGATCCGCAGGCGCCCCTCGTCGAGCGCCTCGAGCAGCTCGCCCTCGACCGGCCGGCGGAGGAAGAAGCCGCCGCGCGCCGCGTGGCGGGCGAGCCGCAGGCGGCGCAGCGGCCGCCGGTTGCGCTCGTACCAGCGCCGCTTGCTCCACCAGAGTCGCCATCCGCGTTGCATCGGACGCATAGACTGACGTGCATGGGAGATCTTCGCGGCGGCATCGATCTCGGCGGGACCAAGATCCAGACCGTCGTCGTCGAGGCCGACGGCACCCTGCACGGCGAAGCGCGCCAGCCGACCCCCACCTCGGGCGGCCCGGCGGACGTCGCGCGGGCGATGGAGGAGGCGCTGCGTGAAGCCACCGCGGCGGCGGGGGTCAAGCCCGAGGAGCTCGCCGGGGTCGGCGTCGGCTCGCCCGGCGACGCCGACGGGGCCAGCGGCGTCGTCTCGGAGGCCCGCAACCTGCCCGGCTGGGAAGGCGGCTTCCCGCTCGGACAGACGCTGTCGGAGGCGCTCGGGACGCGGGTCGCGATCGGCAACGACGTCCAGGTCGCGGTCGAAGGCGAGTTCGAGCACGGCGCCGGCCGGCAGTTCCGCTCGATCCTCGGCGTCTGGTGGGGCACCGGCGTCGGCGGCGGCATCGTCCTCGACGGCAGGCCCTGGCTCGGCCGCGGCGCCGCCGGCGAGATCGGCCACACGGTGGTCAAGCGCAACGGCGCCCGCTGCCCCTGCGGCCGGCGCGGCTGCCTCGAGGCCTACGCGGGCCGCGCGGCGATGGAAGCGCGGGCGCGCCGCGAGCAGCAGGAAGGCGTCGACACCGAGATCTTCGAGATCATGGAGAAGCGCGGCAAAGACCGCCTCACCAGCTCTGTCTGGGAGCACGCGCTGCGCGAGGGCGACGCGCTGACCGAGAGCCTGCTGCGGCGCGCGGTCCGCTACCTCGGCACCGGCATCGCCTCGGCGGTCAACCTGCTCGACGTCGAAGCGGTCGTGCTCGGCGGCGGCCTCGGCCAGCGCTTCGGCGATCACTTCATGGACGACCTTCGCAAGGAGATGCGCAAGCACCTCTTCGTCGACGACAACCCGCCGGCGATGCAGGTCGCCGAGTTGGGCGACCTCGGCGGCGCGATCGGCGCCAGCCTTCTAGTGACGCCCTAGCCGCCCCCGGACGCGGGAGCGAGGGCCTGTCCATATGTGGTTAAGCCGCAATCTTCGCGCGGCGCCTCCGCGAGCGCTTCGGCTTCGCCGGCTCGAGCAGCTCGGCGAGGAAGCGGCCGGTGTGCGACCCAGCGGCCGCGGCGACCTCCTCGGGGGTGCCCGTGGCGACCACCTCTCCCCCCTCCTCGCCGCCTTCGGGGCCGAGGTCGATCAGGCGGTCGGCGGTCTTGATCACGTCGAGGTTGTGCTCGATCACGACCACGCGTGTTGCCGGCGTCGACGAGCCGGCCGAGCACGTCGAGCAGGCGCTGCACGTCGGCGAAGTGCAGGCCGGTGGTCGGCTCGTCGAGGATGTAGAGGGTGTCGCCGGTGGCGACCTTGGAGAGCTCGGTCGCCAGCTTCACCCGCTGCGCCTCGCCGCCCGAGAGCGTCGTCGCCGGCTGGCCGAGGCGCACGTAGTCGAGGCCGACGTCGTGCAGGGTGCGCAGCCGGCGGGCGATCTTCGGCACGTTCTCGAAGAAGCCGACCGCCTCCTCGACCGACATCTCGAGCACGTCGGCGATGCTCTTGCCCTTAAAGCGCACCTCGAGCGTCTCGCGGTTGTAGCGGTGTGCCGTGGCACTGCTCGCAGGGGACGTAGACGTCGGGCAGGAAGTGCATCTCGATCTTGATCTGGCCGTCGCCGCGGCAGACCTCGCAGCGCCCGCCCTTGACGTTGAAGCTGAAGCGCCCCGGCTTGTAGCCGCGCGCCCGCGCCTCCTGGGTCTGGGCGAAGAGCTGGCGGATGTGGTCGAAGACGCCGCTGTAGGTGGCCGGGTTGGAGCGCGGCGTGCGCCCGATCGGCGACTGGTCGATGGCGATGATCTTGTCGATCTGGCTGAGCCCGTCGACCCCGTCGTGGGCGCCGGGGCGCAGCTTCGCCTGGTGCAGGCGGTTGGCGACCGCGTGGTGCAGCGTCTCGTTGACCAGGGTCGACTTGCCCGAGCCGGAGACGCCGGTGACGCAGCAGAAGACGCCGAGCGGGATCGCCACGTCGATCCGCTTGAGGTTGTGCTCGCGGGCGCCGCGGACGACCAGCGCGCCGCGCGGCTCGCGGCGCTCGGCCGGGACGGCGATCTCGCGCTTGCCCGAGAGGTACTGGCCGGTCAGCGAGGCCGGGTCCTTCGCCACCGCGTCCGGCGTGCCGGCGGCGATCACGTGGCCGCCGTGCTCGCCGGCGCCGGGACCGAGGTCGACGAGGTGGTCGGCGGCGCGCATCGTGCCCTCGTCGTGCTCGACCACGATCACCGTGTTGCCGAGGTCGCGCAGGCGGTCGAGCGTCGCGATCAGCTTCTCGTTGTCGCGCTGGTGCAGGCCGATCGAGGGCTCGTCGAGCACGTACATCACGCCGACCAGGCTGGAGCCGATCTGGGTCGCGAGGCGGATCCGCTGCGCCTCGCCGCCGGATAGCGAGCGCGCCGAGCGGGACAGCGAGAGATAGCCGATGCCGACGTTCTCGAGGAAGGCGAGCCGTTCGGAGATCTCGCGCACGATCAGGCGGGCGATCGCCCGCTCGGTCTCGGTCAGCTCGAGCTCCCCGATCCACTCGCTCGCCGCCCGCGCCGAGAGCTCGGTGTACGCAGCGATGCTGAGCCCGCCGACGGTCACCGCGAGGCTCTCCGGCCGCAGCCGCGCGCCCTCGCAGTCGGGACAGGGCTGCTCGGCCATGTAGCCCTCGATCCGCTCGCGGTTGGACTCCGAGTCGGTCTCCTCGTAGCGCCGCTGGAGCTGGTTGAGGATCCCCTCGAAGCGCACCTTGTAGGAGCGCCGCCGGCCGAAGCGATTGGTGTAGGTGACCTGGTGGCGCTCGCCGCCGGTGCCGTTGAGGAAGACCTCTTTCTCGGACTTCTTCAGCTTCGCCCAGGGCTTCTCGGCGTCGATGCCGCGCTCGTCGGCGACCGCGGCGATCAGCCGCCGCCAGTAGGCGGTGACGCCGCGGTTCCACGGCTGCAGCGCGCCCTCGGCCAGCGAGAGGGTCGGGTCGGGGACGACCAGCTCGGGGTCGATCACTTTCTGGAAGCCGAGCCCGTGGCAGCGCTCGCAGGCGCCGTGCGGCGAGTTGAAGGAGAAGATCCGCGGCTCCAGCTCGGGTATGGAGGTGCCGCAGTTCAAACAAGCAAATTGCTCGGAGAAGAGCATCGTGTCGCCGTCGATCACCTCGACTTCGACCAGGCCTGCCGCGAGGCCGGCGGCGGCCTCGACCGACTCGGAGAGGCGGCGGCGCAGGTCGGGCTTCATCGCCAGCCGGTCGACGACGACCGACACGTCGTGTTTGTACTTCTTGTCGAGGACGATCTCCTCGTCGAGCCGGCGCAGCTCGCCGGCCACCTTGACCCGGGAGTAGCCCTCGAGCCGCATCTGCTCGAGCAATTTCCCGTACTCGCCTTTGCGCCCGCGCACGACCGGCGCCATCACCATGAATTTGGTCCCGTCCTCCAGCGTCATCAGCCGGTCGACGATCTGCTCCTGGGTCTGGCCGGTGATCCGCTCGCCGCAGGTGGGGCAGTGCGGCACGCCGATCCGCGCCCAGAGCAGGCGCAGGTAGTCGTAGATCTCGGTCACCGTGCCGACGGTCGAGCGCGGGTTGCGCGAGGTCGTCTTCTGGTCGATCGAGATCGCCGGCGAGAGCCCCTCGATCGAGTCGACGTCGGGCTTCTCCATCAGACCGAGGAACTGGCGCGCGTAGGCGGAGAGCGACTCGACGTAGCGGCGCTGGCCCTCGGCGTAGATCGTGTCGAAGGCAAGGCTCGACTTGCCCGAGCCCGAGAGCCCGGTGATCACGATCAGCGCGTCGCGCGGCAGCTCGACGTCGACGTCCTTCAGGTTGTGCTCACGCGCACCGGAGATGACGATCCGCTCGGAGGCAGCCACTGTCAGCCGAGTCTACCCAGACGAACAGATGTTCCCCTCACGCCGGGACTTCAGCGGCCGATGCTCTGCTGGTACAGCGTGAAGCCGATGCCCGAGCAGACGGCGGCGATGATCCAGAAGCGCAGCATGATCTTCGTCTCCGACCAGGCCATCATCTCGAAGTGGTGGTGCAGCGGCGCCATCAGCAGGACGCGGCGGCGGAAGGTCTTGAAGGAGAAGACCTGGATCGCGACCGAGAGCGCCTCGATCACGAAGATGCCGCCGATGATGATCAGCAGCACCTCGGTCTGGGTCATCACCGCGAGCGCGCCGATCGCGCCGCCGAGCCCGAGCGAGCCGGTGTCGCCCATGAAGATCGAGGCCGGGAAGGCGTTGAACCAGAGGAAGCCGACGCAGGCGCCGACCAGGCAGGCGGAGAGCAGCGCCAGGTCCTGCTGCTGGTTGGAGACGAAGGCGATCGCCGTGTAGGCGAGCAGGACGATCGCGCAGGAGCCGGCGGCGAGGCCGTCGAGGCCGTCGGTCAGGTTGACCCCGTTGGAGGTGCCGGCGATGACGAGGAAGACGAGCACGAAGTAGAGCACCGGGCCGAGGTCGAGGCTGGCGTCGCCGATGCGGAAGTAGAGCGTCGGCTCGAGGCCGACCTCGTGCCGCGCCACCCACCAGAGGACGAGCGCCATCAGCAGCTGGGCGATCAGCTTCCAGCGGCCCGCCAGGCCGAGCGAGCGGCGCTTGACGATCTTTGTGTAGTCGTCGGCGAAGCCGAGCGCCGCGCAGCCGAGCGCGATGCCGAAGACGGCGAGGCTCTGCGGGTCGCGGTTGGAGAGCACCAGATAGGGGACGCAGATCGCCGCGAAGACGATCAGGCCGCCCATCGTCGGCGTGCCGGCCTTGGCGTGGTGCTCCTGCGGGCCGTCCTCGCGGATGTGCTGGCCGAACTCCTTCACCCGCAGGTACTCGATGAACTTGGGGCCGAGGAAGATGCAGATCAGCATCGCCGCCATCCCGGCGATGAGGACCTCGCCCATCAGATCAGCTCCGCCAGGGTTTCGGCGACTGCCTCCAGGCCGGCCGAGCGGGAGCCCTTGACGAGGACGGCGTCGCCGGGCTCGAGCCGGGCGGCGAGCAGCTCGGCCGCCTCGGCCGGGTCGGCGACCAGCTCGTCGGGGCCGTACTCGCGCGCCGGCTCGCCGACGCCGATCAGCAAGTCGACGCCGGCGGCGCGGGCGTTCTCGCCGACCTCGCGGTGGAAGGCCGGCGCGCCGGGGCCGAGCTCGGCCATCTCGCCGAGCACGGCGACCCGCCGCGCCTCCCCGATCGAGGCCAGGTGGTCGAGCGCCGCGCGCATCGAGACCGGGTTCGCGTTGTAGCAGTCGTTGACCAGGACGATCCCTTCGCCAAGCTCGAGGCGCTCGCCCCGGAAGCGGGAGAATCCTATGCTCGCAGCGCGGTCGGCCATCTCCTCGAGCGGCGCGCCGAGCGCGACGCCGGCGCCGATCGCGGCGAGCGCGTTGACCAGGTTGTGGCGCTCGGCGAAGGGGAAGTGGAAGCGCGCCCGTCCGGCGGGAGTGTCGATCGTCGCCTCGGTGACGCCGTCCTCGACGCGGATCTCGGCCGCGTCGACGTCGCCGCCGGGGCCGAAGCGGAGCAGCCGCGGCGCGGCGCCCAGGTGGGGCTCGAGCTCGCCGGCCTCGACCGGGACGACGGCGACGCCGTCGGCGGGCAGCGCGGGGAGGATCTCAGCCTTGGCCGCGGCGATCGCCTCGACCGAGCCGAGCAGCTCGACGTGGACGGGGCCGACGTTGGTGATGACGGCGACGCGCGGCTCGGCGATCGCCGCCAGCTCGGCGATCTGGCCGGCCCCCCGCATCGCCATCTCCAGCACAAGCAGCTCGGTGTCCTCCGGCGCTTCGAGCACGGTCAGCGGCAGGCCGATCTCGGTGTTGAGGTTCTGGCGGTTGGCGTGCACGCGGCCGGGCAGCAGCGCCCGGGCGATGTCCTTGACCGAGGTCTTGCCGACCGAGCCGGTGATGCCGACGACGGGAGCGCCGAGCGCCCGCCGCCAGGCCCGCGCCAGGCCCTGAAGCGCGGCGAGCGGGTCGTCGACCGCGAAGACCCAGCCCGATGCGGCCGACGAAGCCCCCTCCCCCACCGCGCGTTCGCCTTTTGTCGCCCCAGGCTCGACAAACAGCGAACGCGCGGCGGTTGTTCCGACGACGGCGCCCCAGGCGCCGGCGGCGAGCGCCGCGGGGGCGAACTCGGCGCCGTCGACGTGCTCGCCGCGCAGGCCGAAGAAGAGGTCGCCCTCGCCGGCCGCGCCGGAGTCGATGACGCCGCACCGCGGTGAGCCTGGAGCGCCCCGGGCAAGGATCTCCGCCCCGATCGCGTCGGCGATCTGCTCCGCCGTGAGGTTCATCGCGACTCGGCGACCGGCGGCTTGCCCGCGTCAAGCAGGCGACGCAGCTCCTCGCGCGCCACCTGGCGATCGTCGAAGGGGACCTTGCGGCCGTCCTCGAGCTCCTGCCCCTGCTCGTGCCCCTTGCCGGCGATCACGACGACGTCGCCGGGCCGGGCTTCGGCGAGGGCGAGGGCGATCGCCTCGCGCCGATCGACCTCGAGCTTGACTTCGCCGCCCTCTTTCGCCCCCGCCGCCACTTCGGCGACGATCGCGTCCGGATGCTCGGAGCGCGGATTGTCGGAGGTGATCACGGCCAGGTCGGACAGCGCCGCCCCGGCACGGCCCATCAGCGGCCGCTTGCCGCGGTCGCGATCGCCACCGGCGCCGAAGACTGAGATCACCCGGCCGTCGGTCGTCTCGCGCGCGGCCCGCAGCACGTTCTCCAGCGAGTCGGGAGTGTGCGCGTAGTCGACCAGGACCGAGAACGGCTGCCCCTCGTCGACCGGCTCGAAGCGGCCGGGGGGCGGCGCGGCCTCGGCCAGACCGGCGGCGGCGACCTCCGGCTCAACGCCCATCTCGACAGCGGCGCCGAAGGCGGCCAGCGCATTCGAGACGTTGAAGCGGCCGGGAAGGCGGGCCCGCACCCGAGCGCCACCGACGGTGAACTCCGAGCCGAGGGCGCCGATGCCGACGTCGCCTGCCATCAGGTCCGCCTCAGCGCCCTCGGCCGAGAAGGTCACGCACTCGAATTCCTCCGCCAGCCGCCGCCCATAGGGGTCGTCGACGTTGACGATCGCCACCCCCGGCCCTGTCTCGAACAGCAGCCGCTTCGCGCGGAAGTAGCCCTCCATGCCGGCGTGGAAGTCGAGGTGGTCCTGGGTGAGGTTCGTGAACAGGGCGACGTCGAAATGGATCGCGTCGCATCGGTGCAGCGCCAGCGCGTGCGAGGAGACCTCCGTGACGCAGGCCGCGTCCCCCCCGTCGAGCATCCGCCGGAACGCCCGCTGCAGGTCGATCGCCTCGGGCGTGGTCCGCTCGACCGGCTCCTCGACCCCGCCCACGACCTGCTTGACCGTCCCCAGCAGCCCGCACCGCACCCCCGCCGCCTCGAGCACCTCCCGCAGCAGGAACGCCGTGGTCGTCTTCCCATTCGTCCCCGTGATCCCGGCGACCTTCAGCTCCTCCGTGGGTTCCCCAAAGAACCGCGCCGCCATCGGCGCCATGGCGGCCCGCGCATCCGGAACCACGACCTGCGCCACATCCACCGGAAGCTCCCGCTCCACCACCAACGCGACGGCCCCCGCATCAACGGCGGCGGGCCCGAACTCATGCCCGTCGACCTTCTCCCCGGGCACGCAAAAGAACAGCGTCCCATCCTCTACCCAACGACTGTCATAAGCCAGCTCCCGCACCCCAACGGAGCCGTCGCCGACAACCCGGGCACCACCAGCCAACGCGTCCCCAAGCTCTTCCAATCTCACGCGCCGGATTGTAGGTCTGAGATCGGGCATCGCAGGCGCTACAAGAGCGGGGGAGGGGGTGTCCCTCCGGCGCAGCGGCGTCCGTTTTTCGCCCCAACCACGATCTCGGACGGCCGCAAAGTCTCCCGGCGAAAAACCCAGCAAGCGGGAGGGACACCCCCTCCCCCGCCCCACCACCAACCATCCGTCCCTATTCCTTCGGCACCCCGAGATAAGGAAGCGCGAACGCCGCGATCTTTCCGAACGCCGGCGCAGCGACCGACCCACCGTAGATTTCCCCCTGCGGCTGATCGACGATCACCGCGACCAGCAGCCGCGGGTCCTGCGCCGGGGCGAAGCCGATGAACGAGGCGACGAACTTGGTTTCCGAGTAAGCGCCGTTTTCGGCGACCTGTGCGGTGCCGGTCTTGCCCGCCAAGGTGTAGCCGGGGACGCTGACCGAGGAGGCCGTGCCGCCCGCTTCCAGCACGCCCTCGAGCATCGTCCGCACCTCTTCGGCGACCGCCGGTGAGATCACCCGGCGCCCGCGCGGCTCGCGCACGGCTTCTTCGCCGACCTTCGCGATCAGCTGCGGCTGCCGCAGCACTCCGCCGTCGCAGATCGCCGCGTAGCCGGCGACCATCTGCATCGGCGTCACCGAGAGGCCCTGGCCCATCGGCAGGTTGCCCATCGTCGAGCCCGAGTATTCGTCGAGCTTCGGCACGATCCCCTCTTCCTCGCCGGGGAACTGGATGCCGGTCGGGCGGCCGAAGCCGAAGCGGTCGATCCAGCTGCTGAAGCGGGTGGCGCCCAGCTCCAGCCCGATCTCGACCGCGCCGATGTTCGACGACTTGGCGAGGATTTCGGCGACGCTGAGGTTCTCGGTGCCGTGTTCCTCGGCGTCTTCGATGGTGCGGTCGGCGACCTGGAGCGAAGGCGGGATCGTGAAGCCGCTGGTCGGCGTGACCAGGCCTTCCTCGAGCGCCGCCGAGACCGTGAACGCCTTGAAGGTCGAGCCGGGCTCGTAGTTGAAGCCGGTCGCCCGGTTCGTCAGGTCTTCCGGGCTCGCGGCTTCGAGGTCGGCGGGGTCGAGCGGCGGCCAGTTGGCGACCGCCAGCAGCCGCGAGTCGCGGGGGTCCATCGCGATCGCCGTCGCCCCCTTGGGCGCGTAGGCTTCGCCGACTTCGGCCAGCGCCTGCTCGGTCTTCTTCTGGATCGCCGGGTCGAGGGTCAGCTCCACGTCTTCCCCGTCGCTGGCTTCCCTCGCCGTTTCCGTGCGGATCGGCTGGCCCAGCGCGTCGTTGACGACCCGCCGTTCGCCGTCGCTGCCGCGCAGCACCGAGTTCTCGCTCTGCTCGAGGCCGGTCAGGCCCTGCCCTTCCGCGCCGACCGTGCCGACCGTCTGCGCGGCCAGGTCGCCCTGCGGGTAGGTGCGGCGGCTGTCGGGGAGCTCGCCGATCCCGGGAAGCTCGAGCCGCGCCACCCGCGCCGCCGCCGGCAGGTCGACCTTGCGGGCGATGTAGGCGAAGCCCGATTCCTCAGTCAGGCTCTTCAGCACTTCCCCCTGCTTCAGGTCGAGGACCGCGGCGAGCCTGGCCGCCGTGCGCGGCGGGTCCTTCACCTGGTAGGGGGTCGCGTAGACCGTCTTCGCGTCTTCGGAGACCGCGAGCGGGTTGCCGAAGCGGTCGAGCACGCTGCCGCGCAGGCCCGGCACGGTCACCGTCTCGGTCTGCTGGTAGGTCGCCTCGGAGGCGAGCTTCGCGCCCTGCACCCCCTGCAGCCACAGCGCCCGCGCGCCGATCGCGAGGAAGCAGAGCAGGAAGCCGGCGAAGAGGAGGCCGATCCTGCGCTCGATCGTGCGCATTCTCAGTAGCCGGTCCCGGCGGCCGCGAGGCGCCCGGCGGCGGTTCGCACGTCGCGCGGGACGTACTCGACGGCGCCGGCTTCTTCCACCGCCGCCGCGCTCAGCCCGAGCGCCGCGCCTTCGCGCGCGATCCGCCCGGCGCCGGAGCGCTGCGCGTCGCGGCTGCGCAGGATCGAGTTCTCTTCTTCGAGCGCCTGGATGTTCTGGCCGATGCGGCCGGCGCCGGCGGCGAAGCTGAGGGTGATCACGTTGAGGGCGACGATCCCGACCAGGAGCACGCCGAGCACGGCGATCCAGGCGCGGCCGCGGGTCATCCGCACGATCAGGCCCGAGTCGGGCAGGCCGCGCACGACGCTGGCCGTGCCGACCGCGATCGGGATCAGCTGACCTCCGGGACGGCGCGCGGGGGCGGCGCGCCGGCGGGGCGCCGGCGCCGGTTTCCTGCGGCGCGGCGCGCGGGCCGGCGCGGCCGCGGCGCGGGCTGTCGCCGCGGCGGCCATCAGGCGGCGCTCCCGGCGCTCTGCGCGGCGGCGACCTTCACGGCGGCCCGCAGGTGGGCGGAGCGGGCGCGCGGGTTCGCGGCCACCTCGGCAGCTCCCGGCGCGACGGCGCGCCGGGTCAGCAGCTCGGCTTCGGGCTGGCGCCCGCAGGCGCAGACCGGCAGCTCGGGCGGGCAGACGCAGCCGCGGGCGCGGGCGGCGAGGAAGCGCTTGACGCGGCGGTCCTCGAGCGAGTGGAAGGAGATCGCGGCCAGGCGGCCGCCGAGCGGCAGCATCGACCAGGCCGCCGGCAGCGCGTCGTCGAGCGCGTCGAGCTCGCCGTTGACGGCGATCCGCAGCGCCTGGAAGGTGCGCTTGGCCGGGTGGCCGCCGCCGAAGCGGGCCGAGGCCGGCATCCCCGCCTTGACCGCGGCGACCAGCTCCGAGGTGGTGCGCAGCGGGCGGCGCCTGACTATCTCGCGGGCGATGCCGCCGGCGTAGCGCTCCTCGCCGAAGCGGCGCAGCGCCTGGGCGATCCGCGACTCCGGCCACTCGTTGACGACGTCGGCGGCGCTGAGCTGCTGGCGCGTGTCCATCCGCATGTCGAGCGGCGCGTCGTAGGAGTAGGAGAAGCCGCGCTCCGCGGTGTCGACCTGCATCGAGGAGATTCCTAGGTCCATGTAGACCATGTCTGGGCGGATGCCTTCGCCGCGCAGGGTGCGAAGACCTGCCGCGAAGTCGCCGGAGAGGAAGCGCGTACGGCAGGGGACCTCGGCGGAAAAAGCCTCGAAACGGCTCTGCGCCGCGGGATCGCGATCGATTCCGATCAATGCGCCGTCAGAGCCGAGAGCGTCGGCGACGCGCCGCGCGTGGCCGCCGGCGCCGAAGGTGCAGTCGATCGCGACCTGGCCCGGCCGCGGCGCCAGCAGGTCGACCAGCTCGTCGGCGAGGACCGGCTGATGGTCGGTCATGCGGATAAGGGTTGCGCTTTCAGCGGCGGCGAGAGCCCGCATCTCAATCCCCCGCTCCGGCCGAGGCGAGTCCCTCGGCGATCTCCGGCGCGGAGGCGTCGAGCTCCTCCTCCTGCTCCGCCCAGGCCTCGGCGTTCCAGATCTCCAGGTACTCGCCGGCGCCGATCACCACGCAGGGGCCGGCCAGGCCGGCATGCTCGATCAGCGGCTTCGGCACGCGGATGCGGCCGGCCGAGTCGAGCTTCTCGTCGAAGGAGCCGCCGTGGAAGCGGCGCCGCAGGCTGCGCGCGTCTCGGCCGAAGGGGCTGTGCGGCGAGAGGAAGCGGTCCGAGAGCCGCTCGAACTCCTCGGTCGTGTGCACCCAGACGCAGGGGTCGAAGCCCTTGGAGAGAACGATCCCGTCAGCGAGGGCGGCGCGGAAGCGCGAGGGGACCGTAAGCCGGTCCTTGGCGTCGAGGCTGTGCTCGTAGAGACCCCGAAATGCCATCCCCGTCGGTGTCCTTTCTGCGGCCTGGGAAGAGAGTTGGACCGGAGTGATGAGGTGGGAGGAGCCTCACCACCCCGGTCCTGGGCTTCAACTCGTCGGGCACTCTAACCCACTTCCTCCCACTTTGCAACACAACCCTCCTCTGCAACTCCCCTTGCGCCCCCTTCACGTATTCCGCTGTTCCTTTGCCCCGAAATAACAGGGAAAAGGAACAGCGGAACGAGCGAGAGCTAGAAGCCGCCGAGAAGGACGTCGGCGTTGGCGAGCAGCGCGGCGGCGATCATCAGCAGGACCGAGGGGACGAGGATCAGCGCGACGACGAGCTGGATCTTGGGGGCGGCGCGGGCGGCGTGCTCCTCGGTGGCGCGGCGCTGGTCGCGGCGCAGGGACGCTGACTGGCGGCGCAGCTGGTCGGCGAGCGGCGAGCCGAGGCGGCGCGAGCGCTCGATCGAGGCGCAGAGGGTGGCGACCTCGCCGCCGGGGACGCGCTGGCGCAGGCCGGCGAGCGCCTCGGCCAGCGGCCGGCCGCACTCGACCTCGGCGACGACGGCGGCGAGCTCCTCGGCCAGCGGGCCGCTGCCGGCCGCGGCGATCTCGCCGAAGCCGCTCACCGGGCCGCGGCCGGCCGCGGAGCCGATCGCCAGCAGGTCGAGGGCGTCGGGCAGCGCCGCGATCAGGCGGCGGTGGCGGCGGCGCGCCTCGCGCTCGGCCCAGGCGTCGGGGACGAGGAAGCCGGCCCCCGGCAGGGCGGCGGCGACCAGCCAGGAGATGCGTCCCGGCGCCGCCGGCGCGGCGACGTAGGCCGCGACCGCGCCCGCCGCGGCGCAGACGAGCTTCGCCCCCAGCGGCGGCGGGCGCCGCGGCAGGCGGCCGAGCTTCACTCGACCACCCGGGCGAAGCGCCGGATCGCGACGAAGCCCGCCACCTGGAGCGCCGCGGCGAGCGCCAGCAGGACCGCCGATGCCGGCGCGCTCAGCACCTTGAGCATGAAGCCGGGCTGGATCAGCTCGGCGAAGAGCGCGCCGCCGCTCGGCATCGCGACGACGAGCAGGCCGGTGAAGCGCGCCTGCGCGGTAGCCGACTTCGCGTCGTCGACCGCCCGGTCGCGCTCCGCCGCGCCCTCGGCGAAGCGGCGCAGCAGGCCGGCCAGGTCGCCGCCGGCGCGGCGCTGGCTGAGCAGCGCGGCGGCGAAGGAGTCGACCCGCGCCGAGCGCATCCGCCGCCGCCAGCCCTCGACCGCGTCGACCGTCGGCGCGCCCAGCTCCAGCTCGGCGCCGAGCCGGGCCAGCTCGACCGCGGCGGGGCCTTCGACCGAGGCGGCGGCGGCCGGCAGCGAGGCGCGCAGCGAGCGCCCGGCGGCGAGCGAGTCGGCGATCGCCGCCGCGACTTCGGGCAGCGCGCGCTCGACCTTGCGGCGGAAGCGCCGGCGGCGGCTGGAGACCGCCCAGGCGGCGATCGCCGGACCGGCGATCGCCAGCGGCACGGCGACGACGGCGCCCGCGAGGAACCAGCCGCCGAGCAGCGCCGCGCCGGCGCCGACAGCGGCGAGGCGGCGGCGCTCCGGCGTCGAGGGGGCGTAGCCCTCCTCCCCGGCCCGGCGCAGCGGCTCGAGCGCCAGGCGCAGCCACTCGGCCGCGGCCGGCGTCGCCAGCACCGCTTCGCGCGCCGCCAGCGCCGCCAGCGCCCCGGCCGCGGCGCCGGCGAGCGGCAGCAGCGGACCGGCGGCGGAGCTCACGGCTGCGCCTCCTCGCCCACCGCGGCGATCTCGGCGACGCGGCGCGAGCCGTCGGCGAGGCGCTCGATGTGGACGACGAGGTCGATGCCGCTGCGGACCTGGGCCGCGATCGCCGTGTGCGGCAGCCCCAGCCCCGCCATCAGCGCCAGCGTCTCCAGCCGCGCCAGCGCGTCGCCGGGCGAGTTGGCGTGCACGGTCGAGAGCGCCCCGCGGTGGCCGGTGTTGAGCGCGGTCAGCAGATCGAGCGCCTCGGCGCCGCGCACCTCGCCGATCACGATCCGGTCGGGCCGCATGCGCAGGGCGTTGCGCAGCAGATCGCGGATCGTCACCTCCCCCCTGCCCTCGACCCCGGCCGGGCGGCTCTCGAGGCGGACGACGTGGCGCCGCTGGAGGCGCAGCTCGGCCGCGTCCTCGATCGTCACCAGCCGCTCGGCCGGGGCGATGAAGCTCGAGAGGGCGTTGAGCAGCGTCGTCTTGCCCGAGCCGGTGCCGCCGCTGACGAGGATGCTGAGCCGCTCGCCGACGGCGCGCTCGAGCCGCTCCAGCTGGGCCTCGCTCAGCGTCCCCAGCTCGAGCAGCTCGCGCGGGCCCGGCCGCTTGGCGCCGAAGCGGCGGATCGAGAGCACCGGCCCGTCGACCGCGAGCGGCGGGATCACGGCGTTGACGCGGGAGCCGTCGGCGAGGCGCGCGTCGACCATCGGGCTGAGCTCGTCGACGCGGCGCCCGAGCGGCGCCAGGATGCGCTCGATCGCGTTGCGCAGCTCCTCCTCGTCGGCGAAGCCGACCGCGACCGGCTCGATCCGGCCGCCGCGCTCGACGAAGACCCGGCGGGGCCCGTTGACCATCACCTCCTCGACGCTCGGGTCGGCGAGCAGCTCCTCCAGCGGCCCGAGCCCGACCGTGTCGCGCAGCACCCGCTCGACCAGCGCCTCGCGATCGGCCTCGCCCAGCAGCGCCGCCTCCGCCTCGACCAGCTCGCGCACCTGCTCGCCCAGCTCGGCGCTCGGCGCCCTGCCCCCGGCGGCCTCTTCGCGCCGCGCCTCGATCAGCCGCGCGCGCAGCGAGTCGGCCAGCGCCTCCATATGCCGCCGCCGCGCGTCCACGCTCACTCGGCTCAGCCTTCCGGCAGCAGGGCCACCTTGCGGGCGAAGCTCTCGGCGGAGAGCAGGCGCAGCGCCTGGCTTCTGGTCAGGCCCAGGGTCGCCTCGGCGGCGCCTTCGGCCCCGACTTCTTCGGCCGGCGGGCGCAGCGCCAGCAGCGGCACCCCGGGAGCGGCCACATAGGTCCGTCCGGGGCCGGGGCCGCTCGGTTCGCCGGTCACCACGACGTCGACCTTCGCGCCCCGTGCCGGGGAGCCGGCGGCGAGCAGGGCGTCGGCGCCGCTGACCGCGATCTCCACCGGACGGCGCCCGCCGCCAAGGCGGGGGCGGCGCGCGGCGCCCTTGCGCCCCGTCCCGAGCTGCGCGCCGAGCAGGTAGGACCCGGCGGGCAGCGGCGCGCGGGCGACCAGGCCCAGCGCTTCCTCGGGCGCCGCCAGCGCGCCGGGCGGGGCGAAGCGCCGCGGCACCCGCCGCAGCGTCAAGCCCGATTCGACCTCGCCCGGGCCGAGGCGCTGCCCGGCGGCGAGCGTCCTCTCGACCACGACGACCGGCTGCAGCGGCCCGTAGCCACGCGTCGCGCTGGCCCCGTAGCCGTCGGCGATCGCCGCCGCGCCGCCGGCCGCGAGCAGCGCCGCGAAGAGGAAGGTGAGCGCCCGCCGGCGCCGCCGCCCAGTCATAAAGATTCGCGCTCCGCTCCCGGCGCGAAGAACCAGAGATGCACGCTTGGTCGCTCCGCGCTCATGCGGCGAACGGGTCCCGTCCGCGGCGCACGGGCAGCTCGAGCATCGCCAGCGAGCCGCGCTCGGACTGGCGCAGGGCGAAGCGGCCGCCGTGCGCCGCCGCCACCCGCCTGACGACCGTGAGCCCGTGGCCGTGACGGCGCCGCCCCGAGAGCCGCGCGATCACCTCGCCCGGGCTGTCGCGGCGCGACTCCGGTCGCGAGGCGCGGCCGGAGTCTACGACGAGAACCCGCACCCTCCCCTTGTAAGGGCGGGCGTCGATCGAGATGCGCGGGCCGCCGTGCTCGATCGCGTTGACGATCAGGTTGTCGAGCGCCTGGGAGAGCTCGACCCGGTGGCCCTCGACGACCGCGTCGCCGGCGCGCCAGCGCAGCCGCAGCGAGCCGCCGCCGAGGCTCACTCGCGCCCGCCAGCGCCGCGCCGCGCCGTCAAGCAGCGCCCGCAGCTCGATCGCCTCCGGCGGCAGCCGCAGCCCCGGGCCGCCGTTGACCTCGCGGTCGAGCCGCTCCAGCGCCGCCGCGGCGAGCTGCACCGAGCTCTCCAGCACGGGCGCGCCGCGGGGCCCGCGCCGGCCCCGGCGAGGGCGATCGTCTGCAGCGGCCGGCGCAGCTCGTGCAGAGCCTCGTTGAGCGAGCTGCGCCGGCGCCCGGCGCGCACCCCCTGGGCGGCGGCCACGGCCGCCAGCGTCGCCGCGAGCGGCCAGCCGGCGAACGCCTGCGCCGGCTCGATCATCCGTCCAGGAGCCGGTATCCGACTCCCCAGCAGTTGACGACGAAACGCGCCCCCTCCGGGTCGAGCTTGCGCCGCAGGCGGCTCGCGTGCGAGTCGAGCGTCCGCGTCTTGGTCGGCGCCTGCTGTCCCCAGACCTGCGCCAGCAGCTCCTGCTTGGAGAAGACGCGGTGCGGGTCGCTCGCCAGCGCGTGCAGCAGCGCGAACTCCTTCTTCGAGAGGTGGACCTCGCGCTCGCCGACCCAGGCGCGGTGGCGAGCCGGGTCGACGACGACCTCCCCCACCCGGACCGGCCCGCCGCGGCGGCGGCTCGAGCGGCGCAGCACGGCGCCGATCCGCGCCCGCAGCTCCCCGTACACGTAGGGCTTGACGAGGTAGTCGTCTGCCCCGCACTCGAGCCCGCGCACGCGCTCTTCGTCGGCGCCGCGGCCGCTCAGCACGATCACCGGCAGGCGCGGGTCGAAGCGCGAGACGACGCCGTCGGCCTCGCGGATCGCGCGCAGCACGTCGAGCCCGGAGGCGTCGGGCAGGGCGAGGTCGAGCAGCATCAGGTCGGGCTGCTTGAAGCGGCAGAGCCGCAGCGCGTCGGAGGCGCTCGGCGCCGGCAGCACGCCGAAGCGGTCCGCCGTCAGGTTCTCGCAGAGCAGCTCGAGCGTCGGCGCGTCGTCCTCGCAGACGACGACGCTGGCGATCTCACGGCGCGGTGGGAGCATGCCCTCCCAAGGGCGCAGCGGCGAAAACTCTCCCCCCCTCAGCCGAGCAGCCGCTCGAGCAGTTCCACGTACTGCAACGTGTGGCGGTCCTCGAGGAAGTTGGCGCGGACGTTCTCGCGCGCGGCTTCGCCGATCGCGCGGGCGCGCTCGGGCGACTCGAGCAGGCGGGCGATCGCGGCGGCGAACGCCGCCTGGTCGAGCGGGTTGCGCAGCAGCACGCCGTTCACCCCGTCTTCGATCTGGTCGACGATTCCGCCGGTCGCGGTGGCGACCACCGGCCGCGCCTTCCACATCGCCTCGGTCACGGTCAGCCCGAAGCCCTCCTTGAGGCTCTTCTGCACGACGATCGCCGCCTGGCGCTGGAGCGCGTTGACGATCGCCGCGTTCTCGTCGAGGTCGTCCATCGGCAGGCAGGCGAGCAGCACCCGGCGGCGGATCTCCCCGGGCAGCTCGCGCCGCGCGGCCTCGACTTCGGCGAGCACCGCGGCGCCGTCGGGGTCGTCGGTGACCGAGTTGAGGCTCGGGCCGGCGAGGACCAGGTGGGCGCCGTGGCCGTCGCTCTCGACCTCGGCGAAGCCGTGCAGCACCCCGACCGGGTCCTTGAGCCGGTCCCAGCGCGAGACCTGGACGACGAGCGGCGTGCCGGCGCCGGGCAGCTCCCCCTCGCCGAGCACCTCGCAGCGGCGCTCGACCCGCGCCTCGGCGCCGTCGGGGCGGCGAAAGCCCGTCTCAGCGCCGTCGTCGCCGCCGGGCGCCAGCAGCCCCGTCCGCCGCAGGATCGCCCGCACCCGCGCCGGCTCCATCTCCTGGTTCTTGGGCGAGAAGGCGTCGATCGAGGGGGGCACGACGGCGCTCGTCATCCCCTCGCAGAAGTCGGGGGCGTAGGTGCGGCGGGAGAAGACGACGGCGTCGGCCGCGGTCACGTAGGGCTCGAGGAACTCCCAGCCGGCGGCGGTCAGCTCGTTGCGCTCGTCGGCGCCGATGTGGCAGCGCCAGACGACGCTGCGGCCGGCGGCGGCCAGGTGGGTGGCGAGGCCTGCGGTCTGCGGGTCGTGCAGGAAGACGACGTCGTCGGGACCGAGCTCGGCCAGCACCGAGGCGGCGTTCTCCTCGCTGACCCGCTCGAACAACGCCCGCTCCTCGGCGCCGAGGCCGCCGCCGTCTCCGAGCTCGCCGTGCAGGTAGTTGTGGAGGCGCTTGGTCAGGGTGAAGAACTCGGCGTCGCCGCCGATCGTCAGCCAGCGCATGCCGATGCCGAGCCCCTGCGCGAGCCCGACCCAGGACCAGAGCATCTCGGCGACGCCGCCGCCCGAGGAGGTCGAGTTGACGTTCCAGACCTGGCGGCCCTCGAGCAGGACGGCGGCGCGGCGCAGGCCCGTTTCAAGGCGCTCCCAGGCCCGCGGCTCGATCACGGAGCGCAGGCGCTCCAGGGAAAGCGAAGGAACATGTACCTCGCGGACGGTCATCCTTGACGGGAGGGTCTCCCAACCCGCGGCGACCTCTTCTCCCTCGAGTGAGGGTAGCTCAAGCACGGCGCTCGCCCGGCGGTCGGAGACGACGCGGCGCGGCGGCACCGCGCGGCGGGTCGAGCGCGGCCGGCCGTCGCGGTCGAGGAAGACGAGGTCGAGCGGGAAGCGCATGCCGAAGGTGTGGACGCTGCGACAGCGCGGGATAAGCAGGCCGGGACCGGCCCGCTCGCGGTCGAGCCGGGCGAGCCCGAGCAGGCGGGCGCGGCGGCCGGCGGCGACGGGAACCTCGCGGCCGAGGACGGTCGCCGTCGGCAGCTCGAGCAGGCGCCGCGGAGTCACGCTCACACAAGGGCGCAGCCGCCGGGTCTCTCCCCCTCTGGATGGTTGATCTAGCCTGTTCGGCATGCCCGGCAAGGTGGCGGTCTTCGGCCCGAACCCGATGCTCTCGGTGACGATCGAGGCGCTGACCGCCGACGGCGGCGACGACATCCACGTGCACGCCGCCGGCCAGGGCGTCTGGGTGGCGCGGATGGCGGCCGAGCTGGGCGCCGAGACGACGCTCTGCGGCTTCATCGGCGGCGAGTGCGGGACGGCGCTGCGGCCGCTGCTGGAGCGGATGCCGGTCGAGCTGCGGCTGATCGAGACCGGCGCCGCCAGCGGCGCCTACATCCACGACCGCCGCAGCGGCGAGCGCGTGCCAGTCGCCCAGAGCGCCAGCATGCCGCCCTCGCGGCACGAGGTCGACGACCTCTTCTCGTCCACCTGCGCGGCGGCGCTCGACGCCGACGTGCTCGCCCTCTGCGGCCCCTATCCCGGCGAGACGCTGCCGCTGGAGATCTACGGCAACCTGGTCGCCGATATGAAGGCCAACGGCACGCCGGTCGTCGTCGACCTCTCGCCGCCGCGGCTCGGCAGCGCCCTGGAGGGCGGTCCCGACCTGGTCAAGATCAACGACTGGGAGCTCGCCTCCTACGTCGAGGGGCCGGTCGACACGCCGGAGCGGACGCGGGCGGCGCTGGAGCGGCTGCTCGAGGCGGGCGCCGGCGCGGCGATCGTCACCCGCGCCGGGGAGCCGGCGATGGTGCTGCGCGGGGACGAGGCCTGGGAGCTGGTCCCGCCGCGCTTCGAGCGCGGCGGACGCGAGGGCTGCGGCGACTCGATGATGGGCGGCCTCGCGGCCTGTATGGCGGCCGGCCTGGGCTGGGAGGAGACGCTGCGGCTCGGCGCCGCCGCCGGCGCCGCCAACTTCCTCCGCCACGGACTCGGCAGCGCCGACCGCGCCGTGGTCGAGGACCTCGCCCGCCGAGTCGAGCTGCGCCCCCTCTAGCGTTCCGCTGTTCCTTATGTGCCCCATGCGGACATAAGGAACAGCGGAGGGTCAGAAGGGTGGAGTGAGATCGGCACCCTCGACGATGGCGCGGGGGGCGGTGTCGCGGATCCACTCGAGGTGCGTGGTGGCGGGCTCGACCGTCGCCAGGCGCTCGAAGGCGGCGGAGAGCTGCGCCGGGCGGCCGCCGTGGGAGGAGTGGGCGTCGCTGCTGAGCACGTGGACGAGGCCCGCCGCGGCGAGCGCCAGCATCCCGCTCGCCATCTGCTCGCGCAGGAAGAAGTCAGCCGTCGCCTGGACCAACGCGCCGAGCTCGACCAGCCGCCCGATCCGCTCGTACATGTCCGCCGAGAGGTGGCGCTCGGGGTGGGCGATCAGCGCCCGGTGGCCGCGCTCGGCGAGGCCCTCGACGCGCCGCTCGAGGCTCTCGCCGAGCGGCCCCGGCGCCGGCTCGAGCAGGATCCAGCGGCCCGCCCCCAGCGAGACCCGCTCCAGCTCCTCGACGCCGAGCGCCTCGACCGCGGTCTCCGCGACCTCGCCGCCGCTGAGCACCTCGACCGGAATCCCCTCGCCGCGCAGATGGCGGTTGACCGCCGCGACCCGCTCGGCGACCTCGTCGATGCGGACGTCGTGGTCGTGGCGGATGTGCGGCGTCGCGCAGATCGCCTCGACCCCGTCGGCGGCCGCCTGCCGCGCCAGGCCGGCGCTGTCGCGGACGTCGAGCGCGCCGTCGTCGACGCCGGGAAGGATGTGGCAGTGCAGGTCGATCATGCGTGGGGCTCCTGACGCCGCCGGTCGCAACACCTGTTTCAGCGGCAGCCGGCGGCAGGCACGCGGCTACGATGACAGGCATGATCCAGCACCTGCCGCCGCTGGGCTGCGACGGCGGGCTGGGCTTCAACTCGATGAACAAGAAGACGACCCGCAGAGGAAACTACGAGTCGGGCTCCGACTACGTGCTCGAGTACGGCGAGCTCCGCTTCGCCTTCAACGAGGAGGACTTCGGCCAGCGCGTCGAGCAGGCCGCGGTCAAACTCGGCTTCGTCGAGCAGGGGCTGAGCCGCGAGGAGCTCGACGACCTGCTCGACCTCGCCGTCAACGGCGAGATCTCCGAGCCCAGCTCGCGGCTCGGCGAACACATCAACTGCAACTGGGAGGACCTCGTCGGCCCCTCCAACCGCAGCCTCGTCCACTGGCTGCGCCGGCTCGTCTTCCGCGGCGCCTGGCTCGACCAGCGGGTCAAGGAGGGTGAGCTCGACGTCGTCTTCGACGAGAGCACGCAGACCTTCGGCTACGTGCAGCCGGACCGCAGCAACGAGCCGATCGAGCTCTCCAAGGAGCCGTCGTGGCGCCGCATCGCCTACCGCCGCTGAGGTCGTCGGACCGGCGCATTTCTGCGTCCTCGGTCGCTCGCGTGCAGAGCACGCCACGCTCCCTGCGTCCTTGAACTGCTTGGTCCGACGACCTCAGTGTCGCTCGTAAAAAACTTGAACTCTGGCCGCCAGGCCGTCGTCGTCGAGCTCGACCGCCTCGATCGCGCGGTGGCCGTCCTCGCGCCGGTAGAGGATCGCGAAGCCGCCCGGGCCCTCGAGCAGCGACTCCTCGGCGACGGTCAGGTTCGGGGCGAGCTCGAGGCCGTGGCGGAAGTGCTCGCGCAGCGCCTCGCGGCCGCCGATCCGCCGCTCCTCGGAGTCGCCGACCACCGCCGGCAGGACGAACTCGACCCCCTCGGAGTAGCAGGAGACGATCTCGTCGAGGTCGCGCGCGTTCCAGGCGTCCAGCCAGCGGTCGGCGTGCTCGCGGATGCCGCCGCGCCTGCGGCGCCGGCCCCAGCGGCGGCGCCGCCGTTTGCGCTTCGGCCGCTCGGCTTCGCGCGGGGGCGCGGCCGGTTCGGGCTCGGGCTCGGGCTTGCGCTCGCGCGGCTGGCGCTCGCGCTTGGGCCGTTGCTGTCGCTCCCGCTTCGGCTCGCCGCCGGCCAGCTTCTCGATCAGCTCGGCGCGGGTCAGCATCCGGTAGCGCTCGACGCCGGCCTCGGCGGCCAGCTCGTGCAGCTCGGCGATGTGCTTGGACTCCAGCTCGGACTTGTTCATCGCGCGGCAGGCTAGACGATTGACTCCGGCCAGGCGTCCGCCTCGCGCTTGACCCGGCGGCGCGACCAGCCGAGCTCGGCGCCGAGCACCTCGGCGACTGGGCGCACCGAGCCGGCGTCGCGCAGCTGGGGCGCCGCCAGCAGGCCGAGCCGGGTGCGGCGCAGGAGCACGTCGGCGACGCTGCGCGCCTGCTCGAGCCGCGCCGCGATCGCCACCTCGGCGAGCAGGTCGGGGCGGCCGGGGACGATCGGCCCGGCCAGCTTCGGGTCCTCGGCGGCGAGGCCGAGCACGCGGCGCGCCGCGTGGCCGTAGCGGAAGGCGAGCTGCGCGACCGCCTCCTCGCCGACGCCCGGCGGCGCCTCCAGATCCTCCGCCCGCGCCTCCATCCCGAGCGGGATCTCGGCCGTGTGGCAGGGCGCCTCGCGCCCCTCGCGCTCGACCAGGCGGTCGACCGTCTGCCTGGCCATCCGCCGCCAGGTGGTGAGCTTGCCGCCGGTGATCGTCAGCATCCCGGAGGACGTCTCGTAGAGCTCGGCTTTGCGCGAGATGTCGACCGACTTGCGCGGGTCGCCGGTCGAGATCAGCGGCCGCACGCCGGCGTAGGCCCCAACCAGGTCCGACTCCCCCACGGCGCTGCCGAAGAAGGCGTTGACCGCGTCGAGCAGGTACTCGACGTCGGCCTCGCCGGGCCGCGGGTCGTCGATGTCGCCGTCGTAGTCGTTGTCGGTCGTGCCGATCAGGGTGCGGCCGTACCAGGGCAGAGCGAAGATGTGGCGGTCCTCGCCGGCGGGGACGATGCAGGCGGCCGAGCCGGTCGAGAGCTCGTCGCGGTCGAGCAGCACGTGGGTGCCGCGGCTGGGGGCGATCCGCGGCACGTCCTCCTCCTCGGCCAGCTCGGGGCCGATCCGGTCTGCCCAGACGCCGGTCGCGTTGACGACGTTCTCGGCCTCGACCTCGAAGCGCGCGCCCGACTCGGCCTCGACCGCGGCGACGCCGGCCGCGCGGCCCCTCGCGCGAGAGCACCTCGGTCACCTCCGCCCCGTTCAGCGTCACGGCGCCGAAGCGCTCCGCCTCGCCGAGGATCGTCAGCACGAGGCGCACGTCGTCGGTTTGGCAGTCGTAGAAGAGGTAGGCGTCGCCGGGGTCGCGCGGCTCCAGCGACGGCACCAGCTCCAGCAGCTCCTCGCGGCCGATCGTGCGATGGCGGTCCGGCGACCAGTAGAAGTCCTCGTCCTCCTCCTTGGCGGAGCGCATCTCGCGGCGGCCGCGGCCGACCCGCGTCGTCGCCATCACGTCGTACATGTTCAGCCCGAGGCCGAGTTTGCGGTCGCGCCGTTCCTCCGGGAAGGAGGGGACGACGAACGGCGTCGGGTAGACCAGGTGCGGCGCCAGCTGCACCATCAGCTGGCGCTCCAGCAGCGCCTCGCGAACCAGGCCGAGGTCGAAGTTCTGCAGGTAGCGGAGGCCGCCGTGGACCATCTTCGAAGAGCGGCTGGAGGTGCCTTCGGCGTAGTCGCCGCGCTCCAGCAGCGCCACCGAGTAGCCGCGCGAGGCGGCGTCGAGGGCGACGCCGGCGCCCGTCACGCCGCCCCCGATCACGACGACCTCGAAGCGCCGGCCGGCGATCTCCTCCAGGGCTGCGGGGCGGGAGAGCATCGCTTGAACCTATAGGCGGCCGCTACCAGCCGAAGCGCCGGCCGAGCAGCAGGACGCTCGCCAGGGCGGCGGCGCTCGCGCCGAGGCCGACGCCGATCGGCGGCCAGGGGCTGGGGGCGGAAGCGTCGCTCGCTTCGAAGGCGGGCACGGCGGGCGGCGGGCTCGCGCTCGGCTGCGTTTCGGGTACGGCTGGAGGCGCCGCGGGAGCGTTTCCGGAGCGAGGAGAGCCGGTGGACGGCTTGCCTGCGGACGAACCGCCTCCCGAAGACGCGCCGTTGCCGTTGCGGCGGAGCGATTCGAGCAGTTCCTGCGACGTGCCGGCGCCGCCGGGCGCCGGAGGCAAGGTTGGAACCGGGGCGCTTTCCCCTGTCGCCGGAGCCGGCGGCGGCGTAGGCGCGGGCGGCCCCACCGGCGCCACCGGGAAGGCCTCGCCGGCGGTCGCCGGGATCGCCTCCGCGGTGACGAAGACCGGCGTCTGGTCGCTGGACGCCGAGTAGCGGTAGTGGCCGTCGCCGGCCTGCCGCGCCGCGAGGAATTCGAGCGCGCCCGTCCTCAGCTCGGCGGCGCCGCCCACCGCGAGCAGCCCCTGCAGCGCCCAGGCGGTCGACTGCGAGTTGACCGCGCCGGCGCCGCCGAGGGCGAAGCCGCCGCTGGACAGCTGGTGCTTGCGCAGGTAGGCGAGCCCGCGCTGCGCGGCTTCGGTCTCGGGCAGCGCCTGCAGAACCGCCCCGGTGCCGTCGGCGGTGCTCGGCGAGCCGGGCGTGTCGCCCCAGCCCCCGTCGCCGTTCTGCGCCTTCGCCAGCCAGGAGGTCGACTCGCCGAGGCCGCCGGTCGCGCCGGCCGCGCGCAGCGCGATCACCGCGAAGGCGGTCGAGCCCGGCCAGCCTTCGAAGGAGCCGTCGCCGCGCCGGCGGTCGAGCAGCGCCGCGACCAGGTTGCGGCCGCCGAAGGAGCGCGGATCGACCTCGGCGCCCTCGAGCGCGAGGATCGTGCGGGCCAGCGCGCCCGGGCTCTTCAGCTCGCCGGCGTGGGCGCGCAGGTAGTCGACCGGATCGTGTCCGGCGCGGGTCACGCCGAGCGGGCTGCGGCCGGTGGACTCGAGGCCCAGCATCGCCCAGGCGGTCACTTCGAGCGAGGATTCCTCGCCGGGCGAAGCGCCCCAGCCGCCGTCGGAGCTCTGCTGCGCGGCCAGCCAGCTCGCCGCCCGCTGCGGGCCGGCGTCCGCGGCGCCGGCGCGGGCCGGCATCGCGCTCGCCAGGGCCAGCGCGAGCAGCAGTGTCGCGGCGACGGCCGGCGCGCGCCACTCGAAGCGCTCGCGGAAGCGGATCAGCATCCGCACCATCGCCGGCCCGGCGACGAGCGCCAGCCCGGCGTTGCCGATCGCGTGGGCGGCGTCGAACGGCACCGCGCGCGCCTCCAGCGCGAGGAATCGCTGCAGCGACAGTTCACCTCCGTAGGTCGCCATCAGGGAGAAGTTCAGCAGAGCGCCGTAGCCGACGGCGGCAAGGGCGCAAACCGCGGCCAGGGTGAGGCGGCCGGCGGCGCGGTCGGACGAGCGCCAGGCCGGCGCCGAGCACCCCGCACATCCCCCACCCCATCATCTGCCAAGGCGTCCACGGCCCCTGGCCGAGCCAGAAGTTGGAGACGAGGCCGGCGAGGGCGCCGACCGCGAAGCCCGGCGCCCCGCCGAGCGCGAAGCCGGCGAAGATGACGACGTCGGTTGTGGCGACGACGTTGGGCAGCGCCGCGAAGGCGACCCGGCCGGCGACCGCCAGCGCCGCCAGCGCCGCGACCAGGGCGACGACCTGCGAGCTGGGGCGCGAGCGCTCGTACCAGGCGAAGCCGGCGATCAGCACGGCGCCGAGAATCAGAAAGCTGGCCAGCTCCCAGGACATCAGGCCCGCGCCTCCAGCGAGTGCGGCGGCGCCCTGCCTCCGGGGTGATCACGCCCGGCAGGTCGAGGATGCGGGCGACCTCGGTGGCGAAGTACCAGCCGCCGGAGAGCACCTCGGCCGCGGCGCCGTCGGCGATCACGACGCCGTCGCCGAGCAGGACGACGCGCTCGGCGAAGGCGGCGGCGAACTCGACGTCGTGGGTGGCGACGACGACCCCCGCGCCGCCGCGCGCCAGGCTCTCGATCAGCTCTTCCAGCTCGTGCCTGCGGGCGCGGTCCATGCCGCGCGTCGGCTCGTCGAGGGCGACGAGGCCGGGCGGCTCGGCGCCGTCGGTGCGGCCGGCGAGGGCGATCGCGAGGGCGAGCCGCTGGCGCTCGCCGCCCGAGAGGTCGCGCGGGTCGGCCTCTAGCGCGTGCTCCAGCCCGACGGCGCGCAGCGCGGCGAGGCCGGCGGCGCCGGGCAGCTCATCGCCGACCCGCTCTCGGACCAGGTAGTCGGCGGGACTCTGGGTCAGCAGGGCGATCCCGCCGGGCGCCTCGGCCCTGCCGCGCGCCGGGTCGAGCAGGCCGGCGAAGGTGCGCAGCAGGGTGCTCTTGCCGGCGCCGTTGCGGCCCATCAGGGCGACCCGCTCGCCGCGGTCGATCGTCAGGTCGATGCCGCGCAGGACGTCGCGGCGGGCGTCGGCTTCGCCCAGCTCGACCCAGAGATTGCGAGCTTCAGCGACCATCGCGATTGAGGATCGTCCGCGCGTCGCGGACGCCCACAGGTAGAGGTTCGATGCCCGCCAACGAGAAGAGTCGCGCTCCAGGCGTCTCCAGAGCCGTGTCGGTTTCTTGGGCCCAGGCGAGGAAGTCGCTCGGCGAGCCGTCGAAGCTGACAGCGCCCGAATCCATGGCGATGACGCGGTCGGCGGCCGCGAGACAGCGCTCCAGGCGATGCTCGGCCAGGAGAATGGTTACACCCCACTCCTCGTTGAGGCGGCGGAGGAGCCAGATCAGCTCGTCGCCGGCTACGGGGTCGAGTTGGGAGGTGGGCTCGTCCAGGAGGACGAGGCGTGGGCGAGTGACCAGAGCCGCCGCCAGCGCTACTCGCTGGAGCTCGCCGCCCGAGAGGGTGTCGACGGTGCGCTCGAGCAGGTGGGGGATCGCGAGGGCGAGCGCCACCTCCTCCACGGCGCGGGCGCGGGAGGCCTGAGGGTCGCCGCGCATCTCCAGCGGCAGCGCGATCTCGGCGGCGACGGTGGTTGAGACGATCTGGGTCTCGGGATCCTGGGCGACGTAGCCGACGGCGGAGGCGAGCTCGCCGGGGCCGTCGGCCAGGGCGTCGATGCCGGCCACCTCGACCCGTCCGTCGATCTCGCCGCCGTGGAAGTGCGGCACGAGGCCGCAGGCGGCGCGCAGCAGGGTCGTCTTGCCGCAGGCCGAGCGTCCCGCCAGCACGGCGAACTCCCCGGGCGCAAGCGTCAACGAGACGTCCTGCAACGCGTTTCCGGGTTTTTCCGTGTCGGAGGACGTAAAAGCCCGGAAACGCAAGTCGCCGCCGGGGTAGGCGTAGGTGAGGTGCTCGATCGCGAGCGTGGGGGCGGCGCGCGGCGGGGTCGCCAGCTCAGGCATCGCGCCTCCTCGGGAGGAGGCGAGGCCGGCGAGGGTGACGCAGCGCCGAGAGGGCGACGGTCGCCGGCGTCAGGGCCAGCTCGATCGTCGGGTAGGCGTGGAAGCCGTCGGCGTCGGCGAGCTTGCCGGCTACCGCCGCGAGAAGCACGACCGCCCCCGTCAGGTAGAAGCGGCGGTCGTAGCGCGAGCGCCGCTTTCGACTTTTTCCCCACCCCAGTGTGGAAAAAGTCGTAATCGAGCGCCGTGGCTGCGGGGGCGCGAAGCGAGTACCCCCTCAGCTCGAGGGTTGCGGCGACGTCCACGGCGCGATCGAGGGACCCGGTCAGCAGGCGCCGGGCGAGGGCGGCGCGCCCGAGCGGGGCCGCCGCCGGGCCGCGCAGGCGGCTCGCTTCGCGCAGGCGGGACGCGTCGGCGGCGGCGACGGGGACGAGGCGGGAGATCAGCGTCGCGGTCAGCGCTGAATGGCGGGCGAAGGGACGGAGCGCCCGCAGCACCCGGTCGGGGTCGACGCAGGCCGAGTAGACGGCGAAGGCGACCATCGCCACCGCCGCCCGCAGGCCGATCACGGCGCCCGCCGCGAGGGCCTCGGCGGTCACGTTCACCTGGCCGAGCAGCGGCAGCTCGCCGAGCCGCAGCAGCACCGTCTCGCCGCGGTCGACGACCAGCGCGTTGACGGCGACGATCAGCAGCGCGAGGGTCAGGCTCATGCGCAGCGCCGCGCGCACCGCGCCGCCGGCGCCCGCGCACCGGCCGGCCAGCGCCGCGGCGGCGCCTGCCGCGGTCAGCACCAGCGGGCTCGAGTAGAGGAAGGCGACCGCGACCAGGGCGCCGAGGTAGGCGACCGCGGCGCCGGGCGAGGCGGCCTGGAGCGGCCCGGAGCGCGGCGTGTAGGCGAAGGGGGACCTCATCTCATCCGGCCCCCCGGTCCGTCGACCCCTCCGGCCCGCTCACCGGCAGCGGCGTCTCCACGCCCGTCCTCGGTCGCCACCGCGTAATGGTCGCGCAGGTCGGCCGCGTCCAGCAGCCCGGCGGCCGCCCGCACGCCGCGCTGCGTCGCGCCGGTGACCAGCCAGACGGGCGGCGCTTCGAAGCGGCGAGTGGCGGCGACCAGGCCCGCGCCGGGCCCGAAGCGCCGCACCACCGCCCCATCCTCGCCCAACCCCCGCAACTCGTACCTTCCGCTGTTCCTTTGCCCCGATATACGGGGTAAAGGAACAGTGGAACGCGCGGGACGGGCGAATTCGGCGAAGACGCCGCTGGTCTGCGGGCCGCGTTCGAGCTGCGCCGCGGCCGGGTCGGCGCGCAGGCGCGCCCAGGGGCCGACGAGGACGCGGATCGCCTCCACCCCACCATGTGCTTCGCCTTTTGTCTCGCTACGCGCGACAAAAGGCGAACGCGACGCCGGCATGCTTCAGCCTTGCCTTCACCATCGCGCAGGCGGCGCCGGCGCCGCGGCACTCGACCGCCACCGGATGCCGCTTCCCTTCGTAGCCGCCGGCGAGCGGCGCGGGCCAGGAGCCGACCACGGCAGGCACCGACAGCGCGCTCGACCAGTCGCGGTAGTCCCACCAGATCGCCTCGCCACCGCGCAGGGAGAGGTCGGCGGCGCCGACCGGCGACTCGACCCCGTCGACGTAGAAGAACCAGTCGTAGCGTCGCCCCCCGCGCGAGGATTCGCTGACGCCGTCGATCGAGCGCACGTAGCGCCCGCCGTAGCGGGTCGAGACTTCCGCGTTGCGTTCGAGCACCCGCATCGCGGTGTCCGATTCGGCGGCGCCTTCGCGCACCGGCGCCAGCACCTGTGCGGCGCCGAAATCGCGGGTCGCGGTGAGCGAGACCTCCCCCACGCCGGCTCCCGGGCCGAGGCCGCAGCCGGCGGTCGCGAACGCCGCGCCGAGAAGCGCCACGCTCGCGACCGCCTTGCCGCGGCCCGAGGTCACCGGGTCAGCCCCGCGGGCACTTCCCGCCGACGCAGACCGGCACCCGGTTGGAGGGCAGATCGCCGGCCCCGCGGGCGATCAGCCGCCGCGGCGACCGCAGGGTCGCCGTCGTGCGCCCGTCGGCGCCGGTCGGGTCGCTCGCGCCGCTGACCCGCACGCCCGCCGCCGGCGTTCTGCGGCCCTTTTCGTCGTAGGCGAAGACGCGCACGCCGAAGGGCACGCCGGGCTGCGCCTGGCGGGCGGCGCTCAGCGCCAGCTCGTCCGGATACGGGTAGGAAGCGAGCGCCCAGAGGACCTCGTCGCCCGAGCGGACCTTCGCCTTTTCGCCTCCCACCGAGGGCGACCTGTGGTCGACCTTCAGGTACCAGGAGAGCTTCTTCGTCGCCCTGGAGCCGCCGACGTCGCAGAGCCCGAGCCCGAAGGAGAAGGCGTCGGTGACGCCGATCGGGCTCAGCGCGTCGATGCCGCGCGAGCCGCGCAGCAGCATGCCCAGCGGCGTCGCCCCCTTCACCGTCGCGAGCTTGCCGCTGCCGCCGGTGCCGGCGCCGAAGCAGGTCGCCCGCGGGCTGGTCCTGACGGAGACCCGGCCGGCGAGGGCGAGCGGCCGTTCGGCCAGGGTGCGGCCACCGGCGCCGAGCACGCGCAGCTGCGCCGCCGGCCGCTGGGCCGCCGCGGTCGCGGTCAGAGAGAGAGCGAGAACGAGAGCCAGCGCGCACGCGGCGGCCGGCCGGGATGGAACGAGTCTTGGCATTTTCAGCCACCCTTTCCTCGAGGGTTGTCATGGCTGGCCGGCGGACAGGTCTCCTGGCTCCCGGGACTCGGTCGGCCGCACCTTCCCGGGGGCTCGGTGTCGCCCCCAGTGGCGGCGCGAATGCGCCTGCGGCTTCCTCTGGCCCGGTCACAGTGGCGGGACCGCGCCGGCTTCACACCGGACTTCCCTTGACCACCGACCGTATGTACGCGGGCGAGTCTAGACGATCGATCTCGATCTGAACGTTCGTCCAGCTCGCTTGGGCAGAGTGCGGCCTGCGCCTTAGCCTCGCCGTCTACTTAGGAAATCCAACACGTTCGAGGGGAGAGGACGAGATGAGGCAGGGGCTGAGACGGCAATCGCCCGCGCTGGCAGTGGCGATCCTGGCGCTGTTCGTGGCGCTCGGCGGCAGCGTCTACGCGGCGAAGCGGGCGAAGATCAACGGCAAGGCGATCCGCGCCAAGTCGATCCCGGGGAACCGGCTGAGGCCCCACTCGGTCCCCTCGCAACCGGCTGCGGCCGCACTCGATCGCGGCGAACCTGCTGCAGCAGGGCGTCGTCCCCGAGATCAGCCCGAGCCATCCGCTGACCGGCTCGGAGATCAACGAGCTGACCCTGGGACAGGTGCCGAGCGCCGCCCACGCCGACTCGGCGGACACGGCGCGGAACGCGGTCGACGCCCAGACGGCGGTGAACGCGATCCACGCCGTCGATGCGCAGACGGTCAACGGCCACGGCGCGGGCTGCCTGCCCGGGACGCAGCAGTTCGCGGGGGCGTGCTGGGAGAGCTCGTCAAGCACTACAGCGGTCGACGCGCCCACCGCAGCGCGCCAATGTGCCGAACGCGGCGGCGACGCTGCCCGAGCGCACTGGCGCTGGCGGCGTTCGCCGAATTAGGCTGGCATCGTCCTCGATTCGGAGGGTGAGTGGTCGAGCGACCTCACCAATGTCTCGGGACCCAACGTATATGGCGTTGTGACCGTTTCTGAAACCAGGCGGCATCAATTCAAGATCTCTCCACCGAACTCCACCACTACCGCTGCGTAATCCCCCTGGTCAACTAGACCTGAGTCAGAAGCCCTATCCTTGCCAGATGCGGATCGCCGCGCTCAGCTGCCTGTTCGCGGCGCTCCTGGTCGCGCCCGCCGCCGCGCCGGCGTCGATCCGCCTCCACCCGCACGCCCGCCCCGGTGACGGCCCCGACCGCGTGGCGCGCCACTGGACACCGGCGCGGATGCGGGCGGCGCGGCCGCTCGACGAAGCCGGCGCCGCCGGCCTGGCCGCGAGCGCCAGCTTCGCCCGGGTTACCGAACCGACCGCCGCCCCCTTCGCCGTCAACGGCCGCCTCTTCGTCCGCCAGGGCAAAGAGGAAGGCTTCTGCTCGGCGACCGCGATCGACACCCCCAGCCGCAGCCTCGTGCTCACCGCCGGCCACTGCGTCAACAGCGGGCCCGAGGCGCCGAACGGCCACTCGGTCTGGTCCAGCCACCTGGAGTTCGTCCCCGCCTACAGCGGCGACACCGCCCCCTTCGGCGCCTTCGTCGCCTACCGCAAGTCGGTCTACGCGCTGCGCCAGTGGGTCAAGTTCGGCAACCCCAACTTCGACGTCGGCGCGGTCGTCGTCTCGGCCAACGCCGAAGGCGTGGACGTCGCCGACGCGGTCGGCGGCGGCGCCGCGATCGCCACCGACCTCAGCCGCCGCCAGGACTTCACCACCTTCGGCTATCCGGGCCACACCCGCTGGATGCAGGGCTGCGACTCGTCCTACGCCGGCGACGACGCGCTCACCTACGCCATCCCCGGCCCGCCGACGATCGCGATCGACTGCCACTGGATCCCCGGCGCCAGCGGCGGCGGCTGGCTGGTCGGCGAAGGCGCCGAGATCGACGGCCTCACCACCTACGGCAAGCGCGGCGACAGCCGCCATACCTTCGGCCCCTACTTCAGCGCCAAGAACGTCGGCCGGCTGATGGCCGGGCTGTGAGCGCTACGCGCCGTTGAGCCTTCGCGGTAGAAGCGGTAGTCGCGCCGCTCGGGCCGCAGGTTCGAGGCGAGCGCCAGGTGGTGGCGCGCTCGCTTGGTCTGGCCGGTCTTGGCGAGCGCCACCCCAGACAGAAGTGCGCGTAGTCGTTCACCTGATGGGTGTCGAGCACCGCCTCGAACTCGGCTGCGGCGGCGGCGTACCGGCCCAGCCGGAAGTCAGGCGCGACCGAGAGCCTCGCGAACCGAGGACTTCTCCGGGGCGCGTCTGGCGGCGGCCTCCAGCGGCACGGCGGCCTGCTCGAAGTCCTCCTCGGCCAGCAGCTCGATCCCGCGACGGTAGAGCGTAAAGGTGGAATCGCAGTTCGTCTCTGAAGACATCGCTACAAGTGTAGGCAGACGGCTGGTGCCCGCCCCGATCACCTGGAGCGAACGGCGGCGACGGTCTCGCGCAGGGTCTCGCGGGCATCGTGGTGGGGCATCCAGTGCAGCTTCCGGCGGGCGCGCGAGGTATCCATCAGCACCGGGCGGCGGACCGCCTCGATCCAGGCGGCCTCGTGCGGCAGGAAGGGCAGGTGGGCGATCGCTCCGCCGTCGACCCGACGGCCAGCTGGGGCGCCGGCACCGCGTGCCACCCAGCTCCCGGGCCAGATCGGTGACGGTCAGCTCGCCCGGCCCGGCGAGGTTGTAGACGCCGGGCTCGCCGGCCGAGCACCGCGGCGCAGAGGGCGGCGGCGACGTCGTCGTGGTGGACCAGTTGGAACGGCATGCCGGGGTCGGGCAGGACGGGCCGCAGGGAGGGCGCCCTGCCGAGCGCCCAGCGCACGGGCCCGGGATCCGCTGCCCGAGCGCCAGCAGCGGCATCAGCTCCAGCAGCAGCGGTCGCTTCGGCCCGGCGACGATGCAGGGGCGGAAGATGTAGGCGTCGGTGTCCGAGCCCGCCAGCGCCTCGCGAGCTCGGCCTCGACCTCGGCCTTGTGGCCGAGTAGGGATGGCGGGCGGTGCCCCGCACCGGCTCGTCCTCGGTGAGCAGCGTGGGCAGGTCTCGGTGGAAGCCGTAGGCCGCGACCGAGGAGGTGTAGACGAGGCGCCTGGCGCCGGCCGCGACCGCCGCCTCGAAGACGTTGCGCGAGCCGTTCAGGTTGACCTCGCGGCTCTCCCCCCGCCGGCGACGATCACGAAGGCGAGGTGGACGACGACGTCGGCGTCGGCGACCAGGGCGTCGACGGCGTCGCGGTCGAGGATGTCGCCGCGGCGGTACTCGGCCTTCTCCCAGCCCTGCGCGCCGAGGTCGAAGGGGCGGCGCGCCATGCCGATCACGCGCTCCACCTCGGGGGCCGCTCGAGCGCGCCGATGAAGGCCTGCCGATCTCGCCCGTCGGGCCGGTGACTGCGACGGTCAACATGCGCAGCGATTCTCCCCGCAAACTCTTCGGCTTTTCACCGATGACCGCCCGGCGGGGCCGGTCTAACGTTTCAGCGCAAACACCTACGAGGAGGTCATCGGATGCCCAGCGGGGAGACGGGCGGCGCCAAACTGGGATTCGCAGCGCGGGTGAACCGCTGGCTGGACTCCGACCTGGTCGGGATCCCCGCCACCCTCTACACCTTCGCGGTGCTCGCGATCAGCCTCGCCGTCTTCCGCTTCGGCGGGCCGCTCGCCGGCATCGTCGTCGCCGTGGCGCTGTGGATCCCGATGCTCGTCTTCGCGATCCAGGGACGGGGAAGGCGCCCCTTGCCGCTCGCGCTGCCGCCGGCGCGCAAGGGGCCGCGGCACCGCGTTCTGGTGATCGCCAACCGGGGGCTGGAGGACCCCGAGCTTTGCGCCGAGGTCTGTCGCCGCTCCGGCCGCACCGCGACCGAAGCGATGGTCCTCGCCCCGGTCGTCGCCTCCTCCCCCGCGCGCCAGCTCGCCGACGACGTCGACCGCGAGCTGGAAGTCGCCCGCCGCCGGGTGGCGGCCGCGGTGGGGATGCTGGAGGAGCACGGCGTCCCGGCGCTGGGCCGGGTCGACATCGCGAGCCCGATGGAGTCGCTGCTCGACGGCCTGCGCCAGTTCCCGCCGAACGAGGTCGTCCTGCTGCCCGGCGACGAGGCGGGCTGGACGGGGCGAGCGACCTGGCAGAGCGCGTGCGCGCCGAAACCGGCCTGCCGGTGACGGCGGTCGAGGGGACGCCCGTCTGAGCCGGCCCGGCGCGGATGGCGGGCAGGCCGTCCGGGTGCGACGCGGCGGCGTCGAGGAGTCGCGAGCCGAAACCCTCCTGCGCCGATTGCGCACCATCCCGCCGGTCGTGCTGGGCCTGGCGCTGGTCACGGCGCTGCTGCCGGCGCTGCTCCTCGCTGCCCTGGCGACCGACCTGGCGCGCCGTGCGGCTTCCGGCGTCCCGCCGACCGCCACGCGCCTCCTGCTCTTCCTCTGGGCCTACCTCGCGGCGGAGGTCGTCGGGCTGGCGGCGCTGGCGGCGCTGTGGGTCGCGAGCCTCGGCGGCCGCCGGTGGGCCTGGCTGGAAGACGCCACCTGGCGCCTCCAGCAGCGCTGGGCGGGTGCCCTGTTCGGGGCCGCGCGCGTCCTCTTCGGCCTGCGGCTGGAGGTCGAGGGCGATGGAGCGTTCACGTCGGAGCGGCCGGTGATCGTGCTGATCCGCCACGCGAGCATCGTCGACACGCTGCTTCCCGCCGTGCTCGTCGCCGCCCGCACCGGGTCCGCCGCGCTACGTGCTCAAGCGCGAGCTGCTCGCCGACCCCTGCCTCGACGTCGCCGGGCGGCGGCTGCCGAACTACTTCGTCCGCCGCGGGACCGGCGAGGCGCGGGAGGTGGAGCGGGTGCGCGCGCTCGCCCGCGGCCTCGGCCGCCGCGAGGGCGTGCTGATCTACCCGGAGGGGACGCGCTTCACGCCCCACCGCCGGCGCACCCGGGCGATCGCCCGCGATCGCCGAGCGCGACAGCGCGCCTCGCGGCGCGGGCGAAGCGCCTCGGCACGTGCTGCCGCCGCGACTCGGCGGCGTAGCTGGCGCTGCTCGAGGGCGCCCCCGGGCGCCGCGTCGTCGTGATCGCCCACCATGGCTTCGGCGGTCTGCGCTCGATCGCGGAGATCTGGGCGGCGGCCTCGTCGGGCTCGTCGTCGAGGCGCGGATGACGCTGATCGCGCGCGCCGAGGTCGCCGGAGGGCGACGCGGCGCTGGTCGAGTGGATCTACGGCGTGTGGCAGGACGTGGACGACTGGCTCGAGTCGCGCTCGGCGCCGGCCGCGGCGCGGAGGGGCGGCGGCATGAGCCTCGCGGGCCTGCTCGCCGTAGAGGCCGGCGCGGTGCTGGCGCTGGCCACGGCCTTGTGGGGCGTGAGCCTCGCGGTGCGCGACAGCTCGATCGGCGACATCGTCTGGGGCATCGGCTTCGTTGTCGTCGCCTGGCTGGCCTTCGTCGTGGGCGACGGCAGCGGCCGGCGCGCAGCTGCTGCTGGCGCTGATGGTCACCTTGTGGGGGCTGCGCCTCTGCGCCTACCTGGCCCGCCGCAACCTCGGCCACGGCGAGGACTACCGCTACCAGGCGATGCGCCGCCACCACGGGCCCTGGTTCTGGCTGCATCAGCCTGGTCATCGTGTTCGGGCTGCAGGGCGCGCTGATGCTGGGTCGTCTCGCTGCCCGTGCAGGTCGCGATCGGCCGACCCGACGCCCGCCGCTCGGCCCGCTCGCCGTGCTCGGCGTCGCGGTGTGGGCGGTGGGGCTGGTCTTCGAGGCGGGCGGCGACGCCAGCTGGCCCGCTTCAAGGCCGACCCGCCAACGCGGGGCAGGTGATGGACCGGGGCCTGTGGCGCTACACCCGCCACCCCAACTACTTCGGCGACTTCTGCGTCTGGTGGGGGATCTGGCTGGTCGCCCGGCAACCGGCATCGCCTGGTGTACGGCGGCGGACCGCTGCTGATGTCCTTCCTCCTGATTCGCGTCAGCGGAGTGGCGATGCTGGAGCGCTCGATCGCCAAGCGCCGCGAGGGCTACGAGGACTAGTCCGGCGGACCACCGCTTCTACCAGTCCCGGCCGCCGCGGCGGTGAGGGCGATCACCCGCTCCCTTCCTCGGCCAGCGCCCGGCGCAGCGCCTCGTCGAAGCTCTCCGGCTCGATCCCGAAGGGCGCGGCGCCGCTCGGGTCGGTGACCACCGTCGCCGTCTTCAGCCCCTCGACCAGTGGCCGCGCGACCTTGGTGTCGACCGGGGTGACGAGGCCGAGCCAGAGCGCCGAGAGCCAGGGCGTGATGAACGGCACCGGGATCTTGCGCCGCGGCCGCTTGCCGAGCGCGATCGCCATCCGGTCGAGCATCTCGGCGTAGGAGAGGACGTCGGGGCCGCCGATCTGGACCTCGCGGCCCTCGGACTCGGGCACCGACGGCGCCCGCCGCAGGTACTCGACCGTCGCGTCGATCCCGATCGGCTGGGTCGGCGTCCGCAGCCAGCTCGGGGTCGACCATCACCGGCAGGCGGCCGACCAGGTAGCGCAGCGTGCGGTAGGACTCGCTGCCGGCGCCGACCACCATCGCCGCCCGGAAGTAGGTCAGCGGCGGCCCCTCGGCGGCGAGGATGCGGGCGGTCTCGTGGCGGCTGCGCAGGTGCGGGGACTCGCTTTCGCCGCCGAGCCCGCCGAGGTAGACGACGCGCCCGACGCCCTCGCGCTGGGCCATCCGCGCGAAGTTGCCGGCGGCGAGGCGCTCGCGCTGGTCGAAGCCGGCGCCGCCGGCCATCGCGTGGACCAGGTAGTAGGCGACGTCGATGCCCTCGCCGGCCCCCTCGAGGCTGGCCGCGTCGGTGACGTCGCCGGTCCGCAGCTCACAGCCCAGCTCGCTCAGCGGCGCCGCCCGGACGGGGTCGCGGACCAGGCACCTGACCGGCCCCGAGCCGACCAGCGCCGCCGTCAGGCGGCCGCCGACGAAACCCGTCGCTCCTGCGATCAGCGTGCTCGCGGGATCAGCCAACGCTACCCGACCGGCAGCGCCGGCCTGCAAGACTGGCGCCCGTGGGCGAGCACCTCCTGCAACGCAGCCAGCGCGTCCCGGTCCCGCCGGAGCGCGCCTTCGACTTCTACGCCGACGCGCTCAACCTCGAGCCGATGACCCCGCCCTGGCTCCACTTCCAGGTGACGACGCCGGGGCCGATCACGATGGGCGCCGGGACGCTGCTCGGCTACCGGCTGCGCCTGCACGGCGTCCCGATCCGCTGGCAGACGCGGATCGAGACCTGGGAGCCGCCGCTGCGCTTCACCGACACCCAGCTGCGCGGCCCCTACGCGATCTGGGAGCACACCCACGAGTTCGAGCCCGACGGCGAGGGCGGCTGCGAGATGCGCGACAGCGTCCGCTACGCGATCCCCTTCGGCCCGCTCGGCGAGCTCGCCCACCGCCTCTTCGTGCGCCGCGACCTCGAGCGCATCTTCGACTTCCGCCGCGACGCCTTCGCCGCCCACTTCGGATGAGCCCCCGCCTTCCTCGAGCTGCTCGATGAGAGGACGGCTCGAGGCCCGTCCGCGCCCGGCCGCCGATATGCTCGCGCCCATCCAGCGAGACCTCAAATCCGCGGTTATGTGGTCGGCCAGTTCCCGAACCCCCAACTCTGGATTGCGCTCGCGGCGCTCGTCGTGGCGGGCCTGACCGACGACGGCAGCACGATCGACGACCTTGCCCGCGCGATCTTCTACGTCGCGCTCACCGCGTGGGCCTACGAGGAGGCCGTGCACGGCGTCAACGGCTTCCGCAAGGGGCTGGGGACCCTCGCACTCGGACTGATCGTGGTCAGTGTCGCCCGGGCGGTGCGCTGACCGGCTGGACTTCGAAGCCCGAAGGAACGATGACGAACGCCAACCACCCAAATCGCGAGGACGTCGAGTTTCCCTCCGTCGCGTACCACGCGGGGCGATCAGTACCGCTACGGGGATTCGAACCCCGGTTTCCGGACTGAGAATCCGGCGTCCTAGTCCCCTAGACGATAGCGGCGCGGGGGCGGCATTTTAGCGAGTCGGGCCACGGGTGTCGGCGGCCGCGCCGCGCTGCTCGGAGACCCGCGCCGAACCTGTAGATTTCACCGCCTCGCGGCTGTGGCGGAATCTGGTAGACGCGCGAGCTTCAGGTGCTCGTGGGGGCAACCCCGTGGAGGTTCGAGTCCTCTCAGCCGCATCATTCGGACGCTTACGTAACGCGCAGGCACCGTATCTGTCGACGAGTTCGTCGGGCCTAAGCGTTGACGGGGCTCTGGGATCCGGCTCGTTGAGCGGTGGCGGCTATCTCCTCGATGAAGTCGGGCCAGAGCTCGCGGGGGAGGTCGTGGCCCATGCCGGGGAAGATGCGCAGGCGGGAGTCGCGGATCGCCCTCGCCGTGGCGCGGCCGGCGATCGGGCGGATCAGCGGGTCGCTGCCGCCGTGCAGGACGGCGGCCGGCAGGCGCAGCCTTTCCAGCGCCGCGGTGCGGTCGCCCGAGGCGGTGATCGCGTGCAGCTGGCGGGCGATGCCGGCGCGGCTGTGGGAGCGGTCGTAGGAGGCGCCGGCCAGCTCGCGCACGCGCGCCTCGTCGGGCGGGTAGCCGGGCGAGCCGATCGTGCGGAAGGTCCTCACGGTCGCCTCGATCGCCGCCTCGCGGCCCGGGCCGGGACGGTCGAGCAGCGTCCCCAGCGCCTTCCAGCTCGGGAACCCGAGCCAGCGGTTGCCGGTGTTCGACATGATCGAGACCAGCGAGCGCACCCGCGCGGGCGCCTGGATCGCCACCGTCTGGGCGATCATGCCGCCCATCGAGGCGCCGACCAGGTGCGCCGACTCGATCTGCAGGCGGTCCATCAGGCCGAGCGTGTCCGCGGCCATGTCGGACAGCGTGTAGGCGGCGCCGCGGCGGCGGCCCAGCAGCATGTCCGCCCGACCCGGCACGCCGGCCTCCTCGATCTTGGTCGAGTGGCCGATGTCGCGGTTGTCGAAGCGCACGACGCGGAAGCCGCGCTCTGCCAGCAGCGCGCAGAAGCGCTCGTCCCAGGCCAGCATCTGCGTCGCCAGGCCCATGATCAGCAGCAGCGGCTCGCCGCCCGGGTCGCCGATCTCCTGATAGGCGATCTCGATCCCGTTGGCGGGCGCAAGGCGCTCCTCGCTGAGCCCGCTCATCCCGGGACAGGTTAGCCAGCCAGCTAAGTTGCCCCGGTGCGCACCGCGATCGTCTCCGACCTGCACCTCGGCAACGCTTTCGGCGAGGACCTGCTGCGCGACGCCGCGATCCGCCGCGTGCTGCTCGACCGGCTGGCCGGCGCCGACCGCCTCGTCCTGCTCGGCGACGTGGTCGAGCTGCGCGAACTGCCGCTGGCGGCGGCGCTGGAGAGCGCCCGGCCCTTCTTCGAGGAGCTGGGAGAGGCGATGGCCGGGCGCCCGACGATCTTCGTCCCCGGCAACCACGACCACCGCCTGGCCGAGCCGCTGCTCGAGCGGCTCGGCCTCGACGGCGCACCGCTCGGCCTCGAGCACCGCGCGCCGCTCGACGACGAGCCGCTGGAGCGGATCGCCGCCTGGCTGGGCGGGTCCGAGCTGCAGCTCGCCTACCCCGGCCTCTGGCTGCGCGAGGACGTCTACGCCACCCACGGCCACTACATGGACTGCCACATGACCCTGCCGCGCATGGAGTGCGTCGCCGCGGCGGCGACGATGCGCGCCCTGCGCCCCCTCCCCGCCGACCCCGAGCCCGCCGACTACGAGCACGTCCTGCAGCCCGTCTACGGGTTCACCTACGGCCTCGCCCAGGGCGGCTCGGTCTGGGGCAAGGCGCGACCGTCGGAGCGCGCCTGGCGGGCGCTCTCCGCGCGCCGCAACGGCGGCCGCCGCGCCCGCATCCGCCGCGCCGCCGTGCGCGCCGCGATCCCCGCCGGCGTCTGGGGCGTCAACCGCCTGCTCCACGCCGAGTTCGACGCCGACCTCTCATCCGGCGCGATCTCCGCCAGCGGCGTCGCCGCCGCGACCGAGCTGGCGGCGCGGCTGGGGGTCGACGCCGGCCACGTGATCACCGGCCACACCCACCGCGGCGGCCCAGGCGAGGACGAGGCGCCCTGGCCCCTGCGCGGCGGCGGCAGCCTGCACAACACCGGCAGCTGGGTCTTCGCCACCGCCTTCCACCACCCCGGCACGCCGCCGAACTCCTACTGGCCCGGCACGGTCACCTGGCTGGAGGACGACGGCCCGCCGCGCCGCGAGCGCCTGCTGATCGACCGCCCGCACGAGGAGCTGCGCGCGGTCGTCGAGCGGCTCTCCGCCTCGCTCCGCTGAGCGTCCCGCCTACAGCCAGTCGGCGATTATCCGGCCGATCTCCTCCCCAGCGTCCTCCTGGAGGAAGTGCCCCGCGTTCTCGATCGGGCGCGGGGCGGGGTAGTTCAGCCGCTCGGAGAGCCGTTCGCCGACCGAGAACGGCAGCACCGGGTCGGAGTCGGCCCAGAGGATCAGCGTCGGACGGTCGTCGGTGCGCAGCGCGTCGGCCACACGTTGCCCCTCGGCCGCGCCGGGCGCGTCGGGCTCGGTCGGCACGATCAGCGGGAAGGCTCGCGCCCCGGCCTTCGACTCGGGCTCGGGATACGGCGCGTCGTAGGCGGCGATCACCTCGTCGCCGGGATCGTTCTTGCAGCCGCCGCGCACGAGGAAGCCGACCGGCAGGTCCTCGGTGCGCTGTACGAAGTCGCGGAATGTCGAGCCAGCTATCGCTCATCTGCTGATGACCCGTCGACGGACCGGTGTCCATGATCACCAGGCGCGAGAAGCGCTCCGGGTGCTCGACCGCCAGCCGCAGCCCGATCAGCCCGCCCCAGTCGTGGACCACGGCGGTCGCGTCGCGCACGTCGAGCTGCTCGAGCAGCCGCGCCATCAGCTCGACGTGGCGGTCGTAGGTGTACCACTCGACGTCGGTGGGCTTGTCGGAGCGGCCGAAGCCGGCGAAGTCGGGGGCGATGCAGCGATATCCGGCGTCGCGCACCGGCGGGATCACCTTGCGCCAGAGGAACGACCAGGTCGGCGCGCCGTGGAAGAAGACGACCGGGCGCCCCTCCCCCTCGTCGAGGTGGGCGAGGCGCAGCCCGTCGAGCTCTACGTAGCGCGACTCGAAGGGAAATTCGGGCAGGCTCTCGAGGCTCTCCTCCGGCGTGCGGACCGCGTCGACGGGGCTCACGCGGCGATCATGGCAGCTTGCGCAGGAAGCTGCCGACTTCGGGCCCGAAGTAGGGCGAGAAGAGCTGCGTGGGCCGGCCCTGGTAGCTGTAGCTGGTGACGCCGCTGACGTATTCGCCGTCGAACAGCCAGGCGCCGCCGCTGGAGCCGGCCGCCATGTCGCAGGAGGCGGGCATCGTCGGCGGGCCGAGGAAGCGGTCGGTGAGCACGTCGGCGCCGAGGCCGTGGGCGCGGCAGGCGCGCAGCTCTTCGCCGCCGGCGCGCGCCGCCGGGTAGCCGAAGATCTGGAAGGCCGAGGTGCGCGATTTCGAGATCGCGTAGTCGCGCCCGCCGACGACGTCGGTGAGCTTGCCGAGCGCGTTCGGCGCGACCCTCAGCGCGGCGACGTCGAAGTCCGGGTTTTCGCCGTTCCGCCACTGGGGCATCACGTAGATCCCGACGACCTTGAAGGTGCCGAACGGCCGCTTGCCGTGGTCGTAGGCGGGGACGAAGGAGAGATCCCGTCCCTCGCTGCGGTGTTCGATCGCGCAGTGCCCGGCGGTGAGGACGATCGAGTGGCTGGGCGTGTTGAGCGCCGTGCCCGAGCAGGAATAGGGCCCGCTGACCGGGTCGACGCCGAAGATCCTGCCGTTGGTGCGGACGCCGACTTCGGTGGTGTCGGGAACGCGGATGCTGGCGGCTCCTGGGGCGGCGAAGAAGAGCAACGACGTCAGGGCGATCAGAGCAAGCAGCGCGAATCGCGCCGAAGGTCCCATAGCGCGACTCACAGGCGGCATGGTGACAGACGGAGAGGCCTTGCGCGAGAGATCGATCCCGGCGATCATTTGTTGCAGGAAACACTTGAACCGGTCCGAAGCTGCTCTTAGATTCTCCCTGTCCTACCTCCTCCTCCCGAACGAAAGGGTTGCTCATGAACGAAGAGGGATTCGTCAGCGGCTGGTGGGTCTTCGCCGGCGTGCTGCTCCTGGTCGCCGGCGTGCTCAACATCGTCTACGGCATCGCCGCGATCGGCGATTCCAAGTTCTTCACCGCGAACGCCACATACATCATCAGCGGCCTGCACACCTGGGGCTGGGTGATGCTGATCCTCGGGGTGCTCGAGCTGATCGCGGCCTTCTCGCTCTTCTCCGGGGGCGAATTCGGCCGCTGGTTCGGCATCTTCATCGCCTCGCTGAACGCGATCGGCGCTCTGCTCTCGATCCCCGCCTACCCGTTCTGGTCGCTGGCGATCTTCGCCCTCGCGATCATCATCGTCTACAAGCTGGCCGAGGGCCCGGAAGGCAACCCGGTCCCCTGACCCGGCGGGTCGGCCGCGCGGCGGCTACCCGGATACGTGAGGACGAAGGCCCCGGGCTCCCGGGGCCTTCGTCGTTCCGGAAGCGGTCACGGCCGCCGGCGCCGGCTGCTCCAGCGTCGACCACGGCGCCGCGGCCGGCTCGTTGTCCTCATAGAGGACGTCGACGCCGCTGAGCCGGTCCTGCCAGCCGCGCCGCCGCTCGTCGAAGAGGATGCCGAGGAAGCCGAGGCCGAAGGGGATCGCGGCGAGGAAGAGGCCGGCGAGGCGCCGCAGCGACCTGCGCGGCGCCAGGCCGCGGCTCTCGGTGCCGAGGCGCAGGCCGAAGAAGCGCATTCCGGGGGTCTGGCTGGCCAGCGACCAGAAGACGACCATGTAGAGGGCGGCGAGGCCGATCCAGACGACGCTGCCGAACGCCAGCGCCGGGGCGGAGAGGCCGTTGCCGGTGCCGGAGAAGAAGGACGCGATCAGGGCGACGATCGCCGCCATCCCGGAGAAGGCGAGGTTGACGATCAGCAGGTCGAGGCCGAAGGCGAGCAGGCGGGTGAGCGCGCCGGCGCGCTCGGTCGGCGCGCTGCGGCGGCGGCGGAAGGTCGCGCGGCGGGCGCCGTTCTCGACGACGCCGTCGGCGCGCCGGGTCGTGTTGCCGATCGTGTGGCCGATGTCGGTGATGAAGCCGACGCTCTGGGCGCTGATCGCGGCGCGGATCTCCGGCGCCTCGGCGATCCGCTCGACCAGTCGCTGCGTCTCCTCGCTGGCCAGCATCCGCCGCCAGACCTCGTCGACCATCTCGCTGTCGAGCGCGTCGATCAGCGCCCGCTTGACCGCCTCGCTTTCCAGCGCCCCGTGCACCGCGTCTTCGACCAGCGGCCCGTCGAGCACGCGCGAGAGGGCGCGCTCGACCGCCTCGCTTTCGACCGCGGCGACCATCGCCTCCTCGGCGGCCGACTCGACCGCGCGGTCGATCCCGGTCGCCCTGCCGACCGAGCGCGCGCCGCGCACGCCGGCGCCGAGCAGGCGCACCGAGAGCGGTTGCGCCTGCGGGTCCGGGCCGTCAGCCATCGCGGCGAGTATAAGACCCCTGGGCCGGTTCGAGCGCCGCGAGCAGCGCCAGGGCGCCCTCAGGCGACGGCGCGCAGGCGGCGCTTGGCCTGCTGGGCGATCACCGCGGCCCACTCGGAGTCCTCGATCCGCACCGGCGCGGTCGTCGCCATGAAGTCGGCGAGGACGGCCGCCAGGCCCTCGGGGTCTTCCAGGTGGGGGAAGTGGGCCGCCCGCGGCAGGGTCTCGAAGCGGCAGTGCGGGATCGCCTCGTGGGCGGCGCGGCCGTGCCGGATCGGGATCGTGCGGTCGCGCTCGCCCCAGACGATCAGCGTCGCCATGTCGCCCAGCAGGTAGAGCCGGTCGGTGGCGCTGACGTGCTGGCCGTGGACGTCGATCACCGCGCGCAGCGTCTGCAGGAAGGCGCGCCGCGAGCCTGGCTCCTGGAGCGGCCGCAGCGCCCGCGCCACCGCCTCCAGGTAGACGCCCCTGGCGCTGCCGCGGGCGCGCAGCCTGCCGCCGGCGGCGTCGATCGCGTCGACCAGGCGGCGGTGCGCGGCGAGGCGCAGCAGCGGCGAGGCGCCGGGCAGCGCGGCGCCGCGCAGCAGCGGGCTGACGTCGTGGCCGAGGCCGCCGCTGGAGATCAGGACGAGGCGCTCGGTGCGCTGGGGGAACTGGTAGAAGAACTGCATCGCGACGCCGCCGCCGAGCGAGTGGCCGACGATCGTCGCCCGCTCGACCCCGATCGTCGTCAGCAGGTCGCGGATGCTGGCCGCGTGGGCGCCGAGCGAGTAGTCGCCGCGCGGCGTCGCCGAGTCGCCGTGGCCGATCAGGTCGGGCGCGACCACCCGGTAGGAGTCGGCGAGCCGCCCCGCGACCGCCTCCCAGTGGCGCGAGGAGTTGACCATCCCGTGGATCAGGACGACCGTCGGGCCGCTGCCGGCGACCCGGTAGATCGCACGGTGGCCGTGCAGATCGACCTCGTGCGCTTCGAAGCTGGCGGCCACGCAGAGACCCTAGCGCCGGCCTCGTTCCGCTGCGCCGCCTTTGGCCGCCGCCGGTTACGGTTGCGGCGTGCGGATGTCGCGGCACGAAGACCTGGAGCCCTACGTCACCAAGGACGGCTCGACGATCCGCGAGTGGATGGGGCCCGACTCGCCGGCGCAGAACCAGAGCCTCGCCGAGGCGACGGTCCTCCCCGGCGGCGCCACGGTCGCCCACTACCACCGCGCCTCGGAGGAGCTCTACCTGGTCACCGCCGGCCGCGGCCGCCTGCGGGTCGGCGAGGAGGAGCGCGACCTGGCGCCGGGCGACTGCGCCCTGATCCCGCCGGGCGAGCCCCACCGCCTGGAGAACACCGGCGACACCGACCTGGTCGTCATCTGCGCCTGCTCTCCCCCCTACTCCCACGAGGACACGGTGCTGGTGGAGGACAGCCCCGGCGACTGACCTCTCCGATCGGGCCGGCAGCTTGGCGTCGACGAGTGATGTATGTTTATACATCGTGAACCGCACACAGATCTATCTCGACGAGGGTCAGACGGCCCGCCTCGACGCGCGGGCCGCCGCGGAACGCACTTCCCGTTCGACGGTCATCCGCCGCGCGGTCAACGTCTACCTCGAGCAGGAGGACCAGGACGCGGCCAGGTGGCGCGAGCAGTGGAGGACGGCGGTCGACGCGAGCGCCGGGCGCGCCCCCTACCTCGACGAGGGCGCCGAATACGTCGAGGACGTTCGCCGGGCCGACGCCGAGCGGCTGTCGCGGCTCGAGAGTTGAGCATCGTCCTCGACACCAGCGTCCTGATCGACCATCTACGTGGTTCAGACGCCGCGGCGGGATACCTCGTCAGTCTCGACAGCCGTCCGACGTGTTCAGAGATCACCCGGATCGAGATCATCCAGGGCCTGCGATCCGCGGAGCGCCGAGCAGCCGACCGCTTGTTCGATCTGATCGCCTGGGCGCCGGTCAGCGAGACGGTCGCGCGTCGCGCCGGCGAGCTTGGCCGACGCTGGCGCCGCAGCCATCCCGGCGTCGGCGTCGCCGACCTGGCAATCGCGGCTACCGCCGAAGACCTCGACGCCGGCCTCGCCACCCGCAACGTCAAGCACTTCCCGATGTTCGAGGGCCTTGAAGCCCCATACTGATCCGGTGGAACTGGAACCCAAGCCGGACCTGATGAATCGGGGAGACAGGATTTGAACCTGCGACCGCTCGGCCCCCAGCCGAGTGCGCTACCAGACTGCGCCACTCCCCGTGGCTGCTCCCCATTCTGACGGATTCCGGCAAACTGTCGAGGCGCCGCGGGTCGCACGCGGGAGGCGGCTCGCGCACGCGGCGGTAGCTCAACGGTAGAGCCTCAGCCTTCCAAGCTGATGACGCGGGTTCGATTCCCGTCCGCCGCTTCTCCCGAAGACGGCTCCTCAGAGCGGGGGAGCCGGGATTCGAACCCGGATTCACGGTTTTGGAGACCGTGCGCATAGCCGTTAACTCACTCCCCCGGGGAGACGGCGATTCTATGCGGGCGGAGGGACTCGAACCCCCACGGGCTTTCGAGCACCAGCCCCTAAAACTGGCGCGTCTACCAAGTTCCGCCACGCCCGCGTGCGCGCCGATTGTAGATGCGCGAGCTCGCCATTGAGGCTTAACGCGCGGGCCAACGGCGCGGCGTCGCTTCTAGATTCTATGATCGTCGGCGTGGCTGTAGGAGAGGTCAGGCCGGGCTACGAAGTCTGGCACCCGAACCGGGAAAAGCCGGAGGTCGTCGCGACCAAGGTCGTGGTCGCGCTGCTGATGCTGGCAACGGCCGTGATCGCCGGCATCATCACGATCGCCGGCTTCTCCCTGCTCAACGGCGGCGGCGCGATGGGCACCGTCTGCATGATCTTCGCCCTCCTCTACGCCCTCTTCGCCTACCTCGTCGCCGGGCGCTGGAGTCGCGGCATCCTGCCCGTCGCCGCCTCGCTCTCGACGATCCTCGCGATCTTCTGCGCGGTCGGCGCCGACAGCTGGTTCGCCCGCGACAAGGCCGGCTTCGACGAAGGGCTGATCCCCTCCTCGGCGGTCGGCCTGCTGGTCATCGTCATGCTGCTGGTGCAGATCGTCCTCGTCGTCGCCTGCTTCTACGGCTTCAGCCAGGACTGGCACGTCGAGGAGGAACGCCCGATCGGCTCCGGCGAGGACTACGGCGCCGGCGCACCGCCGAGCCCGGACGCGCCGCAGCCGGTCTGAGCGGACGGGTAAATCGATGCCGGAGGTGGGATTCGAACCCACAAGCCCGTTAGGGCAATCGATTTTGAGTCGATCGCGTATGCCGTTCCGCCACTCCGGCGCCAGCCCGAACGATAGAGCGGTTCGAGGCTAGACTCCGGCTCGGGATGAGGGTGCATCGCCTCAACTGCGGGTCGTTCTGCCCCTACGGGCGGCGGCTGGTCAACGGCGACGGCGGGTGGCTGGAGAAGGGGCTCGTCTCCTGCAACTGCCTGGCGATCGAGACGGACGGCGACGGGATCGTCCTCGTCGACACCGGCTTCGGGATGGAGGACGCGCGCAACCCGGGGCAGCTCGGCGGCTTCTACCGCTACCTGATGAACGTCGAGGCGAAGGCCGAGACGACCGCGCTGCGCCAGCTCGAGGCGCTCGGCTTCGCCGCCTCGGACGTGCGCCACGTCGTCACCACCCACCTCGACCTCGACCACTCCGGCGGCCTGCCCGACTTCCCCGACGCCGAGGTCCACCTGCTCTCGGCCGAGCTCGAGGCCGCCCTCCACCCCGCCCTCACCGACCGCCTGCGCTACATCGGCGGCGCCCACTGGAAGCACGGCCCCAGGTGGGTCACCCACGACGCCGGCGGCGACGACTGGCACGGCTTCGAGAGCGTCCGCATCCTCCCCGGCCTCGACCTCGAGATCCTGCTGGTGCCGCTGATCGGCCACACCCGCGGCCACACCGCGGTCGCGCTCCGCGACGGCGAGGGCTGGCTGCTGCACGCCGGCGACGCCTACTTCCACCACGGGGAGATGAGCACGCCGCCGAGCTGCCCGCCGATGCTGGGCTTCTTCCAGAACCTGACCGCGTCCGACAACAGGGCCCGCAAGGCCAACCGGGACCGCCTGCGCGAGCTGGTCGCCCGCCACGGCGACGGCCTCACCGTCCTCTGCTCGCACGATCCGCACTACATGGAGCCCGAGCGAGCCATGGCGGGCGCAGCCTCCGCGGGCGAGTGAGCGGCGCCGCGCCGGAGAAGCTCTGGGAGCCGCCGGCCGAGCTGGTCGAGCGCGCCCGGATGACCGAGTACATGCGCTGGCTCGCCGCCGAGCGCGGCCTGCGCTTCGACGGCTACGACGACCTCTGGCGCTGGTCGGTCGCCGAGGTCGAGGCCTTCTGGGCCTCGATCTGGGACTTCTTCGGCGTCCGCGCCGACGGCGGCTACGACCGCGTCCTCTCCGGACACGAGATGCCCGGCGCCGAGTGGTTCGCCGGCACCCGCCTCAACTACGCCGAGCACGCCTTCGCCGGCAAGGACGACGCCGAGACGGCGATCCTCCACGCCTCCGAGCTGCGCGGAGCTCGAGCGAGCTGAGCTGGGGCGAGCTGCGCGCCCAGGTCGCCGCGGTCGCCGCCGGTCTGCGCGACCTCGGCGTCGAGCCGGGCGACCGCGTCGTCGCCTACATGCCCAACGTCCCCGAGGCGATCGTCGCCTTCCTCGCCACGGCCTCGATCGGCGCGGTCTGGTCGAGCTGCTCGCCCGACTTCGGCCCGGCCAGCGTGATCGACCGCTTCGCCCAGATCGAGCCGAAGGTGCTGTTCGCGGTCGACGGCTACCGCTACGGCGGCAAGGACTTCGACCGCCGCGCGACGCTCGCCGAGCTCCAGCAGGCGATGCCGAGCCTCGAGCGCACCGTCGTCCTCCCCTACCTCGACCCCGAGCCCGACCTCTCCCACCTGCGCGACGCGACGACGCTGGGAGGAGCTGCTCGCCGCCGGCGCGGGCGCCGAGCTGCGCTTCGAGCGCGTCCCCTTCGACCACCCGCTCTGGGTGCTCTACTCCTCCGGCACGACCGGGCTGCCGAAGGCGATCGTCCAGGGCCAGGGCGGCATCCTGCTCGAGCACCTGAAGAAGCTCCACCTGCACGTCGACGCGCACCCCGGCGACCGCCTCTTCTGGTTCACGACGACCGGCTGGATGATGTGGAACTTCCTCGTCTCCGGCCTGCTCACCCGCGCCGCGATCGTCCTCTACGACGGCAGCCCCGGCCACCCCGACATGGGCGTGCTCTGGGACCTCGCCGAGCGCGCCGGGGTCACCATGTTCGGCACCAGCGCCGCCTACATCGCCGCCTGCATGAAGGCCGGCGTCGAGCCGGCCGCCGGCCGCGACCTGTCCCGCCTGCAAGGCCGTCGGCTCGACCGGCTCGCCGCTCTCGCCCGAGGGCTTCGACTGGGTCTACGAGCAGCTCGGCGCCGGCACCTGGCTCTTCTCGACCAGCGGCGGCACCGACCTCTGCACCGCCTTCGTCGGCGGCATCCCCGCTGCTCCCCGTCTACCGCGGCGAGCTGCAGGCGCGGGCGCTGGGCGCCGCGGTCGAGGCCTGGGACGAGGAGGGCAACCCGGTGGTCGACGAGGTCGGCGAGCTGGTCGTCACCGAGCCGATGCCCTCGATGCCGCTGTTCTTCTGGGGCGACGAGGACGGCAGCCGCTACCGCGCCAGCTACTTCGACTTCTACCCCGGCGTCTGGCGCCACGGCGACTGGATCGAGATCACCAGCCGCGGCACCGCGGTCATCTACGGCCGCTCCGACTCGACGATCAACCGCGCCGGCATCCGCATGGGGACGAGCGAGATCTACCGCGCCGTGCTCGGCGTCGAGGAGATCGTCGACGCGCTCGTCGTCGACGTCCCCAGCCCGGCACCGAGGGCTGGATGCCGCTCTTCGTCGTCCTCCGCGAGGGCGCCGAGCTCGACGACGAGCTGCGGCGCGAGATCGCCCGCCGCGTGCGCGAGCGGTGCTCCCCCCGCCACGTCCCCGACGAGGTCTACGCGATCGCCGAGGTGCCGCGCACGCTCAGCGGCAAGGCGCTCGAGGTGCCGGTCAAGCGGATCCTCATGGGGACGCCGGCCGAGCAGGCGGCGAGCCGCGACTCGCTCGCCAACCCCGCCGCGCTCGACTGGTTCACGGAGTTCGCCGCCTCAACGTAGCGGCGCCGAGCGCCAGCAGCGAGCAGCGTCGCGCCGACGATCACGCTCACGTCGAGCGCCCCGCGCGAGCCCAGCGAGCCTTCCGTGGTGACGCTCTCCAGCGCCTCGAAGGCGTAGGTCAGCGGCATCGTGTCGCTGACGATCTGGAGCACGCCGATCATCTGGTCGCGGGCGACGAAGAGGCCGCAGAGCAGCAGCTGCGGGAAGACGACCGCGGGCATGAACTGGACCGCCTGGAACTCGGTGCGGGCGAAGGCGCTGACGAAGAGGCCGAGCGACATGCCGAGCAGCGCGTTGCCGACCGCGAGCGCCACCACCGCGGCGGTCGAGCCGGCGACTTCGAGGCCGAGCGGGCCGAAGGCGACGGCGCCGGTCAGCCCCGCCTGCACGACGCCGACCGGCGGCGAAGGCGATCCCGTAGCCGAACAGCAGGTCGAGCTTGGCCAGCGGCAGCGACATCAGCCGCTCCAGCGTCCCGGTCGTGCGCTCGCGCAGCATCGTGATCGAGGTGACGACGAACATCGTGCTGAACGGGAAGAGGCCGACCAGCGGCCCGCCGACGTGCTGGAAGGAGGCCGGGTCGCTGTAGAAGGCGCCCTTGAGCAGGGTCAGCAGGAAGGGCGGCACGCCGAGCAGCAGGACGATCGTGCGCGGGTCGCGGCGCAGCTGCGTCAGCACCCGCAGCGCCGTCGCCCAGGTGACGCGGGCGCTCATCGCGCGCCTCCCGCTCCTCGATCAGCGCCAGGAACGCCTCGGTCGAGCTGCTCGCTGGCCGGTGCGCGCCCGCAGCTCGCCCGGCGACTCAGCCGCGAGCAGCTCGCCGTCGCGCATCAGCAGCAGCTGGTCGCAGTGCTCGGCCTCCTCCATCACGTGGCTGGAGACGAGCAGCGTCGTGCCGGCCGCGGCCAGCGCGGCGAAGGTCGCCCAGAGGTCGCGGCGCAGGACCGGGTCGAGGCCGACGGTCGGCTCGTCGAGCACCAGCAGGTCCGGCTCGCCCAGCAGCGCCGTCGCCAGCGAGACCCGCGCGCACCTGGCCGCCGGAGAGGCTGGAGACGACCCGGTCGGCCTCGCCCGCCGAGGGCGACGGTGTCGAGCACCTCGCCGATCCGCTCGCGCGGCGCGCCGAGCACGCGGGCGAAGTAGCGCAGGTTCTCGCGCACGCTGAGGTCGCCGTAGACCGAGGGCGCCTGGGTGACGTACCCGACCCGCGCGCGCAGCCGCGGCGAGCCGGCCGGCGCGCCCAGCACCTCGACCCGGCCCGACTCGACGACCTGCACGCCGACGATCGCCCGCATCAGCGTCGACTTGCCGCAGCCGCTGGGCCCGAGCAGGCCGGTCACCGTGCCGCCCGCCACCACGAAGGAGAGGCCGTGCAGGACCGGGCGGCCCGCCGCGCCGCACGCCGCAGCCCCTCGACGACGATCGCCGCGGAGCCCGCCATCGGCCTAGCGCGGGCGTCACCGGGTTGCGCCGCTCGGCGAAGCGGCGGTCCTTGCCCGCCGCGTAGGCGAAGCGGCGGATCAGCTCGGCGCGCAGGTCCTCGGGCTGGACGACCGCGTCGACGACCAGCTCCGAGGCGAGGTGGAGGATGTCGATGTCGGCCGCGTACTCGGCGCGCTTGCGCGCGACGAAGCTCGGCCCGCTCGGCCTCGTCGTCGATCGCCTGGATCTGGTTGTAGAAGACGGCGTTGATCGCCGCCTCCGGGCCCATCACGGCGATCGAGGCGCTCGGCAGGGCGATGCAGCAGTCGGGCTCGAAGGCCGGCCCGGCCATCGCGTAGAGGCCCGCCCCGTAGGCCTTGCGGACGACGACGGAGAGCTTCGGCACGGTCGCTTCGGAGACGGCGCTGATCATCTTCGCGCCGTGGCGGATGATCCCCTGGCGCTCGACCGCGGTGCCGATCATGAAGCCGGGCACGTCGGCGAGGAAGAGCAGCGGCACGTTGAAGGCGTTGCAGGTCTGGATGAAGCGCGCCGCCTTGTCGGCCGAGTCGACGAACAGCACGCCGCCCTTCTGCTTGGGCTGGTTGGCGACGACGCCGACCGACCCGCCCGTCGAGCCGCCCGTAGCCGACGATCAGCTCTTTCGCCCAGCGCTTGTGGACCTCGAGGAACGAGTCGGCGTCGAGCAGCGCGTCGAGCACCTCGCGCATGTCGAAGGGCCGGTTCTCGTCGGCGGGGACGATCTCGGCGATCGGCGCGGTCGGAGGCGGGGGCGGCGGGCGGCGCGGCGGGCGGCGCCTCGCGCCAGCTGCCCGGCATGAAGGAGAGGTAGCGGCGCGCCGAGCTCGATCGCCTCCTCGTCGCTCTTGACGAGGAAGTGGCCGCAGCCGGAGACGCCGGTGTGCATCTTCGCCCCGCCCATCTCCTCCAGCGTCACCTTCTCGCCGATCACCATCTCCGCCATCCGCGGCGAGCCCAGGTACATCGAGGCGTTGCCCTCGCGCATGATCACGACGTCGCAGAAGGCGGGGATGTAGGCGCCGCCGGCGGCGCTCGGCCCGAACAGCAGGCAGACCTGCGGCACCTGGCCGGAGAGCCGCACCTCGTTGTGGAAGATCCGCCCGGCGCCGCGCCGGCCGGGGAACATCTGCACCTGGTCGGTGATCCGGGCCCCGGCCGAGTCGACCAGGTAGACCATCGGAACCTGGAGGCTGAGCGCCCGCTCCTGGACGCGGAGGATCTTCTCGACCGTCTTCGGCCCCCAGGAGCCCGCCTTGACCGTCGGGTCGTTGGCCATCAGGGCGACGCGGCGTCCGTCGATCGTCGCCAGGCCGGTGACGACGCCGTCGGCGCCGAGCCCCTCCTCGTTCCAGTTGGCGAGCAGCGCCTCCTCGGCGAAGGAGCCCTCGTCGACCAGGCGCGCGACCCGCTCGCGCACCGGCAGCTTGCCCTGCTCGGCGGTCTTCTCGTGGTGGCGCGCCGGCCCACCGGCCAGCGCCGCCTCCAGCGCCTGCTCGAAGTCGCTCATCGGCGGCAGCCTATTCGGCCTGCTGGCCGCCGAGCCAGTCGACCGGGCCGGCGGTGAGGACGTGCGAGCCGAGCGGGCGGCCGAGCGCCTCCTGCGCGGCGCGCGAGGCCTCGAGCAGGCGCGGCAGGTCGACGCCGGTCGCGACCCCCATCTCCTCGAGCATCGAGACGACGTCCTCGGTCGCGACGTTGCCGGTCGCGCCGGGCGGCACCGGACAGCCGCCGAGCTCGCCGAAGCTCGACTCGAAGGAGTCGACGCCCTGCTCGAGCGCCGCCAGCACGTTGGCCAGCCCCTGGCCGCGCGTGTTGTGGAAGTGCGCGGTCAGCTCGACCCCGGCGAGGCGCTCGCGCGCGGCGGCGAAGAACTCGCCGACCTGGCGCGGGTTGGCCATCCCGGTCGTGTCGCCGAAGCCGATCTCCGCGCAGCCGGCGGCGGCGAGCCGCTCGGCGATCGCGAAGACGCGCTCGGGCGGCACCTCGCCCTCGTACGGGCAGCCGAAGGAGGTCGAGATCACGCCCTCGCGGCGCAGCCCCGCCTCGCCCGCCGCCGCCAGCGTGCGCTCCAGCCCGGCCAGCGAGTCCTCGATCGAGCGGTTGACGTTGCGCGCGGTTGTGGGTCTCCGAGGCGGAGACGAAGACGTTGACCTCGTCGAAGCGCTCGCGCAGCCCCAGCGCCCGCTCCAGCCCGCGCTCGTTGGGGATCAGCACCGAGAAGGAGACGCCCTCGCGGCGCTGCACACCGGCCAGCACCTGCTCCGCGTCGGAGAGCTGCGGGATCACGTCGGGCCGTACGAACGAGGTCACCTCGATCCGCCGCAGCCCGCTCGCCGAGAGCAGGTCGATCAGCCGCACCTTCTCCGCCGTCGGGATCGTCTCCGGCTCGTTCTGGAACCCGTCGCGGGGGCCGACCTCGCGGATCCGCACGCTCTCCGGCAGCGCCGCCATCGCTCAGACCATGCCGAGGCCGCCGCTGACGCCGAGCGTCTCGCCGGTCACGTAGGAGGCGTCGCCGGAGGCGAGGAAGGCGACCGCGGCCGCGACCTCGTCGGGCTGGCCGAGCCGCTTCATCTGCGTGCCCTCCTTCATGTTCTCGATCAATTTGGCGCCGATCTCGCCGAACTCCTCGGCGCCCATCAGCAGCGGCGTCTCGATCGGACCGGGGGCGATCGAGTTGGCGGTGACGCCGTAGCGGGCGTTCTCGCGCGCGATCACCTTCATGAAGGCGATCACGCCGCCCTTCGCGGCCGAGTAGACGGCCGACCCCTTCGAGCCGACGCGGCCCGCCTCCGAGGAGATGCTGACGATGCGGCCGTAGCCGGCCTGCTGCATCCCCGGCAGCGCCGCGTGGGTGCAGTTGAGCACGCCGAGCAGGTTGACGCCGATCACCTTCTGCCACTGCGCCGGCGTGGTGTAGGTGAAGAAGCCGAACTCGTCGGTGCCGGCGTTGTTGACGAGGACGTCGAGCGCGCCGGTCTGCTCGACCGCGGCCACCGCCGACTCGTGGTCGGTGACGTCGAGCGTCAGCGAGTGGCCGTTGACCTCGGAGGCGACCTTCGCCGCGCCCTCGGCGTCGACGTCGCCGATCCAGACCTCGGCGCCCTCGGCGGCGAGCCGCGCCGCGATCGCGGCGCCGATCCCGCTCGCGCCGCCGGTGACCAGCGCCTTGCGTCCCTCCAGCCTCATAGGGCGCTGAGCATAGACTGCGCGGCCGTGGCCGAGGCACCCACCGAACCGATCCCGATCGTCGGCGGCACCGGCGCGCTCGGCGCCGGCCTGGCGCTGCGCTGGGCGCAGGCGGGCCGCGCCGTCGTCATCGGCTCGCGCTCGGCCGAGCGCGCCGAGGGGGCGGCGGCGAAGCTGCGCGAGGCCGTCCCCGGGGCCGAGGTCGAGGGCCTGCTCAACGAGGAGGCCGCCCAGCGCGCCGAGGTCGTCTTCCTCACCGTCCCCTTCCGCGCCCAGTCGGAGAACCTCAACAACCTGCGCGAGGCGCTGCGGCCGGGGCAGATCCTCGTCGACTGCACGGTGCCGCTCGCCGCCGCGGTGAGCGGCAAGGCGACCCGGACGCTCGGCGTCTGGCAGGGGTCGGCCGCGCAGCAGGCGCAGGAGATGGTGCCCGAGGGGGTGACCGTGGTCGCCGCTCTGCACAGCGTCGGCGCCCCCAGCCTCGGCGACCCCGACGCGGTCCTCGACGAGGACGTGCTCGTCTGCGGCGACCGCAAGGCCGACAAGGCGCGCGTCGCCCGCCTGATCGAGCTGATCCCGGGCCTGCGCGCGGTCAACGCCGGCCCGCTGGAGACGGCGCGGATCGTCGAGCAGCTGACGCCGCTGCTGATCTCGGTCAACGTCCGCTACAAGACCCACGCCGGGATCCAGCTGACGGGGCTGCCCGAGGGAGATCATTGGGCGTGAGGGCCGAGCGATGAAGGTCGCCCTGCTCGCCGGCGGCACCGGCGGCGCCAAACTGGCCGCCGGGATGTACGAGGAGCTCGGCGCCGACCTCGCCGTGATCGTCAACACCGGCGACGACGTCGAGCTGCTCGGCGTCCACGTCTCCCCCGACCCCGACCTCGTCACCTACTGGCTGAGCGGCGAAATCGACGCCGAGCGCGGCTGGGGGCTGCGCGACGACAGCTTCAAGGTCTTCGAGCGCCTCGCCCGGCTCGGCGCGCCCGACTGGTTCACGCTCTCCGACCTCGATCTCGCCGCCTGCCTCTACCGGCGCCAGTTCCTCGACGAGGGCGGCCGCCTGACCGACGCCCAGGCGCAGATCGCCCGTGGGCTCGGGGTCGAGGCGCGCGTGCTGCCGATGAGCGACGCGCCGGTGCGGACCCAGGTGACGACGGCGGCCGGGCGACGCGGCCTGCAGGAGTACCTGATCCTCGACGGCGGCGCCGCCGATGTCCACGGGGTCGAGCTGGAGGGGATCGCCGAGGCCGAGCCGACGCCGGAGGCGCTGGCGGCGCTGGCCGGGGCCGAGGCGATCGTGATCGGCCCCTCCAACCCGGTGATCAGCATCGGCCCGATCCTCGCCGTTCCCGGCATGCGCGAGGCGATCGCCGCCTCCGGCGCGCCGGTGGTCGCGGTCAGCCCCTACGTCGCCGGCGAGGTCGTCAAGGGCCCGACCGAGCGCTTCATGGACGCGGTCGGCCGCCCCTCGACCGCGGCCGGGGTCGCCTCGCTCTACGCCGGCCTGATCGGCGCGATGGTCGTCGACGAGGGCGACACCGACCCGCCGCCGAGCGAGATCCCGACGCTGGCGGCGCCGACCCTGATGGACGGAGCCGCGGCCCGGGTGCGGCTGGCGCGCGTCGTGCTCGATTACGCCGCCAAGCTAGCCGCCGGGTGAGGGCGACCGCGGTACTGCCGGTCAAGCGCTTCGCCGCGGCGAAGCAGCGGCTCGCCGCCGGCCTCGACGAGCAGCGCCGGCGGGAGCTGGCGGCGGCGATGCTCGAGGACGCGCTGGAGGCGATCGGCGCGGCGCGCTCGATCGAGCGCACGCTCGTGGTCACCGACGAGCCGCGGGCGGCGGAGCTCGCGGCGGCGGCCGGCCGCGAGGTCGTCCCCGACCCCGCCGAGGAGGGGCACTCGAACGCCGCCCTCGCCGGGATCGCCCGCGCGCAGGCGGATGGCGCGGGCTGCGTCGTCCTCCTGCCCGGCGACTGCCCGCTGCTCGACCCGCGCGAGCTCGACAGCCTGCTGACCGGCGTCCCCGACCGCTACGTCGCGATCGTCCCCGACCGCCACGGAACCGGCACCAACGCGCTCGTCCTCTCCCCGCCCGACGCGATCCGCCCCGCCTTCGGCGAGGGCAGCCGCGCCCGCCACACCGCCGCCGCGCGCGCGGCCGGCGTCCCCTTCGCCGTCGAAGAGCTGCCCTCGCTCGCCCTCGACCTCGACACCCCCGCCGACGTAGTCGCCCTCACCCGCGAGCTCGCCGAACACCCCGGCCGCGCCCGCCGGACCGCGAAGGCGCTGGGCATATGACCCCCGCGCCGGTGCTTCCGCTGTTCCTTATCCGCATATATCGAGGCAAAGGAACAGCGGAATGAGCGAGTTGCGCGTTATTGGCGTCGAGGGGCTGCCCGAGTTCGCCGAGGGGATGGCGGTGGGCGGGGAGATCGCCGCTCGGGCGGAGCTGCAGGCCGGCGACGTGGTGGTCGTCTCGCAGAAGATCGTCTCCAAGGCCGAGGGACGGGTGCGTCATCTGGCGAGCGCGATCCCCGGCGCGGAGGCACGGAAGCTGGCGGCCGTGCTCGGCAAGGAGCCGGCGCTGGTCGAGCTGATCCTCGAAGAGAGCCGCGAGGTGCTGCGGGCCGAGCGCGGCGTGCTGATCGTCGAGACACATCACGGCCTTGTCTGCGCCAACGCGGGCATCGACAGCTCAAACCTCCCGCGGGAGGGCGCCGTCTCGCTGCTGCCCGAGGACCCGGACGCCTCGGCGCGCCGCATCCGCGCCGAGCTTCAGGAAGCTTCCGGCGTTCCGGTCGCGGTGATCGTGTCCGACAGCTTTGGCCGCGCCTGGCGGCTGGGCCAGGCCGAGGTGGCGATCGGCTGCGCCGGCCTCGTCCCGCTCGACGACTGGCGCGGCCGCGTCGACGCAAATGGCCGCAAGCTGGAAGCGACCCTGATCGCGGTCGCCGACGAGGCCGCCGCAGCTGCCGATCTGGTCCGCGACAAGGCGAGCCGCGTCCCCGCGGCCGTCATCCGCGGCCTGGGCCGCCACGTCACCCCAGAGGACGGCCCCGGCGCCGCGGCCCTGCGCCGCGCTCGCGACGAGGATCTGTTTCGCTGACGATCTCGGCCTATCCGGTGAGCGCCGGCTCGCCCGGGGGATACGTCTCGAGGATCTCGTAGAGCGTCGTCCGCTGCGCGGGCACGCGGCCCGCCGCGCGCGCCGCCGCGATCAGCTGCTCGGGCTCCAGCCGCACCCCGTGCTGGGAGCCGGCCATGCGCGAGATGTTCTCCTCCATCAGCGTGCCGCCGAGGTCGTTGACGCCCCAGCGCAGCGCCTCGGTCGCCGCCTCCAGCCCCATCTTCACCCAGCTCGCCTGCAGATTGGGGATCGTCCGCCCCAGCGCCAGGCGGAAGGCCGCGGTGTGCTTGAGGTTCTCGCCGCATCGAGATCTCCTCGATCCCGTGCGTGCGGCCGAGCATCGTGTTGAAGGGGATGAAGCTGAGCGGGACGAACTCGGTGATCCCGCCGGTGCGCTCCTGGAGCGCCCGCACGACGCGCATGTGGCGGGCCAGCTCGCGCGGCTCCTCGATGTGGCCGAACATCACGGTCGAGGTCGAGCGCAGGCCGGCCCGGTGCGAGGCCTCGACGATCTCCACCCAGCGGTCCGCCGGCAGCTTGTTCGGCGAGATCCGCTGGCGCACGCCGTCGTCGAGCACCTCGGCCGCGGTGCCGGGAGTCGAGCCGAGCCCGCACTCGATCAGGTACTCGAACACCTCCCCCGGCGAGCGGCCGGAGCGCTCGCACATGTAGTGGATCTCCATCGGCGAGTAGGCGTGCAGGTGCAGCTGCGGCGCCACGTCCTTCGCCAGCCGCAGCCAGCGGCCGTACTCCTCCAGGGTCAGGTCGGGATGGATGCCGCCCTGCATGCAGAGCTCGGTCGCGCCGAACTCGACCGCCTCCTCGACCCGCGCCGCGAAGTCCTCCTCGGAGACCTCGTAGGCGTCGGGCGAGCGCCGCCCCTGGCCGAAGCCGCAGAAGGCGCAGCCGACGACGCAGATGTTGGTGAAGTTGATGTTGCGGTTGACGACGAAGGTCGCCGTCGTCCCCCGCCAGCTCGGCCCGCAGCTCGTCCGCCGCGACCCGCATCTCCTCGACCACCTCGGGCCGCGTCTCGGCGAACAGCGCCGTCAGCTCGTCCTCGCTCAGCTCGATCCCCTCGCGCCCCTTCTCGATCGCGAGCGGCGCAAGCTTCCGCGTCTATCCGCTCTTCACTGCGGCGACCCGACCCTCGGCGCGGGATGAAGCTCCAGTACTTCAGCTTGACCACGTCGAGAACCCCCTGCTCCATCCACTCCGCGTCCATGTACTGCGGGTAGACGCACAGCCGCTCGGTCAGCGCGTACCCCCGCGGCGCCAGCTCCTTGCGCACCTCGTGCGGGCTCGGGAACGGCTCCTCCGGCGAGATGTGATCGCCGTTGGCCGACAGCCCTCCTAGGTCGGTAGCCCCAGCCTCCACCAGCTCGGGCCAGCACTCCGAGAGGTTCGGCGGCACCTGGATTCCGACGTCCGGCATCAGTCGCCTGCACTCGCGGATCAGGCGCTTGATGTCGTCGAGGGATACCGGATTGGCCCAAGCCGGCGGAGGCGGGGTGTCGTGCTCGCTGGTCGCCCGGCGAGTCGGGTGGCCGTCCGACGAGGTCTCGGGCATCGGGACGCCGCTCCGCGCGGGACATCCCCGCCCGCCCTCCAGCGCTCCTGCGACGCAGCGTCCGCGATGTCGGCTACCTCTGCGCCGTAGTAGCGCGGGTGCGGGACGAAGTTCTGGAGGATCATCTCCTGGAGGTGGCCGTACTCGCGCGTGGAGCGCGGCCAGAGCTTCCAGCGATTGCGACCCGCTCCTCCTCGGTCTCGCCGATGCCGACGAGGATGCCGCTCGTGAACGGGATCCTGAGCTCCCCCGCCGCCTCGATCGTCGCCAGGCGCTTCGCGGGATGCTTGGTCGGAGAGCCGGCGTGGACGGTCTCCATCAGGCGCTCGGATGATCGACTCCAGCATCAGGCCCTGGGAAGCTGTCACCTCGCGCAGGCGGGCCAGGTCCTCGTGGCTCGAGCACGCCGACGTTCGTGTGGGGCAGGATGCCGCGCTCGAGGGCGCGCTCGCAGGCCCAGACGACGTAGGAGGTGAAGTCGTCGTGGCCCCATTCCGAGAGCTTCGCGGCTACCTCGGGGTTGACCTCGGGCCGCTCGCCGGTCAGGACCAGCAGCTCCTTGGCGTTGCGGCGCTCGGCCTCGTCGAGCGCCGCTTCGACGTCCTCGGGCGAATGGATGTGCGCCTGGTGCGTCGCGAACGCGCAGTACTTGCAGTAGCACTGGCAGGTGCGCGAGAGGGAGAGCGTGTAGTTGCGGGAGAAGGTGATCCGGCGCACGGGCTCAGAGCCTATCCCCACCGCTCCGGGCCGCAAACGCGGACCGCCGGGCCTCTCGGCCCGGCGGTCGGGAATCGGACGGGATCAGGAGCGCGCTCAGGCGCCGGGCTTCGGCGCGCTCGGCGGCTTGACCCGCTCGGGCGGCTCGGTCGGCGCGGCCGCGCCGGGCTCGAGGATGAACTGGAAGACGCCGGCGGCGAGCAGCGAGCCGACGATCGGGCCGACCAGGTAGGGCCAGACGCCGCCCCACTCGTTGCCGACCAGCGCCGTGCCGAACCAGCGCGCCGGGTTGAAGGAGCCGCCGGTCAGCGGGCCGCCGACCATGACGATGAAGACGAACGTCGTGCCGATCGCCAGCGGCGCCCAGTCCTTGAGGCTCTTCTTCGAGTAGACCGCGGAGAGGATCACCAGGACGAGGCAGAAGACGCCGATCGCCTCGACGATCGCGCCCTGGAAGTTGCCGCCGAGCAGGCCGGTCACCTGGCGGCGCCGCATAGTGGCTTGGCGCGGCCCTCGTCCAACAGCAGCCCCTTCGCCAGCAGGGCGCCGAGCACGCCGCCGGAGAGCTGGGCGAGCATGTAGATCAGCGCGTCGACCGGGGCGATCCGTTTGATCGCCGCCGCGGCGAGCGTCACCGCGGGGTTGAAGTGGCCGCCGCTGACGGCGCCGAACATGACGATCACGCCGAACAGCGCGAAGCCCTGTACCAAGCCGACAACGGCATAGTCGGAGCCGAACTGCGCCTGATTGCCGGTCGCGACGAACAGCACGACCACGCTGGCGATGAAGAACACCAGCAGGAAAGTGCCGATCAACTCGGCGAGATATGCCGCAAGTCCTCGTTGCTGCACTGGTTCTGCCTCCTCTGGTCCCGTTCCCTCTACGGATTCGGGGCGGCAGTCTATCCGGAACCGACGGCCGGAACCGGCAACGGCTAGTTTTCCGGCTCGAATGAGACGGGCAGTCGCGCTGCTGGCGGCCGCCCTGCTGCTCGCCGGCGCCGCCGGCTGTGGCGGGAGCGGCGCTGAACCGGGCGCGCCGCGAGGCGTGACGCTCGTGCTCGACTTCGTCCCAAACGCGGTGCACTCGGGCATCTACGCGGCCCTGCGCCAGGGCTTCTACCGCGACGCCGGGATCGACCTGACCGTGCGCCAGCCGGGCGAATCGACCGACGCGCCGAAGCTGCTCGCCGCGGGGCGCACCGAGTTCGCGATCCTCGACGTCCACGACCTCGGCATCGCCCGCGAGCGCGGCCTCGACGTGGTCGGCGTGATGCCGATCGTGCAGCGCCCGCTGGCCGCGGCGATCGCCCGCGCCGATGGCCCGGTGCGCCGCCCGCGCGACCTCGAAGGCCGCACCGTCGGCGTCACCGGCCTGCCCTCCGACGAAGCGGTCGTCGACTCAGAGGTGGCGGCCGACGGCGGCGACCCGGGCCGCGTCGACCGCCTGACGATCGGCTTCGACGCGGTCTCCGCCCTCGCCGCCGGCAAGGTCGACGCGGCGACCGGCTTCTGGAACGCCGAGGGCGTGGCGCTGCGCCGCCGTGGCGTCCCCGTGCGCATCTTCAAGGTCAACCGCTACGGCGCGCCGCCCTACCCTGAGCTGGTCCTCGCCGCGTCGGGCGGGACGATCGAACGCGATCCGGGCCTGGTCGACTCGATGCTCGCCGCGACCGAGCGAAGGCTACGAATTCGTCTCCGCCCACCCGGCGCGGGGCCTCGACGACCTGCTCGCCGAGGTCCCCAGGCTCGACCGCGGCGAACAGGCGGCGCAGCTGCACGCCCTTCTGCCGGACCTGAAGCCGGCCCCATTCGACCCCGGCGTGCTGCGCGAATGGGCCGCCTGGGACCTGCGCCACGGCCTGCTGAAGCGCCCGCTGGACGTCGAAGCGGCGTTCCGGCTGAACCCGTGACGGCGGGCAACGGTACCCTGCGGCCGATGGGCCTCGCAACCGACTTCCGGCAGGTGCTCGATTCGCTCCCGCCCGACTGGACGGACCTCGAGCTCGACCTGCGGATCGACGACGAGAGCCACTACGTCGACACCTCGGTGGCGCTGAGCCAGGTCAACGCCCAGCCCTACTCCGAAGCCGAGTGGGACTGGCGGCTGCTGGTCGCCCACAGCTTCGGCCACGCGGCGGCCGCCGAGAGCGTCGCCGGCGTGCTGGAGAAGCTGGACGCCGAGGGGACGACCGGCGAGATGCAGGTGCGCGAGGTGCGCGAGGGCCGCTCCGAGGTCGTGCAGATGTGGGGCCGCCCCGAGAGCGTCCGCGAAGAGTTCCGCCAGCGCCGCTCCATCTAGTGGCGCGGGTCATCGCCGTCGCGCCCGATCTGCTGCTCGGCAGCAAGGTCGAGGCGATGCTGAAAGCGGCCGGCCACGAGGTGACCCTGTCGCCCGCCCTTGCGGAGGCTCCCCTCGACGAGGCCGACCTGATCGTCGCCGACCTCGACACTGAGAGCCCGGAGGCTCTGGTCGGCCTCGGAATCCCCGTCCTCGGCTACTACTCGCACGTCAACGCCGAGACCAAGCAAGCCGCCGACGCCGCCGGGATCGATCTGGCGGTGCCGCGATCGCGCATGGCGCGCGAGCTGCCGCAGCTGGTCGAGCGGCTCCTCGCCTAGAGGACCAGATCGGCGATCAGGAATACGTTGAGGGCGATGATCATGCGCGGCGAGGACGCCGGCGAGCGCGGTCAGCCAGCCGGGGTTGGCGAGCGCGCCCATCACGTCGCGGCGCCGCGCCAGCATCAGCAGCGGCACCAGGGCGAAGGGGATGCCGAAGGAGAGGACGACCTGGCTGCCGACCAGGGCGTCGGTCGGGTTGAGGCCGGCGGCGAGCACGATCAGCGCCGGCGCCAGGGTCAGCGAGCGGCGCAGGAAGAGCGGGATCGAGCGGCGGATGAAGCCCTGCATCACCACCTGCCCGGCCATCGTCCCGACCGAGGAGGAGGCGAAGCCGGAGGCGAGCAGGGCGATGCCGAAGATCGTCGCCGCGTTGCCGGAGACGAGCGATTCCAGCCCTTCGTAGGCGCCTTCGATCGTGTCGACGCCGGTCATCCCGCCGGCGTGGAAGAGCGCCGCGGCGACGATCATCATCGAGAGGTTGACCAGGCCGGCGAGCGAGAGGGCGATCACCACGTCGACCCGCTCGAAGCCGAGGATCTTCTTCTTCTCGGCGTCGTCGCGGCCGACGATCCGCCGCTGGGTCAGCGCCGAGTGCAGGTAGACGACGTGCGGCATCACCGTCGCGCCGATGATCCCGGTGGCGAGCAGGACGCTTCCGGTGCCCGAGAAGCCGGGCACGACGAGGTGCCGGGCGACTTCCCCCGCCGCCGGCTTGGCGTGGAAGAGCTCGATCACGAAGGAGGCGACGACGACGCCGACCAGCGCCGTGATCCCGGCCTCCAGGCGGCGGAACCCCATCTGCTGGAGGGCGAGGATCGCGAAGGCTCCGGCCCCGGCGAGCAGCCCGGCCGGGAAGAGCGGGATGCCGAACAGCAGGTTGAGGCCGAGCGCGGCGCCGACCACCTCGGCGATGTCGGTCGCCATCGCGACCAGCTCGGCCTGCAGCCAGAGGCCGATCGAGACGCGGCGGGGGAAGTGCTCGCGGCAGAGCTCGGCGAGGTTGCGGCCGGTGGCGATGCCGAGCTTCGCCGACTGGGTCTGGACCAGCATCGCGATCAGGTTCGCCGCCAGCACGACCCAGAGCAGCAGGTAGCCGTACTTGGCGCCGCCGGCGATGTTGGTGGCGAAGTTGCCGGGGTCGATGTAGGCGACGGCGGCGATGAAGGCGGGGCCGAGGAAGGGCCAGATGCGACGCAGGCCGCGCGACCGGCCCTCGAGCGAATGGCGCGCCGCGACGGCGACCGCGGCCTCGCCGGGGAGGACGTCCTCGACCGTCGCGTCTGGGTCGCGTCTGGGTGGGGGCGGCATTCGGGGAGCCTAGAATGAGGTCGATGACGGACGCGGCGACCTCGGTCGAGATCGATGCCCAGTACCGGCAGCTGCGCGAGGAGTGCGGCCTGCTCGACCGCTCCGAGCGCGGCAAGCTGATCGTCGGCGGGCCGGAGGCGGCCGAGTACCTGCAGGGCCAGCTGACCAACGACGTCGAGGCGCTCGGCCCCGGCGAGGGCTGCTACGCGGCGCTGCTCGACCGCAAGGGCCACATCCAAGCCGACATGCGCGTCCTCCGCCTTTCCACTGCTCCTTTTATGTCCTATGCGGCAAAAGGCACAGCGGAAGCTCTGGGGGTGGGGGGTTTTGGGTCGATACCGAGGCTGGGCGCTCGGCGGTGGTGCGGCGGCACCTGGAGATGTACAAGGTCGGGCGCGACGTGACGGTGGAGGACGTGACGGGGGAGCGGGCGATCCTCTCGCTGATCGGGCCGCGCAGCGCCGAGGTCGCCGGCGCCGCGCCGCTGCAGGAGCTCGCCTGCGAAGCGACCGCCGTCGAGGGGATCGAGTGCCTCGCGGTCGGCGCCGCTGAAGGCATCGACCTGATCGCGGCCGCCGCCGACGCGCCGCGGCTGCGCGAGGCGCTGCTTGCCGCCGGCGCCGCCGCGGTCGGCCCCGAGGCCGCCGAGGTGCTGCGGATCGAGGCCGGCCGGCCTCGCTTCGGCGCCGAGATGAGCGCCGCGACGATGCCCGCCGAGGCCGGCATCGTCGAGCGCGCGGTCAGCTTCACCAAGGGCTGCTACATCGGCCAGGAGCCGGTCGCCCGCCTCCACTACAAGGGCCGTCCCAACCGCCGCCTGCGCGGGCTCGAGCTGAGCGCGCCGGCGGCGCCCGGCGAGGCGCTGCGGCTGGGCGAGAAGGAGGTCGGCCGGATCGGCAGCGCCGCCCTCTCCCCCGCCCGCGGCCCGATCGCCCTGGCGATCGTCCGCCGCGAGGCCGAGCCGGGCAGCGAGCTCGCCGTAGGTGAAGATGACGTTACGGCTCGCGTGGTCGACCTGCCCTTCGGTTAGATTCCGCCGCGATGGGGAGAAGGTGGTCGATTCTGCTCGCGCTGTCGCTCGCGGCCCTCGCCGGCTGCGGCGCCCAGTCGCATCCCAACGACCCGCGCCCGCAGCCGCCGACCCGGGTCAGCGTCACCGTCAGCGACGGCAAGGTGGCGGTGCAGCCGCCGCGGATCGCGGTCGGGCCCGAACCGACCCAGCAGATCCCCCAGAACGCCCACGCCGGCCAGCCGCCGGTCCGCTCCCGCGCGCCGCTCAACGTCGTCTTCGTCGCCGCCAACCTGACCGGCGTCGACTCCCACCTGACCGTGCGCGGCCGCGGCAAGGCGCTGACCTCCAAGCCGCTCTACGCCGAGAACAACGTCAACATGCAGGCGATCCTGCCCACCGGCGTCTACCGCGTCAGCGCCGCCGACCTGCCGAGCGCCAAGCCGGCGACGCTCGTCGTCGGCCCGTACCGCTCGTCGTCCCGGAACGACGTGCTCCTGCCGTAAAGCGCCCATCCCGGCAGGGGTTCCACTTAACTTTTTCCGAAGGCAGTTGCCGGCTGTCCGCAAGCGCCTTCGCGGAAAAAGTACAAGACGTTCCACCCCTACCGGGATGGGCGCTTTTCAGCCGTTGTCGGCGGCCGCCTCGCGCCAACGCTCGGCGATCTCGTCTGCGTCGTCACGCGGCGGGGTGATCTCCCTGACTTCACCGTCGGTTGTCGGTTTGCGCCGCGCAAACTCGAAGACAGACGACATCCGCCGCCACAGGTTGCCGCGGGTTCCGGTCATTCCGACCAGCTTGTCGTAGCTCGCAAAGGCGGTCTGTAGATGCTTCCCGTGCTGATCGAGTTGATCGACCATGTTCGCCATGTCCTCGGCGGCATCGAGCAGCGATGTCGCCACACGCTCGGTCTCCTCGCTGCGCCGGGCGTCGTGGGCGACCTCAGCGACAAAGCCCAGTGCCAGCCCCAACTGTGAGGGCGTGACCACGTAAATCCGGTGTCGCTGCGAGAACTTCTCGATCGAGAAGTTGGGAAGAACCCGCAGCGCCTCGTAAGCGCCCTCGACCGGCACATAGAGCAGAACGATCGCCACGCCCTTGTCGGCGACCTTTGCGTAATCGCGCTTGGCAAGATCTTCGGCCCGCGCGCGCAGCTTGCGTCCGTAGGCGAGCAGCCGCTCGTGATTCTCCGTATCGATCGCCTCATCCACGCCGGCAAGCTCCTCGTCGAGTGCGAACTTGGCGTCGATAACCACGCTGGCATCACCGACCCTGACGACAAAGTCAGGACGAAGACGACCATCGTCCCCTGAGACCTGGCGCATGTAATCGCGGCCCAACTCCAAGCCGAGACTCTTCAGCTGATTCTCGACGGCAAGCTCGCCAAATGCTCCGCGACTCTGCGGATTGGCAATCCGCCGCGTCCAAGTGGTCATGCTGGTCTCAACCCGAGCGGCGCCGGATGCCGCGTTGGAGCTGTGCTCGAGGATCTTCGGCAGATCTCTCTTGATCGACTCGACTTCACCGCGCAGGTGGGCGACGTGCTCCGACGCCTTCGCGGCTCGCTCGCCATCTTTCCCGAGGAGACGATCGCGCTCTCTTTCGACCTCTTCGAGTCGCGCGGCGACAGCGGCGAGCTTCTGCTGCACGCCCGGCAGATCCGCCAGCTTCGCTTCCATCTCGTCCCGCTCGGCGATAGCCCTGTCCCGCTCTTCGCGAGCTTGCTCGGATTCGGCCATCAACCGGGTGCGCCGGATGACGAGGTATCCCGCCAAGCAAGCGACACCCAATAAGGCGATCAACAGCGCGATAGTCATCTGGTTCCCTTCATCGTCGAATCAACGAAGGTAGCCTCGACACCGGACACAATCCTCCGGCCGAGGCGTTGAACTAGGATTCGCGCCGCCCGCAAACGACCCCTGGAGGAAGGCTTTGGCAGTCGACACGAGCGCAGTCGCGAAGTTGGACGTGGAGCCCGGGACGCTGCCGGAGACGATGGCGGCGTGGGTGATCCGCGAGGAGCGCGAGGGCGAGCCGACCGAGGCCTTCCAGCTGGAGCAGATCGAGGTGCCCGAGCCGGGCCCCTTCGAGGTGGTCGTGCGGGTGATGGCGGCCGGGGTCAACTTCAACAACGTCTGGGCCGCGCTGGGCAAGCCGGTCTCCGTCTTCGGCTACGGCGACCACCCCGAGTACGGCCACCACATCGGCGGCTCCGACGCCTCGGGGATCGTCTGGAAGGTCGGCGAGGGCGTAACCCGCTGGCAGCCCGGCGACGAGGTCGTGGTCCACTGCAACCAGGCCTCCTACGAGGACGTCGAGGTGCACGGGCTCGACCCGATGGCGGCGCCGAGCCAGCAGATCTGGGGCTACGAGACGACCTGGGGCTCCTTCGCCCAGTTCACCAAGGTGCAGGCGCAGCAGCTCCTCCCCCGCCCCCAGAACCTCTCCTGGGTCGACTCCTCCGCCTACGGGCTGACCTACTTCACCGCCTACCGGATGCTGATCGACCAGTGCAAGCTCCAGCCCGGGCACAACGTGCTGATCTGGGGCGCCGCGGGCGGCCTCGGCGTCTTCGCGGTGCAGCTCTGCAAGGCGGCGGGCGCCAACGCGGTCGGTGTCGTCTCCTCCGACGAGAAGGGCGAGCTGGTCAAGGAGCTGGGCGCGGTCGACTACATCAACCGGCGCGAGTTCGGCGAGATGATGCGCACGCCGGAGAACCTCGCCGACAAGGCGGCCGACAAGGAGCGCTTCAAGGCCAGCCGCGGCTTCGCCAAGCGGGTCAAGGAGATCCTCGGCGACGCCCCCGACATCGTCTTCGAGCACGTCGGACAGGCGACCTTCCCAACCTCTGTCTTCACCGTCAAGCCGTTCGGCAAAGTCGTGATCTGCGGCGCCACCTCGGGCTACCAGCTCGACTTCGACGTGCGCTACCTGTGGATGAAGCAGAAGCAGATCATCGGCTCGCACTTCGCCAACGCGTACGAGTGCATGCGCGCCAACCAGCTGATGGCCGAGGGCAAGGTCCGGCCGGTGATCTGGCAGACGATGCCCTTCGACGGCGTCGCCGAGGCGCACCAGCTGCTGCACGAAAACAAGCACCTCGGCAAGATCTCGATCCTGGTCGGGGCCGAGTCCGAGGACGAGGGCCGCAACGAGGACGGTCCCGGCGCGATCCGGGCCGAGGTGGGAGCGTAGAGATGGTCGAGGTCTGCACGCTGGACTGGCACATCGCCCCGTTCAAGGCCGACCGCTGGCTCGACCTCTGGGAGCCGGCGGCGGCGCGGATGCCCGCCTTCGGCGCCAGGAGCTGGTCGCTGACCCGCTCGATCGACGACCCGCTGCACTTCGTGCAGAGCTCGCTCTGGGAGAGCCGCGCGGACTTCGAACGCTACTGGTTCTCACCCGAGCTGGAGACCGTCAAAGCGGCGATCCTCGACCTGCACGACCTCCCCCTGCTGCCCGCCTGGCACACGCTCGTCGCCGCGGAATAAGCCTCAGCCGCGCTCCAGCGGGGCCAGGGTCAGGCCGGCGGCCTTGAGCTGCTCCCAGTAGTGCTCGGCGGGCTCGCGCTGGCCCGACCAGACGATCGCCTGACCGCTGTTGTGGATCGTCTCGGCGATCTCGTGGCCGCGGGCGAATGTGATCCCCGGCAGGACCCGCGCCAGCGTCTCGGCGACGTGGTCGAAGGTGTTGTGGCTGTCGTTGCGAACGATCACCCGCCACTCGCCGCCGAGCCCGGACTCCGGCCCCGCCTGGCGCGGCTTCTCGATCGTCGTCGACATCGCCCGGCATTATGGGCGAAATCTTCGTTCCGGGCTAATACGGATTCGGCACTCTGACCACGACGTCGTCGAAGCTGCCCAGCGCGCCCTTGGCGTTGCCGACGGCGCCCAGCGAGAAGCCCGCGGTGCGGCCCTGCAGCTCGCCCGCGGCGGCGTCGGTGAAGTCGGCGACGAGCTTGCCGCCGACCCAGGCGAGCACCCGGCACTTGCCCTTTTCGGGGCCGTTGGTGAAGTTGAAGGCGCGCAGGCGCAGTTCGTTGGCGCGGTTGACGCCCTTGGCCTGGATTCCCTGTTCGACCTTCACGTACTTGACCTTGCCTTCGCCCGTGTAGCGGCGCAGCTGCGCCTTGCGCTGCAGCGGGAAGACGGCGAGCTGGTAGCGGGCGCCGGCGCCGCCGGCGCGCAGGTTGAGCGCCAGGAATGCCTTGTGCTGGACCGGCTTGGGCGTGCCCTGGAGCAGCCTGCCGACCGCGGCGATTTCGAGGTCGCGGCCGATCACCGGCGTGCGGTAGGCGCACTCCTTCGTTTCCTTGCCGACGTAGACGCGGAAGGCGTGGCCGGAGCCGCCGCGCTTGCAGCGCTCGCCGGAGAAGTTGACGATCTGCGCCTGCAGGCCGGTCGACTCCATGTTGTTGCGGTAGAGGCCGATCACGCCGGCGCTCGCGCCCGCGGCGAGCGCCAAGGCGCCCAGCAGGCAGGCGCAGACTGCTGCGATTCGTCCCGTCGTCATCGTCGGCAGCCTAAACACGAATGCGCGAGAAAGATGCGCCGCGTGACCGATGAACGCCGTCTTTCCCCCGCGTCCCCATAAGATTGGGGAGATGAGCGAGCACCGCCTGCCGGAGAGGGACCGCCCCTGGGTGATGCGCACCTACGCGGGCCACTCCGACGCCCGCCGCTCCAACGAGCTGTACCGCAAGAACCTCGAAAAGGGCCAGACCGGCCTCTCGGTCGCCTTCGACCTGCCGACGCAGACGGGCTATGACCCCGACCACGTGCTCGCCCGCGGCGAGGTCGGCAAGGTCGGCGTCTCGGTCGCCCACAAGGGCGACATGCACCAGCTCTTCGACGGGATCCCGCTCGACGAGATGAACACCTCGATGACGATCAACGCGACCGCCGCCTGGCTGCTCGGCCTCTACGTCACGGTCGCCGAGGAGAACGGCGTCGACCGCGCCCAGCTCAAGGGGACGACCCAGAACGACATCGTCAAGGAGTACCTCTCGCGCGGCACCTACGCCTTCCCGCCCGAGCCCTCGATGCGGCTGATCGCCGACATGGTCGCCTTCACCGTCAACGAGGCGCCGAAGTGGAACCCGACGAACATCTGCTCCTACCACCTGCAGGAGGCCGGGGCGACGCCGGTGCAGGAGATCGCCTACGCGCTCTCCACCGGGATCGCCGTGCTCGACGAAGTGAAGGCGCGCGGCCAGGTCGCCGAGGACGACTTCCCCAAGGTCTTCGGCCGCATCTCCTTCTTCGTCAACGCCGGCATCCGCCTGGTCGAGGAGATCGCCAAGCTGCGCGCGATGGGCCGGCTGTGGAACGAGATCGGCCGCGATCGCTACGGCGTGACCGACGAGAAGATGCTGCGCTTCCGCTACGGCGTGCAGGTCAACAGCCTCGGCCTGACCGAGGCCCAGCCGGAGAACAACATCCAGCGGATCGTGCTCGAGGCGCTCGCGGTGACGCTCTCGCGCGACGCCCGCGCCCGCGCGATCCAGCTGCCGGCCTGGAACGAGGCGATGGGCCTGCCCCGCCCCTGGGACCAGCAGTGGAGCCTGCGCATCCAGCAGGTGCTGGCGAACGAGACCGACCTGCTCGAGTACCCCGACCTGTTCGAGGGCTCGGTCGTGATGGACGGCCTGGTCGAGGAGCTGACCGAGGGCGCCCGCGCCGAGATGGCCGTGGTCGAGGAGCACGGCGGCGCGGTCGCCGCCGTCCCCTACATGAAGGCGCGCCTGGTCGAGTCCCACCGCGAGCGGGTCGCCCGGATCGAGAGCGGCGAACAGAAGGTGATCGGGCAGAACGTCTACACAGAGAGCGAGGGCTCGCCGCTGACCGCCGGCGCCGACGGCGGCATCCTCACCCCCGACCCCGAGGTCGAGCGCGAGCGGATCGAGGCGCTGGAGCGCTGGAAGGCCGAGCGCGACGAGGCCGCCGTGAAGACGGCGCTCGAGGAGCTCGGCCGCGTCGCCCGCGACGAGGGCGCCAACGTGATGCCGGCGACGATCGCCGCCGCGAGGGCGGGCGCGACGACCGGCGAGTGGGCCGGCGTGCTGCGCGAGGCCTTCGGCGCCTACCGCGCGCCGACCGGGGTCGACGGCGCGGCGCCCCCGGGCGACCGCGAGGAGCTGGCGGCGATCCGCCGCCGGGTCGAGGAGGTCTCGGCGCGGATCGGCCACCGGATCAAGATCCTCGTCGGCAAGCCCGGCCTCGACGGACACTCCAACGGCTCCGAGCAGATCGCCCTGCGCGCCCGCGACGCCGGCATGGAGGTGATCTACCAGGGCATCCGCCTGACCCCCGAGGAGATCGCCGAGTCGGCGCTCCAGGAGGACGTCGACGTGGTCGGCCTCTCGATCCTCTCCGGCTCCCATCTGGAGCTGGTGCCCGAGGTCGTGCGGCGGCTGCGCGAAGAGGGCGTCGAGGCCCCGGTCGTCGCCGGCGGCATCATCCCCCCCGCCGACGCCGAGCGCCTGCGCGAGGAGGGCGTCGACGCCGTCTACACCCCCAAGGACTTCGACCTCAACAAGATCGTCGGCGAGATCGTCGCCCTGGTCGAGCAGCGCGCAACAATGAAGGTATGAGCGAGATCGACGGGGACCGCTCGTCCTGGCTTCGCTGCTACCGCTGCTGGTCCCGCAACCTCGAGATCCAGATCCACTACGACGCGATCCGCCGCGTCGACCCCGACACCGGCGTGCCCGCCGAGGGGATCGACGAGGTGCAGGAAGCGGCCGTGCAGTGCCTCGACTGCATGCACGACCAGCCCCACCTGACCTTCGACGAGGGCCGCGTCGTGCCGATCGAGGACCGCTGGGAGCGGATGGTCGCCGGCACCCCCTGGGTCGCCTCCTGCACGGTCACCGTCGACCAGGACCGGATCGAGAGCTGCGCCGGCCCCGAAGCGGCCGAGCTGCTCGCCTACGGCGCGCTCGGCGAGGCCGGCGTGCGCGAGTTCTTCGCCCACGTGCGCTTCCACAAGCACGACGAGGAGCGGATCGTCGTCCACATGCTGGTCGAGCTCTACGCCCGCTCGGCTGAGGAGGCGACCGAGGTGCTCGAAGAGGCCGCCCACGGCCCGCTCGAGATCACCTCGCTCGCCGAGGAGTCACGCCCCCCGGCCCATGCCGCGGACGAAGCCCACTGAGGCCGTCTGACCGGCGCATACCTGCGTCCTCGGTCGCTCGCGTGCAGAGCACGCCACGCTCCCTGCGTCCTCATATGGAGAGCCCCTCGTCAAGTGCCCAGGGTCCATCGGACCCCTGACGGGTCGCAGCTGCCCAGCGGCGCTCTCGGGGCGACACGAGCGGGATCCAGGTACGTCGACTGCACCGTCAGCCTCATATGCGGGGACTGGCTACCCCATGACCGCCGATTCGTCGCGTGGCCTGCAGTCTTGAAGCGGGCGCGGCCGGCGAGCGCGTCCGCCGACTGCCCGAGGACGCAACGCAGGCCGCAAAGCGGCGACGTGCTGGCCTCACTTGCTCCCGTGTCGCCCCGACAGCGTCGAGGGCGTTCCTTTCGCGGAGTCTCAGCTCAGCTGACCCACCTCCCATACGAAGCTGCCCAGCTCGCGCGCCAACGCGATCCTGACCACGTTGGCGGGCTTGCCGCGCTCGAGGCGAAGGCGTTGCCAACGGTTGTGCAGACGCCGCTGGGCGCGCCAGCCGATCGCACAAGCCCGCGGGTCTGCGCCGCGCTGGCGCTGCTCCAGAGCGCCGCCCACCCGGGGCTGGTGGCGGTAGTGGTGGGCTGCCTCGACGAGAAGACGGCGGGCGTGTGGAGAGCCGGCCTTGGTGATCGGCCCGCGCTGGCGGCGCTCACCGGAGGAGTGCTCGGAGGGCACGATGCCGAAATAGGCCATCAGCGACGCCGGGCGCTCAAAGCGCCTCAGGTCTCCCGCCTCTGCGCACAGGCCAAGCGCCGTCAGCGTGTTGATGCCGCGCAGGCAGCGCATCCGGGCGATCGTCTCAGCCCAGGGCGACTCAGGCCACAGCTCCTCGATCGCCCGCTCAGAAGCGCGGCGGCGCTGTTCGAGCGCCACCACCGCGGCCAGGTAGTCCTCGAGCACGGCCCGCGAGGCCCCGTCGGGGAACCTGATCGCCTCCAGCCAACGCAAGTGGGCCTGCGTCCAGGCAGAGCCGGGGCCTTCCCAGCGCAGCTCGCGGCGCAAGAGGAACTTGCCGAGCCGGTGACGGGCTCTCATCAGGTCGGCTCGGATCGCCTCCCGGCAGCGAGTCAGATCGCGAAAGCGCTCCTCCTCGGGGCTGGGGACGCGCACGAAGCGCAGTTCCCCTGCGAGGCACAGCCGCGCCAGCCGCTCGGCGTCGCGGCGATCGGTCTTGACCCGATCGCTCGGCGCCTTGGGTATCGACCCCGGTGCGCAGACGCGCACGTCGAGGTGGCGCTCGGCGCCCCCTCGCGCAAGCCCGAAGCCGGTCGGCCCGGCCTCATAGACCGCGAGGACGGGAGCCTGGATCCCTTCCAGGAAGTCAAGCGTCCCTCGCGGTGGGCCATTCAGTCGTCGGGAGCGAAGCTCGCCTGTCTCCGGATGAAGAACGCAGGCGTGGGTCTGAGTGGCGTGGACGTCGAGTCCCACCACGCTTTTAGGCTGGGGCATGTCGGCACCTCCCATGATTGGGGTGTCGGCCGCGGGGCCATCCCGCGGCCCAGTCCCCGCACCGTCATGCGCGGGGTGCCGACCTACCTACCGGTGGAGTCGGTCAGCTCTCCATACGGTCTTGGTCTGCTTGGTCAGCCGGCCTCAGGGCGTTTGCGCGGAACCAGAACGAGGCGTTTGAACTCGGCGACGAGGACGCCGTCCTGGTTCAGCACCCGGGTGTGGACCTTGACCGTGCCGCGGTCGGGTTTGGACCTCGACTCGCGCTTCTCCAGCACCTCGGTCTCGCAGAACAGCGTGTCGCCGTGGAAGACCGGGTTGGGGTGGCTGAGCTCCTCGGTCGCCAGGTTGGCGATCGCCTTGCCGGAGACGTCGGAGACCGACATCCCGAGCGCCAGCGAGTAGACGAGCGGCCCGACGACGACGTTGCGCCCCTGCTGGGAGCGGCCCGCGTAGACGTCGTTGATGTGCAGCGGGTGGTGGTTCATCGTGATCAGGCAGAAGAGGTGATCGTCTGCCTCGGTCACGGTCTTCGCCGGCCAGTGCTTGTAGACGGCGCCGACCTCGAACTCCTCGAGGTAGCGGCCGTAGGCGTGCGCGCCGGACGCCTCGCGCTCGGCCTGGTCGGTGGTCAGCTCGTAGGTCTGCTCGCTCATCGGTGGGTGGCTCTCCTTGGGTCTTGGACGGCGCGGATGCTACCCGCGCGGCGGCCGCCGGGCCGGCTCGCTCAGTGGGCTTTCTTCAGCCGCGCGCGCTGCTCTTGCTTTTCGACCACCTGGGCGATCAGCTTCTTCACGTTGGAGTCGCCGCTCGCCTTGATGTGGCCGGTCTCGACCGCCCGGCGGTAGCTCTTCAGCGTCCCCTTCTCGGCCAGCTGGTTGAACTCGGCGCGGTCGATCTGCACCAGCACGCGCTCGTCCTGCGCCAGATCCTTCTTGATCTTCGGCCCGGGCAGCTCGACCCGGTAGAGCTGCACGTCGCCCCGCCCCTTCAGCTCCAGGCCGAAGACCAGTTTCAGGTTCTGCAGCGCCGGGACTTCGGCCTGGAACCGCTCGACGGCGGTCTCGATCAGGTCCGCGGTCGAGGCCATGCGCTCAGATCTTGTGCCTCTGCAACAGCTTCTTGCCGATCACCATGCGCTGGATCTCCGAGGTCCCCTCGCCGATCAAGAGCAGCGGCGCATCGCGGTAGAGGCGCTCGATCTCGTACTCCTTCGAGTAGCCGTAGCCGCCGTGGATGCGGAAGCTTTCTTCGACGCAGAACTTGCCCGTCTCCGAGGCCAGCAGCTTCGCCATCCCCGCCTCGAGGTCCGAGCGCTCGCCGGCGTCCTTCATCCGCGCCGCCTTGCGAGTGACGAGGCGCGCCGCCTCCAGCTGAGTCGCCATGTCGGCGAGCTTGAACTGGATCGCCTGGTGGGCGGCGATCGGCTTGCCGAAGGTCTTGCGTTCCTGGCTGTAGCGGAGGGCGAGCTCGAGCGCCCGCTGGCCGATCCCGACGCCGCGCGCGGCGACGTTGACGCGGCCGACCTCGAGCGCGTCCATCATCTGCACGAAGCCCTGGCCGACGCCGGCCTCCTCGCCGCCGAGCACGCGCTCGGGCGGGCAGCGGTAGCCGTCGTAGACGAGCTCGGTCGACTCGACGCCCTTGTAGCCCATCTTCTTGATCTTGGGCGGGACGTCGAGGCCGGCGAAGTCGCCCTCGTTGACTTCCTTCCAGGGCTCCTTCTCGGTGATGAAGCAGGTCATCCCCTTGTAGGGGGGGTCGGCCTTCGGGTCGTTCTTCATCAGCACGAAGACGACGCCCGAGCCGAGCCCGTTCGTCACCCACATCTTCTGCCCGTTCAGCTCCCAGGCGCCGTCCTCGCCCTTCTTGGCGGTCGCCTTGATCCCCTGCACGTCGGAGCCGACCTCGGGCTCCGAGAGCGAGAAGGCGGCGCGGATCTCGCCCGTCGCCATCTTCGGCAGGAAGTAGTCCTTCTGCTCGTCGGTGCCGAACTTCATCAGCAGGTAGGAGCCGATGAAGTGGGTGTTGACGACGCCGGAGATCGAGATCCAGCCGCGCGACAGCTCCTCGACGATCATCGCGTAGGTCGTCAGGTCGAGCCCCATGCCGCCGTACTCCTCGGGGATCGTCACCCCGAACAGGCCCAGCTCCTTCATCTGCTCGACGATCGGCTCCGGAAAGGAGTCCTCGTGGTCGTAGTGCTCGGCGTTGGGGAGGATCTGCTCGTCGACGAACTGGCGCACCATCTCGGTGATGTCGCGCTGGATGTCGGTCTGCTCGGTGTAAGCGGCGGTCTCTACTGCCATTGCCTCCTGCTCCTGGTCGGGGAGGGGCAAGATTACCGGGGCTAGCCGGCCGAGATGACCTGGCCGGAGACGTGGCAGAACCGCTTGGCCGGGTCGGGGTCGTTCGCCTTGTACTCCGAGGAGAGGACGAACGAGGCGGTCGTCGCTTCGCCGCCGCCCAGCGGTTCGACGCCGAGCGTGCCGGTGATCATCCCGTTGGGGGGCAGGTGGTAGCTGCCGAAGTCGCTCGGGGTCTCCGTATAGCCGATCGGGATCGGGCTGGCCTGGGTGCTGTCCAGCCAGAAGCCGGAAGCCGCGTGGGCGCCGGCGCCCTGGAACGTCGTGTAGCCGGCGGTCCCGCGGGTGGTGACGTTGTCGGCGGCCGGCGCGAAGCTCATCGAGCCGCTGGTGTCGGCGACGTCGAACGCCCAGGGGCAGGAGACGCCGAGCGTGCCGATGCCGGGGACGTTCAGCGCGGTCGTGGTCGCGCCGGCGCCCGGGTCGCTTTCCCGCCCCTGCCAGTTGACCGAGAAGTCGTAGACCTGCCCGGGCGCCTTCTTCACGGGCGCCCGCGGGGTGCTGCGGCGCCCGCCGCTCGCCGCGCTGCCGCCCTTGCCGCTGCCGCCGCCGCTCCCCGAGCTGGGCTTTGGCCGCCACCGGGCCGTGTAGAAGTTGCCGGCCACGCGACAGCGATTGCCGTCCGGGTTGCCTTCGCCCAGGTTCGCGAATTCCCAGTCCCAGTTCAGCGTGAAGGTCGTCGGCGGCGCGACGTCGGGCCCGACCGTCTTGTTGCGGGCGCTGATGATGCCGGTGAACGTGCCCTGGCTCCGCGGGTCGACGGAGCGGTCCGAGCGCGTGTTCATGCCCTCGTAGAAGCTCGGGCCGTAGAAGGGGTTGAGCAGGGCGGCTTTCCTGACGACCGACTCGCCCTGGTCGCTCGGCGGGCCGCCGAAGCGCCTCGTCCACATCACCGTCTCGGTGCGGGAGCCGGTCGAGTCGTTGGGGAACAGCTGCACCCACTGGGTGCCCCCCGGCTCGCGGTTGGCGGACCCGTTGTCGTAGGGCGGCCGGCAGGTGACGTTGCCGCTCCCGATCCCGGGCGCAACGAAGCCGCGCGTCGCCTTGCCCTGCCAGGCGTCGCTCCGCCAGTTGACCGAGACCGGCTGCCGCGCGACCGGCGCGCCCGCCGCGGGCGCCGCGAACGACGCGAACAGGGCGAGGGACGCGGCGGCGGCCAGGAGGCCGTGCGAGCGCCTCACTTGAAGCCCAGGTTGACCTGTGCCGTCTTCGGCCCGCAGGACGCCGGTTGATTCAGCCAGCCCCGCACGATCATCGTGTAGCGACCCCTCGAGAGAAGCCTGGTGAGGCGATTGTCGAAACCGACAGTGCCATAGATCACACGGTAGCGGTTGACGTCGGTGGCGACGAGGTCGCCGCTGGAGGTGAACACGCGGCTGCGCGGAAAGCGGATCGCCTCGCCGCCCTTCACCCGGGCGGGTACCGAGAGGAAGTCGCCGTAGTCGGAGGCGCGACCGCCCGGGCGGTCGGGGAAGCTGAGCGGCAACCGCGTCCGGCAGGCCCGGAGGGTGACGACGTGGGAGATCTCGTCGAGGCTGCACCCCTTGTTGGCGCCCTTGACGACGACCGTCACCTCGCCCGGCTGCAGCGGCGTCGTCAGGTTGACCGTCGCGCCCTTGGTGTGACCTGGCCGCAGGCCGCCGAGCGCGGCGCTGCTGCCGAGCCTGTAGCCGGCGAAGGTGTAGAGCTGCACGACGAGGCCGCCGACCTTGTAACCGCCCTGGTTGGTAAGCGCGACCTGCATCGTCTTGCTGAACTGAACCGCGTACGGCTTCGCGAACTTCGTCCGCACGGCGACCGAGATCGGCAACACGCCGCAGGCGTCGGCCCGCTGCGGCCCCGCGACGCCCCCGCCGCCGCCCGGGCCGGCGAGCAGCAGGGCGGCGAGCGCCGCCAGCGCGATTGAGATGACCGAGATCGTGCGCATGGCTTATTGCAGCTTAGACGTGGGCAGGGTTGCTTCCCGTCACTGTCGAAAACACCGGAAATGGCTTGAAGGCGTGGCGCGCGGCGCTCTCGTGGCTGTGTGCGCACACTCACAATCGCTTTGCGCAACTACGAAGTTCGTCCAGTGTTTGGTTTTACATACGGTTGCCATGCAACCATGCTGCGCCCAATCAGGTGTGCCCGGTCCTAGTCGATCCTGCCGCCAGCGTCACAGAAGCTCACGGTGGCCCGAGAGATCGACAACTTCCGCGGAAAGCAGCGCCCCAGGCGTGAGCCGGCTGGCGTGCGCGCCGCCCTCCTGCTCGCTCTGACCCTGCTCGCGGCGCTCTGCCTGGCGCCCGCCGCCCAGGCGAACGAAGGCGAACCGGCAATCACGGTGACCGACGGCGCCCCGGCCAGCGTCCTGCACGGCAGCGACGTGCCGGTGACGCTGACCGCCGCCAACCCGGCCGGCCAGCCCTACGGCTACAACCTCGCCTTCCGCTACGTGCTGCCGGAAGGCGTCTCCTACGTGAGCGGCTCGGAGAGCACCCAGGCGGGCGATCCCGAAATCCTCGCCGACGCGCCGGCCAAAGGCGAGACGACGCTGATCTGGCACAACGTCGACGACCTCAGCCCCGCCTCCTCGCGCTCGATCTCCTTCACCTTGCGCTATGACACGAGCGTCTACGACGTCGGCGACTCCCTCACCACCGAAGCCGGCGCCTACATCTCCACCCAGCCGCGCGACGAAGCCGACTTCAACGCCGACGGCACGCCGGGCGCCTCCGGCCCCGGCTCCTGGACCGGCAGCGCCGAAGACTCCGCCGAAACCAAGGTCACGGCGATCGAAGTGCGGAAGTCCGAGCCCCACCCCGAGGGCGAGATCCCGCGCGGCGTCCACGACCAGCAGACGATCTACACCCTCACCGTCACCAACAACCACGTCAACGCGACGGACGCGGTGAAGCTCGAAGACTTCCTGCCGGCCGGGCTCGAGTTCCTCGGCTGCGAAGGGACGCCCGACCACACCACCGAAACCTCGACCGACCCGGGCTCGGCCGAAGAGTACCCCGGCTCGGGGCCGATCGAAGTGCAGCCGGTCGCCGAATGCGTCCAGCCCGACGTGGTCGAAACGGTGGAAACCGACCCCGACGGCTCCGGGCCGCTGCCCGAAGGCGTCTACACCCACGTCGTCTGGAACGAACTCGGAGACTTCGAACCCGACCAGGTGACGAAGATCCGCTACCGCGCCGCGATCCCGATCCGCGAGAACACGATGGCATGGAACGGCGCCGAACCGCCGACCACCGGCGCCCAGGCCGTCAACCTCGATAACAACAACGGCCCCGAAACCTACGACGAGCAGCCGCTGCTGAACGGCGCGATCGTCAGCGGCACCTACGAGAACCCCGCAAAGGAAGCCAGGCCTCGCGGTCTCCGACGAGGGCACGCTGCTGCGCACCGCCGAGGACATCGCGATCCAGAAGAGCAACGACACGCCGAGCCTGAACCAGGGCGACCTGACCAAGTGGACGGTGAACATCGAGGTCTCCGAGTACCGCTACGTCGACGACGTCCGCATCCACGACGTCGTCCCGAACGGCCTCTGCCCGCTGGGCCCGGTCAACTACACGCACGAAACCAGCGGCGACGACTCCGAATGCGCCCCCCTCGCCGGCCACGAACCGAGCCAGCCCTACACCAGCGTCGCCGAGCAGCCCGACGGCGCCTACGACATCGAATGGGACAAGTCAACTTACCCCGGCCTGAACCGGATCCAGCCCAACGGCACGCTCCAGCTCACCTTCTGGACCCGCACCCGCGACAACTACCAGTCGAACTACGAAGACTCCACGCCGGTGCTCTCGCGCGACTCGGTCAGCAACGCGATCGACACCGCCGGCGCCGACTACACCCGCTGCAGCGGCGGCGGCGCCCCGGACTGCTCCGAAGGCGGCACGCCGATCTACCACCAGGAGGCCGAAGGGGTCGACGACACCGACGTCTCCGGCTCGGGCAAGTCGGCGACCGGCCCGGTGCTGGAAAAGACCGTCGCCGCCAACTACCCCGCCTCAGGCGACTGCAACGACCTCGAAGCCGCCGAATACGGCAAGGCCGTCGCCCTCTACGGCCCCGGCGACATGGCCTGCTGGAAGCTGCGCATCGCCTTCCCCCAGCACCTGGACACGCAGAGCATCGACGTCTTCGACATCCTCCCCAACACGATCGAATACGTCGCCGGCAGCTGGCAGGCGACGCCCGCCGACACCGTCCCGGTCGGCTCCTTCGAAGAAAGCTCCGACGGTCGCCTGCACTGGACGATCGGCGAAGCGGGCGACGTCGACGCCGGCGGCCAGATCTTCGAAGTGACGCTCAAGTCGACCGTCGGATCTCCGCTCGGCCACCACTCCGGCGACGTCGAGGGCAACCTGCTCAAGTTCGCCTACGAAAACACGCCGGGCAGCAGCTTCGCGCTGCGCGACCGCACCGACTTCACCCTGAAGATGCCCGAACTGTCGCTGCTCAAGGGCGTGCGCCAGATCGACGGCGGCACGGTCAACGGCCCCAACGTCGACCACAAGCAGGTCACCGGCGGCGACGCCGTCCAGTACCGGGTCGACGTCGAAAACAAAGGCAATGCCGACGCCGCCTCCTCGCGCGTCTGGGACCAGCTGCCGAGCGGGATCTCCTGCGCCGACGTCGAAGCCGGCTCGATCTCCGACGGCGGCGAATGCGTGACCGAATCCGGTCACGACCAGATCCACTGGAGCGGCATCCCGCTCGCCGCCGGTGAAACCAAGACCCTCACCTACACGGTCGAGATCCCGACCGGCGTCGGCCCCGATCAGAGCTTCGTCAACACCGTGGGGGTCGTCGAATACACCTACACGACCAACGAAGGCCACACCTACCACCTGGTCCCCGAAAACTCGACCGTCAAGGACTCCAGCGCCGGCGAACCCAACGTCAAGCGCGCCGAAGACAACTCCGACGTCTACACCCCCGCCGCCTCGATCGCCAAGACGCGCACAACCAGCGTCAGCGAGGGCGGCAACAGCAAAGGCAGCCAGGCGACGATCGGCGAGACCGTCGAATACACGGTCACCGCGACGATCCCCAAGGGCACCACCGTCTACGACGCGGCGCTCACCGACGTGCTCGACACCAGCCGCCAGGCCTACGTCGAAGGCTCGCTGTCGGGCACGCTGAACGGAGTGGCCCTGCCGACCGCCGGGGTCAGCGCCGCCTACTCGGCGGGCACGATCAGCGCCAGCTTCCCGTCCAGCTTCGAAGCCGTCTCGAAAAACCAGGTCCTCGTCCTCCACTTCAGCACGACGGTGCTCGACGTCAGCGCCAACACGCGCGGCAAAACGCTGCCCAACAGCGCCACGCTCGGCTTCGAAGACCAGCTCGGGCGGCACAAATCCCACTCCAGCAGCGTCAGCACGACGATCGTCGAGCCGAAGATCCTCGCCGGCAAGGCCGACTCGGCCGGCGGCGGCCGCGTCCATCCCGGCCAGCTCGTCGGCTTCACCGTCACCGCCTCCAACCCCGGCGGCTCCAACGTCTCGACCGCGCACGAAGCGACCGTGGTCGACACGATCCCGAACGGCGTCGAACCGGTTAACGGCGGCGGCGAACCGCTCGCCGACGGCGCCGCGGCCGGCCCGCAGGGGGGCATCTGGGACGCGACCGCGCGGACGATCACCTGGACCCCGTCGACGACGCCGGCGCTCGCCGCGATCGCGCCGCATGGGACCGTGAGCCTCGAATACACGGTGCGGGTCGACGACCCGGCCGTCGCCGGCGCCAACTTCGACAACGGCGTGGTCGAGCAGATCCAGAGCCTCGGCGGCGCAGTCGAAGGCGTGCGCACCTCGTCCTCCTCCTCCGCCTCCACCAGCGGCGACTACGAATCGAGCGCCAGCGACACCCTGCTGATCGAGCTCGCGAGCGTCAGCAAGGACGTCTCCCCCGACCCGGTGACGATCGGCGAAGACGTCGTCTGGCACGTGCACGTGACCGTCCCGATGAACCTCCAGAGCTTCGACACGACCGTGATCGACACGGTCCCCGACGGCTTCGAAGTCGACGGCTACGGGCCCGCGACCTGCCTCAGCGGCTGCCCCGGCGCCGACCCGGCGATCTCCACCTTCGCGCCGAGCGTCCAGGGCGACGGGACCACCGAGGCCGCCTGGTTCCTCGGCGATCTGCCGGCCGCCGGCGAAGACCGCGTCTACGACCTGGCGCTGGAAGGCCACCTGCGCGACACCTACGTCCACGGCGGCGCGAAGGTGCGCAGCGGGCAGACGCTGGTCAACCGGGCGAGCGTCGGCAGCGACCGCACCGACAAGGTCGGCCCCAACCCCGCCAGCGTGCCCTCCAGCTTCGACGACACGGTCGGCCCGGCGGAAGCGGCCAGCCACGTGGTCGAGCCGAAGATGAAGCTCGACAAGAGCGCCAGCGCCGGACCTGACGTCGAAGCCGGCCAGACCCTCACCTACACGGTGAAAGCGACCAACGAAGGCAACTCGGCCGCCTACGACATGGTCGTGAACGACCAGCCCGACAGCGAGCTGACCAACGTCCACCTGCTCGCCGGCGCCGGCTACGCGACGCACGAATGGAGCGCCGGCGACCACCACATCCAGTGGACCGTGCCGGGGCCGCTGGCGGCGGGCGAAAGCATCACCTTCACCTACGAAGCGACCGTGGTCGGCGCCGCCTCGCTGCACGACGGCGAGACGATCCACAACACCGCCTCGATCGCCGAATACTTCGGCGTCCCCCAGGCCGGCCGCGAAGCCCACCCGAGCCATGTCTTCCGCGAATACAGCGGGCCCAGCGACAGCGTCACCCTGCACGTCATCCTGCCCGAACTGGCGATCGTCAAGACGCCCGACGGCGGCGAAGCGGTCGCCGGCACGAGCAGCGCCTTCTCGATCGCGGTCACCAACACCGGCCACGCGATCGCGCACGAAGTCACCGTCGACGACACCCTGCCCTCCGGCCTGCACTACACCGCGGGCAGCGCCACCGCCTCGCCCTCGGCGGGCTTCAGCGAGACCAGCCCGCTGCACTGGAAGGTCGCCACGCTGGCCCCCGGGGCGACGGTGACGATCACGCTGCCGGTCGCGGTCGACGCGAGCGTGCCCGACGGGACCACGCTGGTCAACGACGCGACCACGCAGGCCACAGACGTGCCGCTCCCGCACAGCGACGAAGGCTCCCTGCACGTGCGGGCCGAGGCCGACGTCGCCGTGCACAAGTCCGACAGCCCCGACCCGGTGGCCGCCGGAACGAACCTCAGCTACACGATCGTGGTCGAAAACCACGGCCCCTCCGACGCCCAGAACGTCGTCCTCACCGACCCGCTCCCCTCCCCCGACCTCAGCTTCGTCTCCGCCGACGCGCCCTGCACGCACGCCGGCAACGCGATCGCCTGCGAATTCGGTGCGCTGGCCGCGGGCGCCTCGCGCACGATCCACGTCGTCGCCAAGGTCGACCCCGACCAGCCGAACGGGTCGACGATCCACAACACCGCCACGGCGACGACCACGACGACCGACACCGAACCGGAAAACAACCACGACAGCGCCGACACCGAAGTCGTCACCCGGGCCGACGTCTCGATCGTCAAGACCGCCGAACGCTCCCACTACGACGGCGGCGAAACGATCGTCTACACGCTCCTCGCGCACAACGGCGGCCCCTCCACCGCGCGCGAAGTCACCGTCCACGACCCGCTGCCCGAAGCGGTCACCTTCGCCTCGGTCACACCGGGCAGCCCGACCTGCTCGGAGGCCGCCGAAACGGTCGACTGCGCGCTCGGCTCGCTCGAGCCCGGCGAAAGCCGCACGATCACGATCGCGGCGACGGCGAAAGGCGAAGCGCCGCCGCCCGAAAACGGCCACGAAGAACACCAGATCACGGTCGAAAAGGGCGAACCCGGCTTCTCCATCCAAGCGGGCGCAACCATGACGCAAGAGGTCAGCTGCGCCAACGGCGGCGAGATGGTCGACGGCTCGGCGCACGTCATCGACGTCGACCAGGGCCAGTCGCTGACCGACGTCCACGTCGTCGAGGCCGACTCGGTGGCGCTCGGCACCTACCGCTTCGTCGTCCGCAACGACACCCTGGGCCAGGCGCAGATGAAGCTCGACTACGTCTGCCTGCCGCCCAGCACCGAGCCCGCCGAAGGCCATTCCCACAGCCTGATCGTCGGCGCCCCGGTCACCACCTCGGCCAGCGGCCTCGCCCCGGGCACGTACGAATTCCACCTCGACTCGCCGCTCGGCTTCCGCGCCGTCGCGCCGGGGATCGACGTGACGAGCGGCGACGCGCAGATCATCCGCTCCGAGGACGACGGCCAGGGCGGCTGGGACTTCACGGTCCAGGTCACCTCCGGCCCGGCCGGCTTCGGCCTCTCGATCCGCCCGCTGAAGGAAACGACCGGCATGAGCGACGGCCACGCCCACGACCTGCTGTTCGAGCACCGGGAAGTCGAAGCCGAAGTCGGGCCGCACGAAGTGAGGCGGCAGATCCGGGTCGAATGCCCGGTCGAATACAAGGGCATCGTCGCCACCTACGACCTGCCTCCCGGGGTGTTCATGCTGGGCAGCACGCCGGAGCCGATCGTCCGCGACTTCGACGTCGTCAACACGACCGGCTCGACAGCCCACATCAAGCTCGACCTGGTCTGCATGCGGATCGTCACCGGCAGCGACATCGACGCGCTCGAACCCGTCTACAACACGGCGACGATCGCCACCACGACCACCGACCCGAACCCGGCCAACGACGAAAGCTCGGCCGGCGTGACGATCAGCCGCAAGCTCGGCTCGGCGCCGAGCGGCGAAGAAGGCTCGGGCGGCGGCGAATCGGGCGGCTCCGCGAGCGGAGAAGGAGGAGGCGGTGAAAGCGGCGGCTCGGGCGGCGGCGCCAAGACCGGGGGCGAAAAGAAGGGCAAGCACAGCGTCACCGGTCCCACCGGCGCGACCCCCGCTCTGCACATCGGCGCCGCGACCCTCGCCCCCTCGGCGAAGACCGTGAGCGCGCTGGTCGGCTGCGCCGCCGGCGCGGCCTGCTCGGGCACGCTGATCCTCAGCCTGCCGACCGGCGGCTCCGGAGCCGCCAAGACGAGCTCAGTCGCCGGCGGGTCGAAGGCCAAGGCGATCGGCAGGGCCCGCTACCGGATCGCCCCGGGCAAGTGGAAGACGGTGCGCGTGAAGGTGCCGAAGCGCTACCGCCGCCTCGTCCGCCGCGCGGGCTGGGTCGGGCTGAAGATCGTCGCGAGCGACGGCTCCGTGCTCCACCGCCGCGTGAGCGTCGGCAAGCGCACCGGCCACCGGCGCCACCACCGCGCTCCCTGAGCTGCGGAAGACCCTCCTCAGCCGGCGAGGAGGCGGTCGAGGTCTTGCGGCAGGGTCATCGGGTCGAAGGGCTTGGCGAGCACGCCGGCGGCGCCCAGCGAGAGCAGGCGCTCGCGGTCGGCGGGCTGGACTTTGGCGGTGAGGAAGATCACCGGGACGGCGGCCGCCAGCGGCCCGTCGCGCAGCCGCTCCAGCGCAGCCGGCCCGTCGAGGCCCGGCATCATCACGTCGAGCAGCACCGCGTCGAAGGACTCGGCCGCCACGGACGCCGCCTCGACGGCCGCCTCGCCCGAGGCCACCGCCACCACCTCCCAATCCCCCACCCGCTCGAGGCTGATCTTGGCGATCTCGCGGATCGCCTCCTCGTCATCTACCAGCAACAGGCGGCGCGCCATCGCTCTCCTTTCCGGCGGCGAGCGGCAGGGTGAAGCTGAACGTCGTCCCCTCGCCCGGCTCGCTCTCCGCCCAGATCCGTCCGCCGTGGGCCTCGACTATGCCGCGGGCGATCGCCAGGCCGAGGCCGGTGCCGCCCTTCTCGCGCGCGTCTGAGGCGTCGACCTGACTGAAGCGCTCGAAGATCGACTCGAGCTGGTCGGCCGGGATGCCGCGGCCGCTGTCGCGCACGGCGAACACCGCCTGCTCGCCCTCGGACCGGACGGCGACGGTGACCGCCTGCCCGGCCTCCGAGAACTTGATCGCGTTGCCGAGCAGGTTGGTCAGGGTCTGCACCACGCCGTCGGCGTCGCAGCGCACGACGGCGTCCCCGGCCTCGGCGCGCAGCTCCACACCGGCCTCCTCGGCCACCTCCGCCACCACCTGGATCGACTGCTCCACCAGCTCGGCGGCGGGGACCGGCGCCAGCTCGATCCGCGCCCGACCCGAGTCGATCCGCTCGATGTCGAGGATGTCGTTGACCAGGCGGATCAGCCGCTCGGTGTTGACGACGCCGGTGGAGACCATCTCCTTCGCACCCTCGGGCAGCTCGCCCATCACGCCTCCCTCCAGCAGGCCGAGGGAGCCGCGGATCGAGGTCAACGGCGTGCGCAGCTCGTGCCCCACGACCGAGACGAACTCGTCCTTCAGGCGCTGGCTCCTGCGCAGCTCCGCCGCCGTCCGCTCCAGCTCGCTCTGCACCACGTGCTGGCGCGCGGCGGCCAGCGCCGCCAGCGCGATCGCGAACAGCAGCAGGCTGACCTCGGGGAAGAACGGGCTGCGCAGCTGGACCGCGAAGAGGATCGCGAAGCCGACCGCCATCCCCACCAGCGCCAGCCAGAACGCGTGCCGCCCGGGCTCGGCCGCGCCCGGCGCCTCGCCGGCGTCAGTCGAGCCGGCGGGCATCTCCTCCTGCGAGGCCGCGGCCACCAGGAACGGGCCGGCGACGAGGAAATAGAGCAGCCCGACCGCGGTGCCCGCCGACTGGGTCGCGTGCAGCAGGCCGGCCCCGTAGGTCATGTCGGCGACGATCAGCGTCAGCAGGCCGACCGCGATCAGGTTCAGCGACACGCGCAGCGCCGCCGGGGCGCGCCGCATCAGCACCGCCGCGATCGCCGTCAGCAGCGCGAGGTCGCCGAGCGGGTAGGCGATCGAGACGACGGTAGAGAGGAACGACTGCCCCCCTTCGGTGACCGCCGGGCCGAGCAGGAAGTACCAGACGGCGGCTCCGCCGCCGACCACGATCGTGGCGGAGTCGAGCAGCATCCGCAGCCGCTGCGACCGCGTCCCGCGCACCGTGGGGACGCGCAGCAGCGCCAGCAGGAGCAGCGGGTAGAAGGCGATGTAGAAGGGGTCCGCGAGCGAAGGGACGGGCGGGTTCGTGGGGCCGAAGACGTAGACCGCCTGGATCACGTCCCCGACCAGTTCCGCCGACCAGGCGACGGCGATCAGCAGCCAGAAGGTCCGCAGGAGGGGCGCCTGGCGGCAGCGCCCCGCCGCCCGCAGCGCGACGAAGACGACGAGCGCGTCGAGCAGCGGGAAGACGCCGATCTCGTTGCCTTCGGCGCCGGTGGGAAACCAGTTCAGCGCCAGCCAGGCGACGTAGAGGAGGAACAGGGCGCCGAAGGCCGCCAGCTCCATCCGGGCGCGCTTCCACTCTGGCCGCCACGCCACGTGAGGGGGCGGGGAAATCGATGCCATTGACCGTCCTCTCCCGGTTGCGGTCATGCTATCTCGATGCCCGAGCGCGAAGACGGCGAGCAGGTCCAGGCGGCGCTGGCCGCGGTCTGGGAGCGCGAGCGCCCGGTCCTGCTCGAGCGGGTCGCCGCGGTCGAGCGCGCGGCCGCCGCGTCCGCCGGGGGCGCGCCCGGGGGGCCGGCGCCCGGCGCCGAGACGATCGAGGCGGGACGCGCCGCCGCCCACAAGCTCGCCGGCGTGCTCGGCACCTTCGGCCTCGGCCGCGGCACGGAGCTGGCGCGGGAGCTGGAAGCGCGCCTCGGCGAGGCCGACCCCGGCCTCCCCGGCCTGGCGGCCGAGCTGCGCGCCGTCGTCGAGGGGGCCGGCGGCTCAGCCGCCGAGTAGGAGGCGGACCGCGACGGCGGCCGCGACGATCAGGACGATCGCCAGCTCGCGGACGAAGATCCAGTGCTCGGCGCGCTGCTGGCGGACCTGCTCCAGCGCGCTGCGGCGGGCCGCGTCGCGATCCTCCCACTGCGGCGGCCCGGCCCCGATGCCGGCCCCGCCGATCACGCCAGGTCCCCCACGCGTCCCGACTTCTCCGTCTTCTCCCAGCGCATCTCGGCGCTGCGCAGCTCCGCCCAGTAGGCGGCCGCGGTCATCGCGCACAGCAACGGGCCGTAGCCGACGACGAACAGCAGCGGCGCGACCAGCCACGGCGCCCGGGCCGAGGCCTCGAGCCGCTTCAGCAGGTAGGCGGCGAGCATGGAGCCCGACAGCCAGGTGTAGACGAAGAGGGTCAGCACGACCAGCGCCGTTCCGTGGGGGACGACCCCGATCGCCTCGAACAGCGGCGGGTAGGCCGCGTAGAGGATGATCGCGAGGCTGACCAGGCCCGGGAAGGCGAGCCCCTCGCGCCAGCTCTCGCGCGCCGTCGCCGGGTCCATCGAGAAGCTCGAGAGGGTGACGAAGAGGTAGCTGATCAGGTTCACCGCCCACAGCGTCCGGAACACTTCGGCCGAGAGGCCGGAGTCGAGCAGGTACAGCCCGATCAGCCCGACCGAGGAGGCGAGCATGAACACCGGCATCAGGGTCACGGTGAACCAGATCAGCCCGAAGCTGACGCTGGCCAGGCGCCCCCACCTGCGGCGGCGGAACCAGACCCAGCGGAAGCGCGAGGTCACCTGCACGTTGCCCCGCCCCCAGCGCACCCGCTGCTTCCACAGCCCGCCGAGGTCGCCCGGCTCCTCGGCCCAGACGATCGCGTGCGGCTCGAAGACGACGCGCCGCCCGCCCAGCTGGATCTTCAGCGTCGTCACCGTGTCCTCGGCCAGGGTCGCGGTGTCGATCTGGCCGCCGACCGACTCCAGCGCCTCGCGGCTGATCAGCTGCGCGCCGCCGGCCAGGCAGGCGAGCGCCCCGAGCACGTTCTGGGCGCGCCGCGCCGCCGCCTGCGCGGTCACGTACTCGAAGGCGACGAAGCGGTTCAGGTAGTTGGGTGGGCGGCTGCCCTCTTTGATGTAGGCGGTGACGGCGCCGACCTCGGGGCGGGAGAAGTGGCGCGTCATCAGCCGCAGCGAGTCGCTGGTGAAGAGCACGTCGGCGTCGATCACCAGCACCGCCTCGAACCACCCCTCCCGCGCCAGCCGCCGCAGGCCGTAGTTGATCGTGTGGGCCTTGCCCTGGCCGCCGTCCTCGCGCCGCAGGTGGAAGACCGAGCCGGGGTGCTCGGCGGCCATGCGCCGCGCCAGCTCGGGGGTCGCGTCGGTGCTGGCGTCGTCGACCACGTAGACGCGCAGCCGCTCGCGCGGGTACTCGAGCGCCAGCAGGCGCTCGATCGTGCGCTCGATCACCGCGCCCTCGTTCCAGGCCGGGACGACCACCGCGACCCGCGGGTGGAGCACCGCGCCGGCCACCTCGCGCGAGCGCAGGAAGGCGTGCAGCCCGGCGAGCGCGAACTGGTAGCAGCCGATCACGGGCGGCAGCGTCCCCGCCAGCACGAGGCAGATCAGGAGCCATTCGAGCGCGCGCATCGCCGCCTCCTCCTCGCCGGCCGAGCGCCCGCTCAGCCCGCCTCTGCGTAGAGCTCGCGGACGATGCCGGCGCAGTACTCGTAGCGGCCGATCGTCGCGCTGCCGTGGCTGTCGGTGCTGAGCAGCAGCGGCACCCCGCGGGCCAGGAAGGGGCGCAGGGTCGCGGCCGCCGGGCACTTCCAGCGCTCGTCGACCTCGATCCGCGCGCCGGCCTCGGCCGCCGCGTCGGCGAGCGAGGCGAGGAGCGCCGGCGGCACATCACCCTCCTCCAGGCCGATCTTCGGCAGGACGCTGAACAGGTGGGCGATGACGACGCTCTCGTAGCGGCTCACCGCGGCGGCGGTGCCGGCGACGATCCAGCCGAGCACCGTCTCGGCGTCGAGCTCGCCGGCCGCGAGCCGCTCGCCGACGCGGCGCGGGTGCAGCGGCCCCTCGGGCGAGGGCACCTGGTGGTCGGCCGCGTAGACCGCGTCCACGCCCGCCAGGTCCGGCGGGACGTCGAGCGCCCCCTCGGTGTCGAGGATCTTCGCCTCGACCGCGCAATGCAGCGCGATCGGCGTCCGCTCGGCGGCCCGCCGCACCGCGGCCACGTACTCGGGCACCCAATCGGTGTCCGCCCGCACGTGGTCGACGCAGGTCAGCTCGGCCAGCCCGAGCCGCTCTGCCTCGGCGACGTTCTGCTCGATCGTCGTCTTGCCGTCCGAGAAGGTCGAGTGGACGTGCATGTCCTGGTTCAGCTCGCGCTCAGCCATCGGCGGCCTCCCCCGCCGCCACGCGGCGCTCCAGCTCCCGCATCCGCTCGATCTCCGCGAAGTCGAAGAAGCGCTCCTCGAAGTAGCGGATCATCGCCAGCGGCTCGAACGGGATGGGCTGCTCGGGCAGCGGCGAGCCGAGCGCGTCCTCGACGCAGAGCTTCGGCATGTTGACGCCGCTCGCCACGGTCAGCGGCATCGTCCCGGGGAAGCGCGGGTTGACCTCGAGCAGGGCGGGCTCGCCGTCGGCGGCCTCCTTCACCTGGATGTTCGCCACCGAGGTCAGCCCGATCCGCTCGGCGACCCGCCGGCCGGCCTGCTCGAGGCGCTCGTCGCGCACGGTGCGTCCGGTCACCGCGATCCCCGAGTCGACTTTCAGCCGCTCCCTCGGCACCACCGCGATCACCGTGCCGTCGGAGCGGGCCAGGGTGTCGAGCGAGTGCTCGGGCCCCGGCAGGTGCTCCTGGACCAGCAGCGAGCCGTCGCGCTCGATCCGCTCCAGCTCCTCGCGGCTCTCGACCAGGCGGATGCCGCGCGAGCCGCTGCCCACGCGCGGCTTGACGATCACCGGCAGCCGCGGCCCGGAGGGGTCGAAGTCCTCGTCGGCGAGCGCCGAGTCGGGGACGCGGACCGCGCCCTGGCAGCGCCGGTGCAGCTCCCACTTGTCGAGGCAGGTGCGCAGCGTCCGCTCGGAGGCGAGGACGAGCTTCGTGCCGGCGCCCGCGAGCCGCTCGCGGGCGCTCGCCAGCGGCACCAGCTCGCTGTCCACCGTGGGGATCAGGACGTCGATCCCGAGCCGCTCGCAGAGCCCCAGCACGAACTCGGCGAAGCCCTCGCTGTCGCCGCGCGGGATCAGCGTGCGCCGCTCCTCCTCGACCAGGTACAGGCCTGCCGCGTAGGGGTCGATGTCGGCGGAGAAGAGGTCGAGGCGCTCGCCGGCGAGCGCCCTGATCACCGAGATGCCCGACGGCCCGCCGGTGCCGGTGACGAGCACCCGCGGCGCGGCCATCAGCTCGCTCCTTCCGCGGCCGCGCCGTCGCTCTCGCGCATCACTTCCAGCGGCTCGACGTAGCGGGAGCTGGCGAAGCGGGCCCAGTAGCGGGCCGTCGCCCGCAGCAGCTCCTCGTCGAGGTAGCGGCGGAGCTTCACCTGCGACCCGTACGCCCGGATGACCTCGAGCTTGCGGTCGATGAACTCGTCGATCGAGGCGAAGCGCGTCGGGCGGAAGTCGACCGTCGTCGAGGGGCTCTGGTAGCAGTAGATGCGCGGCACCTCGCGCGTCGCGACGAGCGTCGCGTTGTGGGCGTTGCGGTGGTCCTGGTGCACGTCGCGCGCGGTGTGCGTGTAGACGGTGCTCGCGCCCGTCTCCTCGACCGCGCGCTCGATCGTCTCGATCGTCGCCCCGGCGTCGCTGATCCTGCGGTCCTCGAGGTCGGTGTGGATGAGCCGGGCCGAGAGCAGCTCGGCGGAGCGTTCGGCCTCCCTGGCGCGCTCGGCCACCTCGCCGCCGGCCTCGCCGCCGCTCAGGGTGAGGATCGCCACCTCGTCGCCCGCCGCGCGGTGGCGCAGCAGCAGGCCGCCGCAACCGATCTCGACGTCGTCGGGATGGGCGCCGACCGCCAGCACCGCCTCGCCCCTGTGGGCGCTCCGCCGGTGGGTCAGCTCGACCAGCTCGCCGACCTTCTCCGCCAGCGCCGCCGGCTCGATCGGCTTGGTCATGTAGTCATCGGCGTGGGCGCGGAAGGCGGCGATCGCGTAGTCGAAGTTGGCGTGCCCGGAGAGGACCAGGGTCGCCAGCGCGGGATGCGCCGCCTTGACCACCTCGAGGAACTCGATACCGTCGATGCCCGGCAGCTCGATGTCGGTGATGACCAGGTCCCAGTCCTCGCTGGGCGCCAGCCCGATCGCCTCCTCCCCGGTCGCCGCCCAGGTGACGCGGGCCAGCGGGCCCAGCACCTCCACCACCAGCTCGGCGAAGACCTCGTCGTCCTCGACCAGGAGGACCTTGGGCAACTCGCTCACCCGTTCAAGCTACCCCAATTCTCCCCCCGGCCCGGCGCCCCTCAGTTCACCCCCGGCCGCCGCAGCAGCGCCGGGATCGTGCGCAGGAGGATCTCCACGTCGTGCCACAGCGACCAGCTGGAGACGTAGGCGTAGTCGACCTCGAGCATCTCCTGGAAGGGGATGCTGTTGCGGCCGAGGATCTGCCAGTAGCCGGTGATGCCGGGGGTCAGGTCGAGGCGGTTGCGGCGCCAGCCGAGCACTTTGCGGTCGTCGCGCAAAGACAGCGGGCGCGGGCCGACCATGCTCATCTTCAGGGAGAGCTTGGCCGTGAGCTGAGCGGGCAACCGTCCTCGGTCGTGCGGCTTTGGGTCGCATATTGCGACCTCAGTTGACTTCCCCGCGACCAGCACCGGCTCGGCGCGTTCCGTCCGGCAGGGCTGCGAGGCTTTCTGTATGCGAACTGGTGTTCGAGACAACTGGACTGTTGTGTTATGATTCCGGCCTATGACGCACAGGGGAATTTGCCGCCCGGCATCCATGAGGCCAACTGGCGGGAAGTCGAGTCCGCGTTTGGTGGTTCTTCTACGGCGGCGAGTTCTTTCCGGCTGACGCGCCGGCCGACCCCGATGGCACACGATTTCTCGACTACTTCCAGCGCACCCGGGGAGCGAGCGAGCCCAAGGGCATCGTCAAGATCGACCTGGAGGGTTTGACGTGATCACCAACGAGCGCCAGTACCGCATCACCAAGGCCGAGCTTCGCAGCTTCGAAGCGGCGCTCGATCCCGATGCCGGCTACACGCCCAGCCCTGGCGTGGATCCGCGGATGAAAAACGTGATGGCCGATGCGCTGCGCAGCGAGATCGAGGTGCTGAGCGCTCAAATCAAGCGCTACGAGGATCTGCGCGACGGCCGGATCAGCCGACGCGAGATCGAGGGCCTGCGCGAACTGCCCACCGCCCTGATCGAGGCGAGGATCGCCGCCGGGCTCACTCAGAAGCAGCTGGCCGAGCGGCTCGGCCTGTCCGCACAGCAGATCCAGCGCTGGGAGTCGAATCTCTACTCCGGAGTCGGCGTCGAGCGCCTACAGGAGATCGCCGACGCGCTCGGCATGGGCGTGCGCGAGACGGTCAGCTACGCGGTGTCGGCCTGAGGCCGAGCCTCCACCTCAGCGGGCGAACAGCGGCGAGTTCGGGTTCCAGCGGGCAGCGTGGAACCGATCGTAGCCGATCCGGTCCCGAGAAGACGGCGAAGCCAAGGTGAGAATCGACGAGCTAGACGTGATCGACAGCGACCTTCCTCGCCGCCATCTGCGCCTTGTCTTGGCCTGGGCCGAGCTCCATCAGCAAGAGCTCGAAGAGAACTGGCGCCGCGCCCGCGGCCATGACCACTTCGAGAGATCGAGCCACTGAGATGACCGGCCTAACTCCTGACATAACCACGGTAAGCGTTGTCCGCCATGGCGTCCTTCGCCTCACCTTCGCCGATGGGCTGGCCGGTGAGGTCGACGTCCTCGAGCGCATATGGGGACCGGTGTTCGAGCGGGCGCGGTCCCCCGAGGGCTTCGCCGAAGTCCGTGTCGACCCAGAGGCCGGCACGATCGTCTGGCCCGACGGCGCTGACCTCGCGCCCGACACGCTCTACGAGCGAGTCAGCTCGGGCGCCTGGCCCGAGTCACACGCAGCGGCCTGAACGGCTCCCCGTCCGCGTAGAGCCTCTCCGCCAGCCGGCGCGTGCCCGCGTTGGCTTCTTCTCCGGCTTTGCCATCGGGATCCTCTTACTCGCAATCGACGTTTTGACTTGACCTACAATCGGCTCATGCCTCTTCGCATCGTCGCCCTGTTCGTCGTGCCCGCAGCGGTTTCCGCGGGTCTCGTGCTGCTGTTGAACGGGGTGGGCGCAAGCGCCGGCGTGGCCGTCGTATCTCTCGGGCTTGTCGCCGTCATCGGCGGCGCCGCCCTCGGCTACTTCGCGGATCAGCTGCCGGAGCTGCCCGGCTCTCGTCGGCGGCGCGCCCAGAGCGCCAGCCGCCTCGCCGGCGTCCACCACGGCCGCCGCTGATCTTCAGCCGCAAGCGGCGAAACGGTTCCGGAACCACTTGAGGGCAGGTCGTCGCTGAATTGTTCGTTTTCGCGCACCACCCGTGACACACGGCTCGGTAGCGTCGCCTCCATGACCGTCGGCGGCCAAGCCCACACACTCTGCGAGGTCCGGTGAGCGCCGATTACCTGCGCATTCTCGATCGGCTCCTTGGGGCCAAGCTTTCCGTCGAGTTCGCGACAGAAGGGCGGGAGGTCACTGATTACGCAGTGGTCCTGCTGCTCGAAACGGGAGACGACACGGAGACCGTCCGTCTCTACGACGGCGCCCACGGACATAACGAGATGCATCGCTACATCCGCAGCCAAGGCAAGCAGCCGGGAACGCCGTTCCACGGCGGTACGCTTGGGGAAGGAATGCGAGCCGCAATCTCTGAAATCGAGGACGGCTACCGCGAGATGATCGAAGGATGGGAAAGGTAATGAGCGCCAACAGCAACCGCTCTCCAGCCGCCAAGGTGATGGACGAAGCCATCGACCTCGCGGTCGAGGGCCGTTCCCCCTATCCCGAGCGCGCAGCGTTCATCGACGCCGATACGCCCCGCGCGGGTCACGAGATTCAGCGAGCAGCCGACGAAGGGCGCTCGGTCGTCCTCGTCGCCGCCGACGGCAGCAGCCGGATCCTCAAGCCCGACTTGACAGCCCGGTAGCGCCTCTCGGGCTCATCGCCCGCAATGCGGCCGATGCCCTCGGCTACTTCGCGGATCAGCTGCCGGAGCTGCCCGTCTCTCGTCGGCGGCGCGCCCAGAGCGCCAGCCGATCGTGGAGCTTGTAGACGATTCTGTAGACCGGCGTCGTGGCGGCTTGGGACGCGACGCTCCTCGACGGGCTCGCCGACGAGCGCTGAGGGTGGCGGCGCCGGAGCCCCAGCGGGGCGAGGTCTATGAAGCCGAGTTGGACCCGGTCGAGGGCCGCGAGCAGAGCGGCAGGCGTCCGCTGCTCGTGCTGTCGATCGGGCCGATGAACCGATCCGCCGCCGGGCTCGTCATCGGGGTGCCCCTGACGACGACCGACTGGGGCAACTCGCTGCACACGCGGCTCGATCGCGAAGCGGACAGGCATCCTGATCGGCCTCGGGCACAGCCGTTGACGGAACGTCTCCCCTCCCCGATCCCGGCGATGCTTTCGGTCGAGTTCACGACGGATGGGCAAGAGGTCACCGACTGCGCAGTGGTCTTGCTGCTCGAGACAGAGGGCGACACCATCGGCCCCGCTGGAGGCTTTCCTCGGCGCAGGCCAGCGATCCCCCGATCGGCTCGTGTGAGCTAGCCTGGGCGGGTTCGTCATTGTCCGGATCATCGGCTATCACACGGGTGGCGCATGGATTCCAGAGAAGTCGATCCGCGGCGGGAAGAGGAGGCGGGACCTTCGTCGTCTCCCCCTGAGCAGGAGGGGACCGAGGGGGCGCCGCGGGAGGCCGAGGCGGACGCCGCGGCCGAGCCCGAGGCGGACGCTGAGCTGGACAGTCTGAGGCTGCGCGCGGCGGGCATCGGCGGCACGATCGAGGCGCACATCGAGGCGGCCGAAGCGGAGGCGCGCGAACGGGCCGCGGCGATCGTCGCCAAAGCCGAGCGAGAGGCCGAAGAGGTTCGCGCCGACACGAAGAAGGTCGTCGACAACGCGCGCGACCGGGTCAACGAGCTGATGCGCCTGCGGCAGGCCCTGTTCGCGACGATGCGCGAGGTGCTGGGCGATTTCGACGGCGCGATCGCGCGGGCCGAAGAGGAGCGGAACTTCGATGTCGAGCCGACGGAACGGGCGAAGCAGGCCGATGAGCCCGAGGAGCCGGAGGAGGAACCGGGGGCGACAAAGCCGACGGCGACGGAGAGCTCCGAGGAGCCGGCCGCGGCAGCGCCGGCCGCACCGCCATCCCCCGAGCCGGCCGCGCACCCGCGGCAGCCGGCGCCGGAGCAGCCTCCGGTTCCCAACCCCGGACTGTCGGTCCAGGTCCAGGTGAAAACCCTCGGCGACTACGCCGCGGTCAACGCGGTGGAGGGCGAGCTGAAAGGCCTGTCGCCCAACTTCGGCGTGCAGCTGCGCTCGTTCGAAGACGGCATCGCCGTGTTCGAGGTCTTCGGCACCCACGGCGTCGACATGCTGCTCGGCGCGATCCGCAGCTCCTTCTCGATCGCCTACATCCTGCGCGACGCGAAACCGGGGCAGGTCGTGCTCCAGGTCGACGAGTTCGCGGCCCGCCCGGAGGGCGGCTAGGTGCTGGACACCGCGCAGAGCGTGCTGATCGGCTCGGCGACGGCGATCGTCGCGATCGGCGTGGTGCTCGCCTTCACCTTCGCCTTCGTGCTCGCGCCGCTGTTCATCGGCGCCGGCTTCGTCCTCGTCCTGCTCGTCTACCAGCTGCTCCGCCGCAGCGCCAGCCGCCGCTGAGCCGCCGATGGCAACCTCGCCCGAGACCCCGGATACGCGGCGCCTGAGGCGGATCGCCGACCGAGCGGGGGTGCCATTCCTCGCGCTCGACCCCGAGGCGCCGGGCGGCGCCGGTGTCGAGGACAACGCCCTGACGGCGCTGGACGCGGCGGCGGCGCGCACCTTCGGCGTGATGCCGGTGAGGGCCGACGGGGAGACGCTGCTGGTCGCGATCGCCGACCCCGGCGACGCGGCGACGCTGGCCGCGGTGCAGGCGCTGACCGATCTGCGGGTGCAGCCGGCGGTCGCCGCGGCGGCGCGCATCCGCGACACGCAGGACACGCTGTACGGGGAGCAGCGGGCCGAACGGCCGCGGCAGGCGCCCGACTACATCGGGACTCCGCCGCCGGACCCGGCCGACGCCGAGGAGCGCCAACGGGCGCGCGCCGTCGCCCGCGAGGCGGAGCTGCCCTTCGTCTCGTTAGAGCCGACGCAGGACCGCGGCGGGGCCTGGCGCGACCCGGTCAGCCACGCGGCGGCGCGGCGGATCGGCGCCGAAGTCTGCCGCAGCTTCGGGGTGATCCCGATCGCCGCCGTCGGGGAGGGCGTCGCGCTCGCCACCGCCGACCCCGCCGACCGGGCCGCGGTCACGGTCGCCGCGCTGCTGGCGGGGCTGCGCGCCTGGGTGGTCGTCGCGGCGCCCTCGGAGATCGAACGGGCGATCTTCCGCGTGTTCGGCGCGGCGGGCGAGCGTCCCGCCGGACGGACGGCGGGCGCGACCGCGCTGCTGCCGGCGGACGGCGAGGCGGCCGAGGCGGGGACGGTTGTCGAGGCGGAGCCGGGCGTCGAGACCCGGGTCATGCGGCTAGGGGAGATGCTGCTCTCCCAGGGCAAGCTGTCGGACGAGGAGCTGGGCGAGGCGCTGGATCTGCAGCGCCGCCAGGGCGACCGGCTCGGGGAGATCCTGATGCACACCGGGGTCGTGCCGGAGGCCGACGTCTCGGAGACGCTGGCCGCGCAGCAGCGGCTCTCCTTCACCGACCTGGCGACGATCGAGCCCGACCCCGAGACCCACACGCTGATCCCCGAGGAGATCGCGCAACGCTACCGCGTGGTGCCGCTGGCGATCGTCGACGGGGTGCTGAACCTGGCGATGGCCGACGCGCTCGACGAGGAGGCGATGGCGCAGGTGACCGAGCACGTCGACATGCCGGTGCGCGCCTTCGTCGCCCCGCCGACCTCGGTCGAGCTGCTGCTCCAGCGGATCTACGCGGAGAAGAACGCGGAGATCGCCGCCGCGGCGCTGCTGCTGCGCCGGCCCGAGGAGTCCGCGCACAAGGTGCTCTCGCGGTCGCAGAAGATCTTCTTCGGCGGGCTGGCGGTCGTCGGGCTGATCTGCCTGGCGATCTGGCCGTTGCAGACGATCGTCGCCTTCAACGTCGCGACGATCGTCTTCTACACGTCGTTCCTGCTCTACCGCTTCCGCCTCACCTACCACAGCTTCGGACACGAGGGCGAGCTGCCGGTCACCGACGAGGAGGTGCGGGCGCTGGACGAGCGGGCGCTGCCGATCTACACGGTCCTGGTGCCGCTGTACCGGGAGGCGGCGGTGCTGCCGCGGCTGGTCGACTCGATCGCAAAGCTCGACTACCCGCCGACGCGGCTCGACATCAAGCTGCTGCTGGAGGAAGACGACGAGGAGACGCTGGCGACCGTGCGGGCGCTCGACCTCCCCCCCACTTCAAGCTGGTGATCGTCCCCGACGTCGGACCGCGAACCAAGCCGAAGGCCTGCAACTACGGGCTGACACAGGCGCGCGGCCGCTACACCGTCATCTACGACGCCGAGGACGCGCCCGAACCCGACCAGCTGAAGAAGATCGTCGTCGCCTTCGCCAAGGCCAACGAGAAGGTCGCCTGCATCCAGTGCAAGCTCAACTACTACAACCAGCGCCAGAACCTGCTGACCCGCTGGTTCACCAGCGAGTACTCGATGTGGTTCGACCTGCTGCTGCCGGGGCTGGACGCGTCGGGGGCGCCGATCCCGCTGGGCGGGACGTCGAATCACTTCTCGACCGAGCGACTGATCGAGTTCGGCGCCTGGGACCCGTTCAACGTGGCCGAGGACGCCGACCTGGGGCTGCGGCTGCACAAGTCCGGCTACAAGACGGCGATCGTCGACTCGACGACCTACGAGGAGGCGACCTCCTACGTGCTCAACTGGGTGCGGCAGCGCTCGCGCTGGGTGAAGGGCTACATTCAGTCGTGGCTGGTGCAGATGCGCCACCCGATCCGCCTGCTGCGCCAGATCGGCCTTCGCCACTGGCTCTCCTTCCAACTGACGGTCGGCGGTACGCCGGCGATCTTCCTGCTCAACCCGATCTACTGGGCGCTGACCACAGCCTGGCTGCTGACCGAAGCGGGCGTGATCGAAGCCTCCTTCCCGGGCCCGGTGTACTACATCTCCGGCCTCGGGCTGTACGTGGGCAACTTCCTCTTCGCCTACATGACGGCGGCCGGCGCGGCGCGGCGCGGCTACTACGACCTGGTCAAGTTCGCGATGCTCGCCCCCGCCTACTGGGTGCTGATGTCCTGGGGCGCCTGGAAAGGCTTCATCCAGCTCTTCACCAAGCCCTTCTACTGGGAGAAGACGGTGCACGGGATGGACGTGGAGGCGGGCGCGAAGTAAGCCCGGTCGCGGTCAGCGGACCGGGACCTTGAAGGTGAAGGTCACCTGATCCCGGCCGGTCCCCGCCAGGCGGGGAACGGCGAGGCGCAGCTCGATCCGTTCGCCGTCCGAATGGCGCTCGATGCCGACGTAGCTCGGGTCGAACCCGAACGGTTCGCCGAGTCGCACCGGCAGCCCGTTGAGGGAGAGGAGCGTGGCGGTTCCCAGCACCTCGCTTGAGCCTTCGAGGCGGACGCCGACGACCAGCTCGGTCGCGGGGCCGCGGGGGACCGTCACGATCGCGGTCCTGGCGTCCCCGAGCGTCGTCTCGAACTGGACCACGTTGCCCGGAGCCACTCGAGTCGATTCCGTGTACCGGGAAGAGCTTCCGGAGCCTTCCGTGATCCTGACCCCGGTGCCTTCGACCGGAGCCACGTCTACGGCTCCGAAGGGTTCGAGCCCGCAACCGCCCAGCGCGACGGTCAGGGCGAGGATCGCCAACCGTGCGCCAGCCCTCCTCACGGAGCTTCTCCCCCTTCGCCGGCAGCCAGCGCCTGCCGGTCGACCTTCACAAGGGCATAGCCTCCCGTGCGGAATACGACGTGCATCCCCGGAGCCGCGTTTTCGAGTATCCCGGGGTAGCGATCGCGCGCGAGGTCATGGCACGAGGATTCGACCCGGCAGCGTTTGTACGTTGTGACCAACAGGTAGTCGACCTTGCCGAAGGGGTGGTCGAGCGCCTCCATCCACGGGCCTTCGCCCCGGTCGATCCGGTCGAAGAACCGGTCGGGGCGCCCAGTCAGCAGCATCACCCCGAGCGTCTGCGCGTCGTCGGTGAGGATCACGTTCCCGGCGCCGACGCGTTCGGAGATGTAGTCCGCCATCTGCCGCTCGTCGGCGATCCCGATCGGGCAGCCGGCGACTCCGGTGTTGCCCTCCTCGTCTTCACCCGTTTCCAGCGCGCGCAGGAAGACGCTCTCCTCGCACTGGTAGGTGTACGTCGCCATCGCCTTCCAGGTCGTCCCCAACGAGAGGACCAGCACCGCCATGGTCGCGACCCAAATCCCGACTCGCAGCCAGCGCGGGCGCCACGCGTAATACAACCAGCCCGCGCCGATCAGAGCAATCGGCATCACGCGCATGTTGTAGCGGAGCTGGAGCAGGTTCGAGTCGTGCGACTGCAGGTAGAGGAGCGCGGTGACCGCCGCGTTCGTCGCGACCAGCGCGGCGAGAGCCAACGCCATCGCGTTGCGGCGCACGAACGCGGTGACCAGCAGCACCGGCGTGACCACGACCGTCAGCGGAAACAAGGCGAGATTGAGCTTCACCAGATACACAACGAGGCCCGCCGCGCTGAGGTCGGTGGTCGGCAGCTCGGGAGCCCGCAGGGAGGTGCTGACGTCGGCGCCGGTCGCCCCGAAGGTCAGGAAGTAGAGCGGGTTCCCCGGGATCAGCCAGTTGAAGAACAGCCAGGCCACACCCGCGTAGGCGATCGGCGCCAGGTAGAGGACGAGCGAAGCCTCGACTTCCTGGGAGCTTCCGCGGCGAGCGCGGTCCGAGACGACGATCAGCACGATCGCCGCGGCGATCACCACCGCGAAGGGGAGGATCTCGTAACGGCTGAGCAGCGCCAAGGCGAGAGCGATCCCGACGAACGCCAGCAGGTGCGCTTGCTTCGACAGGTCCCAGCGGATCAGGAAATAGACGCCGCCGACAAGAAAGAACAGGTAGACGGACTCCGCCATCCCGTTCGTCCCGTAGTAGAGAGTCATCGGGTTGAGCCCGAAGGCGAGCAGCAGCGGGTAGCGCGCGTACCAGCGCATCTCGGCCAGCGCGAGGCATCTGTTTAGCACGACGATCGTGGCCGCCATGAAGGTGGCCGAGGCCGCGGGCAGCGCCGCGAGCGAGGTCGCCAGCGGTTTGACCAGCGCGAAGGGAAGGAGGGCGATCGTCTGCATCGGCGGCCAGACGAAGCCGATCGCCGCAAGCTTCTGGGGGTAGTTCCACCAGACGAAGTAAGCATGAGCGAGACGCGCCAGAGCGTCGAAGCTGACGACGTGCTGGTCGACGACGACGCGGTAGCCGACGGCGAAGTAGCCAGCGGCAAAGATGGCGAAAACCCCCAGCGACTCGAGGACCAGCGCAGAGGGCAGCCAGCGGGGGCGGGACGTGGGCGTCGTCACCCGCAGATCCCGCGAGGAGACGGAGGGCGGCGGGGCGGTCGCGGTCGACGCCATTGACGAGGATCAGCGAACCGGGACCTTGAAGGTGAACCGCACCTGCCCCTGAGCGGCGTCCACGAGCCGCGGGAAAGCCAGCCGGAGAGCGACCTGCCGGGAGCTCGATTGACGTTCGATGCCGACGTAGCCGGGATCGAACTCGAATGCTTCGCCGAGCGATACCGGTTTGCCGTCGCGTGAGGTGAGGGCCGCCGTTCCGAGAACTTCCTCGGAGCCTTCGCGGCGAAAGTCGGCGACCAGTTCTGTGGCGGGGCCGCGGGGAATCGTAACCACAACGTTATTGCCGTCACCGGCCGTCATCTCGAACTGGACGACGTTGCCGGGAATTACGGCAACCGAGTCCCTGTAGCGTGCCCTGGTCCCGGTGCCTTCGGTGATTCGCACGGCGGTGCGTTCGATCGGCGCCACGGTCTCCGCGCCGAACGGGTCGAGGCCGCAGCCACCCATTGCGACGAGCGCGCAGAATGCAGCCGCGCAGGCCGCCACCCTCGTCACTGCGGCTCACCGCCGCTCTTAGCGCTGTTCCCCTGACCGCCGGCCGGAGGCCGACGATCGACTTTGACGAGCACGTAGCGGCCAGTGCGGTAGACGACGTGCATCCCCGGCACTTCGTTCTCGAGGATCCTCGGATAGCGCACGCGGACGAGGTCCTGGCAGGGTTTGCGGCAGCGCTCGTCCGTGGAGACAAGCAGGTAGTCGACCTTGCCGTACGGTTCGTCGAGCGCCGCCATCCACGGCTGTTCGCCATGGTCGATGCGGTCGAAGAACCTGTCGGGGTGACCGTCCAGCAGCATCACCCCCAGCGTTTGCGCGTCGTCGGTGAGGATCACGTCACCCGCGGGGACGTTTGCGGAGACGTAGTCCGCCATCTTGCGCTCGTCGACGATCCCGATCGGGTAACCGGCGATCCCGACGCTGCCCTCCTGGTCGTTGCCGGTCTTGACCGCGCGCAGGAAGACGTTCTCCTCGTACTGGTAGGTGTACGTTTCCATCGTCTTCCAGGTCATCGCGATCGAGCCGACGAGGACCGCCAGCGTCGCGACCCAGATCGCGATCCGCGCCGCCGGCGGGCGCCAGACGTAGTAGAGCCAGCCCGCGCCGATCAGGGCGATCGGCATCGCGCGCATGTTGTAGCGGAGCTGCATCAGATTCGGGTCGCGTTCTTTCAGGAAGAGGTATGCGGTCACCGCGGCGTTGGTCGCGACGAGCGCCGCGAGCACGGCCGCCATCAGATTGCGGCGCGCGAGTGCGGTGATCAGAAGTGCCACGAACACGAAGACGGTCAACGGAAAGAGCGCGAAGTTGAGCTTCGTCAGGTAGACGACGACACCGACCAGACCGTCCACCTGCACGCCGGGCAGACCGGCGATGTTCTGCTGAGAGGTTCCGATGTCCGCGGTGGTCGCCCCGAAGGTGAGGAAGTAGAGCGGATCGCCGAGGATCAGCCAGTTGAAGAACAACCAGGCCGCGCCGGCGTAGCCGATCGGCGCCAGGTAGAGGACGAGCGACGCCTCGACTTCCTGGGAGCTTCCCCGGCGGGCGCGGTCCGAGACGACGATCAGGGCGATCGCGGCGCCGATCGCCAGCGCGAAGGGCAGCATCTCGTAGCGGCTGAGCAGCGCGAGCGCCATGGCGACGCCAACAAAGGCGAGCAGGTGCGCCTGCTTCGCCAGATCCCAGCGGAGCAGGAAGTAGATGCCGGTTGCGAGGAAGAACAGGTAGACCGCCTCGGCCATCCCGTTGGCGCCGTAGTAGACGATCATCGGGTTGAGCCCGAAGGCGAGCAGCAGCGGGTAGCGCGCGTACCAGCGCATCTGCGTCAGCGCGAGGGCGCGGTTGAGGACGACGATCATCGCCGCCATGAAGGTGGACGAGGCCGCGGGCAACGCCGCGAGCGAAGTGGCCAATGGCCTGATCAGCGCGTATGGCAGGAAGATGAGCGTCTGCATCGGTGGCCAGACGAAACCGACCGAGGCAAGCTTCTGGGGTTCGTTCCACCAGACGAAGTAGGCGTGAGCGAGCCGCGCCAGGGCGTCGAAGTTGACGACGTGCTGGTCGACCACGACGCGGTAGCCGACGACGAAGTAGACGGCGGCGAAGGCCGCGAAGATCACAAGCGACTCCAGAATCAGCGCCGAGGGAAGCCAGCGCGGCCAGCGGTCGGGCGCGGTCATGCGCAGGTCGCGCGAGTGCGCCGGGGGCGGCGGGGCGGTCGCCGTGGCGGCCATCAGCGACGCACCGGCGGAGCTCCCGAGAGACCGACCAGGAAGCCGACTCCGTAGACGACGTGAGTGGCGGCGATCCCGCCGCTGACGCGTGCCCAGCGCGACGGCGAGCGGTTGGCGCCGGCGAGCAGGCAGACCATCGCGTAGAAGAGCACTCCGAAACGCCACAGTCGCCTCAACCGACCGCGCAGCAACGGCCCGGCAAGCAGGAAGACGACCAGCGCCGAGGGGGCGAAGTAGGACGGTCGCAGCGAGTTGCCGCCGATCGTCCGCGCGTAGGCGCTGCGGTGACGCGACCAGCGGTAGAGCTGGCGCAGGTGGGGCAACCAGAGCGGGCGGCGCGAGTGGTAGACGATCGCGCCCGGCTCGTAGCGGATCCGCCGGCCCCGCTTCAGCAGCCCGTTGGTGATCAGCGTGTCCTCGCCCCAGCGGTCACCGGAATCGAGCCCGACCGCGAGCGCCTCCTCTCGGCGCAGGACCAGGTTGACGCTGGGCGCGTCGTCGACGTCCATCGGATCGACGATCGCGTAGCGCCAACGGTGCGGCCCGGAGACCAGCGGCGAGGCGTAGACCCTGCCGCCGAGCTGCTCGAGCTCGGAGTCGTCGGGTGGGGTGAGCGTCGGGCCGGCGACGGCGGCGATCGCGGGGTCGGCCTCGATCGCGCCGAGCGCCATCCGCAGCCAGCTCGAGTGCGGGTAGGCGTCGTCGTCGATCAATGCCACGTACTCCCCCCGCGCCCGCTCCAGCGCAAGTTGCCGCTTGCCTCCGGTGGTCACGCCGGAGCCGGACGGAATCACGATGACGCGCGGGTCGACCTCCGGCTCCGGCGCGTCGGGGACAAAGATCAACTCGATGTCGTTTTCCATTTCCAACAATGCCGTCAGGCAGCGCCGCCCGTACTCGTTCAGCTCCGGAGCGACGACGATCCCGCTGACCAGGGGCGGGCTCACGCGCGCCCTCCCGGCAGTCGCGCGCGGGCGACGCCGATGGCGTAGCGGGCCCCTTCCGGGTTGAGGTTGGAGCGAGCGGCGCGCAGCCCCCAGCGCAGGCGCTCGCGGCGGCGCTCGTTCCCCGCCTCGCGGCGCTCGTCGCTGCTCAGCTGGCGATAGGAGGCGGCCAGGCGGCGCTCGTACTCCCTGTCGAAGCCATCGACCTCGGCGAGCGGCGGAACCCAGTCGGCCGGCGCCGGCTCCCCGGCGAGCAGCGCCGCGTAGAGCCGTTCGAGCTGGCGGGTGAGCGGCACGGCGTCGAACAGCCGCTCGGCCTTCTCGCCGGCGCGCTCGCCGAAACGCCGGCGCTTCTCCTCGTCGGCGAGGAGCGAGGCGACCGCCTCGGCGAAGGGCCGAGAGTGATCGGCGACGTGGCCCGTCTCTCCCTCGTCGACCTGCTCGATCTGAGCGTTGTCGACCCACGGCGTGGAACAGGTTACGACGGGCACCCCGAGGCACATCGCCTCCTCGATCGCGAAGCTGTGCGACTCGCCGATCTCCGCCGCGGTGACGAAGACGTCGGCGGCCGCGTAGCAGCAGGCGAGCAGCTCCTCGTCGGCCGTAGGCGGGAACAGGCGCACACGCTCGAGCACACCGAGGCGGTCGAGGCGGCGCATCTTGGCCGGAGTCGCCCCGACCAGCGCCACCTGAGTTTCGGGCGCGAGTTGGAGCAACGGCGGAATCATGTCAACAATCAGGTCGCGCCACTTGCGGTCATCCGCACGACCCACCCGGACCACGGCGGGACGGTCCGGGTCCAAGCCTAGGCGCCGCTTGGCGCCCGCGCGCGCGGGCGCCAGTCCGCGCAGACCCGAGATATCGACGGGAAAACGCGAGACACGGTGACGCCGGTGAAATTCGGACCCGAAGAGACCGAGACGCCACCGGTAGCGCAGCGCGCACATCTCGCTCGGGAACAGGTGCATGGCGAAGTCGCGCTCGTCGGCGGAAGCGTCGACGGCGCCGAAGACGTTGGACTCGACCAGAGCCTCGACGCCTGCCGCGCGACAGGCCGCGGGGACGAGCGGCTCCGCCACTCCGGCCCTGCTTACATGGACGACATCGGCGCCTGCGAGAAGCTCGGTGAGACGGCGGCGCTTGCCGCCGGCGCACTCGACTTCGATTCCCGCCCGCTCGAGAAACTCGCGCCGAACACCATCTTCTCGCACGGCGACGACGCGAATGTCGACATGATCGCGATCAAAGGCAAGCGCATGAGTCTGCACCGCCTTCTCGGTGCCCCCCAGCCCAAGCGAGTTGACCGCGAGGGCCACTCTCACCCTCCGGCCCCCTGCGACGGACGGTGGTCGCGGCTCTCGGCATGGACCTCAACCGGGGCCGAGACACCCCCGGGGGCCATGGCGACCTCGCCGGCTGCCGCCTTCGCATCGGCCGCCGGCCCAACCCTGTCGTAGAAGCGGCGCAGATACATCCGGTACCAGATCGCCGCAGTGTCCAAAGCTACGTTGAGAGCATCGCCGCCGCCAACCCGCGGGAAGGGCCGCTCGCGGGTGACGATCACCGGCGCCTCTGCAATCCGGTAGCCGAGCCGATGAGCGTTCGCGAGCGCCTCCAGATCACAGGCGAAGCTCTTGACGAGAAGCCGGCCGGCAACCCTGCGCAGCACTTCGGCCTTGTAGAGCTTCAAGCCGGTCTGCGTGTCGCGGACCGGCAGTCGGAAGAGGAAGCGAACGAGCACGTAGTAGCCGACGGAGAGAATACGGCGCTTCAACGGGTAGTCGATCGTCGAGGAAGGGTGCATCTTTGAGCCGATCACGACATCTGCTTCGAGCCCGATCAGCGCTCCATATAGGAGCGCCAGCTGACGCGGGTGGACCTCGAGGTCAGCGTCGACGAAGAGGATCAGATCACCCCGAGCCTCCTTGGCGCCCTCTACCAGGGCGTAACCCTTGCCCAGGTTCTCGGGGTAGCTGACGACACGTACATTGTCGAAGTCCTCGGCAGCGAGGCGGGCGAGCGTCAGCGTCTCGTCATAGGAGCCGTCATCGACGACGATGATCTCAAAATTGGCCTCCAGTCCCGTCATCGTTCGGTGGGTCTCATGCAGGCACCGCCCGATCTGCTCCTCCTCGTTGTAGACGGGAATGACGACCGAGATCAGGCCTGGGTGCCGGAGAATCAGCGTGGGCTCATCATCGCTCACGGCACAAGCATGGCGAACCGGGATGACACATGTGGAAATGAGTGACCATCGAATACCGTATCCCACCGTGGCGCCGTCGATCACCGTGCTCGTTCCAACCTTCAACTCGGGGGCACAACTTCCCGCAGCGCTCGAGTCGCTTGCCGGTCAAGACTACGACGGCGACATCGAGCTCCTCGTTGTCGACGGAGGCTCGACCGACGACACGTTGCGGATCGCACGTGCGCACGGCGCGCGCATCGTCGACAATCCGGAGCAGCACGAGGAGGCGGCGCGCGCCCTCGGGGTGCGCGAGGCCAGAGGCGAGCTGATCCTGCTGCTGGATGCCGACAACGAGCTCGTCGGACGAGGCTGGCTCTCCCGTCTAGCCACCGCGCTGGACACAGCGGAGGACGTCGTAGCCAGCGACTGCCTGCACCATGCCTGGCGAGCGGACGACCCGCCGGTTACGCGTTTGTGCGCTCTGATCGGGGGAACCGATCCAATGGCGATCGAGCTTGGTTGGGCCGACCGCTGGGCCACGCATCTACAGCGCTGGACGGGCATGCCGGTACCCGAGCAGGTTTGGGTAGACGGTACGCTGGTCGTCCGAATCGATCCGAACCGGCCGCCCCCGATGGGCTCCAACGGCTTCCTCGTGCGGGCCGATTCCCTCCGGGCAACGGACTACTTCCCGAGCTTCGTCCACTCCGACGTCGCCGGAGACCTCGCCGCCGCGGGGGGGCGCTTTGCCCGCGTCGACCAGGGCGTGGCGCACCATTACGCGCCCACCCTGCGGGAGTATGCCCGCAAGGCGCGCCGGCGGGCCCGGCGCAGCCTGAGCGGCGTTCCCCCACAGCGCCGTGGCTACCGCCCGTCCGCGTTCCGCTTGGCGCTTCAGGCGCTGTTCTCCGCTTCGCTAATCGGTCCCGCTGCGTTGGCCATGCGAGGATATCGACACCATCCCGACTCAGCCTGGACGCTATACCCAATTCTCTCTCTTATCACCGTGCTCGCTTACGCGATCGAGCGCTTGGTGCTCATCCGAACTCGGAGCTCCTAGTGCCCGGCGTAACACTTCAGGTCAATGTGGCGCCATCGGATGCCGCACACGCGGAAACAATCCTTCCCCACCAGCTGCGCCAGTGGGGTGAGCAGGTCGACGAGATCGTCTTCACCCTGGACGAACGGCCCCCGCCGCGCCGCTCACGCTTCGCCAGGCACTGGCAGCAAAACCGGCTAAGCCTGAACGCCCTGCTGGCACGGCTCTGCCGGACAATCCCCCGGACCCGAGTGGACGTGGTCGACTATTCTCCAGCCGCTGTCCGCGGACTGGCCCAGGAGTTCTTTGGGACGGGGACGCTGCCAGCCAAGGACTCGCGTGGTGGGCCGTTCCTCTCCTACTTCCACGGAATTGCCGCGGCAGAGCACGACTACGTGTTCCACATCGATGCCGACATGCTCTTCGGCGGCGGCAGTCCAACCTGGATCACCGAAGCCGTCGAACTGCTCGCACAGCAGCCCGACGTTCTCGTGGTGAGCCCGCTACCAGGACCGCCGCGCCACGATGGAACTCTGCGCGAGAACGCCCGGCGAACCCCGGAGGCGCCCAATGCGTTTCGCTTCGACACGATCAGCTCTCGGCTCTTCCTTGTCGAGCGGAAACGGTTGCTATCCAAGGTTACGCCACTCCGCCTCGATCTCCCGCTGCCATTCGCCAAGTTGCTCAAGGCATCGGCTCAACGCAATCCGCGCGTGGCACCGCCGGAGATGCTGCTTGAAGACGGCATGCGCCGGGCAGGACTGTGGCGGATCGACTTTCTGGGTGCAGGGGACGGGATGTGGTCGCTGCACCCGCCCTACCGGTCTCCACGGTTCACCGCGGCTCTTCCGGAGCTGGTCGATCGGATCGAGCGAGGTGACGTGCCGGATGGGCAACGCGGGGACTACGATCTCAACGAGAGCCTGTTCTCGTGGTCAGGAGACGGTCTACGCGCACGGCTGCAAAGGCTGTGGTACTGATGACAGACAGCGTCTCGGTGGTGATCGCAACCCGCAACCGGCGCGTAGAGCTGCTGCGGGCGCTCGCCTCCTTGGCGAAGCAGACCGCTCCGCACGAGACCATCGTGTGCGACGACGCGTCCACCGACGGGACCACGTCGGAGGTTGCCGAGGCGCACCCCGACGTGCGCCTGATGCCCTCAGAGAGCGCGCTGGGCGTGATTGCCCAGCGCAACCGGGGCGTTGCCGTGGCACGACATCCGATCGTCTGTTTCATCGATGACGATTGCGAGTTCACCGACCCCACCACGCTGGCAGCCGGGCTGCAAGGGTTCGACGAGCCGCGGGTCGGTGTGGTCGCGCTACCAGTGCGCGAGCCGCACCGGGTCATCTGCGGTCCAGCGCCCAATCCGAGAGGCGTCTTTCTCACCGACACCTTCGCCGGAGGCGGATGTCTGCTGCGTAAAGACGTCTTTCTCGCGCTCAGCGGCTTCCGAAAGGAGCTGCACCATCGCGGCGAGGAGACCGACTACGCCCGCTGCTTGTACCAGCAAGGCTGGGTCGTGCGCCTCTGTCCGACATCCTTCGTCTTCCACCACGCCTCGCCGCGCCGTGACCAAGGACGCGACGTCTTCTACCAAGCCCGTGCCCAGGTGCTGACGACGGTCTTCAGCCTGCCTTGGCGCACCCTCCTCTGGCGCAGCGCGCTGAGCATGGGCCACGGCATCCTCCGCGGTCATCCTCTAACCGCGGCGCAAGGCCTGTCCGTGGGAGCCCGGGACGGCTGGCGGCAACGCCGCCTCCGCAAACCGCTTCCCCGCCAGCTCTACATCGCTCACCGCCGCCTCGAGCGGGAGCGCGTCCGGCCCGGCGGACCCCATTACACGTTGCAGCTCGCCGACTTGATCACCAGCCTGCCCCCAGATCCGACCGTGACGGGCCGTTGATCACAGGTGATTGCGGTATTTGAACCGCGAGATCCAGGTTAGGACCCGTGAAGGTCGTGCATCGGGAGCGCGCCCGTAGGGAGCATCCACGTAGCGGTGATGGATGTCGTCGAACGACCATATGCCGCTGGCATCCCCATCGGCTCGCTCCAGCAACCGGGAGAAGTGACCAGCCAGGGCCTCCTCGTAGGTGAGGCGTCCCGATATCAGTAGATCCGCAGCATCCAACAGCTCGTCGAGGTCATCAAGCACCCGCGCGTGGCTGGCCGAGGGGATGCGCAATCCATCGCGACGACTAGGGCGGGGCAGCACGGCGCGCAACCCTCCGAATGCGCGAAAGCGCTGCGGATCGGGGAGCACCGAGTAGAACGGCACGCCGTTGAAGAAGAACTCCTGCCAGCTCCCTCCCGAAAGTGTCAGCCAGGGGGTGCCGACGCACAGCACCGCCATGCCAAAGCCAGTGTGGGGAGACAGAAACAGATCAGCCCGCTCGATTGCCGCGAGCTGATCGACCAGACCGATGTCGAAAAGGTCGACGGCGGACGGCACCCGAGCAAGGATCTCGTCCAACTCGACACGGGAGAACGAGCTGCGACTGCGGATATCCCGCGCTAGCTTGCCGGTAAGGCCCAGGGTAGTGCCTGGATGGCGCGCTTCCAGAGCTTCCAGGATCAGCACCCATGAATCGACCGATGGATAGAGCCAGCGCCCCGTCCCCCCGGCCGGCATCACGGCTATCATCGGAGACCCGTCGGGCGGCAGCCGCCGGGCAGCGCGCCCGCGGGCCTCGTCGGGCAGCTCGAACCGCAGATTCTGATGTGGCACGTAACTGGGGGGGCCAACCCCCGCAACCGAGCGACCACGGCGCGCCCGAAGAACCCCGTCTGACGCGGCATAGTAGGCGGCGAGCCAAGGGTACGGGTCCATCTCGCCGGCCTGCCGGCGGGTAGGGTTGTCAACCACCCAGTCCCACTCGCCGGAAACCTCGGCCAGCGCTGCATCGGGCGGACCCGATGGCATCACGGCATAGGCATTCCTCACGAATGGACAGAGATCGGCGAGCGTGGTGCCAGCCTTCCCGTTGACCGCCACGTCCACCTGTCGACCGGGGTCTGCGGCGTGATAACCGAGCCCGTAGCGAAGCGCTTCCACCACGTGGCCGACGGCGTGGAAGTCCATGTAGTTGACCAGCACGCTCTCAGGCACGGGCGCTACTGTAGCCAACGGCGCATATATTACCTTTACCAATGGGACGGGTCGTCGCCATCGTTTACACATTTAATCGGGCCGCTCTCCTGCTGAGGTGTCTGGACGGGCTTGCTGCGCAGTCTCATCAGTGCGCGCAGATCATCGTCATCGACAACGCGTCGACCGACGGTACGAAGGAGCACCTAGCCCGGGCAGGCTGGCTTGATCGCGACGATTTCCATCTTGAGCGCCTCGTGGAAAATCTCGGCAGCGCCGGCGGTGTCGCCGCTGGCATCGAACTGGCCCGAGAGGCGGACATGGACTGGCTTTGGGTCATGGATGACGACTGCGTACCGGCACCTGACGCCCTCGCGCAACTCTTGAGCGCACCCGAGGCCGCCTACATAGACACCGTTTTACTCGCCCCGAAACCCGTCGACGCCGACGGACATATGCAGCAATTCCAACGTGCACGAAAGCACGGGCGGGGCCTTGAGCCGCTCCCGGGCGCTGACGACGATTTCCCGTCGGCCGAAATCGATTTCTGTTCGTTCGCGGGGCCTCTCATCCGTGCTGACGCCGCTCGCGCTACTGACCCCCCGCGTGTCGAGTTCTTCTTTCAACAAGACGACACCGAGTACTGTCGCCGACTACGAGAACTCGGCCGTATGCACATGATCAAGGGGGCGGTCATGCACCACTTAAGCCCGGCGCGCCGCGTTGGTCGGCGGCGCATTCGCAGATGGAACCAACTTCGCGGTTCCGATACCAAACCGTTGGCCTATGAGGACTTCTGGAAACACCTTCATGGGATGCGCAATCACATCTGGATGCAGACGGTCTACGAGGAACAGGCATTGGGCGCGTATCTCATCTTCTTGATTTCCTCGCTGCTGTGGTGTGCCCTGTACGTGGAGCGCCCACTCCGCTGCGCCCCGTGGGTCGTGCGATTCGTGCGCGATGGGCGTCAGGGGCGCTTCGACAACATGCCCCCGGCGCAGTGGAGGACCGTGTCGTGGACGGCACCGTTCAAGCGTCGTCGAGACTGGGCTCGAAGCCCGCAGCCACCTTCTCGCCACCTCTGTGGTGAAACCACTCTCCGGCCGCAATCAGCAAGCTGGCCGCGATCGCCTGAACGGCGATCAGCTGATCGGGATTCGAATGAAGGACAGTGAAGAGGCCTATCTGGACTGCGAGCATCGCGGCAACCGTGAGCGCATACCTGATTCCCCCGAGCGAGAGGAAGTGGAACAGGTAGACCTGGACCAGAGCGTAGAGAACCATCGCGAACGCGAGCGGACCAAGCCATGGGGCGGCTGGGGCGTATTTCGGTCCGAATATGACGTCGACGATCGTCCCGCTGAATGTCCAATAGACGCTGGCTGCGATCACCCCCACCACTGCAACTATTCCCAGGCCGGCAAGCATGTGGTTTCGCTCCCGCGACCTATTGCGAAGTGCAGCGACCCGCGGAAACAGCACGGTCGTGACCCCGATCGGGATCAGCAGGATGGTCTTCGCCACAGCGGCCACCGCTGCCCACTCCCCCGCAGTCGTGGCGTCGAAAGACACCCTGGCAACGAGGATGTCGATGTTCGTATGCACTGCATAACCGCAGACGCCTATTGCGGTTCCGAGGGTGTAAGCACTAACCAGTGTCATATCAGTGGGTTCCTCCCGCCCCTCAGAGGCGCGCAACATCGCCCGAAGCGGCGCGAGCACGACCAGGAAGCTGACCGCCGTCGCGGCGGCCACGCCGAACATCACCGCCGACGCCCCGAATCCGAGCAGCCCGATCGCGACACCCGCGGCGAGCTTGAAGAGCGCATAGACCGGCTGCACGAAGCTGAGCGTCCCGAAGCGTTCCGCGCCTTGGAGAGCCCCAAAGGCCACCGGCAACGGCAGCGCGACGGCGAGCGCGACGGCCGTGGCAATGAACGGCAGTGGCCGTTCGACATGGAGCAGCAAGATGAGTGGATATGCGAAGAGGGCGGTCAGAACGACAACGAGGACGATCCATCGGCCAACCTGGCGCACGGCGTGGCGAAGCGCCGCACCGGCTCCACGAAGACCCTGCGTGGGAATTCTCGACGCAACCTCGCGCGCCATGACCGATTGCAGTCCTGACAGCGGGACGGTTACGACCAGCACGACCACAAACATCGTGGCGAGCAGCGAGTACTCGGCCGGGTCGAGGATCCGCGCCATCACGAACTGAAAGACGGCGTTCAGAACATTCGCCAAGACCACTGCCGTCGTAACCAGCAGCCCGGAGCGCAGCAGACCACCCGAGCGCGGTGAAGAGGTTGCAAGCGACTCGGCAACGACCTCCGCGGTCGCATCGACGTCAACGCTGGCCACGCTGGACCGATCTGTTCCCTTGCGCCGCACGAGCCCGGCAGTCTATGCTGCCCACCAGAAGGTTCTCTTTCTAGTGAGCGTGAGCCGAACGCCACCGCAGGCGCCACATCTTGGCGTCGTAGGGGATGTCGAGAACGCCCTCGCAGAGGTTGACAACATGGTCTACGGGATCATGAGGGTGAAGGTCGTCGCGGCGCAACAGGTAAGGGTCGGTTCTAGAAGAGTTGACGCCGGGAATCGATGTGAAGCAGGCGTCGTAGATCCGTTCGACGGCTCGAAACCCATCTGAGCCGACCGAGCGGTCGTCGCCGTAAGGCAAGGCAAGCGCGGTCACCGGTTCCTGAAGAAGGTCCTCGAGTATCGCTCGCGGCAAGCGCAACTCGCGGTCGACTGCCTCCGAGGTTCGAATTCTCGTCAGCGGCTCGTGGCTGTGCGTATGGGGAAAGACCGCATGGCCACGATCACGCAGATCGAGGAGGTGTTGACGCGACATGAAGCGCGACTGCTCAGAGCCGATGCCCGCGCCCAATTGCAGGTTTTCGACGCAAAACGACCGCATCTCCTCATCCGACTTCAACTCAAGGATCGCCGTAGGTACGAAGAACGCCGCCTTCAACCCGAGAGGATCGAGCACCGCTTGCGTCGCCTCGTAGCTCGACAGCAGACCGTCGTCAAACGTGATCGTGAACTGCTCCCCCCCTCCCACGTCACGCTGGGATCGGTACACATCCGGAGGAAGTCCGTCGGCGTCAGGGGGCTTCGCAGCTCGAGCAAGCGCTCGAGAAGGAAGCGCAGGCTGGGTATTTCACCCGAGTCGACGCCGTGCAGCAGGACGACCCGAGCGTTGTCGCGCGGACGCAACGCGGTCGAGAGCCGCCCGAGCCCCATGCGACGGAGAGTCCGGCCCACTCGTTCCCCGCCCGCTTGTCCGACACGCAGATCCATCGAGTCCGCATCGCCGAGACTAGCGAGGCGCAGCGCGCCCTACTGCCCCACGAACCGTTCGGCTGCGTCCAGGGCTTTTCGGCCAGGTTGGCTTTGGCTTTGGCTACGTATTCTTCGTTGAAGGCGGTGTGCCAGCGGCCGTCGCGCCAGGCGCCTACGCTGCCCCAGAAGTCGCCGGCGGTGTAGGGGGCGCCGTTCTCGGCCGCCACATCGGGGTTGTTCAGCCAGGTCATCGAGCCGTCGTAGTAGGCGCGGATGATGCCGCCGTAGTAGTCGGCGACGAAGGGGGTGGAGTCGCGGGCGATCGCGCATTCGCCGAAGCAGTGGTAGGGGCGGCGCACCTGGAAGATGCCGTAGGAGTCGCCGCTGTCGCCGACGAAGGACTGGTCCCACCAGGTCTCCAGGGCGGCGACGGCGCGCAGGACTTCGGTCGGCAGCCCCCACTTGATCGCCGCCCATTCGATGATCTCGGGGGTCGTGCCCCTGAACTGGCCGTTGACCAGGCCGGCGTAGGGCATTTTGCTCTGCGCCTGCCATTCGGCCAGCTCGGCCGGGCTCGGCACTGTGTGGTTGGCGGCGTAGTTCTGCGGCCGCGGCTCCCACGGCGAGGGGCGCACGCGCTGGGCCGCTTCGGCGCTGGTCAGCGGCGTCCAGCCGACCGGCTTGAGGCTGGCGCCGAATTCGTCGCTCTGCTCCCTGTCCTGTTTGGCCAGCCCGGGGCCGGCGACAGGCCGCGCCGGGCCGACGCCGATCACGACCGCGGCGACGGCCGTGCCGGTGAAGGCGGCGACCATCAGCGCGACCAGGACGACGGAGAGCGACGGGCGGGAGATCGAGGGACGGCGCATCCCCTACATGATGCCGGTTGGGTCCGGCGGCAGGACAGGATCGAGGCGACATGCGCCCCGCTCGCCGCCTCAGGGCTCCCGGAACGCCGCCGAAAGGCGGTCGACCTCATCGCGAGAGACGCCGTTGTCGCGAGCCACGGCGGGCCATCTCGACACCGCGCGGCCGACCTCGGCGATGACCTCCCCGGCACGCTCGGCGGACAACCGGTAGAGAGGTGCGGTCTCGCGCACGATGTCGAGGTCCGGCGTCCTGAGGGAGTCGTCGAGCGCCAGGCTGTGCTCGGCCGTCTGCGGGGCGGGGTTGACGTCGAACGCCGGCGCCAATCGCCAGCCTCGGGCGGTCCGCAGAAAACCGTGGTTGCGGAGATGGTCGTCGCGATCCGCGACGAGCACGTTGAAGACCACGCGGCGAAACAGCTGCCCCAGGTCGGCCTCGATCGCGCCCGGGTCGCCGTGGTCGACTATCGCCCGCGCCACGTCCAGGTAGCTCGCCGCCTCCCGATCGCGCTTCCCGGCCAGCGTCATCGCCGATGCGTAGAGGCGCCGTCCCTCCCCCGTCCGGTCGAAGCGCTTGGCGCAGAAGGTCCCGTACACCGAGCCCAGCTTCAACAGCCTCGCCTCCGGCGTCTCGATCCCGGCCTCGGCGGCCAGGAGGGCAACCACGTACTCCCACCCTCCGACGTCGTGGCGGTCGTCCCGGGACGGGAACTTGGCGATCCACAGCGCGCCGTCCTCGCCGACGAAGCTCGCCTTCGGCCGCGCCCCTCCGAGAGAGCTGCCCGGGGCGATCAGGGACGCGATCCACCGATCCTCGTCGCTCGTGTCCGCGGGCAGGCCGTGCTCCAGCTCGCGCGCCCAGCGCTCGAGGTCGCGCAGCTGTGCGCGGGGCGGCACCGCCAGCGGCCGGTCGTCGACGAAGGCGCGATCGGTCGGACGGACGAGACGCAACGCGCCCATCCGCGTCCGGTCGCTCACTCCGACGAGGAAGTCCCAGTCGTCCAGCTGACGCGGCGCCCTCCCCTGGCGCCGCGCCTCCGCCGCCTCCCGCCTCTCCAGGAGAGTGCGCCCCCAGCGATCGGGGGCGGCGTCGGTGAAGACTCCGGGAAGGGCCGGCGGGTGCTGCTCGCCCTCGAAGAGCGGCAGCTGGGGATCGATCGAGAACGAGGACGGGCCCGCGACCCAGTCGGGCTCGTATTCGAACGAGATGACGCTCTTCGACCCGGCGCGCTCGCGGTACAGCGCTCCCACGACCCGCGAGGGACCGAGCTCGGGGGCGTCCAGCTGGACCACCACGCTGTCCCGGCTATCGCTCATCGGAGCGCCTCGGCTTGCTGGGCCTTCGGGGGCGGCGCAGGCGCACGTCCTGCATCCGCTGGCCGAGCTCGTCGTCGCGGGCGAGCTGGTCGAGGTCCTCTTCGAGGCCGAGCACCGCGAGCACCCGCGCCAGCAGCCCGACGCTGGTCGCGAGGTCGCCCCGCTCGAGCCTAGACAGGGTGCCGCGGCTCGCGCCGACCCGCGCAGCCAGGTCGGCGAGCGACATGCGCCGCCGCAGACGGGCCAGCCGCAGGCGCTCGCCGAGCGCCTCGGCGCGGCGTTGCGTCTGCGGGAAAAGCGGCCTTGTCGCCCTTGACATGGTCGATAGACTAGCCCATAACCGAACTATTGAATGATCTATCACTCAATAAGCCCTCCGCCACTCAGGGCGATAGAATGTCGTCTCCGATGCGGCAGAGGGAGCGTCGAGACAGGCTCGGAGTCTCGGCGGCGACGTTCGTCGCCGCGGCCGTCGTCCTGCTCGCTCTCGCCACCGCCGGCGGCAGCGCCGCGGTCAGCTGCATGGGCAAGAAGGCGACGATCGTGGGCGGCGGCGGCAACAACGTCATCCATGGCAGCAAGGCGCCCGACGTGATCTATGCCGGCGGCGGCAACGACACGATCTACGGCGAGGGCGGCAACGACACGATCTGCGGCGGCCCCGGCGACGACACGATCTACGGCGAACGCGGTTCCGACCGGCTGGCCGGCGAAGGCGGCGACGACAAGCTCTACGGCTACAAAGGCAACGACCGGCTCGACGGCGGCGCCGGCGACGACGAGCTGCACGGCGAACGCGGCTCGGACGAGCTCCAGGGCGGCGGCGGCAGCGACAAGGTCTTCGGCGAAAACGGCAACGACCGGGTCGACGGCGGGCCCGGCGACCGCGACTACGTCGACGGCGGGCCGGGCGACGAGAAGGAAGTCTCGGGCGGGCCGGGCAACTACGACGTGGTCGTCGGCGGCACCGGGATCGACGCGGTCGACGGGGGCCCCGGGGAACACGACGTCGCCTCCTACGCGAACGAAAGCGTCGCGATCGACGTCAACCTGGGCAGCGGCACGATGCACGGCTCGGTGTCCGAGCACCTGACCGGCATCGAGGACGTGCTGGGCGGCACCGGCGGCGACACGCTGACCGGCGACTCGGCGGCCAACCGCCTCGACGGCGGCCCCGGCGACGACCGCCTGGAGAGCTCGGGCCCCGGCGACGACGCCTACGGCGGGCCGGGCAGCGATCAGTGCGGCGGCGGCTTCGCCTCCGAGAACTCATGCGGCCCCGCGGTCGGCGGCGGCCACGCGGTGGCGGTCGAGCTGTTGCAGAGCATCGACGAAACCTCGAGCTTCGTCGTCACCGGAACCAGCGGCGGCGACGAAGTGACCGTGCGGCAGAGCGGCGGCGGCTTCAGCGCCGAAGGCGGCGGCGGCACGACGGTCGTCCCCGGCAGCCCGGAATCGGGCAACTGCGCCCCCAGCTCGCCGAGCAGCGTCTCCTGCACAGGCCAGGCGACCGGCATCCTCGCCTCGATGGGGCCCGGCGACGACACGCTCACGCTGATCGGCACCTCGCCCAAAGTCGGCACGACCCTCGACGGCGGCCCCGGCTCCGACCAGATCAGCGGCGGGCCGGGCCCCGACGTGATCTACGCGGGCGAAGACGGGGCGCCGGACACGCTCTCCGGCGACGGCGGCGACGACGTCCTCTACGGCGTCAACACCTCCCACCCGCGCAAACCGAGCGGCGCCGCGACGATGCTGGGCGGCCCCGGCTCCGACCTGATGGTCGGCGGGCAGCCGTGCGACGGCGACGTCTTCGACGGCGGCCCGGGGGGCAACGACAGCGCCTCCTTCGCCCGCGTCCGCAACAGCGGCATCGTCGTGCAGGCGCAGATCGGGGGGAGCGTCTCGGACCCCGGCGCCGGTGGCTGCGACGACGGTCACATCAGCGCCAGCACGGAGAAGATCGAGGGCTCCACCGGGCCCGACCGCCTCTACGGCGACAACGGCTCCAACACCCTGCTCGGGCGCGGCGGCAACGACTTCCTCGACGGCGAGGGGGGCTACGACCGCTGCATCGGCGGCGGCGGCCACGACACCGCCAACGGCTGCGAGCGGCGCTTCTCGATCCCCTGACCGACCTCGCCCGCGCCGCGCGCCCGCGCCGCGCCCGCGGAAAGTGCGAATTTCGTCCGGCAGCGGAAGTACAGTCGCGCTCTCACCACCTTGGGAGGCCGCGAGGCCGCCCGCGAGGAGAGGTAGCCGCAATGGAAAGCATCATCGATCGGGTCATCAACGAGATCGCCTGGCGCTTGACCGGCGGCGCCAAAGCGGCGAGGGCGGCCCGGGCGGCGGAGCCCTCTCCTCCCCCCGCTCCGATGCCGCCCAGGGCCGAGCCGACTCCGCCGCCGCAAGCCGAGCCCGAGGCACAGGAGAGCTACCCTCCTGACATGCGACAGGAAGACGACGTCGTGAATCGCGAACTGGAGATGGTGCTTGCGGAAGCGCGCCGCGAACTGGACGCGGCGGCGCTGATCGTCGCCGAGCTGCGCGAGAGCGCCGACGGCTTCACCGTGCGGATCTCCGCGATGGGCCAGCGGCTGGACGAGATCGGCGGCCGCCTGATGGCGCAGCGGCAGAGCGTGCGCGAACAGGTCGCTCCGCCACCTCCTCCGCCGCCTCCACCGATCGCGTACGCGCCGCCGCCGCCCGAGGCCCCCTCGCCGCAGCAACCTCCGGCCGCCCCACCGCCGCAGCAGCAGCCTCAGGCCCCAACCCAGCAGCAGCCCCCTCCGCCCCCCGCGCAGCCGCAGCAACAGCCGACGCCGCCGCTGGAGATCTCGGCCGGCTTCGTCCAGGCCCAGGCGACCGAGCCGCCGCCGCCCCCCTACGTCGCCCCCCCCGAGCAGCGGCAGGACGCCGCCGTTACGCAGGTGCGGACGGTCTCGCTGACCGTCGCCGCGCTCGCCAACCTGACGGTCGTCTCGGTGGTCGAGACGGCGCTGCTGCGCATCTCCGGGGTCCGCGAGGTCACCCTGCGCCAGCTGCTCGGCCGCGAGGCGGTGCTCGACGTCAGGCTCGACGACGGCACAGAGCTGATCGCCGGGCTGCGCCACTCGCTGCCGCTCGCCTTCGACGTCACCGAGTCCTCCGAAGACAGCCTCGCGATCTCGCTCACCCACCCGGAGGCGCACTCGCAACTCGCTAACGGCGGCGGGACGAGCACCCGCCTGGCATGAGCGGCGGCAGCCGGGCGAGCGAGGCGATCATCGTCGTCACCCTCGCGATCGCCCTCTTCGCGATCTTCTTCAGCGCCTTCCTCGTCGTGCCGCTGGCCGTCGTCGTGGTCGGCCTGATCGCGCTGGCGGTCAGCCAGCGCGGCAGCTCCCCCGACGCAGCCGAGACCGCGCCCGCGCCGCCCGAAACGCCCCCCGAGGACTCCGCCCCCGACTCCGAGGACCGCGTCGAAGTTGACCGCTAACGACCCGAATCTCGGCGACCTCGGCCTGCGGCTGGTCGTCAGCGACTCCCAGACCGGCGTCACGGAGGGGCTGAACACGGTCAGCCCGCTCGCGGCGCAGTTCCTGCCGGAGTGGCTCTGCCGCCGCTACAACGTGATCGCGATCGCCTTCATCGAGAACGCGATCACGGTGGCCGCGGGCGAACCCGACGACCCGGTGACCCGCGAGGCCGTCGCCGCGGCGACCACGCACAAGGTCCGCTGGCTGCGCGCCGAACCGGCCGAGGTGGCGCGGACCGTCGAAGCGGTGTTCGACGACCCGGGCGCGCAGGCGGTGCCGCACGAAGGCGTGATGCTCGACACCGGCTCCCTGCTGGAGCTGGGCCTCGCCATACCGCCGCGGCTCGGCGACATGCTGGCCACCCGCGGGCTCGTCTCCGAGGAGCAGATCCGCGAAGCGGTCACCGAGCAGGAACGGACCGGCAGCCGGATCGGCGAGGTGCTGGTAGGCAGCGGCGCGATCGCCCCCGACTCGCTGCTCGACGCGCTCTCGCAGCGGCTCCAGATCCCGATCGTCGACCTGACCGAGTTCGATCCCGCCGAGGCGCCGCACGACATCCTTCCCGAGGAGGTCTGCCGGCGGCTGCGCTGCGTGCCGATCGCGGCCGGCGAGGACACCGTCTTCGTCGCCGTCTCGGACCCGCTCGGCGAGGAGGCGCTGGAGGAGATCCGCGGCTACACGGACCTGGAGCTGCGCACCTTCCTCGCCTCGCCGAACTCGCTCGACGAGCTGCTCTACTCGATCCACGAGAGCGAATACACCGAGACCGCGCAGTCCCACCTGCTCGTCGTGGCGCCCGAGGTCTCGGCCAAACTGACCGTCACCGGCATGCAGAAAGCATTCTTCCTCCTGCTGGCGCTCGGGGTTCTGCTGCTGGTCGTGCTGTTCCCGCTGCCGACCCTGATCGGCCTCTGCGGCGCGGCGACGATCTTCTACCTGGCGACCTCGTTCTACAAGATCGCCGCCGGCTACTCGGCGCTGGCGCACGACTTCGAAGTGACGATCGAGGAAGTCGACGTCGCCGAGCTGGACGAGCGCACGCTGCCCATGTACACGATCCTGATCCCGCTGTACCAGGAGGCCGAGGTGATCGGCCAGCTGACCAAGGGGATCGAAGCGCTCGACTACCCGCGCACCAAGCTCGACGTGCGGCTGCTCTGCGAGGAGGACGACCTCGAAACGATAGAGGCGGTCGAAGCGCTCGACCTGCGCCCTCACTTCAAGCTGGTGATCGTGCCGGAATCGCTGCCGAAGACCAAGCCCAAGGCCTGCAACTACGGTCTGATCGGCGCCGAAGGCGAGCTCGTGACGATCTACGACGCCGAGGACCGCCCGGAACCCGACCAGCTGAAGAAAGCTGTGCTGATGTTCCGCCACGGCGACGAGAAGCTCGCCTGCGTGCAGGCCAGGCTCAACTACTTCAACCAGGACCAGAACCTGCTGACCCGCTGGTTCTCGATCGAGTACGCGATGCTCTTCGATCTGGTGCTGCCGGGGCTCGACCGGCGCAAGGATCCGATCCCGCTCGGCGGCACCTCCAACCACATTCGGCGCGACCGCCTGCTCGAGGTCGGCGGCTGGGACCCGTTCAACGTCACCGAGGACGCCGAGATCGGCCTGCGCTTCTACAAGCGCGGCTACCGCACCGCGATGATGGACTCCTCGACGCTGGAGGAGGCCAACTCGCAGCTCGACAACTGGGTGCGGCAGCGCTCGCGCTGGATCAAGGGCTACATCCAGACCTGGCTGGTCTCGGTGCGTCATCCGTTCCGGCTGATGAGCGAGTTCGGCCTCAAGGGCTTCCTCTCGATCCAGCTGCTGATCGGAGGCACCTTCATCTTCCTGATCAACCCGATCTTCTGGGGGCTGACGACGGTCTTCTTCCTGACCAAAGTCGGGGTGATCTCCGACCTCTTCCCGAGCTACGTCTACTACGTCGCCGCCGCGCAGCTGTTCATCGGCAACTTCGTCTTCCTCTACCTGGGCGTGATCTCGGCCGCCCGGCGCGGCTACGACGACCTGACCAAGTACGCGCTGCTCTCGCCGCTCTACTGGGGGCTGATGTCGCTCGCCGCCTGGCGCGGCTTCCTGCAGCTGTTCAGCAACCCGTTCTACTGGGAGAAGACGACCCACGGCCTCGACCAGGGGGCGCCCGCGGCGCAGTAGCGCGGCGAGCGGAGCCGATGGACGACCAGCACACTTCACACGGCAGCGCGCCGACCGCAACCGCCCCGCGGCCGGCGGCGCCTCCCGTCGAGCCGCCGCAGCTGCCGCCGGAGTTCGTCGTCATCCCGCGGAACAGGCCGCGGCGCGGCCACAGCCCCTGGGAGGGCTGGATCATCGCCCTGATCGGCGCCGTCCTCTACACGATCGTCGGCGAGCTGGTGATCTCCAACGGCCACGTGATCGACTTCAACGCGGTCGACCGGCTCTCGCGCGCCTACATGGTGTGGTGGAACGAACCGCCGAAACTGGCCGCGATCGGGCTCTCGCTGACCCCGATGCCGACCCTCTTGGACCTGCCGTTCGCGCTGATCAAGCCGCTGGCGACCTCGCTCGCGGCGCTGCCGGTGATCAGCGCGATCCCCGCCGGCGGCACGCTGGCGATGCTCAACGCGGCCTTCGCGCGCAGCTCGATGTCGCGCGCGCTGCGCTACTCGGCGCTGCTGCTGTTCGGGCTCAACCCGCTGTTCGTCTACTACGCCGGCAACGGCGGCGGCACCTCGCTCGGCGTCTTCCTGCTGACCGCGGCGCTCGCCTCGCTGGTCGCCTGGGAGGTCAACCGCAGCACCCGCCACCTGGTCGGCGCCGGCGTGGCGATCTGCTTCGCCGGGCTCACCTACTACCCGCTGATCGCCTTCGGCGTGGTCCTGGCGCTGGTGATCGTCGCCGCGCGCGCCCACGACGACGTCCCGGCGGCGAAGCTCGAGTCGGCGGCGATCGTCTATCTGACGCCGTTCGCCTACGCGGTGATGGTCTGGGTGCTGCTCAACGCGATCATCCTCGGCTCGCCCTTCGGCTGGCTCGAAGAAGTCAGCACCTACTCCGCCGTCAACGCGGTCAGCAACGCCGGCCATGTCGGGATCTCGCTCTCGGCGGCGCTGGGAGACCTGCTGCGGCTGATCGCCGGCGCGGCGCCGATCGCGTTCGTCGCGGTGCCGGCGCTGCTGCTGGCCCGCTTCACCAGCCGCAAGAGCTCCTTCTGCGCCTGGATGGCGCTGCTGATCTTCGTGATGGCGGGGCTGATCGTCGCCAACGCACGGGTCTACGACCGCGCCGACCTGCTCTCGCTCGACACCGGCCTCTACATCCTCGTCACGGCCACGGTCGGCGTCGCCTGGCTGTACAGGGCGGTCGAGGACTGGCGCTCGATCACCGCGCTCGGCCTGCTGGGGCTGCTGGCGATCGGGCTGCCGCTGGCCTGGAACGCGATGGAAAACTACCCGCAGCAGAACCAGGAGCAGGCCTTCACCCGCTTCATCTCCAGCGGCGACAGCCAGGAGGGGACGATCTCACGCGGCGGCTACGAAGTGGGGATCGACCCGGAGCTGGAAATGGCCGAAGCGGTCAAGCGGGTCGCCGACGGGCACAAGAACGTGATCCTCACCGACAACGCCCAGACCTACGCGGTGATCCTGCTCACCGGACGGCCGGCCGTGTTCGTCGACCGGATCGACCACGGCGACGAACAGTGGAAGGCGATGCGCGACAACCTGCCGAAGGGGATCGAATACGTGCTGGTCGCGCTCAACTCGCCGGGCGACGAAGTCGTGCACCGCTATCCCGGCATCGCCAACGACAGCGACAACCACTTCCTGCCCGTGTTCACGAACAGGCGCTACATGCTGGCGAAGATCGCCGTGCGCGCCGGCAGGCAGAGCGAAGAAGGCGAAGGCGGCGGCACCAACCTGGTCACCCCGCCGACCCCGGCCACGCCGGAAGAATCGGGTCAGATACCCGGCGCCTCCTCGCCCTCCGCCGGCGAAGGCGCGGGCGGCGGCGAAGCGCCCGGCGAGACCTCGGCCCCCGCGATAGAAGGCCAGTGAGCGACACCATGGCCCCGTCCCTCCGCCGCCTCTGCGCCGCCTGCCTCGCGATCGCGCTGCTCGCGACGGGCCTGTCCGCCTGCGGCGGCAGCGAAGGGAGCGGCGGCGAAAGCGGGCAGAGCTCCAGCACGACCACCGAGAAGAGCAAGGCGAAAAAGGTCTCGCTGCCGTCCTTCCCCAAGGGGCAGCGGTTCTTCTCCGAAAAGAGCCCCTGGAACACGCGGATCGACACGCTGCCCGTCGACTCGCGCTCGAGCGGCATGCTGGAGCTGGCGCGCCGGCGGATCGGCACGATCGAACAGCCGGGCCGCAAGCCGCGCACGGTCAGCCGCGTGATCCGCGCCGGGCTGACGCTGAACACGCGCGCCTGGGCGCCGGTGATCGTCGAAGTCGACCGCCAGAACGGCGTCCCGACGACGCTGATGTGCCGCCAGGTCGACTGCGGGGCCGGGATCCAGGTCCCCTCCTCCCTGCCGCTGCCGGCCGGCACCCGGCCGGATCCCCGCTACGACGGCTGGATGAGCATCATCGACCGCGCCGACGGGCTCGGCTACGACCTCTGGCGGGCACGGCGCCAAAACACCGGCACGATCACCTTCCAGTTCTCCAAGGCCTGGGCGCTGGCCGGCCCGGGCTTCAGCAAGCCGATCTCGGTCTCGCCCGAACGCGCGGTCGGGGCGCGCGGCTCCGGCCTGCCGCTGTTCGCCGGCGTCGTCGGGCCGGGCGAAATGCAGGCCGGGGAAATCAACCACGCGCTGGCGATCTCCGTCCCCGGGCTGGCGCGCCGCCGCTACGTGCAACCGGCCTCGGCGACCGACGGGATCGGGCCGGTGCGGGCGCTCCCCGCGGGCGCCCGCATACGGCTGAAAGCGACCGTGAAGATTGACACGAAGGCGGTCAAGAAGCCGCAGCGGCGCTACGTCGAAGCGGTGCTGGCGGCGCTGCGCACCTACGGCGCGATCGTCGTCGACCGCGCGGCCGTGCCGACCCTCTACGGCCAGTACGGCACGCTCGAACGCTTCTTCGAAGGCAACGAGCTCAGCTGGATCAAGCTGAGCGACTTCGAAGTGCTGTCGCTGCCGCCGATCCGGCTCGACCCGCCGGCCGGGCACGCCGCCGCGAGGCGGGCGGCGCTGGTCCCCCGCCCCGCGACCGGAGGAGGCTACTGATGCGCCGCGCGACGCTCGCCCTGGCGCTGCTGGCGGCGCTGATCGCCCTTGTCGCGCTGGCCGGCTGCGGGGTCAGCACCCAGGAAGGGTCCACGAGCTCGACCGCCGGCCAGTCGATCGAAGAAAAGGAAGAGAAGCTGCCGCCGCGGCCGGCCGGGACGATCCGGATCGCCGGCGCGACCGACGTCGCGCCGACCGAAGAACTGCTCGAACAGTACGGGAGCAGGGCGCCCGAAATCGAAATCGCCGACGAAAAGACCGAAGAATCGGAAGCGTTCGCCCGCTTCTGCACCGGCAAAGCGGACATCGTCGCCTCGGTCCGGCCGATCTCGCGTCAGGAGTACGAGAGCTGCAGGCGCCGCAGCGTCAAACCCGTGCAGATCCAGCTCGCCTCCGACGCCGCGGTGCTGGCGATCCGCAACGAAACCAACGTCGGGGTCGACTGCCTGACGCTGGGCGAGGCGAAGGAGATCTTCCGCGCCGGCTCGCCGATCACGAACTGGTCGCAGGTCAGCTTCCTCGACACCGCCAACGCCGGCGGCCTCGCGCCCCCGGTCAAGGTGACCGGGCCCGACGCCGAATCGTCGCTGTTCGAATTCTTCAGCTCGATCGTGCTCGAAACCACGGTCCCCTCGCTGGCCAGCGTGCGCGGCGACTACAGGGCGCACGCCGAGCCTCAGGGGGTGCGGCTCCAGGTGATCGGCGGCAACAACAAGCGGCTGCGGCTCGCCGCCCGCAGCCAGGCGGCGAAGGAAGTCCTGCACGGCCAGCTGCAGACGCTGGCGGGCGCCCGCACCGCGGTCAAGGAGGCCGAAGTCCAGGTCAAGAAGGGGATCCGCGACCGCCGCAGCGCCGCGGCGAAGGAAGCCGACCGCCGCCACCTGGCGGAAGCGAAGGCGAAGCTGGCGCGGGTCGAAGCGCGGCTGCCCACGCTGCACAAGCGCTACGGCGTCTACCGCTCGGCGGCGCGCCGCCTACGCGAGGCGCGCGGGACGCTGGGCATCTTCGGCTTCACCTACTACGAGGTCTGGGAGGAGCAGCTGCGGCCGATGGAGATCGACACGCGGCCGGCCGACGCGGCCCAACCCAACTGCATCTTCCCCTCGACCCAGACGGTCAGCGACGCGACCTACCCGCTGGCCCGCCAGACGCTGATGACGGTCTCGCTGCAGCGCCTGCACGAAGCCGAAATCCAGGAACTGCTGGCCTTCATGGTGAGGAACGCCGCGAGCTCCGCCGAACAGCTCGGCCTGGTCGCCCTGCCCGACGAACGCCGCGACCAGGAGCTCGCCTGGATCAGCGGCCAGACGCCGCCCGAGGTCATCTTCTACCCGGTCAGCTCGGGCTCGGCGAAGGCCGAGAGCGGCCCGCCGAGCGAAAGCGAAGGCGAAGGCGGCTAGGTCAGACGGCGAGGGCGCGCAGGCGGGCCGCGATGCGGTCGGCGCGCTCGCTGAAGCCGTCGAGGTCGCCCGCCCCGGCGGGCTCCGCGAGCGCGGCGCCGGGCGTCGGCCCGGCGGCGAGCGCCGCGCTGGCGCGCTCGGCCAGCTCGGCCGCGCGGCGCGCCTGCTCGGCGGCGTCGAGGGCGGCGGCGCCGACGGTCATCACCGCCGCCTCGGAGGTGCGCGCCGTCGCCAGCGCCTCGTCGATCCGTTCGACCAGCTCGCCCAGCAGCGGCGGCCGGGCATGCGGCGGCAACGTCCAGTCCTCGCTCATACGCCTTCATGTACGGCGAGCAGGCGCGATTCCCTGCGGCTGGACTAGATTTCGCCCCGACCGCCCCCGACCCGAGGAGCAGCTTGAGAAACCCCAGAGACTTCTTCCAGCCGCTGGCGATCGGCGCGCCCGAGCCGCTGCGCGAGATCCCCGTGAAGCCGTCGCGGATGATCCACTTCCTCGACTTCTCGAACGAGAAGATGGTCGCCAAGGCGGCCGCCATCGCGGAGAAGACCGACATCCTTCTCGGCAACCTCGAGGACGCGATCCCGGTCGACCGCAAGGAGGCGGCGCGGGCCGGGCTGATCAGGGCGGCGAAGGAGTCGGACTTCGGCTCCACGGCGCTGTGGACGCGGGTCAACTCGCTGGAGAGCCCCTGGGTGCTCGACGACCTGACGACGCTGGTCGGCGAGATCGGCGAGCGGCTCGAGGTCGTGATGGTGCCCAAGGTCGAGGGCGCCTGGGACATCCACTACGTCGACCGCCTGCTCGCCCAGCTGGAGGCCAAGGCCGGGCTCGAGCGCCCGATCCTGATCCACGCGATCCTCGAGACCGCGCAGGGCGTCGTCAACGTCGAGGAGATCGCCGCCGCCAGCCCGCGCATGCAGGGGATGAGCTTCGGCCCCGCCGACCTCGCCGCCTCGCGGCGGATGAAGACGACCCGGGTCGGCGGCGGCCACCCCGGCTACCGCTCGATGGAGGACCCGGCCGACCCCGAGAACCCCGAGCAGGGCGAGCGCGTCACCGCCCAGCAGGACCCCTGGCACTACTCGATCGCGCGCATGGTCGACGCCTGCGCCTCGACCGGGATCCTGCCCTTCTATGGCCCGTTCGGCGACATCAAGGACACGGCCGGCTGCGAGACCCAGTTCCGCGCCGCCTTCCTGCTCGGCTGCGTCGGCGCCTGGTCGCTGCACCCGGTGCAGATCGGGATCGCGAAGAAGGTCTTCAGCCCGCCGCCCGACGAGGTCAAGTTCGCGAAGAAGGTGCTGGAGGCGATCCCCGACGGCCGCGGCGTCCACATGATCGACGGCAAGATGCAGGACGACGCCACCTGGAAGCAGTGCAAGGTGATGGTCGAGCTGGCCGAGATGCTGGCCGCCAAGGACCCGGAGCTGGCCGAGGCCTACGGGATGTAGGCCTCGGCCAGAGCGGCGCCCGGCGGGCTCAGCCCAGGCGCCGCTCGAGGTCCGACAGCTGCTCGTGCAGCTCGTCGGGCAGGTGCTCGCCGAAGCGGGCGAAGTGCTGGTGGATCGCCGGCAGCTCGACCTTCCACTCGTGCGGGTCGACGGCGAGCAGCTCCTCGACCTGCTCGGCCGAGATCTCGAGCCCCTCGGTGTTGAGGTCCTCGACGGTCGGCACCAGGCCGATCGGCGTCTCCTCCGCCTCGGCTTCGCCGGCGCAGCGGCGGAAGACCCACTCGAGCACGCGGCTGTTCTCGCCGAAGCCGGGCCAGATGAAGTTGCCCTCGTCGTCCTTGCGGAACCAGTTGACGTAGTAGATGCGCGGCAGCTTCGCCCCCTGCCTGGCGCCGATCTTCAGCCAGTGGCCGAAGTAGTCGCCCATGTGGTAGCCGCAGAAGGGCAGCATCGCCATCGGGTCGTGGCGCAGCTCGCCGACCGTCCCGGCCGCCGCGGCGGTCTTCTCCGAGGACATGATCGAGCCGAGGAAGACGCCGTGCTCCCAGCCGAACGCTTCGCGCACCAGCGGCACGACGCCCGCGCGGCGGCCGCCGAAGAGGAAGGCGTCGATCGGCACCCCGGCCGGGTCCTCCCACTCCGCGGCGATCGAGGGGCAGGCGCTGGCCGGCGTGGTGAAGCGCGCGTTGGGGTGCGCCGAGGGCGTCTCGGACTCGGGCGTCCAGTCGTTCCCGTGCCAGTCGGTCAGGTGGGCGGGCGGCTCCTTCGTCATCCCCTCCCACCAGACGTCGCCGTCGTCGGTCTTCGCGGTGTTGGTGAAGATCGAGTCGCGGGCGACGGTCTTCATCGCGTTCGGGTTGGTCTTCTCGCCGGTCCCCGGGGCGACGCCGAAGAAGCCCGCCTCGGGGTTGATCGCGTAGAGCCGGCCGTCGTCGCCGAACTTCATCCAGGCGATGTCGTCGCCGATCGTCTCGACCTCCCAGCCGGGCAGGGTCGGGATCAGCATCGCCAGGTTGGTCTTGCCGCAGGCCGAGGGGAAGGCGCCGGCGACGTACTTGACCTCGCCCTCGGGCGAGGTCAGCTTGAGGATCAGCATGTGCTCGGCCAGCCAGCCCTCGTCGCGGGCCATCGCCGAGGCGATCCGCAGCGCGAAGCACTTCTTGCCGAGCAGCGCGTTGCCGCCGTAGCCGGACCCGTAGGACCAGATTTCGCGGCTCTCGGGGAAGTGGACGATCCACTTGTTCTCGGCGTCGCAGGGCCACGGCACGTCCTCCTCGCCCTCGGCCAGCGGCGCCCCGACCGAGTGCAGGCAGGGGACGAACTCGCCGCCCTCCCCGAGCACGTCGAGCGCGCCCTTGCCCATGCGGGTCATGATCCGCATGCTGGCTGCGACGTAGGCGGAGTCGGTCAGCTGCACGCCGATGTGGGCGATCGGCGAGCCGAGCGGCCCCATCGAGAAGGGCACCACGTACATCGTGCGGCCGCGCATCGAGCCCTCGAACAGCCCGCGCAGCGTCTCCCGCATCTCGGCCGGGGCGCGCCAGTTGTTGGTCGGCCCGGAGTCCTGCTCGCGCTCGGAGCAGATGAAGGTGCGGTCCTCGACCCGGGCGACGTCGCCGGGGTCGGAGAGGGCGAGGTAGGAGTTCGGCCGCTTGGCGTCGGAGAGGCGCTCGAAGGTGCCGGCGTCGATCAGCGTCTGGGCGAGGCGGTCGTACTCCTCGGCGCTTCCGTCGCACCAGTGGACGGAGTCGGGCTGGGTCAGATCTGCCATCTCCCCGACCCAGTCGAGGAGCTTCTTGTTGGTGGTCGGCGCGTCGGCCGCGATGGTTTGGCTCATCCGCGGCACTTTACTTGCCGCCGGCGGACTTGATCCCGGTGAGTTCGACGTCGGCGTTCGAGTTGAGGATCTTCAGCGTCACCGTCTCGGACTTGCCGCCGGCGAGCTTCACCGTGCATTCGAAGGTCTTGCCGGCCTTCGACCTCGACGCCCGACGGGCATTCGACCGAGGAGACCTTCTGGCCCACCGACTTCTCCAGGTTTTCTTCGATCGCGCCCTCGGTCTTGGCGCTGTCGATAACCGTTTCCCCGCAGCCGGCGGCGAGCAGCGCGGCGGCGCAGAGCAGCGCGGCGACCGCGCCTGCCCGGACGAACGAGCTCATCTGTCTCCCTTCGAGTAGATCGCGCCGCGCAGTATCTCAGCCGATCTAGACTGCGACGGATGAAGGTCGGGATCGTCGGGCTGGGCTACGTGGGGCTGCCGCTGGCGGTGGCGTTCGCCGAGGCCGGCAACGAGGTCGTCGGCCTCGACACCGACGCGCGCAAGGTCGAGGGGCTGAACGCCGGGCGCAGCCACGTCGAGGACATCGCCGACGAGGCGCTTGCGGGGCTCGAGGGGCGGCTGCGGGCGACCGCCGACCCGGCCGAGCTGAGCGCCTGCGAGGCGGCGATCGTCTGCGTGCCGACGCCGCTGACCGGCTCGCGCGAGCCCGACCTCGCCTACCTGCTCGACTCGGCGGCGGTGCTGGCGGGGGTGCTGCGGCCGGGCCAGCTGGTCGTGCTCGAGTCGACCACCTACCCGGGGACGACGCGCGAGCGGCTCGCGCCGATCCTCGAAGAGGGATCGGGAATGAAGGCGGGCAGCGACTTCCACCTCGCCTTCTCGCCCGAGCGGATCGACCCGGGGCGGACCGACTACACCGTGCGCACGACGCCGAAGCTGGTCGGCGGGATCACGCCGGCCTGCACCGAGCGCGCGCGGGAGCTGTACGAGCTGGTCTGCGACGAGGTCGTGGCGCTTTCGGGGCCCGAGCCGGCGGAGCTGGCGAAGCTGCTGGAGAACATCTTCCGTTCGGTCAACATCGCCCTGGTCAACGAGCTCTCCCAGCTCTGCGACCGGCTCGGGATCGACGTCTGGGAGGTTGTCGAGGCGGCGGCGACCAAGCCGTTCGGCTTCATGCGCTTCGACCCCGGCCCGGGGATGGGCGGGCACTGCCTGCCGGTCGACCCCTTCTACCTCGCCTTCAAGGCGCGCGAGCACGACTTCTACCCCGAGTTCATCGAGCTGGCCGGCAAGGTCAACCGGGCCCAGCCGGGCTACTGCGTGGAGCGGATCGGGCGGGCGCTGAACGACGTCGAGAAGCCGGTCAAGGGGTCGAGCGTGCTGGTGCTGGGCGTCAGCTACAAGCCGGGAGTCGGCGACGTCCGCGAGTCGCCGGCGCTGGAGATCGTCTCGCTGCTGCGCGGGCTCGGCGCCGAGGTCTCCTACCACGACCCCTTCGTGCCCGAGCTGGCGCAGGCGGGGCTGCGCTCCGTCGAGCTGGGCGAGGGGCTGGCGCGGGCCGACGTCGCGGCGATCGTCACCGCCCACCCGGGCATCGACTACGCCGAGGTCGTCGCCGCGGCGCCGCTGACGATCGACTTCCGCGGCGTCACGCGGGAGATCGAGTCCGCCAAGCTCGTGCGGCTGTAGCCCAGGGCCGCGGCCGGGGCCGCCGCCTTGAGCAGCATCTCCTCGTACTCCTCGTCGGGGTCCGAGAGGGCGACGATCGCGCCGCCGGCGCCGATCCGGGCGCGGGCGCCGTCGAGCACGATCGTGCGGATCGCGACGCTGAGGTCGCAGGCGCCGCCGGGGCCGAGCCAGCCGATCGCGCCCGAGTAGGGGCCGCGCGCCTCGCCCTCGAGCCGGTCGACGATCGCCATCGTGCGGCGCTTCGGCGCGCCGGTCATCGAGCCGGGCGGGAAGCAGGCGCGGACGCAGTCGAGCGGGCCGAGCCCCTCGCGCAGCAGGCCGCGCACGGTGGTGACGAGCTGGTGCACGGTCTCGTAGCTCTCGACCCGCATCAGCGAGGGGACGTGGACGCTGCCGACCTCGCAGACCGAGCCGAGGTCGTTGCGCAGCAGGTCGGCGATCATCAGGTTCTCGGCGCGGCTCTTCTCGTCGGTGCGCAGGCGCTCGGCGAGGCCGGCGTCCTCGGCGGGGGTCGCGCCGCGGGGGCTCGTCCCCTTGATCGGCTCCGCTTCCGCCCAGCGGTCGCGGCCGACGCGCAGGAAACGCTCAGGAGAGGAGCTGAGCACGGCGGCGTCGCCGATGCGGACGTAGGCGGCGTACGGGGACGGGTTGGCGCGGCGCAGGGCGCGGTAGAGCGTCAGCGGGTCGACGTCGACGTCGGCCTCGAAGGCGTTGGTGAGGCAGACCTCGTAGGTCTCCCCCTCGGCCAGCAGCCGCAAGCACTCCCCGATCTCCTCCAGATAGCGCTCGCGCGGGCGGGCCGGATTGAGACCAGACGCCTCGATCGCCGGATCCGACGGTGACGCGAGTACCTCGAGCCGCTGAGCGGTCGCCGCCAGCCAAGCATCCGCGTCGTTCTTTCCGCCGGGCTCGAACAGAGCAAGCAGGTAGGTGTGCTCGGCAGCATGGTCAAAAGCGACCATGCGGTCGGCGAACACAAACGCCGCGTCGGGCAGGGACGACGCATGCGCCGCCTCTCCTCCGCACTCGGCCTTCAGCTCATACCCGAACCACCCCGCGAACCCGCACTGGAACTCGAACGGCAGCTCCGGAGCTTCCACTCCTCCCAGAAGCTCCAGCTCACGCGAAAGGCGCTCGAAGATCGACTCGCCTTCGCCGACCCGATGAACGACCGTCTTCCCCAGCGGCCCGCCGTCGTCGCCCATGAACGAGAATCGACCGCTCCCGCCCACCCGGCAGCTGTCCAGCCAGAACGCGTTCTCGCTCTCCCCATAGAGCTCAACAAAGGCTGCCTCGGAATCCACCAACCTGTCGATCCGCTCGACCCTCAATTCCATTCCGCGCTCAGCTCCCTGAAGTTCTCGATCAGCCGCCGCCCGTGCTCGGCGCAGACCGACTCCGGGTGGAACTGGACGCCCCAGAGCGGCCGCTCGCGGTGCTCGAGCGCCATCAGCACGCCGTCGCTGGTCCAGGCGGTCGCGCGCAGCTCGTCCGGCAGCGGCTGCTCGACGCAGAGCGAGTGGTAGCGGACGGCGGCGAACTCGCGCGGGATGCCGGCGAACAGCGGCGCGTCGTCGTGGAGGACGGCGCTGAGGCGGCCGTGCACGGGCTCGGGCGCCGGCACGACGGCGGCGCCGTGCAGCGCGCCGATCCCCTGGTGGCCGATGCAGACGCCGAGCAGCGGCGCTCGGGAGCGGCGAATCGCCTCGGCGCAGACGCCGAAGTCGCCGGCCCGCTCGGGGCGGCCCGGCCCCGGTGAGATCACGACGTTGTCGCAGCCGAGCCGCTCCAGCTCCTCCCAGCTCGCCGCGTCGTTGCGCACGACCAGCGGCTCGGCGCCGTTCGCCTCCGCCAGCAGCTGGAAGAGGTTCCAGGTGAAGGAGTCGTAGTTGTCGATCAGCAGCGTCTTCAAGGCGCCCGAGGTTGCCACAATGGCCGCCGTGCCCGATCCGCGCAAGGGAGTCTTCGAGACCCTGCTCGTCCTCGACGGCCGCCCGGTCGAGTGGGACGCCCACATGGCGCGCCTGCGCGCCAGCCTCTCGGCGCTCTACCCGGGCCGCGCCCATCCGACGCTCGACATCGCAGGCGGAGGGCACGGAAGTGCTGCGGATCACGGTCGCGCCCGGCGCCGCGGGGACCTGGTCGGCGGCGACCGAGCGCCGGCCGGCCCCTGTCGAGTTGCTCTCGGATAGCGAGAGCAACTCGACAGACGAGCGCGATCTCGCTGCGCAGCATCACCGTCCCCGGCGGCCTCGGACCCCACAAGTGGGCCGACCGCTCGCTGCTCGACGAGGCGCAGGCGGCGCTGCCCGACGGCGCGCTTCCCCTGATCGTCGACGAGGACGGCGCCGCGCTCGAGGCCTCCCGCGCCAACCTCTTCGCCGTCCGCGACGGCGCCCTCCTCACCCCCCGCTCGACGGCCGCATCCTGCCCGGGATCACCCGCAGGCGGCTGATCGAGCGCGCCGAATCGTCCGGCGTCGCCGTGCGCGAGGAATCGCTCAGCCGCGACGACCTGCTCGCCGCCGACGAGGTCTTCCTGACCGGCTCGGTGCGCGGAATCGAGCCCGTCGCGGCGCTCGACGGGACGCCCCTCGCCGGCGCCGGCGAGAAGACCGCCATCCTGTTTGGATAGGGTCCCCGGCCGCTGATGAGGTTCTTCGAGTACGAGGCAAGGAAGATCGTCGAGCTGGCGGGGATCCCCGTCACCAAGTACGGCTTCTGCACGAGCGCCGAGGAGGCGCGCCAGGTCGCCGAGGAGATCGGCGGCCCGACGGTGATCAAGTCGCAGGTGCTGAGCGGCGGCCGGATGAAGGCCGGCGGCGTCAAGTTCGCCGACACGCCCGATGAGGCCGCCGAGCACGCCGAGGCGATCCTCAAGCTGGAGATCAACGGCCAGATGCCGCGCGGCGTGCTCGTCGACCCGAAGGCCGAGGTCAAGCAGGAGTACTACGCCGGGGTCGTCTGGGACGGCACCGCGAAGCGCCCGCTGATGCTGTTCAGCGACATGGGCGGCATCGACATCGAGGAGGTCGCCGAGCAGCACCCCGACCACGTCGGCCGCGGCCACGTCTCCAACCTGCTCCCCGTCGCCGACTTCGAGGCCAAGCAGGCGATCGCCGCCACCGGCGTCACCGGCAAGCAGCTGCAGCGCGCGACGCCGATCCTCGCCCGCCTCGCCCGCCTCTTCCGCGACAACGACATGACGTTGGCCGAGATCAACCCGCTGGCCGAGCTCGCCGACGGCAGCTTCGTCGCCCTCGACGCCCACATGGAGATGGAGAACGAGGCGGTCGGGCGCCAGAAGGGCCTGCTGCGCAAGAAGCTGGAGATCGCCGAGGACGACACGCGCGAGGCCTACGAGCCCTCCGACTTCGAGCGCAACGTCGCCGCGATCGACGCCGCCGACCACCGCGGCGTGATCCAGGGCAAGGACCACGGCTTCGAGGGCAACCTCGGCCTGGTGATCGGCGCCGGCGGCGGCTCGCTGACGCTGACCGACGCGGTCCGCAGCCAGGGCGGCAAGCCGGCCAACTACTCGGAGATCGGCGGCAACCCCTCGGTCGCCAAGGCCTGCGGCCTGGCCAAGCAGGTGCTGGAAAAGGACGGCGTCGAGAAGATCGCCGTGATGATGTCGATCGTCTCCAACACCCGGGTCGACATCGTCGCCCGCGGCGTGATCAAGGCCTGCCTGGAGCTGGGCAAGGACCCCGGCGAGACGATCGCGATCTTCCGCATCCCCGGCGCCTGGGAGGAGGAGGGGTTCAAGATCCTCGACCGCTACGGCGTCGAGTACTGCGACCGCTCCGTCTCGATGTGGGAGGCGGCGGGACGAGCCGTCGACAAGATCCAAGGAGCGGCGGTATGAGCATCCTGCTGAGCAAGGAGACGACCTTCATCGTCCAGGGGATCACCGGGCGCGAGGCGGTCAACCTGACCAGGGAGTGCCTCGACTACGGCTCGCAGATCGTCGGCGGCGTCACCCCCGGCCGCAAGGGCCGCGAGGTGCACGGCGTGCCGGTCTTCGACACGGTCGAGCAGGCGGTCGCCCACCACGGCGGGCCGATCGACGGCTCGGTGATCACCGTCCCCCCCGCCTTCACCAAGGACGCCGCGCTGGAGGCGATCGAGAACGGGATCAAGCTGATCGTGATCGTCACCGAGCGGATCCCGCGCGGCGACGTCGCCCAGATGGTCGAGCTGGCCGAGATGCGCGGCGCGCGGATCATCGGCCCCAACTGCCTCGGCCTGATCGTCCCCGGGGTCTGCAAGATGGGCGGCATCGGCGGCCCGGCGAAAGACGCCGCCAAGGCCTACGCCCCCGGCCCGGTCGGCGTGATGAGCCGCTCCGGCGGGATGACCACCGAGATCTCCTCCTCGCTGACCCAGGCCGGGCTCGGCGTCTCGACCGCCGTCTCGATCGGCGGCGACGCGATCATCGGCTCGACCTACGCCGAGCTGATGCCCTACTTCGAGGCCGACGAGCAGACGCAGGCGATCGTCATCTACACCGAGCCCGGCGGCCGCATGGAGGCGCAGCTCGCCGAGTGGGTCGCCGAGCACGACTCGCGCCTGCCGATCGTCGCCTTCATGGCCGGCAAGTTCATGGACGACGAGGAGATGAAGGGGATGAGCTTCGGTCACGCGGGCACGATCGTCGAGGGCAAGGAGGACACGGCGACGGAGAAGATCGCCCGACTCGAAGCCGCCGGCATCCGCGTCGTCGAGCGGATCGACGAGATCCCCGACGCGGTCAAGGAGAAGCTGGGGGCGGCGGTCTGATGGCCGAGGCGCTGAACAAGGTCTTCATCGACGTCGAGGTCGACGCCTCGGTCGCCGGCGACGCCGAGCTCGCCCGCAAGCTCGAAGAAGTCTGCCCCGTCGACATCTTCGCCGCGACCGACTCCGGCGTCGAGATCGTCGCCGAGAACCTCGACGAGTGCGTCCTCTGCGACCTCTGCGTCGACGCCGCCCCCGACGGCGCGGTCCGCGTCGTCAAGCTCTACGAGCAATAGGTCACACAAACCTGGACATCGATTGATGTCTTGGTTATCGTTGCACCGTTCCATGTAGCGGCGGGAGGCCTCTGCCCCTGCACGCGGTGATCGACCTCCAAATCGAAAGGCATCGACGTTGACTGACAGTTTCCGTCGCGTCGCCGTCGTCGGCGGCAACAGGATTCCCTTTGCGCGCTCCAACTCGGCCTACATGCGCGCGTCGAACCAGGACATGCTGACCGCGGCGCTCGACGGGCTGATCGAGCGCTTCTCGCTCGGCGGAGAGGCGATCGGCGAGGTCGCCGGCGGCGCCGTGCTCAAGCACTCGCACGACCGCGACCTGACCCGGGAGAGCGTGCTCGGCACGCGGCTGGCGCCGGAGACCCCCGCCTACGACGTGCAGCAGGCCTGCGGCACCGGGCTGGAGACGACGATCCTCGTCGCCAACAAGATCGCCCTCGGGCAGATCGACTCGGGCATCGCCTGCGGGGCCGACACCACCTCCGATGCGCCGATCGGGCTCAACGAACAGCTGCGCGAGACGCTGCTGGAAGCCAACCGGCAGCGCTCGACGCTCGGCAAGCTGCGGGCGCTCGCGGGCGTGCGCCCCGGCCACGTCGTTCCCCACATCCCGCGCAACGAGGAGCCGCGCACCGGGCTCTCGATGGGCGAGCACTGCGCGATCATGGCCGCCGAGTGGGAGGTCGGCCGCGCCGAGCAGGACGAGCTCGCGGTCGCCAGCCACCACAACCTTGCCGCCGCCTACGAGCGCGGCTTCATGGACGACCTGGTCAACCCCTACCTCGGCCTCGAGCGCGACCAGAACCTGCGCCCCGACTCCTCGCCGGAGAAGCTGGCAAAGCTCGGCCCGGTCTTCGGCGGCCCCGAGGGGACGATGACCGCCGCCAACTCGACCCCGCTGTCGGACGGCGCCTCGGCGGTGCTGCTGGCCAGCGAGGAGTGGGCGAAAGAGCGCGGCCTGCCGATCCTCGCCTGGTTCGTCGACGGCCAGACCGCGGCGATCGACCACGTGCACAAGCGCGAAGGGCTGCTGATGGCGCCCGCCTACGCGATGCCGCGGATGCTCGACCGCAACGGCCTCGAGCTGCAGGACTTCGACCTCTACGAGATCCACGAGGCGTTCGCCGCGCAGGTGCTCTGCACGCTGCGCGCCTGGGAAGATGAGCGCTTCTGCCGCGAGCGGCTCGGCCGCGAGAAGCCGCTCGGCGCGATCGACCGGGCGAAGCTGAACGTCAACGGCGGCTCGCTCGCCGCCGGCCACCCCTTCGCCGCGACCGGCGGGCGGATCGTCGCCTCGCTGGCCAAGCAGCTGCACGAGCGCGGCTCGGGCCGCGGCGCGATCAGCATCTGCGCGGCCGGCGGCCAGGGAGTCACGGCGATCCTCGAGGCCCCAGGAAAGGACGGCAAGTGAGCGACCTCTACGCACAACTCGTCAACTCGCCCCCCGGCAAGCTGATCGCCCCGCGCGTCGGCCTGCCGCGTCCGGTCGAGCTGAAGCGCCACGCCGAGGGCGCGCCGGAGGCGCCCGGGGCGGCGCTCGGCGGCGGCGCCCCCGGCGGCCGGCTCGGCAAGACGGTGGAGCGGATCCTCGGCGAGATCGGCGCGCCGCCGCCCGCGACGTCCGACAGCGGCGTCGCGGCGCTCGTCTTCGACGCAACCGGCATCGCCGACTCGACCGAGCTGGTCGAGCTGCAGGGCTTCTTCCACCCCAACGTGCGGCGGGTCGAGCGCTCGGGACGGGTCGTCGTGCTCGGCACGCCGCCGGCCGGCCTGCCGGCCCGCGCCGCGACCGCGCAGCGCGCCCTGGAGGGCTTCACCCGCTCGCTCGGCAAGGAGATCGGCCGCGGGATCGCCGTGCAGCTGGTCTACGTCGCCGAGGGCGCCGAGGAGCAGCTCGACTCGACCCTGCGCTTCCTGCTCTCCCCCCGCTCCGCCTACGTCTCCGGCCAGACGATCCACGTCGGCGCGGCCGTCGCCGAGGCGCCGGCGCCGGAATGGCGCCAGCCGCTGGACGGCGTACGGGCGCTCGTCACCGGCGCCTCGCGCGGGATCGGAGAGGCGATCGCCGCCGTCCTGCACCGCGACGGCGCCGAGCTGATCCTGCTCGACGTGCCGGCGCTCGCCGGCGACCTGGCGAAGGTCGCCGAGCGCCTCGAAGCGGAGACGATCGAGCTCGACATCACCGACCCCGACGCCCCGGCGACGATCGCCGAACAGCTTTCCGGCGGCGTCGACGTCGTCGTCCACAACGCCGGCGTCACCCGCGACCGCACGATCGCCAAGATGCCCGAGGACCGCTGGACCTCGCTGATCGAGATCAACCTCTCGAGCGAGGAGCGGATCGACGACGAGCTGCTGCACAGGGACCTGCTGCGCAAGAACGGCCGCATCGTCTGCGTCTCCTCGATGAGCGGCATCGCCGGCAACTCCGGCCAGACCAACTACGCGACCTCGAAGGCCGGCGTGATCGGGATGGTCGAGGCGCTGGCGCCGGAGCTGGCGAAGCGCGGCGCGACGATCAACGCCGTCGCCCCCGGCTTCATCGAGACGCGGATGACCGACGCGATGCCGATCGCGATCCGCGAAGCCGGCCGGCGGATGAACAGCATGTCGCAGGGCGGCCTGCCGGTCGACGTCGCCGAGACGATCGCCTGGCTCGCCTGCCCGGCCTCGGCCGGCGTCAACGGCAACGTCGTCCGCGTCTGCGGCCAGAGCCTGCTGGGGGCGTGACGGCCGTGACGGCGACCAGGACGCTCGACGGCCCGCCCAGCATCCTGCCGCTCTACGCGCGGGCGGCGCTGCCGATGATCCCCGGCGCCTCGCTGCTGCCCTTCGTCCCGGGCCGCGGCTCGGAGATCCCCGACACCGAGCTGGTGCTCGCCGGCGTCCGCCCCGACCCCGAGCGGGTCGCCTCCTACGCCAAGGTCTGCGGCTTCACCCTGCGCGACACGCTGCCGCCCACCTACCCGCACGTGCTCGCCTTCCCCCTGCACATGGCGACGATGGCCGACGGCGGCTTCCCCTTCGGCGCGGTCGGCCTCGTCCATGTCGAGAACCGCATCGTCCAGCACCGGCCGCTGGGGATCGGCGAGGAGCTGAAGCTCGTCGTCCGCCCGACCCCGCTGAAGCCGCACAGGCGCGGCCAGACCTTCAGCCTCCTCACCGAGGCGTGGACGGGCCGCCAAAAGGCCTGGGAGTCGACCAGCACCTTCCTGCGCCGCGGCCCCACCCCAAGTGAGTTCGCCGTTTGTGGCACTGAGGGCGACAAAAGGCGAACGGGCGCGGTGTGGAAGCTGGACGGGGGACTCGGGCGGAGCTACGCGGCCGTCTCCGGCGACCGCAACCCGATCCACATGCACGCGCTGACCGCGAAGCCGCTCGGCTTCCCCGGCGCGATCGCGCACGGGATGTGGACCAAGGCGCGCTGCTTGGCGGCCCTGGAGGGCAGGCTCCCCGACGCCTTCGCCGTCGACGTCCGCTTCCGCAAGCCGATCCGGCTGCCGGGGCGGGTCGAGTTCCTCAGCGACGCCGGCGGCGAGCAGATCGACTTCGCGGTGCGCGACGCCAAGCGGCACATACCCCACCTCGACGGGCGAGTGAAGCCGGTCGAGCCGAAAGCCACCCCCAAGAGCAGCGGGAGGAGAAGCAAGTGAACGGAAACGGCAACGGCAGCGCCGGCGTGGCCGAGCGCGGCATGGGCATCGGCCTGCGGGCGCTCAACTGGCTCGCCGGCTCGGACCTGCTCGACAGGATCCGCATCCGCAAGCAGGTCGAGCGGGCGCTCTTCCAGGGCACCAAGGGCGGCTTCCGCACGGCCACCGCCGCGAGCCGCGCCTTCAAGGCGACCCAGCAGCTGGGCAAGCCGGCGCGCCAGCCGGCCGGCAAGCCGCGGGCGCTCTTCGACGTCACCCCCGACGACGAGCAGCAGATGTTCCAGGAGGCGGTGCGCGACTTCGCCGAGGCGAAGGTGCGGCCCGCCGCGCAGGGGGCGGACGCCGAGCGCGAGGCGCCGGCGGAGCTGCTCTCCCAGGCGAGCGAGCTGGGCGTCAACATGCTCGGCATCCCCGAGGAGCTGGGCGGCGTGATGGCCGAGCAGGCGGCGACGACCGGCGTCCTGGTCGGCGAGGCGCTCGCCCACGGCGACATGGGGATCGCCTACGCGGCGCTCGCCCCCGGCGCGGTCGCGACCGCGATCGGCCACTGGGGCAGCGCCGAGCAGCAGGCCGCCTACCTGCCGGCCTTCGGCGGCGAGGACGCCCCCGCGGCGGCCCTGGCGCTGCTCGAGCCGCGGCCGCTCTTCGATCCGCTGAGCCTGGAGACGAAGGCGCGCCGCGACGGCTCCGACTGGGTGCTCGACGGCGCCAAGTCGCTCGTCGCCCGCGCCACCGCGTGCGAGCTGTTCCTCGTCGCCGCCGAGGCGGAGGGCGTCGGCCCGGCGCTTTTCGTGGTCGAGTCGGGCGGCGAGGGGCTGGCGGTCCGCGACGAGCCGGCGATGGGCCTGCTCCCCGCCGCCACCGGCCGCCTGCTGCTGGAGGGCGTGCGCCTGCCCGGCGAGGCGCTGCTCGGCGAGGGCCGCCGCGAGGACTACGTCGAGTGCGTGCAGCGGGCGCGGATCGCCTGGTGCGCGCTCGCGGTCGGCGCCGCGCAGGCGGTGCTCGACTACGTCATCCCCTACGTCAACGAGCGCACCGCCTTCGGCGAGCCGATCTCCAACCGCCAGGCCGTCGCCTTCGGCGTCTCCGACATCGGCATCGAGTCAGCCGGCATGCGGCTCGCCGTCTACCGCGCGGCGAGCCGCGCCGACCAGGGGCAGGACTTCCACCGCGAGGCGGCGCTGGCGCGCAAGCTCTGCGCCGCCAAGGGGATGGAGATCGGCTCCGAAGGGGTGCAGCTGCTCGGCGGCCACGGCTTCGTCAAGGAGCACCCGGTCGAGCGCTGGTACCGCGACCTGCGAGCGGCGGGCGTGATGGAGGGCGCCCTGCTCGTCTAGCCACGTCATAGAGAGCGAAAGGCGACCATGATCAACCTCGAGATACCAAAGAAGTTCAAGCCGCTGGCCAGCCAGGCGAATCAGGTCGCGACCGAGGTCTTCCGGCCGATCTCGCGCAAGTACGACGAGGCCGAGCACTCCTACCCGAAGGAGCTCGACATGCTCGCCTCGCTGATCGACGGGATGAACGAGGGCTCCGACATCGGCGGCGCCGGGGCCGCTGGCGTGCGCCGCTCCTCCAGCGGCGACAGGGAGGAGGGCAACCGCAACGGCTCCAACCTCTCCACCGTGCTCGGGATAATCGAGCTCTGCTGGGGCGACGTCGGCCTGCTGCTCTCGATGCCGCGCCAGGGGCTCGGCAACTCGGCGATCGCCTCGGTCGCCAGCGAGGAGCAGCTGGAGCGCTACGGCGGCAAGTGGGCGGCGATGGCGATCACCGAGCCGGAGGCCGGCTCGGACTCGGCCGCGATCCGCACCACGGCGAAGCTCGACGGCGAGGAGTACGTGCTCAACGGCGAGAAGATCTTCGTCACCTCGGGCGACCGCGCCGACCTGATCGTCGTCTGGGCCTCGCTCGACCCCTCGAAGGGCCGCGCGGCGATCAAGTCGTTCATCGTCGAGCGCGACAACCCGGGTCTGAAGCTCGACCGGCTCGAGCACAAGCTCGGCATCCGGGCCTCCGACACCGCCAACTTCACCCTGCAGGACTGCCGGGTGCCGAAGGAGGCGCTGCTCGGCTCGCCTGAGATCGACGTCAAGCAGGGCTTCGGCGGGGCGATGCAGACCTTCGACAACACTCGGCCGCTGGTCGCCGCGATGGCGGTCGGCGTCGGCCGCGCGGCGCTGGAGCGGGCGCGCGAGCTGCTCGCCGAGGCCGGCGTGGAGATCGACTACGCAGTGCCGGCGCTCTCCCAGCCCGCCGCCGTCTCGCGCTTCCTCGAGCTGGAGGCCGACTGGGAGGCGGCGCGGCTGCTGACCATGCAGGCGGCGTGGATGGCCGACAACGGCAAACCCAACTCGCTCCAGGCCTCGATGGCGAAGGCGAAGGCGGGACGCACCTGCGTCGACGCGACGCTCGGCTGCGTCGAGCTCTGCGGCGCCGCCGGCTACGGCGAGGACGAGCTGCTGGAGAAGTGGGCGCGCGACGCGAAGATCCTCGACATCTTCGAGGGCACGCAGCAGATCCAGCTGCTGATCGTGGCGCGCCAGCTGCTCGGCAAGAGCTCCGGGGAACTGCGCTAGGCGTGCCTACGCGGCGGCGGGCTCGCCCGCGGCGCTGACGTCGAGCGCCGCGGCGCGCAGCCGCTCGGGCAGGACGACCCAGCCGCGCAGGCGCTCCAGCGCCGCCCGGTCGCCCTCGATCTCGATCCCGCGCTCGGCCTCCTCGCCGGCGACCAGGGCCTCCAGCACGTCGGCGGGCTCGCCCGCCAGGACCAGGTCCGGGGCGGCGGGCGCGCCGCGCGCGGCCGCGATCCAGCCATGCTCGATCCGCAGCGCATAGGAGCGGCCGCCGCTGCGCAGGCCGACCGTCATCCGCGCGTCCTCGGGCGGCTGGACGATCGTGCGGACGGCGTTCGGCAGCGCGGTCGGCGCGAGGCCGGCGACGTCGGCGACGCGCTCGAAGTGCATGCCCCAGCGGGCCAGCTCGAGCATCGGCCGCTCCAGCGCCCAGCCGACGTCGGTCAGCTCGTAGGCCGTGCCGGTCGCCGGCGAGGAGAGCGCGCGGCGGCGCACGACGCCGTGGCGCTCGAGGTCGCGCAGGCGCTTGGTGATCACGTCGGTCGGCGCGTTGCCGACGTTGCGGACGAGGTCGGAGAAGCGCAGCGGGCCGAGCGAGAGCTCGCGCACGATCAGCAGCGACCAGCGCTCGCCGATGCGGTCGAGCGCGCAGGCGAGGCTGCACGATTGGTCGTATTCGCGGCGCGACATGGAGCTGATGGTAGCGATCCCGGCGGGATTAATTTGTTTTTCAAAGTAGTCGCTTTGAAATCTGGTAGCTTGCCGCGCGGATGACCCGGATCGCGGACCTCACCTGGCGCCACCCGAAGCGGGTCCTCGCCGCGGTCGCGGTCTTCGCCCTGCTCGCCGTCGCGTTCGGCCACGACGTCGAGCACCACCTGAAGGCGGCGGGCTTCACCGACTCGGCCTCGCAGAGCGAGCGGGCGACCGCGCTGCTCGACGAATCGCTCGGCTACAACCCCAACCCGGCGATCGTGCTCGTCGTCCGCAACCCCGGCGGCGGCAGGCTCGACACCGGCGACCCCGCGGTGCGCCGTGACGTCGCCCGGCTGAGCCGCGGGATGTCGAAGGTCGAGTACGTCGGCCGGGTCGTCGACCCGCTGCGCGACCAGCGCGCCACGGCCGCCGGGCTGATCGCCCGCGACGGCGAATCGCTGGCGATCGTCGGCTACCTCTCCACCACCGACATCGAGGACAAGGGCGGGATCGCCGCGGAAAAGGTCGCGCCGCTGGTCGCATCGAGCCCGTTGAAGGTCGAGATGGGCGGCTTCGCCCCCGGCTTCAACGAGACGAACGACCAGACCCGCACCGACCTGACCAAGGCCGAGCTGATCGCCTTCCCGCTGCTGGCGCTGCTGCTGCTGTTCGTCTTCCGCGGCGTCGTCGCGGCGGCGATCCCATTGCTGATCGGCGGCGTCTCGATCGTCGGCGCGCTCTTCGTGCTGCGGATCATGGCGAGCTTCGTCGACACGTCGGTCTTCGCGCTCAACATCGCCACCGGGCTCAGCCTCGGCCTGGCGGTCGACTACGCGCTGCTCCTGGTCTCGCGATATCGCGAGGAGATGGGACGCGGCGGCGCCTCGCGGGAGGCGCACCGCCGCACCGTCGAGACGGCCGGCCGCACGGCGCTGTTCTCCGGCTTCACGGTCGCCGCGGCGCTCGCCGCGCTGGTCCTGATGCCGCAGCGCTTTCTCTACTCGATGGCCGTGGCGGGCGCCTCGGTGGCGATCCTCTCCTCGCTGATCGCGGTCCTCGTCGTGCCCTCGCTGCTGAGGCTGCTGGGACCGCGTGTCGACGCCCTCTCGATCCGCCGCGGGCCGGCGGTGTCCGACACCTCCGACGGCTGGTACCGCCTTGCCCGCGGCGTCATGCGCCGCCCGCTCGCCGTCGCCCTCGCCAGCGCCGCGCTGATGCTCGCCGCGGCGGCGCCGCTGCTGTGGACGACGCTGACCGGACCGAGCTCGGAAGCCGTGCCCGCCGGGGAGCCCTCCCACAAGGCCTACGAATACCTAGAAGCGCACTACTCGCGCGGCCTGACCGAAGCGGTCACGGTGACCGTCGACGGGCGGGCGAGCGGCGCCCAGCTCGCCGCCTTCCGGCGGCGGGTCGAAGGGGTGGACGGGATCGTCGACGGCTCCCCGTTCGCGCGCGCCGCGGACGGCGTCGCCTTCGCCAACTTCACCCCGGCCGAACAGGCGCTGCACTCCCGCTCCCAGGACGCCGTGCGCGCGATCCGCGACCTCGCCCCGCCCGGCGCCTCCGCGGTGCTCGTCTCCGGCAACACCGCCGGCTTCATCGACCAGAAGCAGAGCCTGATCGACCACGCGCCGCTGGTCGTCGGCCTGATCGCACTGACCACGCTCGTCCTGCTCTTCCTGCTGACCGGCTCGGTGCTGCTGCCGATCAAGACCCTGGTGATGAACTCGCTGACCCTGGCGGCGACGCTCGGCGTGCTCGTGCTCGCCTTCCAGGCGGGCGGCCTCGACGGGCCGCTCGGCTACGAAGGCCCGGCGGCGATCGAGGTGACCAGCCTGGTCTTCCTCTTCGCCGTGATCTTCGGCCTCGCCACCGACTACGCGGTGCTGGTGATGGCGCGGATCAAGGAGCGCCACGACCTCGGCGACACCAACGAGGAGGCGGTGGCGACCGGGATCGCCCGCACCGGCCGCGTGATCACCGCCGCGGCGCTGGCGATCGCCCTCGTCTTCCTCGCCTTCGGCGTCAGCGCCGTCTTCTTCGTCAAGCAGATCGCGATCGGGATGGCGGTCGGCGTGATGCTCGACGCCACCGTCGTCCGCGCCCTGCTCGTCCCCTCGCTGATGCGCCTATTCGGCGAGTGGAACTGGTGGGCGCCGAAGCCGCTGCGCCGCATCTACGCGCGCCTCGGCTTCTCAGAGGCCTGACAAAGCCCGGGCGTTCGCTGTTTGTCGGGCGTACCTCGACAAACAGCGAACGCGGTGCGATCTGCGGCAGACTGCCGCGGGTGAACTTCGTCGACCTGATGGAGCGCTCGCCGGCCTCGCGGCTGGGGATCGTCGCGATCGACCCCGAGGGCAACCGGCGCGACTGGCACTTCGGCGAGCTGATCGCGCGCTCGGCCGGGCTCTCCGGCGCCTTCGCGGCGCGCGGGGTGCGGCGCGGCGACGTGGTGATGACGCTGCTCGGCAACCGGATCGAGTGGGCGCTGACGCTGCTCGCCTGCTGGCGGATGGGGGCGGTGGCGCTGCCCCTCAGCCCGCAGCTGCGCCACCACGACCTCGAGCTGCGGACGAGCGCCGCGGCGCCGGCGCTCTGCGTCGGCGAAGACGAGCTGCTCAACCTGCTGCCCGACGGGGTCGCGGCGATGGATCTGGCGGAGGTCGCGGCGGTGCTCGACGAGGACCGCGACCAGGAGATGCCGGCGGCGGTCGAGGAGATGGCCCCGGAGGACCCGGCGCTGATCGTCTTCACCTCGGGGACGACCGGAGAGCCGCGCGGCGTCGTCCACGCCTACCGCTACCTGGCCGGGCAGCGCGCCCAGGCCGAGCGCTGGCTCGCCTCCCGCCCCGGCGAGCTGGTCTGGTGCACGACCGCGCCGGGCTGGTCGAAGTCGGCGCGCAACGTCTTCGTCGCCCCCTGGCTGACCGGCGCCGCGGCGACGATCCACGCGGGCCGCTTCGATCCGGCCGAGCGGCTCGACCTGGCCGAGGCGCTCGGCGTCGACGTGCTCTGCCAGGCGCCGACCGAGTACCGGATGCTGGCCAAGCGCACCGCGCTGCGCCCGCTCCCCGCCCTGCGCCGCATGGTCTCCGCCGGGGAGGCGCTGGAGGCCGAGACGGTCGGCGCCTTCCGCGAGGAGATGGGGCTGGAGCCGGCCGACGGCTACGGCCAGACCGAGACCGGCCACGTCTGCGGCAACCTCGCCGGCGAAGCGGTGCGGCCGGGCTCGATGGGCAGGCCGCTGCCGGGGATCGAGGTGCGGGTCCTCGGCGATGACGGGGCGGCGGCCGAGCCCGAGTCGGTCGGCGAGCTCCAGATCAGGGCCGCCACCTCCCCCACCTTCTTCTCCCGCTATCTCGACGGCGAGCGCTTCGCGGGCGAGTGGTGGCCGACCGGCGACCTGGTGCGCCGCGAGGAGGACGGGCACCTCTGGTTCGAGGGCCGCGGCGACGACGTGATCGTCTCCTCCGGCTACCGGATCGGCCCGGTCGAGGTCGAGGCCGCGCTGCTCGCCCACCCCGCCGTCGCCGAGGCCGCCGCCGTCGCCGCGCCCGACCCCGAGCGCGGCGCCGTCGTCCGCGCGGTCGTCGTCCTCCGCGACCGCGAGCCGGGCGAGGAGCTGGCGCGCGAGCTGCAGGAGCACTGCAAGCGCGAGACCGCCCCCTACAAGTTCCCCCGCATCGTCGAGTTCGCCGCCGAGCTGCCGAAGACCCACAGCGGCAAGGTCAAGCGGGCTGAGTTGCGCGGCGACTGAGCAGCCCGCTCAGGCGCTCCCGGCGAGCATCTCCTCGAGCCCGACCGGGCGGCCGAGGTGGAAGCCCTGGGCCATGTCGACCCCGTAGGAGCGCAGCATCGCGATCGTCTCGTCGTCCTGGACGAACTCGGCGATCGTCTCCTTGCCGAGCCCGCGAGCGATCTGCACGATCGCCCTGACCGTCAGCTGGTCGGCGTCCGAGCGCGGCATTTCGCGGACGAAGGAGCCGTCGATCTTGATCAGGTCGAAGGGGATCCGCTTGAGGTAGTGGAAGGGACCGAAGCCGGCGCCGTAGTCGTCGATCGCCACCTGGCAGCCGAACTCGGTCAGCCGGTCGGCGATGCCGGCCGCGGTCTCGTGGTCGTAGACGCCGGCCGTCTCGGTCAGCTCGAAGGTGCAGTGCGAGGGGTCGGCGCCGCCTTCGTCGAGCCGCCGCTCGATGAACTCGAGCACCGAGATGTCGGTCAGCGAGGCGCCGGAGAGGTTGACGTGCAGCGACAGCGGCCGGCCCTGCGCCTCGCGCTCGGCGAGCAGCTCCAGCGCCCTGGCGACGACCCAGCGGTCGAGCTCCTGGACCATGCCGGAGCGCTCCGCCGCCTCGATGAAGGAGGAGGCGGGCAGCAGCTCGCCGTCCTCGTCTGTCATCCGCAGCAGCAGCTCGTAACGCTCGATCCCACCCGAGGCTAGGCTGTGGATCGGCTGGGTGAAGAGGCTGAGGCGGTCGCCGGTGAGCGCGTCGCGGATCCGCGCGGCCGTCGTCTGGCGGCGCCTGGGGCCGGGCTTGGGCTCGCTCGGGTCGCGGAAGAGGGCAATCCGGTTGCGGCCGGCCTCCTTCGCCCGGTACATCGCCTGGTCGGCCGCCGCCAGCACCGCCTCGGCGCCGCCGCGGCCGCCGCCGAACATCGCGATGCCGACGCTGATCGTCGTGCGCACCGGCTGCTCGGCCAGGCGCTCGCCCTCGGCCACCTGGGCGCGCAGGTCTTCGCCCAGAGCCAGCGCGCCTGCGGTATCGGTCTGCGGCATCAGCACGGCGAACTCGTCGCCGGAGAGGCGGGCGACGACGTCGGTCCCGCGCACGCGCTCGCGCAGCGTCTCGGCGACCTGGCGGATCAGGTTGTCGCCGACCTGGTGGCCGAGCGTGTCGTTGATCGCCTTGAGACCGTCGATGTCGACGACCATCACCGCGCCCTGGCCGCCGTAGCGGGCGCTGAAAGACACGTACTGGTCGAGTTCGGCGCGGAAGCGGCGGCGGTCGAGCAGGCCGGTGAGCGAGTCGTGGTCGGCGAGGTAGCGCAGCTCCACCTCGGTGCGCTCGGCGCGGCGCAGGCGAGCGAGGACGATCTCGCGGTCCGCGGCCTCGAGCTTCGCCAGCACGGCCTCGATCTCGGGCTCGCTCTGGATCGGGCTTCGTTCGTCGCTCACTAGAGGAAGGTAGGCATTGGCGGTGCGAAATTTCCCGGCGGGCCGGGGATTCTCCCATCCCGACCCACTTTCGTCTATCCCTTTCAACCAATAGTTGGCCTCGTTGCCCCGGGTAGGGTGAGGGCATGCCGAACCGCCTGGCGCAGGAGACCAGCCCCTACCTGCTCCAGCACCGCGACAACCCGGTCGAGTGGTACCCCTGGGGCGCCGAGGCGCTGGCGCGGGCGTGCGAGCTCGACCGGCCGATCCTGCTCTCGGTCGGCTACTCCGCCTGCCACTGGTGCCACGTGATGGAGCGCGAGTCCTTCGAGGACCCGGCGACGGCCGCCTACATGAACGAGCACTTCGTCAGCGTCAAGGTCGACCGCGAGGAGCGCCCCGACGTCGACGCCCTCTACATGGAGGCGGTGCAGGCGATGAGCGGGCAGGGCGGCTGGCCGATGACGGTCTTCTGCGACCCCGACGGCGTGCCCTTCTACGGCGGCACCTACTTCCCGCCCGAGGAGGGTCGGGGCATGCCGAGCTTCCGCATGGTGATGGAGGCGGTCGTCGACGCCTACGAGAACCGGCGCGAGGAGCTGCGCGAGCGGGCGCCGCAGGTGCGGGCGCGGCTGGCGGCGATCGGCGCCGCGGAGCCGGCGGAGGAGGCGCCGGGGGCCGAGCTGCTGGAGGGCGCGGTCGAGTTCCTGCTCGAGGTCGCCGACGCAGAGCGCGGCGGCTTCGGCGGCGCGCCCAAGTTCCCGCCCGCCTCCTCGCTGGAGCTGCTGCTGGCGCGCGGGACGCTCGAGCCGGTCGAGCGAACCCTCGACGCGATGCTCGCCGGGGGCATCTACGACCAGCTTGGCGGCGGCTTCGCCCGCTACTCGGTCGACGCCAACTGGCTAGTCCCCCACTTCGAGAAGATGCTCTACGACAACGCCCAGCTCGCCGTCGCCTACCTGCACGGCTGGCAGGTCTTCGGCCACGCCCGCTACCGGCGGGTCTGCGAGGAGACGCTGGACTGGGCGCTGCGCGAGATGCGGGGCCCCGAGGGCGGCTTCTTCTCGGCGCTCGACGCCGATTCCGAGGGCGAGGAGGGACGCTTCTACACCTGGACGCCGGCGGAGCTGGACGAGGTCCTGGGCGAGGCGCCCGCCGCAGAGGTCAGCGCCTATTTCGGCGTCAGCGAACGCGGCAACTTCGAGGGGCGCAACGTGCTCCATCTGGCCGGCGGCGCTGCGGCGCCCGAGCCGGAGGGGCTGGCGGAGGCGCGCCGGGCGCTGCTGGCGGAACGGGCGGAGCGCGTCCGTCCCGGCCTCGACGACAAGCGGCTCGCCGCCTGGAACGCGCTGATGCTCGCCGCGCTGGCCGAGGCGGGCGCCGTGCTGGGACGCGAGGACTATCTGGAGGCGGCGCGCGAGTGCGCAGAGTTCGTCCTCGACCGGATGCGCTCCCCCGCGTTCGCTGTTTGTGGCGGTGAGCGCGACAAACAGCGAACGCAACGGCTGCTGCGCACCTACAAGGACGGCGAGGCCCGCCTCAACGCCTACTTGGAGGACCACGCCTTCCTGCTGGAAGCGCTCTTGACGCTTTACGAAGCGACGTTCGAGCCGCGCTGGTTCGAGCAGGCGCGAGAGCTCGGAGACACAATGATCGCCCGCTTCGGCGACCGCGAGCGCGGCGGCTTCTTCTCGACCTCCGACGACCACGAGGAGCTGATCGCCCGCCGCAAGGAGATCGGCGACCACCCGATCCCCTCCGGCAACTCGGCCGCCGCGCTCGGCCTGCTGCGGCTGGAGGCGCTGACCGGCGAGCGCCGCTACGGCGAGTGGGCCGGCGGCGTCCTGCGCCTCTTCGCCAAGGCGGCGCCGCGCCAGCCCGACGCCTTCGCCCACCTCCTCCGTTCCCTCGACTTCCAGCTCTCCCCCACCAAGGAGGTCGCCCTCGTAGGCGACAACCTCGCCGAGCTGGCGGCCGTCGTCCGCGCCGCCCACCGCCCCCACCAGGTCCTGGCCGCCGGCCCGGAGGGCAGTGCCACGCCAGCTCTTCTCTCAAAACGCAGCGCGGTGGACGGCAAACCGACCGCCTACGTCTGCGAGCGCTTCGCCTGCCAGGCCCCAACCACAGACGCCGGCACTCTGAAGTCCCTCCTCTAACTATCCTCGCGCCACCACGTTTGCAAGGATTGCGGCCGTGCGCTCGCTCCTCACCTTCGCCGCCGGCCGCCGCGCGAAGTGGATCGTCTTCGCGGTCTGGTTCGTCGCGATCTTCGTGGCTGCCGGCCCGGCCAACCTGCCGGGCAAGTTCGAAGACGCCGAAAACAACGAGGCGACCTCCTACCTGCCCGGCTCGGCCGAATCGACCGCCGCGCTGAGATCGACGAAATCGCTCCAGGGCGGCGAACTGGCGCCCGCCGTCGTGATCTTCCGCCGCGAGTCGGGGCTGACCGCCGCCGACCGGCGCACGATCGTCGAAGACGTCAAGCAGATGACGGCGAAGCGCTTCCCCGGCGTCGTCGCCGACGGCGCCGGCGAGGCGGGCAAGGGCGCGAAGCCCGTGCCGGGCCAGCCCAAGGGCTACGAACCGTTCGCCGGCCCCGTCCCCTCCCCCGACGGCAAGGCGGCGATCGTCACCTCCTACATCAGGGGCAACGGCAAGGGCGAACAGATCCTCGATCCGGTCAAGTACTGGCGCGAACAGATCGACGAACCGCCGCCGGGCCTACAGGCGAAGGTCACCGGCGGCGCCGGCTTCTCGGCCGACGCGATCGAAGTCTTCGAAGGGATCAACGGCACCCTGCTGCTCGCCGCGGTCAGCCTCGTGATCTTCCTGCTGATCGCGATCTACCGCTCGCCCTTCTTCTTCTTCATCCCGCTGGCGGCGGTGCTGTTCGCCGAGACGCTCTCGCGCTCGATCGGCTACGGCGTCTCCGAGCTGGGCGCGAACGTCAACGGCCAGTCGAGCTCGATCATGTCGGTGCTGGTGCTCGGCGCGGGGACCGACTACGCGCTGCTGCTGGTCGCCCGCTACCGCGAGGAGCTGCACCGCGAGGCCGACAAGCACGTCGCGATGCGGACGGCGCTCGCCTCCGCCGGGCCGGCGATCTTCGCCTCGGCGGCGACCGTGATCGCGGCGCTGCTCTGCCTGCTCTTCGCCGAGGTCAACGGCACCTCGGGCCTCGGGCCGATCGCGGCGATCGGCGTCGCCTGCGCGGCGCTCTCGATGCTCACCCTGCTGCCGGCGCTGCTGACGATCTTCGGCCGCCGCGCCTTCTGGCCCTTCGTCCCGCACACGCCGCAGACGGCGCCCACGACAGAGGGCGTCTCCGAGCGGGCGCGGCGGCGGATCGTCGAAGGCTCCGGCTTCGGCGCCTTCGTCCGGCCGTTCCTCGCCAGCCTGCTGGTGCTGGTGCTGCTGCCGCTGGTGCTGCTCAACTGGCTGCTGCGCGTGCTCAGCGGCCGCCGCGTCCCCTCGCTGATCGTCGGCCCGCTCGACCGCGCCTTCTTCACCCCCTACGAGATCCGCCGCCACCGGCTCGAGCGCACCGCCGACGTCACGCACGGCTTCTGGTCGCGGGTCGGCGATCGCATTGCCCGCGGCCCGCAGCGGGTGATGGTCGGCGCGATCGCCGTCCTGCTGATCTGCTGCGGCGGCTTCGCCTTCTTCTCCACCGGGCTGACCGCCGAAGACTCCTACACGCACGAAGTCGAATCGGTCGAAGGGCAGCACCTGCTGAGCAAGAGCTTCCCCTCGGGCGCCTCGGCGCTCACCGACCTGGTCGTCGAAGACCCGGCCGACATCCCGGCGACCCGGCGCGCCGTCGCCGCCGTGTCCGGCGTCAGGTCGGTCTCCGGGCCGGTCAATCACGGGCCGCCGGGGACGCTGATCCAGGCGACGCTGGAAATCGAACCGTATTCGACCGCGGCCTTCGACCTGGTCGGGCCGATCCGCGAAGCGGCGCACTCGGTCGCCCCGACGACGCTGGTCGGCGGCCCGACCGCGGTCGAACACGACGTCCGCGCCGCCGCCGGGCGCGACTCGCTGGTGATCCCGCCGATCGTCCTGCTCGTCGTGCTGCTGATCCTGATCGGGCTGCTGCGGGCCGTGGTCGCGCCGCTGATCCTGATCGGGACGGTGATCCTCAGCTTCCTCGCCGCGCTCGGGGTCGGCTTCTTCGCCTTCGAATTCATCTTCGACTTCCCGGGCGCCGAACCGTCGCTGCCGCTCTTCGCCTTCGTCTTCCTCGTCGCGCTCGGCGTCGACTACAACATCTTCCTGATCTCGCGCGCCCGCGAGGAGACGGCCGAGCACGGCTCCCGGCAGGGCATCCTGCGCGCCCTCGCGGTCACCGGCGCGGTGATCACCAGCGCCGGCATCGTCCTCGCCGGCACCTTCTCGGTGCTCGCCGTCCTCCCGCTCACCTTCCTCACCGAGCTCGGCTTCGTCGTCGCCTTCGGCGTCCTGCTCGACACCTTCCTCGTCCGCAGCATCCTCGTCCCGGCCATCGCCCTGACGATCGGCGACGACTTCTGGTGGCCCTCAGCCCTGTCGCGCCCGGGCAGCCGCTAGAGCACAGGCAGGAAGTTCTCTATCTCGTAGGGAGTGACCTGGACGCGGTAGTCCTCCCATTCCTGCCGCTTGATCTCGATGAAGCGGCGGAAGGTGTGCTCGCCGAGCGTGCGCAGGACCAGCTCGGAGTCGGCGGCGACGTCGATCGCCTCGCCGAGCGTCTCGGGCAGCTGTTCGATCCCGCGCTGCGAGCGCTCTTCGGGCGAGAGGTGGTAGAGGTTCTGCTCCATCGGCTCGGGCAGCTCGTAGCCCTTCTCGATCCCCTCCAGGCCCGCCTGGAGCATGCCGGCGAAGCACAGGTAGGGGTTGCAGGCGGGGTCGGGGCAGCGCAGCTCGGCCCGCGTCGCGCCCTCCTTGCCGGGGTGGTAGAGCGGCACCCGGATCAGCGCCGAGCGGTTGCGGCGCGACCAGGCGAGGTAGACCGGCGCCTCGAAGCCGGGCACGAGGCGCTTGTATGAGTTGACCCACTGGGCGAAGAGCGGCGCGATCTCGCGAGCGTGGCGCAGCTGGCCGGCGATGAAGGCCTTCGCCGTGGCCGAGAGGTAGTACTGGTCGTCGGGATCGAAGAAGGCGTTGCGGCCGTCCTTGGTCAACGACTGGTGGACGTGCATGCCGGAGCCGTTCTCGCCGAACAGCGGCTTGGGCATGAAGCTGGCGTGCCAGCCGTACTTCATCGCGTACTCCTTGACGACGATGCGGTAGGTCATGCAGTCGTCCGACATCCGCAGCGCGTCCTTGTAGCGCATGTCGACCTCGTGCTGGGAGGGGCCGACCTCGTGGTGGGCGTACTCGACGTGGATGCCCATCTTCTCCAGCGCCAGGATCGTCTCGCGGCGCACGTCGGAGCCGGCGTCGAGCGTCGTCAGGTCGAAGTAGCCGCCCTCGTCGAGCACCTCGGGCACGCCGCCCGCGGGCTTGGCGGAGCGGAAGTAGAAGTACTCCAGCTCGGGACCGATGTTGTAGGCGTCGAAGCCCAGCTCCTCGGCGCGCTTCAGCGCCCGGCGCATGATCCAGCGCGGGTCGCCCTCGTAGGGGTCGCCGCCGGGCACGCGGACGTCGCAGAACATGCGGGCGACCGCGTTCTCTTCCTCGGGGCGCCAGGGGATGAGCGCGAAGGTCGAGGGGTCGGGCATCGCGATCATGTCGGACTCCTCGATCGGGTTGAAGCCGGTGATCGAGGAGCCGTCGAAGCCCATGCCGCCCTCGAACGCGTCCTCGAGCTCCGACGCGTTGATCGAGAAGCTCTTCAGGTGGCCGAGGACGTCGGTGAACCAGAGGCGGATGAAGCGGACGTCGCGCTCCTCGACGATCGCGGCTACGTCGCTGGCACTGGTCGGCTGGTCTGCCATTCCCCCGGTCTCCTTGCTCGTCGTCTGCGCGGTCGGGCAAAGATAGGCGAAGTCGTCCCCCGACCGGCGGTCGAAGGTGCGAGAGCGCGTATTGCGGGTATGTGACGGTCGTCGCGGAAAGCTTGCGAGAGCGTCCGTTTCTCGCTATAACTTACTTCGCGTAAGTTAATGGCTTAAAGTAAAGTAACGGCCAGTTAAAGGCTCTGTGAAGCGGATTTCGCCACCTGAGCCCAAAGGGTGGGATGCAAGTGACGGTAAAAACAGCAGTGAGCAGATTCCAGATCCACGACGAGTTGACGGCGCCTGACGAGAGCGCTCCCCTGATCAAGAGCATCCAGGCGGCCGGTGGCGCGGTGACCAAGTTCGTCGGCGTGCTCGCCGGCGCCCCGGCCGTGCTGCGGGCCTACACCCGGATGCGCTCGGAGCTGCGCGGCGGCGTCCTCCCGCAGGCGACCCGCGAGCGGATCGCCCTGGCGGTGGCCGAGCGTCGCCACGACGCCTACAGCATCGCCCAGCACGCGAAATCGGCGCGGCGCGCCGGCCTCGGCCTCGACGAGGTCTCGCGCGCCCGCAGCTTCAGCTCGGGCGACGCGAAGGAGGCGGCGCTGCTGAAGTTCCTCGAGGCGACGCTCGACGCCGACGGCGTCCCCCCCACCACCTTCAGGAGGAGGCGCTGGAGATCGGCTGGAGCGACGAGGAGATCCTCGAGGCGATCGCGCACCTGGCGCTGAACGAGTTCCAGAGCCTGATCGCGAGCGCGGCCGCCCTACCCAAAGACCAGGCGACGCCGCAGGTGTTGCCCTCAGCGGCGTAGGTCGTCGGGGCTCAGCTCTCGACGACCGTCGCCGTGTAGAGCAGGCGCGCTGTCGAGTAGCGGCAGCCGTATGTGGCGCGGGTGTTTACCTTGACCTGGGGCTTGCCCTGGCGGACGTCGGTGGTGTTGGTGCACTTGCCGGGTTCGCGGCTGGCGCGCCAGGCGTCCTTGGCCGAGAGGTTCTCGGCGAAGGCCGGCGCCCAGGTCGGGATCGTGAGGCCGACGATGTCGCCCTTTTCTACCTTCAGGTTGGCTCCGAACTTGACCGTCTGCCCGAGGTAGGGGCTGAGCACATGAACCTGGCCCTGGCGGCGCAGGTTGTAGCGGGGCGGCTCGGTGCCGGGCACGCGGCGCAGGATCGCCAGGCGCGCCTCCGGCGGGGTGCCGAAGAAGCCGTTGAAGAAGGAGCGCTGGCTGTTGGTCGGCTGGGAAAGGGTCAGGGTCCAGGCCTTGACCTTGCCGTCGCGCGTCACTCGAAAGGGCAGGTTCCCCTGGCCGGTGCTGACCTGGAAGCCGGTGACGCTGCCGACCGCCTGGCAGGGCAGCTCCGGGCAGGAGGGATCGGGCATCGTCGCCGTGCTTCCGAGGACGACCGTCGTGCGCGAGGCGGTCGCGGCGCCGGCGCTCGCGACCGCGGCGACCAGGGCGATGAGAAATAACGCCAGCCCGATGATTGAGAACCTCGACATTGCCCTTGCTCCTCTCGTTGAAAAAGCCCCGCTTGGACGGAAAAGAGTAGCCGTCGGGGCGGCTGGGCCGGCCCGGAGGGCCCGTGGAAGCGCGGGCTCAGGGCGAGTGCCGCGCGTAATGGACGGCCACCGCGTAGCCGATCCGGCCCGATCCGCTGAAGCCGAGGGCGCGGCGGGCGCCGTTGGTCAGGTCCCAGGCGTTGCCGTGGGTGTAGGGGCCGCGGTCGATGACCGGGGCGACGATCGCGCGGCCGTGGTAGACGAACTTGACCGCGGTGCCGCAGGGCAGGTGGCGGTGGGCGACGCCGACCGTGCTCGGGCGCAGCACCTCGCCGCAGGCGGTCTGCCGACCGTAGAGGCCCGGCCCGTACCAGGTGGCGCCGGCCCAGCGCAGGGGCGTGAAGGCGAGGCTGCCGCCGGCCTCCGCTTCACCGGCCGCGCCGCTCACGGCGCCGCCGGTGCCCGCCTGCGCGGACGGCGCGAGCAGCGCCAGGATCGCGGCGATCAGCGGCAGGGCCGCACGAAATCCATATTTCCGCCAGGGGCGGTCAGCGTGTTCGGTCATTGCTCTTTCGGGCGCTTGCGGGGTTAGCTGACGGGCTCGCGCTGAAAGAGCTGCGCTACGCGGGCAGCTGCCCGCGACTCGCCCCAACTCGTGGGTCCCCCGCTCTTCGCGATATGTGACGAAGATTCAGCGGAAGTCAGCGGCACGTTAGCAGATGCTAAGACAGGAAATCGTGCAGAGGTTGGAAAGGCCCCCCTCGGGTGAGAGAGGGGCCTTTCCACAGCGGGCCTGTAAGCCGGATCCTGTCGAGAGCGACCATCTATCTCGGCGGGGCCGGAGCCCCGCCGGCCGCCGAGGCGGCTGCGGCCTACCTGGATCTCGCCGGGCCGGGTCGACGATCCTGTTTGGCCTTGCACCGGGCGGGGTTTGCCTGGCCGCCGCGTCACCGCGACGCCGGTGCGCTCTTACCGCACCATTTCACCTTTGCCTGTACGCGGCTCACGTGCCCGCCTACGCCATCGGCCGTGTCATTTCTGCGGCACTTTCCCGCGGGTTTCCCCGGGTGGGCGTTACCCACCGCCGTGCCCTTCGGTGTCCGGACTTTCCTCGAGGGGGTTTTCTCTCCCCCCCGCGGTCGCTCGGCTCGCCCTGCGAATTGTAGACCCGCACAGCTCGCTGCAACCGAAAATCTCCGAATCCTGACGCGATCCGGAGGTCGCCAGGCAAGGACGCAGTGAGGCCGACAAGGGGAGCGCACTGAAGTGCGTGACCCGCAGGCGGCCGATCGAGGACGCCGCATGGCGGCCTCCGGGTCCGCAGGTCAGACTTTGCGGACTACGCCGATGACCTTGCCGATGACCTGGGCCTCGGCGGTGCGGATCGGGTCCATGGTCTCGTTCTCCGGTTGGAGGCGGATGTGGTCGGACTCGCGGAAGAAGCGCTTGACCGTCGCCTCCTCGCCGATCAGGGCGACGACGATCTCGCCGTCGCTCGCGTCGTCGGCCGGGCGGACGATCACGTAGTCGCCCTCGAAGATGCCGGCGTCCTTCATGCTCTCGCCGCGCACCCGCAGCACGTAGTCGCCTTCCTCACCGCCGACCACGTCGGGGATCTCGATGTATTCCTCGATGTTCTCTTCGGCGAGGATCGGCGCGCCGGCGGCGACGTGACCGAGCAGCGGCATGCCGGCCTGCTCAGGCCGGATCGTCTTCTTCGCCTTGTCGAAGAGCAGCTCGATCGCCCGCGGCTTGGACGGGTCGCGCCGCAGCAGGCCGATCTTCTCGAGGTTGGCGAGATGCGCGTGCACGGTCGAGGACGAGTGCAGCCCCACCGCTTTGCCGATCTCCCGCACGGTCGGCGGGTAGCCGGTCTTCTCCGCGTAGCGGCGGATGAAGTCGAAGATCTCCTTCTGCCTCTTGGTCAGATCAAAGTCCACCGGGCTCCTCCTTCAAGCAAAGCGCGTACATTCGAACATCTGTTCGCAGAGTATCGGCCCCCGCGGACGCACGCAACCCGACCGCCCCTCTGCGCACGCCGCCGTCCAGCCGCAAGCCCCGCCGCCGCCGAACATCTAGAATCGCCGTCCCAAGCGGCTGTGGCGGAACTGGTAGACGCGCAAGCTTGAGGGGCTTGTGCCCTTTACGGGGCGTGATGGTTCGACTCCATTCAGCCGCACTCAGAACCTGCAAATAGAGCGAGGAGACCACCTGGACCTGAGCCGCCACCCCGCCAACCGGACTAACGCCGAGACGACGTAGGTCGCGAAGGTCTACACAGCAGCGACGTGCTGGCGGGTGAGGGCCGTGCGCAGGGCTAGCGCCTCGAGCGCGACCTCGGCGTTGTCCGGCGTGTCTTCGATCTCGCCGCTGCGCCAAGCGTCGACGAAGGCACTCGGATCCTTGCCGTGCTGCTCGCGAAACGCCGCGGCCCTCTTTCTCAGGGCAGCCGCGTCGGGTTCTGCGGCCGGCTCGCGCTCCAGGTAGCGCTCCAGCTCGTTCGAGGGGATGCGCAGGGTCTTCTTGCCGATGCGGATCGTCTTGATCTCCCCCCGCTCGATCATCTTGTAGACGGTCGACTCGTCGAGGGAGAACCAGCGGCCGTAGTCCCGCACGCGCATGTAGTGATCGGATAGCTCGGTCATCTGATCAGGCGGTCTCATCCTCGCGACGGTAGCGCACCACACCCGGCAGGTCGCGGGTGCTGACCGGCCCGGAATGGCTGCCGAGCCTGTCGTCGCGATCGGGGATGAGCAGGATGGCGTGCCCCTGGGGATAGTCGTCGAAGCTCGTCCTCGGCTCGGGCTCCCATGCAAGCACGGGGTACACGCCCAGCCGTTCCGGCGCTTCGTCCAGCGGCTCGACGGAGACCTCGGCGACCCAGCCGGGTTGAGCCGAGATCGGATCGGCGACGGCGTCGATCAGCACCGCTTGGAAGGTGCCGTACTGCGTCTCAAGCGTGCTGTCCGGGTGGAAGTCGACGAGGTAGGGGTCGTCGCCGCTCAGAAACAGGACGCGCGGGCGCTCCCTGCCGTCGGAGCCGGGCTGCGCGTAGCCGACCACCGGGAGGCGCACCATCCCGGCCGGGGTCCCATCCTTGTCGATGAACTCGTAGGTCGCAAGCAGGCGAATCGACATCGCGGGCGATGCTACTGCGGAACTAAGACTGCGAAATCACGGCGAGGCTCTACGCGGTGGCGAGAACTACCTCGCAGCCGCCTACGGCGAACGAGCCGGCATCGAGCGCTCGCTTCTTCGGTAGGCGGGCCGCCTTCTTCTCCGGGCGGATGTCGATCATCAGCTCGATGTCCAGGCCGCTGGCAACCCTGACCAGGCGCTCAAGGCTCGGCGCGTGCTCGCCGGTCTCCATGCGAGCAACGTCGGACTGATGGACTCCGAGCCGCTCCGCCAGCTGTCGCTGGGAGAGATCGTGCTCGGCGCGGTAGTGGGCGACCTCGACGGCGAGCCACCGGGCCAGGGCGGTCCGCTCCCACTCAGCGCGGAACTCAGGGTCGCGCAGATCCTTCGCGAGAACGTCGTCGTTGGATACGAGTTGATCTGCCATGTTTGATCTCAAATCTGCTTATAACAAGCTTGTAATTGCCTGTCCAGGCTACTCCTTCTCCTTGGCTTTTTCCAGTCCCTCGATCCTCCGCTTCGCGAGACGCACGGCTCGCGCGTAGCCAGCCTTGTCGATTCCGGCCTCCGGGCCGACGGCGAGAACCGCGAACAGCCCCTCATCCGTCCGGCGGTAGATTGGCCGCCAGCGGCTCCTTCCTCGCCGGGGCCGCAGCTCTCGCAGGCCCGATCCCTCCTCCCCCATGACGCCACTCTGATGCGGGCTTCGCAGGGCTGGGCCGTCGACTTCCAGCTTCTCGATCACGTGCGCGATCGCCACGCGCTCAGCGACGTCCTCGACTGCGTTCTTCTCATCGAGCGCCTTCGGATGCCACGCGACCCCCCAGCGCGCCGGGGTTCCTCGCGCAACGACCTTCTTCTGCCCACGCTTCGGCCGCGACTTCTTGCGCCCTTTGCTCATTTCCGCATCCGATCATCGGCATCGGTCGGAAACGCCTTGCGGACTTCTCCTCAGCCGGCGATCCCGCGGACCGTTTGACGGACCGATTTCGCGCTAACCTGCGTCACTGCAGAGCACCTGAGATCGCCTCAGGGAGTCGTAGATAAGCCAAAAACCCCTCACCGGCTGATTTGAGGGGCTTGTGCCCTTTACGGGGCGTGATGGTTCGACTCCATTCAGCCGCATATATCTCCCTGCAAACTCGCGCACCTCACCGCAGCCGCGAGGTAGCGCTCCGAGGGCGCCCCGGCCGGATCAGCGCTTGCGGTAGGAGACCGCCGGGGGGACCTGCTCGCGGATCTCCGCGACCAGCCGCGCGGCGATCCCTCCCGGCTCTTCGCCGGCCCCGGCCTGGCCGCCGGCCGGCTCGAAGAACCGAACCCGCAGGCGCGGGCGGCGCGGGAAGCCGGTCAGCTCGGCAGTCCCCTCGATCGCCACGCAGACGAGCCGCGCCTCGGGCACCTCGAGCGCCAGCCGGCCGACGCCGCTGCGCGCCCGCAGCACCTCGCCGCGCGAGCGCGTGCCCTCGGGGAAGACGCCGATGCAGGCGCCGGCCCGCAGCTCCTCGATCGCCCGCGCCAGCGCCCCGGCGTCGCCGGCCCCGCGCTCGATCGGGATCTGCCCCATCCCGTTCAGCACCGGGCCCAGCCCGCGCACGTCCCAGAGCGTGGATTTCGCCAGCGCCCTGATCTGCCGCCGCGCCAGCGCGGCGACGCCGACCGCGACCGGATCCCAGTGGCTGTCGTGGTTGCCGACGACCAGCGCCGGGCCGCTCGCCGGCAGCGCCTCCAGCCCCTCGACCTCGAGCCGCCCCCAGCCGCGCACCACCGGCCGGCTGGCGGTCATCGCGACGCGGTACATGCGGCTCGGCTCCTTCAAGGGAGGGGAGTTCTACTCGACCGCAGCTTCAGCCGCCGACCAGGACCGCCGCGTGGCGACCGCCCGCAACGAGCGCACCGGCTTCGAGCGTCCGCAGCGAAACCCGCACTGGCCGCCGGCTGACGAAGCGCGTCAAGGTGAAGTCGTAGGAGACGGCTTCCGAGCCGGCGCGGCGGAAGGCGGGCGGCAACAGACGGGCGGCGTTCGCGCGCGCCGCGGCGGCCGAGCCGACGAGGTCGATTTCGCGCAAGGGGGGCAACGGCGCGGTCGCGGGCCGGGCCCCGAGGTAGTAGCGCAGCGGCTGGCTGGCCGAGTAGCGCGGGGTGACGACGACCTCGTCCGGGCGCAGCGTCCCGACGCGCGCCGCCGCACTCCGCAGGTCCTCGCGCTGCAGGCGCGGCAGGCGGTCGATCTCGAGCGTGAAGACGAGGGCGCAGAGACAGAAGGCGGCGCCGAGGGCGAGGCCGGCCGGCGCGGCGCGGCGCACGGCGAAGCCCGCGCCGAGCAGGATCGTCAGTGGCGCGAAGAGCGGGATCAGATTGCGCCCGTCGACGTAGTCGGCGCCGAGCGCGGCGAAAAGCAGGGCCAGCAACAGCCCGAGCCCGCCAACCAGCGCGGCGACCCCGGCCCCCCACCGCTCCTCCTCGTCCCCACCCCAGAGCAGCAGCGCCAGCGCCGCGACCGCCAGGGCAGCGGGCACGGCGAGTGGGATCGGCCCCGCCTCACGGCTGCCGTGCTCGTCGCCGTTGTCCTCGCCGATCAGCTTCGCCCCGGCCCGCCCGAGCCGCTGGGTGAGAGGTTGCCTGGCTATCCAGGCGGCGTGGGCGTTGCCCCGCTGGTGCAGGGCGATCGGCAGCAACAGCAGCGCCGCGGCCCCGACCGCCGCCACGGCGATGGCGGCCCGCCGCCGGTCGGCCGAGCCCCAGAGCAGCAGGGCCGCCTCGGGAACGACGACGAAGGCGGCAAAGTAGTGCGTGGCCACAGCCAGCGCCGAGCAGATCGCCCACCAGGCGAAGTCACGTTTCGAACCGCTGCGCCGCGCCCGGGCGAAGAAGAGGAAGGAGAGCGCCGTGAGCAGGAAGGCGAGCGCGTAGGCGCGGGCGTCCTGGGAGAACCAGATCAGCACCGGGCTGACGGCGACGATCGCCGCCGCGATCAGCCCCGCCCGGCGCGGCAACGGCAGCGCGACGGCCCCGAGGTAGACGACAGCGATCGAGGCGGTCCCGGCAAGCGCCGAGAGCGATCGCAGACCGACCTCCCCGACCCCGAAGGGCCGCGACCACAGCCAGGCGAGCAGGTAGTAGAGGGGCGGCGTCGACTCGCTCTTGGGAACGGTGGCGAGAGTGTCGAAGAGGCTCGAGTGGAGGATCCGCACCACCGTCACCGCCTCGTCGTAGCGGTAGCTCTGGAGGTCGAGCGTGGCGAAGCGCAGAACCGCGCCCAGCGCGACGATGCCGGCCAGGGCGAGCAGGTGCCACCGGGCTGCAAGGGCGCCGGCTCCAGAGCTTCGAAGGCCCATCGGGGCAGCCAGCCCTCAGCCGGTGTAAGGGTGCGTGGGCGTCGTGCCCTCGGGGCTCAGCAGATCGAAGCCGTCGGGGGTGTTGAGCCGGCCGGCGCCGCGACCGGGCGAGTCGGTGCGGCCGTACTGCCAGACGATCTTGCGCGTGTGGGGGTCGACGATCACGACCCTGTGGCGGTAGTCGTCGTTGACCGCGATGTCGCCGCCCGGGAAGCGCTCGGCCAGGCTGGGATGGTCGAGCATTCCGTTCCCCGAGGTCGGTTGATATGACCAGAGGACCCTGCCGGCCCGGTTGAACTCGAAGAGGCCACCGGGGGAAGCGTAGTCGGCGACCAGGTAGCGATCGGGACCGATCTGCTGCGGATCGGAGGGGTATTCGATCGGCAGCTGCACGCTCCAGACCAGCTTGCCGCCGCGCGTCACCTCGTCGACGTAGGAGCCGTTCACCTCGGAGATCAAGAGGTCGCCGTTGCGCAGCGGCGTGTCGCCGTTGGGAGAGCCGAGCGCCCGCGGCGGTTCGTGTTCGCAGCGCGATGGTTCGCCGAATTCGTGCAGCACCTTCTTCGCCGGCGAGACGATCAGCACGCGGCAGTTCTGCGCATCGGCGACGGAGATCGTGCCGTCGCGCCAGAGGTAGGCGTCGTCGGGCTCGTGCAGGTACCCCGGTTCGGATCCGGGGACTCCCGGGTGGCCATAGGACCAGAGCAGCTTGCCGGAGGGGAAACCGAGCTGGACGATGCGCTCGTTCTGCTCCTCGTTGGAGATGATCTGGGCGCCGCCGTGGGTGAAGAAGGCGTCGTCGGGGAAGTAGAAGCCGCCGGGCGGCGCCGGGTGGGCGCGCGAGGGGAAGCGCCAGAGCACCTTCTTCTCGGAGTTGACCACCAGCAGCCGGTTGTTGCCGCGATCGGCGATCAGCAGGCGGCCCGTGAAGGGGGGCGGCCGTCCGCGGGCGGTCCGCGAACGGGGCGCCGAAGCGGCTTCAGCGCCTTCCGGAGGAGCGGAACGAACAGTGTGCTCGCGCAGCAGCACGACCGTGCGCAGAGCGGCGCCGTTCGCTCCCTTGCCACCGATCAGGTAGGCGGTCGAGCCGACGACGGTGGCGGCGCCGCCGGCCACCGGAAGCGGCAGCCGGCCGGCCGGAGCGAGGGCGCCGGTAGCGGGATCGAAGCGCCAGATGCGGTCGCTGGCGATCCCTCCCACTTCCCCGCCGAGCAGGTAGACCCGCCCGCCGAGGCTGACCGCGGAGGCATGGGAGACCGGCTGGCGCAGGTGGCCGAGCACGCGGGCCGCGCCGGTCTTCGGGTCGATTTCGCGGATCGCGTCGCTGGGGGCGCCGTCGGCCAGCTCGCCGCCGAAGGCGAAGATCCTGCCGGCGGTGGCCGCCACGGCTATGTAGCGGGCGGGGGCGGGAAGCTTCGCGACTTCGCTGAAGCTGCTGCCGTCTTCGCTCCTCAGCACCGAGCCCAGCGGCGCTTCGCCGTCGTAGCCGCCGAGCAGGTAGGCGCGGCCGCCGACCTCCACCGCGCTCAGGTCCGAGCGAACGGTGGGAAGGCGGCCGACCGCGCCGGCCACCGTCCCGGCGGAAATCCGCGCGCCCGGGACCTCCATGCCCTGGACTTCGTCGGTGCTCGCTTCGGCCCCGCCCCCGAACACCAGCACCCGGTTGCCGAGCGCGACGGCGGCCGCGTCGTGAAGCGGAGCGTCCAGTTCCCCGGCCTGCCGCAGGCGACCCGTTTCGGCGTTGAGCTGAAACACGCCGCTGACCGAGCCTTCGGCGGCATCGAGCCCACCGAGGATCAACGGGCCTTCGGGCAGCGCCACCACGGACTCGCCCGAGATCGGCGCGGGCAGCGCGTGGCCGCGCCGGACGACGAGGGTCGTCCTCGGCGAGGATCGCGCGGTCCGTGAACCGCCCCCGCCTTCGAGCGACCGGACGAGGATCGCCGCGAGCGCAATCGCGGCGAGCGAGAGCAGCAGGATCCCCCGGCGGCGCGACATGGCGGGGCAGTCTGCCAAGCCGGCATTAAGGGTCAGATAAGCGCGGCCCCGGAAACCCCGTTCATAAGGGAACTCTCACCATGCTGCCGACTCAGGGAAAGACCGTCTCGCCCGTCTCGCCGTCGATCACGGTGATCGCTACGGCGGGGCAGGCTTCGGCCGCCTCGAGCATCAGGTCGTCGGGGCCGGCGCCGATCACCTCGGCGACGTCGTCGAGGCGGAAGACCTGCGGGGCGACGTCGACGCAGTCGCCGTGGGCGCTGCACTCGTTCGGGTCCACCTTGGCTATGTAGGTCATGCTGCCTGCTCCTCTCGTTTGGCGGCGGGGAAGTGGCCGCTGTCGATGCGCTTGCGCAGGGCGGGGATCGCCCGCGGGCGGTTGACGGTGAGGCCGGCCACGGGAACGCCGGACTGGGTGAAGACCGCTTCGAAGTCGCGCTCGGCCGGGTCGCCGTCGAAGGCGACGGCGTCGGCGCGGCTCGCGTGGCCGACGTACTGGATTCGCAACCCGTACTGGTCGCTCCAGAAGCTCGGCAGCGGCGGCGTGCCCGGGTACTCGCCGAGCATCGACCTGGCCGCGGCGGCGCCCTGCCAGGCGGCGGCGTCCCAGTGCTCGGTGCGGGCGTGGGCGCCGAAGCGCGGCTCGAAGGGGATCGAGGCGTCGCCGGCGGCGAAGACGCCGGGTAGCGCGGTGCGCCCGGCGGTGTCGGTGGGCACGCCGTCGGCCTCCAGGCCGCTGCCGGCGAGCCAGGCGGTCGCCGGCACGGTGCCGACGCCCACGACGACCGCGTCGCAGGCGAGCCGCCTGCCGTCGGCCAGCACCAGCTCCTCGACCCGGCCCTCGCCTCGCGCGCCCTCGAGCATCGCACCGGTGAGCACCCGCACTCCCTCGTCGGCGTGCAGCCCGGCGAACCAGGCGCCGACCTCCGCGCCGAGAATCGGCCTCAGAGGGACGTCGAGCGCCTCGAGCATCGTCACCTCGACGCCGAGCCGGCGCGCGGTGGCGGCGACCTCCTGGCCGATGAAGCCGGCGCCGACGATCGCCAGGCGGGCGCCCTCGCTCAGCTCGCCGCTGAGGCGGCGGGCGTCGGCCAGCGTGCGCAGGTAGTGGACGTTCTCGTAGCCCTCGAGGAAGGGCAGCCGGCGGGCGGCGCCGCCGGTCGCGATCAGCAGCTTCTCGTAGGCCAGCTCGGCGTCGGAGTCGAGCCGCAAGCGCCGGGCGCCCGGGTCGAGGCCCGCCGCGCGCACGCCGAGCAGCAGCTCGACCCGCTTTTCCTCGTACCACCAGGCGGGCCGGTAGGCGAGCTCCGCCTCGGCGCTCTCTCCCGCCAGCATCTCCTTGGAGAGCGGCGGACGGTCATAGGGCGGCTCGGGCTCGGCGCAGACCATCCGCACCGGGGCCTCGTAGCCGCGGCGGCGCAACGTCTCGGCGCAGCGCTGCGCCGCGAGGCCGCCGCCGACGATGACTATTCCGTTGTCCGACATCTATGCCTCCTCGAGAATTGGAATCGATTGCGGCCTGGCCGGACGAGCCTGCCTCGGCCGGGGCTCCTTGGCCCTGTTCCGCTTGGCGCGGCCGGAGAGGACCCTGTAGACGAACAGGCCACCTATGAGCGGCGCGGTCAGCAGCACCCAGCCGCGGAACCAGACCGCCGAGGCGTCGGTGCCGCTGCCGAAGGCGTGGACCAGGCCGAGCAGGTAGACGAGCACGGTCGCCCGGTGCGCCTTGCGCCAGAGCTTCGCCCCGATCCGCTTGCGGAAGTAGAAGCTGAGCCCGAGCAGCGCCGCGAGGTAGCCGCCGACGATGCCGAGGCCGGTGAACAGAGGCTTGAAGCCCATCGTGAAGGGCACCGCGATCCCGGCCACGCCGGGGTTCAGCCACGGGTCGCCGAGCAGGGTGATGCCGTGCACGGCGATCGCGACGATGCCGGCGACGGCGGTGTGCTCGTGGATCGCCATCAGCTTCTTCGAGAGGCCCGGGCGGCGCATCACCTTGCCGGCCATCGCCAGTCCCAGCCCGACCGAGACCGTGATCAGGACCATCGCGACCAGGCCGGAGGCACGGCTGGCCATCCACCAGCCGTGCGTCGCCAGCGTCGTCGAGGTTTCGGCGGTCATGCCTTCGCTCCGTTCGCTTCGAGCTTGGGCAGGCGGATCCGGGGGGGCGCCGCGAGCGGGCCGATCGACTCGACCCGGCCGCTGTCGTGGACGATCAGCCCGCCCTGCTCGGCGAGCACCTCACGCGCGCCCTCCGGCCCGGAGAGCAGCGCGGCCTTCGAGAGCGTCTCCGCCTCGACCGCCGTCTCGCCGAGCGCGGTCGCGCCGATCAGCCCGGTCCAGGCGGGCCCGCCCGTCGCCGGGTCGAGCAGGTGGTGCGCGTAGCGCCCGTCCTCGCCGCGCCAGATGCGCACGTTGAGGCCGGAGGTGGCGACGCCGCCGCGGCCGATCCGCAGGACGAAGCCGCGCTCCCCCGTCATCGGGTGCTCGACGTGGACCTCGTAGGGATTGACCAGGGCGTCGCTGCCGCCGATCCGGATGTCGCCGCCGCAGTCGACGACGAAGCGCGAGTAGCCGCGCAGGCGCTCGGCGATCAGGTCGGCCGCCAGGCCCTTGCCGGCGCCGCCCGTGTCGAAGAGGACGCCGGGCGGGCGGACGATCTCGCCGCGCGCCTCGTCGACGGAGAAGCCGCGCCAGCGCGCCTCGGGGTTGGCGGCGGCGGGCCGTCGCGGCGGCGCCTCTTCCAGCGCGGCGCCGAGCGGCGCGCCGGGCATGCCGGCGCGCGAATCCGCGTAGCCGGTCGCCTCGATCTCCCGCACCAGGGTCGGGTCGACCAGGCCGCCGCTGCGCTCGGCCGCGGCGACGCCGGCCTGGACCGCCTTGCGCAGCAGCTCCGAGGCCGGGACGCGCTCGCGCGGGTCGGCGTTGAGCGCGGTCAGCTCGCTGTCGGCTTTGAAGCGCGAGAGCGTGCGGTCGAACTCGACGATGAACTTGCGCGCCGCCTCGGCCGCCGCGGGCGCTGGAGGCATTCCCTCGCCCGGCTCGCCGATGAGGAAGCGGACATGGCTGCCCATCGCGTCGAAGACGACGTCGTGCTCACTCATGACGCGCCCGTGGTGAGTGGGGCCGCCCCGGTGGTGGACTGGGTCGAGCTGACCGCCGGTCCGGAGGTCACGGTGGAGGCGCCGGGAGTCGGCACGACAGTGGTGACGATACGCCGCTTGACCAGCTTGCGCACGAGGACCTGCTGGGCCGGTTCGCTTGGCGCGCTGAGCTGGTAGGTGAAGAGGGCGAAGAGCATCGCGAAGAGGGCGACCGAGCCCCAGATCACCGCGGCCGGGCCGGGGCGGCGAGGACGGCGCGTCTCGGCTTTCGCCTGGGAGCTCGTCTCGGGAGACGGGCTCCTAGTCATCGCCGCCGCCTCCATCGCCGCCCTCGTGCTCGCCGCCGCCGCCACCGCCGCTGGTCGCCGTGGTCACGGGGGCGCTGCCCCCGCCCGAGCCGGCGCTGCCGCTGGTGTGGGTGACGACGGGCGTCGTGTGGGAGCCGCCGGTGCTGTGGGAGCCGCTGGTGTGAGTGGTGACGGGGCTGTGCCGGCGCCCGCCGTGCGAAGTCGAGTGGGAGCCGCTGGTGTGGGTCGTGACAGGGCTGCGATGCCGCCCGCCGTGGGAGCGGTGGCCGCCGTGGGAGCCGCTGGCATGGGTGACCACCGGCGTCGAGCTGCCCGAGCCCGACGAGGTCGAGGGCGCCGAAGAGGCGCCGCTGGCCGCGCTGGTGACCGGCGAGGAATAGGAGGACGAGGAGGAAGGCGCGGATGCCGAGCCGGTGGAGGAGGCGCCGGTCGTGGCGCTGCCGGCCCCACCCCCGCTCGCGCCCGAGCCGCTGTAGCCGCTCGCCGTCCAGCCGCCGGCGCCCGCCATCGGGTGTTTCGGCTTGGCGTGCTTCGTGACGTGGATCGTGCGCCGGATGACCTTGGTGCGGACCAGCGGCTTCTCGGCCACGGTCACCGCTTCCGGGCTGCGGTTCGAGCTGAACGCCAGCCCGCCGAGTCCCGCCAGGCCGATCACGGTCGCTGCCGTCGTAATTCTCGCCTTCGTCTTCGTCACTTCGAAACCCCCCTCTACTGAGCTTGCCGGGGCAGTGTGGCGGGCGTCGGTTGAAGCGCGGTTGAGGGTCGGGTAAAGGCTTGGCAAAACCTGCGGATAACCCACACGAGCAGGGCATTTTCGCCGCTACAGTGGCCTCATGGCACAGGCGGCGAGCGGCCGGATACTGGTTGTCGAGGACGAGCGGTCGATCTCCGGCCCGTTCGCCGAGGCGCTGCGCCGGGCCGGCTTCGAGGCGCTCGTCACCGGCACCGCCGCGGGCGCCCTGGAGCTCGCCGAAGAGGCCGAGCCCGACCTGGTGATGCTCGACCTGGCGCTGCCCGACGGCGACGGGCGCGACGTCTGCCGCGAGCTGCGCCGCCGCTCCGACGTGCCGATCGTGATGCTGACCGCGCGCGGCACCGAGATGGACAAGATCGTCGGCCTCGAGCTGGGCGCCGACGACTACGTGGTCAAGCCGTTCAGCGCCGCCGAGGTGATCTCGCGGATCCGCGCCGTGCTGCGCCGCAGCGGCGACCGCGACGGCGAGGCCGGCACGGCGCCGATCCGAATCGACGATCTGGAGCTCGACCCGGCGGCGCGAATCGCCCGCCTGCGCGGGGAGGAGCTCGACCTCTCGCGCAAGGAGTTCGACCTGCTGGCCGAGCTGATGCGACACGCCGGCCACGTGGTCAAGCGCGAGGACCTGATGTCGCGGGTCTGGGACGTCAACTGGTTCGGCTCGACCAAGACGCTCGACGTCCACGTCGGCTGGCTGCGGCGCAAGCTCGGCGACGACCCCGCCCGCCCCGCCTTCATCGAGACCGTGCGCGGGGTCGGCTTCCGCTTCGCCGCGCCGGAGGGCTGATCTCGGATGAGCCTGCGCGCGACGCTGCTGCTGGCGCTCGCCTACGTGCTGCTGCTGGCGCTGATCGCGCTCGGCGTTCCGCTGGCGGTCAGCCTGCGCGACCGGGTCGACTCCGAGGTCAAGGGACAGGCGCGCAGTCAGGCCGACGTCGTCGCGGCGACCGCTTCGGAGCTGATCGACCCGCCGCAGAAGGCCGGGCTGGGACGCCTGGCGGGAATCTCCGCCGACAGCGTGCGCGGACGGGTGATCGTCGTCGACCGCCATGGCCGCCTGCTCGCCGACTCGGCCGGGACCCGGCTGGGACGCAGCTATGCCAGCCGGCCCGAGGTCCGCTCGGCGCTGCGCGGCAACAGCGAGCAGATCAGCCGCAACAGCGAAACGCTGGGCACGGAGATCCTGGCGACGGCGGTGCCGGTGCTGGAGCACGGCCGCCCCGCCGGCGCGGTGCGGATCACCCAGAGCGTCTCCGCCGTGAACCGCGCGGTGCGCACCTCGCTGCTCGACCTCGCGGCGCTCGCCGGCGTCGTGCTGCTGCTCGGGCTCGCCGCCGGCGCCCTGATCGCCCGCCAGATCGCCAAGCCGATCCGCCGCCTCGACCGCGCCGCCCTCCAGGTCGCCGAGGGCGAGCTCGATACCTCGGTGGCGATCGAGGGCAGCTCCGAGCAGCGCTCGCTCGGCCGCGCCTTCAACGAGATGACGCAGCGGATCAGGCGGCTGCTGCGCGTGCAGCAGGACTTCGTCGCCGACGCCTCCCACCAGCTGCGCACGCCGCTCACCGGCCTGCGCCTGCGGCTGGAGAACCTGGCCCAGCGGCTGGCCGGCGACGAGGCGACGAGCGCGGAGCTCGAGGCCTCGATGCGGGAGATCGACCGGCTCTCGCAGATCGTCGACGAGCTGCTGGTCCTCAGCCGGGCGGGCGAGCACGAGCTGCCGGGGGAGCTGGTCGACCTCGGCGAGGCGGCCGAGCGGGCCGGAGAGCGCTGGCGCCGCAGCGCCGAAGAGCGACGGATCGAGCTCGACGTGCAGAGCGACGGCGCGGCGAGCGCATGGTGCGCGCGGCCCGACCTCGACCGTTCGATCGACGCCCTGGTCGAGAACGCGCTGCGCTACTCGCCCGCGGAGACGACCGTGACGATCGCCGCCGGGCCTGGGCGGATCGAGGTGCTCGACGAGGGACCGGGGCTCGAGCCAGGCGAGGAGGACGCGGTCTTCGAGCGCTTCAGCCGCGGCAGCGCCGGCCGGCGCGGAGTGCGCGGCACCGGCCTCGGCCTGCCGATCGCCCGCGAGCTGACCCGCCAGTGGGGCGGCGAAGTGATGCTCGAGAACCGCGGCCGGGGCGGTCTGCGCGCTGTCATAGAGGTGCCGGAACGATGACCTCCGCCGCGACGCTCAAATGGATCGGCCTGGCGCTGCTCGGCATCGCCGTAGCGGCCGCGGTCGCGATCGCCGCCAGCAACCTCGCCAGCCAGCAGATCGGCCTCTCCTCCGAACCGATCTCCGCCGGTGACGCCCTGGCGCCCCGCGGCGCGCCCAAGGCGAAGCCCAAGATCGAGCCAAAGCCCAAGCCGCAGCCCGAAAAGTCCGCGCCCGAACCGACGGCGACCCCGGAATCGAGACCGGAACCGACGACCCCGCCGGCCGAAGCGCAGCCGCCCCCGGAAGGCGACGACTCGCACGGCGGCGGCAGCGACTCCAACGGCCACGGCGCCGACGACTAGGCCATCTAGGCTCAGCCCATGCCAGGGCAAAGCTTTGGCGAAGTCAGCCGGTCGTGATTGGGCGATCCGCCACCGTCACGACGACGGTTGAGGGGGTTTCCACGGTTGTAGACGCCCCCGAACGAGATTAGGTTCCGCCCAGCGCAGGCAAAAATCGACCGGACAGGAGAGCGGAGATGGTCAAGTGGGGTGTGCTCGGGGTTCTCGGCGCCGCTCAGTTCCTGATGGTCCTCGACCAGGCGGTGATGAACGTCGCGATCTCGCAGCTGGTCGAAGACTTCGACACCACGGTGACGACGATCCAGACGGTGATCGCGCTCTACGCGCTGGTCATGGCCGGCCTGATGCTGACCGGCGGCAAGCTCGGCGACCTCTTGGGGCGGCGCCGCGCCTTCGCGATCGGCCTCGTGATCTACGGCAGCGGCTCGGCCCTCACCGCGGCCTCTTGGAGCGTGCCCAGCCTGATGCTCGGCTGGTCGATTCTCGAGGGGATCGGCGCGGCGCTCGTCCTGCCGGCCCTCGTCGCCCTCGTCGCCTCCAGCTACAAGGGCGGTGAGCGGGCGCTCGCCTACGGTGTGCTCGGCGGCGTCGCCGGCGCCGGGATCGCCGTCGGCCCGATTCTCGGCGGCTGGATGACGACCGACTTCAGCTGGCGCTACGTCTTCGTCGGCGAGGTCGTCGTCGCGCTCGCCATCCTCGCCGGCACGCGGATGATCCGCGAGCCCGAGCGCGAGGGTGGGACCTCGAGCCTCGACTGGGTCGGCAGCGTGCTCTCGGCCTCCGGCCTGGCGCTCGTCGTCTTCGGCGTCCTCCAGGCGAGCAACTGGGGATGGCTGGCGCCTCGCGCCTCGCCGATCGAGCCCTTCGGCTTTTCGCTGACGCCGTTCGTGATCGGCGCCGGGGCGATCGTCCTCGCCGGCTTCGTCGCCTGGGAGCGGCGCCGCGAAGAGCGCGGCCTCGACCCGCTCGTCCACCTGCCGTTGCTGCGCATCCGGGCGCTGCGAGGCGGCGTCTCGATGCTGCTCGCCCAGAACCTGATCCTGATGGGGATCTTCTTCACGATCCCGCTCTTCCTCCAGATCGTTCAGGGGCTCGACGCGCTCGAAACCGGCGTGCGGATGCTGCCCGCCTCGGTGGGGCTCTTCGGAGCCGCGATCGCCGGTTCGGCGCTGGCCAAGCGCTTCGCGCCGAAGCCGCTGGTGCGGGTCGGGCTGCTCGTCATCCTGGCGGCGATCGTGATGCTGCTCTCGACGATCGAGCCCCAGCTCGACAACGGCTCCTTCCTCGCGGCGATGGGCGTGCTCGGGATCGGCATGGGCCTGGTCGTCTCCCAGCTCGGCAACGTCGTCCAGTCATCGGTCGGCGACGCCGACCGCAGCGAGGCCGGCGGCCTCCAGAACACCGCGATGCAGCTCGGCTCCTCGCTCGGCACGGCGCTGCTCGGCGCGATCGTGATCAGCGGCCTGATCGCCGCCTTCACCGCAAACGTCGCCGCCGACCCGAGCATCTCCCAGGACGTCTCCACCCAGCTCGAGACGCGGCTCAGCGCCGGCGGCAGCTTCGTCCCCGCCGCCGAGGTGCGGGCCGGCGCCGAGGCGGCCGGGCTCGACCAGGCGACCGTCGACTCGCTGGTCGGGCACTACGAAGACGCGCAGCTGAACGCGCTGAAGCTCGCCTTCCTCTTCGCCGGCTTCCTCACCGTCGCCTCGTTCTGGATGACGCGGAGGCTGCCGACACGGCGCTTCGATGAGCTCCAGTCCGACCCCGACCCGCCGGCCGCCGAGCCGGTCCCCGCCTGAATGAGGGCCTCGGTCCAGCGGCACCCCGGCCCGCCCGCCGGGCGCGCCGCCGCCGGCAAGGCCGCGCGCAAGCGCGCCCCGCGCTCCGCCCACGGCGCGTGGGGGCCCGCCGCCGACCGTCCCGACCCCGTCGACCTGCTCGAGCGTCAGGCCGCATCCCGCGTCGGCCGCCTCGTGCCGCTGCGCTACGGCCGCATGCTCGCCTCGCCCTTCGCCTTCTACCGCGGCGCCGCGGCGGTGATGGCCGCCGACCTCGCCGGCACGCCCGCTTCGGGCTTCGAGACGCAGCTCTGCGGCGACGCCCACCTCTCGAACTTCGGCGGCTTCGCCTCCCCGGAGCGGCGCCTGGTCTTCGACCTCAACGACTTCGACGAGACGCTGCCGGGGCCGTGGGAGTGGGACGTCAAGCGGCTCGTCGCCAGCTTCTCGCTCGCCGCCCGCGAGCGTGGCTGCGGAGACGGCGAGCGCGCCTGGATCGCGCTGATGCTGGGCCGCGACGAGGCCGACCCGCTCTTCCTCCAGATCAAGGAGGCGCAGCGCTCGGTGCTCGAGCCCTACGTGTCGCCGAGCCGCTTCGACCTGCAGGGCAGGCGGGTCGTCCACGGGCAGCGGCTGATGCAGGCGACCAGCGACATCATGCTCGGCTGGGTGCGGGTCGACGCCCCCGACGGGTCCGAGCGCGACTTCTACGTGCGCCAGCTCTGGGACTGGAAGACCTCGGCGAAGGTCGAGGAGATGAACGCGCGGGCGCTCGCCGCCTACGCGGAGATCTGCGGCATGACCCTGGCCCACGCCCACGCGCGCGGCGGCGACCGCATCGCGATCGCCGCCTACCTCGGCAAGGGCGAGGCCTTCGACCGGGCGATGGCGGCCTTCGCCGAGACCTACGCCGACCGGAGCGAACGCGATTACGCGGCGCTGCAGGCCGCCGTCGCCGCCGGCCGCGTCGAGGCCGAGTAGGGGGCAGGCCCGCGGCTCAGCCGCCCTGGGCGCTGAGGCTGACTGGACCTGGCCGTCGGCTACCGTCGCGTCGAGCTGCGTGCCGTCGAGCATCTCGGCGGCTGGCCGGGCTACCCACCGAGGAGCGCGGGAACGTCAGGCGCCCAGCGCCTCGTCGATGAAGGGGCCGAGCAGCTCGCCGGTGCGCTTCGCGGTGGCCTCGGGGGACTCGCCGGGGGCGGTGACGTGGCTGATCGCGAGGCGGACGAGCGACTCGGCGAGCAGGCGGGCCTTGGCGGGCGGCGCCTGCGGCCAGCCGTCCTCGATCGTCGCGGTGAGGCGGGCGGTCGCCCACTGGACGACCGGCATGCCCTGGGTGGTGACGAAGGGCAGCAGGCCGGCGGCGCCGTCGTCGCCGAGCAGGATCTTCACCAGCGGGTCCTCGCCGGCGGTGCGCAGGAAGGTCTCCAGGGCGGCGCCGACCGCGGCCCGCGGGTCGTCGAGGTGCTCGCGCACGGCGGCGTCGACCGCGTCGAGGAAGCGTTCGCCCTCGTGGATGACCAGCGCCTGGGCGAACTCGTCGCGGCTGCCGAACTCCTTGTACAGCGTCTGGCGGCTGACCCCGGCGGCGGCGGCGATGTCCGACATGGTGATCTCCGTCCAGGGCCGCCGCTGCACCTCGTCGCGGCCCGCGCCGAGCAGGGTCTCGCGCAGCAGTCGCCGGGCGGCCTGAGGATAGGGCGTGCGCGCCTCCACGCCCGCAATCGTCGCAGCGGGAGCGGTCACTCGTCGTCGGACACCGGCTCGAAGTCGACCTTGTCGCGGACGCCGCAGTCGGGGCAGTGCCAGTCGTCGGGCACCTCGCTCCACGGCGTGCCGGGCGGGAAGCCCTCTCGCGGGTTGCCCGCCGCCTCGTCGTAGGCGTAGCCGCAGGACGGGCAGCGGAAGGCGCTCATGCCGCGCCTCCGTAGCGCGCCAGCATCCGGCGCCGCGCCCGCGGCTGGATGTTGGCGCGGGCGACGTCGCCCTCGTAGTGGTCGAGCAGGCGGCGGTCCATGACCCGCCGCCAGAGCGGCGGGAACCAGGCGAGCACGATCATCCCCGCGTACCCGGTCGGCAGCTGCGGCGCCTCGTCGACGTGGCGCAGCGCCTGGTAGCGGCGGGTCGGGTTGGCGTGGTGGTCGCTGTGGCGCTGCAGGTGGTAGAGCAGCACGTTGGAGGCGACGTTGTTGCTGTTCCAGCTGTGCTGGGGCAGGCAACGCTCGTAGCGCCCGTCCTCTTTCCTTCCGCGCAGCAGGCCGTAGTGCTCGAGGTAGTTGACGACCTCGAGCAGGCAGAAGCCGAGCGCCGCCTGCGCCAGCAGGTAGGGCAGGACAACCGGGCCGAAGGCGACCGCCAGCGCGGCGAAGAGGCCGACGGTCATCGCCCAGGCCTGGAGGATGTCGTTGTGGACCGACCAGACCGAGTGACCGCCGCGCTCGAGGCGCGCCCGCTCGATCCCCCAGGCGGAGCCGAGGCTGCCCGAGACGGTGCGCGGCAGGAAGGCCCAGAAGCTCTCCCCCAGGCGGGCGCTGGCGGGGTCCTCCGGGGTGGCGACGCGGACGTGGTGGCCGCGGTTGTGCTCGATGAAGAAGTGGCCGTAGCCGCTCTGCGCGAGCGCCACCTTGCTCAGCCACTTCTCCAGATCGGCGCGCTTGTGGCCGAGCTCGTGCGCGGTGTTGATCGCGATCCCGCTGACCATCCCCATCGTCAGCGCCAGGCCGATGCTGTCGACGATCGAGAGCCCGCCGTCGGCCCACATCCAGCAGGCGAAGACGAGCCCGGCGTACTGGATCGGGATGAAGACGTAGGTGCACCAGCGGTAGTAGCGGTCCTGTTCGAGCCACTTGACGATGCTGTCGGGCGGGTTCTCGGCGTCCATGCCGACGAGGATGTCGAGCAGCGGGAAGATCACGAAGACGAGAAACGGCCCGTAGAACCAGAAGACCCCCCAGCCGGTCAGCTCCACCAGCCCCCAGGCGATGAAGGGCAGCAGCGGCACGATCAGCCCGAGCAGCCAGGCGTAGCGCTTCGGGTCGGTCCAGGCGGCGGGATTCAGGTCGACTTCGGGCCCGTGGCGATGCTCGTGCGCGGCTGCCTCCATCGGCGCCTCCTCCTTGTCAGATAGCCAGGGAACGTCTGCTTGGTTGACAGACTAACCCAATTTGTCAACCAACGCAACGAAACCTCCGATTCTGTCCAAGGTCGCCCTCAGGCGCGGCTCGCTACCATGCGCCGCGTGTACACCTTTCTGGCGGTCATCCAGGTGATCATCTCCGTCGTGCTCGTCTTCCTGATCCTGCTGCACTCGGGCAAAGACGCCGGGCTCTCGGGCGCCTTCGGGATCGGCGGGGGCGGCAGCTCGATCGGCGGCGGCTCGATGGTCGAGCGCAACCTCGACCGGGCGACGGTGATCTTCGCGGTGCTCTTCGTCCTCAACACGCTGGTCCTGCTGAAGATCTAGCCGCCCTTCAGGGCTCAGAAGCCCTGCGAAAGCCAGGCGCCGAAGGGGTCCCCGGTCAGCCCCACGTGCGGGTCGCCGAGGAAGGAGACCGCGAGCGAGCCGCTCCAGCTCTTCGCGTTGCGCAGGCCGCGCCGCAGCTCGCCGCTGCCGCTGAAGGGGGCCGGCGGCGCCGCGGTCGCGCTGGAGAGGGCGTCGTCGAAGGAGAAGGCGGAGCGGGCGCCGCGGGCGTAGACGAGGCGGACGATGCCGAGCGACCCTTCGCTGAGCTCCTCGGCGGCGAGGAAGCGGGGGCGGCCCTTGCCGCGCGCCTGGGCGGCGAAGACGGTCCGCGTCAGCGGCTCCTTGCGCTCGGCGAGCATGGTGGTCGCCTTCGGGCCGCCGCTGGGATGGGTGGGGACGGCGGGCGCATTGGGAGCGCTCACCGTCGTCCCGACGAGGCCCGGCAGCCGGATGCCGAGCGGCGCGCTCGCATGGACCGCATCCGCCGCGCTGAAGCCGCCCCGGCCGCCGAGCAGGCAGGCGAGCAGCGCCGAGACGTCCACCGAGCGCCCCTGCGCCCGGTGGACCCGGACGGAGGTGTAGCCCCCCTCTCCTTCGAAGCTCAGCTCGCCGACGAAGACGCCGATCCTGGCGAGGACGCCGTCGCTCGGCTGCCTGCAGCCGGCCCCGCGGGTCGCGTGGACCGCGCGCCCGGAGGGGCGGAAGCGGACCGAGATCCGGCCGCGCTCGCCGAAGGCGGCCTCGATCGAGCTCGACGTGACCCTGCCGTGGGCGAGGTAGGTCGCGACCGAGACGCGCTCGCGCCGCTTGCGCTGCCCGTCGCCGGGACGGCGGGGCCGGATGCGGGCGCGGCTGACGCTGAGCGCGACGGTCTGGCCGAAGGCCACCACGTCGATCGTGTACCCGTCGTGGTTCTCGAAGCGCAGCTCCGCGAGCGACCGCTTGCGCGGCAGGCCGACCGAGCCGGCGCCCTGCCCCGTCAGCGCCAGCTCTTCGCCCAGCCGCGAGACGCCGGCGAAGAGCCCCGGCGCCGTGGGGACGGGCTGGGCGGCCCGCGCGGCGGCGGCGGGCGCCAGCGCCGCGAGGGCGAGCAGGCAGGCGAGCGTCGTCCGCCGAGCGTTCACCGGACCCGCGCCGCCTCTTCGTAGAGGGCCCTGACCGCGCCGCCGAAGTAGGCGCCGAAGTCGGTCCTGCGGTCGTCTTCGTAGCCGTAGTTGGTGACGCTGTTGAGCACGTCGCCGTGAATCGTCCAGCCGCCGCCCGAGGCGCCGCCGCTGACGTCGCAGGAGACCGCCAGGTTGAGCGGCCCGCGCCAGAGGAAGGAGGCGAGATCGTGGCCGAGGAAGGGCGTGCCGGCGCAGACCCGTTGCGTAGCCCCGTCGAACGGGGTTTCAACCGGGTAGCCGTGGACGTCGAAGGCCTGACCGGGCGGTAGGCCGAAGGCGATCCGGTCGCCGCCCACCGCGTCGCCGAGGCGCTGTCCGCGTTCGTTGCGCCCGACCACCGCGGCGCCGACGTCGCCGTTCTCGCTGCCGCCTTCGACCCAGGGGGCGGTCGTCCCGAGCCACTTCGCGACGAAGGCGCCGAAGGGGCGGACGCCGTCGTGATAGCCGGGGACGAAGATCCAGTCCTGGTCGTACCAGCGCCGCGGGCTACCCTCGTTGACGCAGTGGCCGGCGGTGAAGACGACGCTGAAGTTGGGCGCCTCGACCGATGTGCCCGAGCAGCGGGCGAGCCCGAAGCCGCCCGGCAGGACGACGAAGATGACGCCGTTCTGCCTGAAGCCCGGCGCGGTCGGGTCCGCGACTTCGGCGAATTCGGCGCGCGCCTCGGAGTCCGCTTCCACGCCCCGCCCTTCGCCGTCGGCGGCGGGCGAGGCGGAGGCGCGGGCGAGCCCGCCGCGGCCCGGCGCCGGCGCCAAGCTCAGCGGGCGGGCGCGGCGCATCCTCGCCGGGGTCCAGAAGCGCAGCGCGCGGCGCGCGGCGGCGTCCGAGGCCCTGACCGAGGGGACGGCGGCCGGGGCGGCCGGGGCGGCGACGAGCAGCGCGGCGCACGCCGCGAGCAGCGCCGGGAGCGTGCCCCGCGTGTGGAGTCGGGCCTTCATCCGCTGCCCCAACTAAACCGGCTCGACCGGCTGTGACTCGGCGCCGGCGAGGATCTCGACCGCTTCGGTGCGCAGCTCGGCGTCGAGCAGGGCGAAGTCCTCGTCGGAGAGCTTGCCGGCGGCGTGGTCGAGCTCGGCGTCGCGGATCTCGCGGTACTTGGCTTCCTTGAGCGCCTCGAGCTCGCTGTCGGGCGCCGGGCGGCGGCGCGCGCCCCGTCCCGGCCAGACGGCGATCAGGGCGCCGGCGAACGCGATCAGCCCGCCGATCCAGATCCAGGTGGCGAGCGGGTCGACGATCACGCGGAAGGTCGCGGGGGCGCCTTCGGCCAGGTAGCCGCGGGCGATCCGCTTCGCGGTCGCCAGCTGCAGGCCTTCGATCTGGGCGAGCGCGAGCGGGCGCAGGCGCGGGTTGACGGCGGCGGCGCGCATCATGCGTGAGACCGCTTTGCACTGCGGAGGGGTTCCAGGGGCGCCGCCGACGCACGCCTTGAAGCCGGCGTCGGCCGCCTTGGCGGCGCGCTGCACGCCGCCGATCGTCGGCTGGATCGCGGTCCAGAAGTCGCGGAGGACGCCCGCTCTGAGGCCGATCGCGCTGTCCGATTCGCCGGCGAAGTAGTCGGAGATCGTCCCCCCTCCCCCGCCCCCGGTCGGCCGGTAGAAGCGGCGGGTCGGGTGCAGGGTGAAGACCTTGCCGTCCTTCTCCACCCGCTCGACCGCGCCGGCGGTGAAGGCGAGCTTGTCGACCTTCGCCGTCGGCCGCGCGTAGGTCACCGTGTAGCCGTCGACGACGGCGCTCTGCCCGGGCCGCAGGCGCACGTCCTGCTTGGTCTGGAAGCTGGAGGAGGCGGCCACGCCGATCAGCAGCACGGCGATCCCGGCGTGGACGACGTAGCCGCCGTAGCGGCGCCGGTTGCGCGTGACGATCCCGCCGAGCGCCGCCGGCAGCGAGCCGCCGCGCAGCGACTGCCGCGCCCGCGCGCCGCGCCAGAACTCCTGCGCCAGCCCGGTCAGCGAGAAGGCGGCGAAGGCGAAGAGGACGAGCGCCCAGGGCCTGCGCGCGGCGTCGGTGAAGACGGCGAGGGCGACGGCGGTGAGCGCGCCGGCGATCGCCGGCGCGACGAAGACCCGCCGCGCCGAGGCCCAGCTGACCCGCCGCCAGGCGAGCAGCGGGCCGATCCCGGTGAAGAGAACGAGCAGGATCGCGAGCGGCGTCGTGTAGCGGTCGAACCAGGGCGCCGCCAGGGAGGACTTCTCGCCGGTGAACAGCTCCGAGATCAGCGGGAAGAAGGTGCCCCAGAAGATCGCCACGGTGAGCGCCACGAGCAGCAGGTTGTTGACCAGGAAGACCGCCTCGCGCGAGGCCAGCGAGTCGATCCGCTTCGCGGCGCGCAGATCGTCGAGGCGGGAGACGATCAGCGCCGTCGAGCCGATCACCACGACCGCGATCAGGCCGAGGATGTATGGGCCGACGGTGCTGGCGCCGAAGGCGTGGATCGACTCGAGCACCCCGGAGCGGACGAGGAAGGTGCCGAGCAGCGCCAGCGAGAAGGCGGCGACGATCAGGCAGGCGTTCCAGACCTTCAGCATCCCGCGCTTCTCCTGCACCATCGCCGAGTGCAGGAAGGCGGTGCAGACCAGCCACGGCATCAGCGCCGCGTTCTCGACCGGGTCCCAGGCCCAGTAGCCGCCCCAGCCGAGCTCGGTGTAGGACCAGCGGGCGCCGAGCAGCAGGCCGACGCCGAGGAAGGTCCAGGCGATCAGCGCGAAGCGGCGGGTGGAGCGGATCCAGGCGGCGTCGAGGCGGCGGGTGACCAGGGCGCCGATCGCGAAGGCGAAGGGAACGGTGAGGGCGACGTAGCCCGAGTAGAGCATCGGCGGGTGGACCATCATGCTCGGGTGCTGGAGCAGCGGGTTGAGCCCGATCCCGTCGACCGGCACCGGGCTCGGCGTGCGCGCGAAGGGGTTGACGCCGCCGGCGAACAGCATCAGGCCGGTGAAAAAGGCGGCGACGCCGGCCATCACCGCGGTCGCGTAGGGGACGATCTCGCGCAGCTTGCCGCGCGTCGCCAAGAGCGCCAGCGAGGCGGCGATCGAGAGCACCCAGGCCCAGAGCAGCAGCGAGCCTTCCTGGCTCGACCACATCGCCGCCAGCTTGTAGAAGGTCGGCGTCTCGATCGAGGAGTGTTCCTGGACGACCTTGAGCGAGAAGTCGTCGTTGAGGAAGGAGATCTCGATCAGCACGACGCAGAGCGTCAGCAGGCCGAAGAGGACGTAGACGGCGCGGCGCGAGGCGTCGACCCAGCGGCGCTCGCCGTTGCGGCCGATCAGCGCGGCGACGGCGGCGAAGACGGCCGTGAGGAAGGCCAGCGCCAGGGCGACGGCGCCGACGCTAGCCATTCGATTCGGAGGCGGTGAACTTGGAGGGGCACTTGGTGACGAGGGTGTCCGGTTCGCCGACGAAGCGGCCGTCTTCGACGGTGCCGCTGAGGACGATCTCGCGGCCGCCGCGGAAGGGGTCGGGGATCGTGCCGCTGTAGGTGACGGGCAGGCTCTCGGCGGCGTCTTCGCGGTCGGCGACGCGGAAGCTGATCCCCTCGCCGCGGTGGCGCACCGAGTGCTTGACGACCCGCCCGGTGAGCTCGTAGCTGCCGCCGGATACGCCGATCAGCTGCGAGGGCTCCTTCGCTTCCGAGGAGGCGCTGAAGGAGGTGTAGGCGAGCGCCCCGGCGAGCAGGACGGCGACGCTGAGCGCGACGACCAGACGGATCTTTCGCTTGCGGCTTGGATCCACGGCGGGGGATTATCGCAAGGCGGCGCGCACGGCCCGCCAGTAGGCGCGCAGGAGCAGACGGACCGGGGCCGAGCGCGCGATCGCGGGGATGAAGGGGGAGTCGAGGTCGGGGGTGAGCCGGGCGGCGAACTCGGCGGCGCTCACGGTCCGGGCGGCCTGGACCCGGCGGCGCTCGCGCAGCAGGCGCGGCAGCCAGCGGAGCGCTTCCAGGTGGCCGGCGAGCTTCTGACGACCCCAGCCGCCCCGGACGGCGACGACGTAGAGGGCCAGCTCGGTCGCGAGCAGAGCCGGCGCGAGCAGGGCCAGCAGCGAAGTCGGATAGACGCGCAGCAGGAACGCGTGGCGGTTGCGCTCCAGCCAGCGCCACTTGTGCTCACGGGCGCCGAACTCGTAGTCGTGGTCGACGACCGCCGCCGGCTCGATCCCGAGCGCGCCGCCGGCCAGCCGCAGCCGCAGCGAGAGGTCGACGTCCTCGTGATAGAGGAAGTACTCGGCGGGGAAGCCGCCGGCCCGCTCCCAGGTGTGCCGCGGGATCGCCAGGCAGGCGCCGGAGAGATAGGTCACTTCCCTCGCCGGCGGCGCCTCGGCGATCGGCCGCCCGTGATCGCCGGCCCAGGCGATCCCGGTGTAATGGAGGAAGTTGCCGGCGGAGTTGATCGTCCGGCCGTCGCCCTCGGCGACCAGCGCCTGCCAGGCGGCCCAGCCGCGCCGGTCGACCCAGGGCCGGCGGATCGCCTCCCCCCAGCCGGGCCGCGGCGCGGCGTCGGGGTTGAGGACGACGAGCAGGTCGCCGCGGGCCTCGGCGGCGCCGAGGTTGCAGGCGGCGGCGAAGCCGAGGTTACGGCCGCTGGGCAGGAGCCGCGCCGCCGGCGCCAGCTCGGCGACCGCCTCCGAGGTGCCGTCGGCGGAGTCGTTGTCGACGACGATCAGCTCGTCCCCCTCCCCCAGCTCGGGCAGCAGCGCGGGCAGGCTGCGCGCCAGCTCCTCGCGGCTGTTCCAGGTGACGATCAGGACCGAGAGAGACGGGCGCACCGGCGCCGCAGGCTACCCCCAGCTACCGCTGCTTGCGGTGGTGATGCCGGTGGCGCCCGTGCGCGCCGCAGGGCACGCGCAGCGGCCGGCGCATGTTGCGCTTCTTGCCGTTCTGGCCCTTGAAGTGGACGATCACCCGCTGGCTGCGACGGCGTCGCTTGCCCTTGTGCTTCTTGCCGGAGCGCCGCGCCAGGCTGCGGTGGGCGTTCTTGCCGCCCCTGCGGCCGCGGTGGCCGCGCTTGCGCGGGCACTGGTTTCGCGAGTTGACGAGCAGCCCTTTCTTGCCGCCCCGCAGCGTGAGGATGAACTTCGAGACCGGCACGTCGGGGACGAGGTCGAAGATGTTGCGGATGTGGCCGTGGACGCTGTCGGTGCGGCTGTCGAGTTCGATGCTCACCTGCCCGTGCAGGTCGGAGACGAGGTCGGGCAGGGTGTTGTTCGAGGAGCGCAGGTAGACCGGCCCCTGGAGCGGCTTGTCGAGCAGCGGCGAGAAGGCGCGCGCGTGGCCGTAGATCGAGCTCTTCGGGCAGGCGCCGGCGGCGAACTGGACCCGCGTGCAGACCTTCGAGAGGTTGCCCTGGTCGAGGATCAGAGAGCGCGGCAGGATCGTCGCCGCGCGGGCGAAGTTGGCGTCGCCGGAGTGCGGGATGACGACGGCGCGCAGCTTCGGGTTCTTGGCCCGGCGGGTGGCGCCGAAGAGGCGCAGGTAGATCTTCGGCCGGAAGCCGAGCTTCTCGCAGCCGCTGGTCGAGAAGGCGGCGGAGGCCGGCACGCTCGAGAAGGCGCCGGGGTCGGCCGGGTTGGCGCCGCCGCCGAGCAGCGAGCCGCCGAAGCCGCCCGGCGCGCAGCTGGTCGGGTTGAGCGAGAATTCGTGCCGGTCGAGGCTGACGGCGATCGAGCGGACGTCGAGCGTGACGCCGCCGTAGACGTGCGGGATCGGGTCCGACTGGGCGCGCACCTGGGCGGTGCGCGGGTCGACGAACAGGGCCACCCGCACCACGACCGTGCCGAGATCGAACGGCCCGGCCGTGGCGGGGGTGATCACCGCCAGGGAGAGCGGCGCGCCCTTGTAGGGGCCTGCGAGGAAGACCTTGCCCTGGATGTGGACCGGCGCCGGGCCGCTGCCCGCGGCGACGTCGGCCTTGCCGATCAGGCTCGAGTCCGGGCAGCTCGAGTGGGCGGCCTCGTCGCTGCCGCTGACGTTCGCCGCGGCGGCGATCGCCGGCTCCGGGCAGTAGTGGACGCCCTTCAGCTTCGCGGTCAGTCCCGGCGGCAGCGTGACGTCGACCCCCTTCAGCTCCTGTTCGCCGTCCGAGCGGGCGATGTCCGTGTGCAGCGGGCTGTAGGAGCCGGCCTGGCTGCCGGCGGTACCGGCGGCGAAGCGCGGCGAGAACGGGCGGTCGGCGAGCGTCTTCGGGCAGCCGCCGCCGCCCGGGGCGGAGGTCAGGGTGAACGAGCCCGACGGCGTTGCCTGCGCGTTGCCGCTCCAGGGCGTCATCGCCGTGGTGGTGGTGTTGGGCCCGCAGGCGCCCGGGCTGGTGAGGACGGCGTGGTCGCCGTCGTCGAAGTCGAGCGTGAAGGAGCTGAACGGAACCTGCGGCAGGCCCTTGGGGATCTTCGTGCCGCCGATGCTTTCGACTTCGCGGCCTTCGAAGGTCGTCGTCAGCTGACCGGTCGTCGGGTCGGCGCTGACCTTGCCTTCGAGGCGCACGAAGACGCCGTAGCGCTGTGAGAGCGCTTCGACGAAGATCCTGTACTCCTTGCCGGAGGTCGGGTCGCGGCTGAGCTGCCGGCCGACGTAGACCGAGCCCGTCAGCGAGCCGTCGGGAAGCGGCGGCGTGTCGATCGAGACCGCTGCCGATCCTCGACGGCCGCCGGGCAGCCGTTCCCTTCGTCGTGCGACCCGAGGCCGAACTGGGCGTCCGTGCAGGTCTGCAGGCCGCCGCTCGCCGCCGACGGGTTGAGCCCCATTCCGGGCGGCAGGGTCACCTTCGCCTGCTTCACGTTCGACTGCGCCTGTTTGGTCTTTTCCTGCGCGATTTCAGCCGTGGTCGGCGGTTCGAACGGCACGTCGACGGCGATCGACGGCCCGCTCGGCGAGTCGGTCTGGCTCGTGCCCGGGTTCACGCCGAGCGAGGGGTCGAAGGGGATCGAGGCGCATTCCTTCGGTTCGGTGTCGGGCGGGATGCGGGACTCGAAGAAGGACGAGCCGTTGGGGAAGCTCGGGTTCGGTTCCTCGTAGGAGTCGGCGCGCAGCCAGGTCGAGTAGAGGTGCACGAACGGCGAGGACGCGGTCGCCGGGCCGAAGCAGGTGCTCGGCGTGGTGATGAAGGTGCCGTTGCCGGAGCGGCCGTCGAAGACGAGGCGGTTTTTCAGGATCAGGCCCTTCGATCAGCGGCGCGAGGCTTCGGCGCTTCCGGAACTTCGATCGTGAATCCCTCGTGGAAGTCACCGTCCCAGGCGACGTTGGCCTTCAGGTAGACGAAGTTGCCGATCAGTTCGAAGCCGAAGCGCGCCGGCTCGCCGGCAGGCGGATCAATGTTGTAGACGGTCGCTTCTACCGGGACAGGGGATTCAACCCCGAGCAGGGAGGCCGTGACCTCGCTTTTCCCGACGTCCGAGCCCACTGGGCAGCTAGACGGACTTGCTTCGAAGGTCGCCTGCTCGCATTGCGGCGTGGCCTGCGGGTTGACGCTCAGGCCTACCGGCAGGTCAACCCGCACAGTCTTCAGTTCGCCCACCGGAGTCTTCCCCGGCGTTTTGGTCTTGACAGTGATCTGGGTGAAGCCCCACTGCGGATGCCCGGCGGCCTGTTCGAAGAACTGTTCGGGCGTCGCGACAGAACAGTAGGCGGCACTTTCGGGCGGTTCCGCGTTGCACGTACCCGCCTGCCAGCCGCTGTCGACCTGGGGATTTTCGGGGTCCGAGGGGGCGATGATGTCGCCGGTGTCGGCAAGCGCCGTCGGCGCGCCGAAAGCAGCCAGCCCCAGAACCAGCGACCCAACTGCGAATGCGAACCGCGCCCGCGCTCCCCAACTCATCTCGATCTCTCCTCCCGTTCGACCATGTGCCGACGATATTACCCGATTTTGATGATCTGCGTTAGAATTTTTAGGTATTAGCCGACTAGGACAGGGAGGTAAGCCGTGAATTGGGAGCGCCTTGCTCGTGCCAATACCCACCCGCTGCGGGTCTCAATCCTCGAAGCGCTCGGCATCGACGGCGGCCGCACGCTGTCGCCGAAGGACCTCAGCCTGGAGCTGCAGGCGCCGCTGAGCACGGTCAACTACCACGTCACCGAGCTGCGCGAATCGGACCTGGTCGAGGTCGTCGAGGAACGCCAGGTACGGGGCGCGATCGAGCACTTCTACCGCGTCGTCGTCTCCAAGAAGGCGCCAAGACGGGAGACGAAGCGCAAAGTCGTCCTATGAGGTAAGCGGACGACGGGTCTCGAACCCGCGACCTCGAGCTTGGGAAGCTCGGACCGTGGTCGGACGTCAGCCGCTTCCCAATGCGATCTACCTGCAAACGAGTGCTTTGCGGAGATGACGGAGGAGGACGGCGGTGGACACGACCGGACCGATTTTGTTCCTACCTCTGTTCCTACCTGGAGGTGGAGTTCCCCCTGCTCCTCAGACGAGTTGGCGCAACTCGAGAAACCCGGCGAGGACTTCTTCGAAGCTCGGGTAGTCGGCCGTAGCGAAGAGGAGCTGGCACTGCTCCTCGTATTCCGCCTCGATGCGGGCGCGAAGCGGGCCCTCGGGGAATAGCGCGACGCTCTGCGCGAACGAGAGGTTCTCGGGAGGCCGGTAGGAGCTGGCGAAGAACTCGCGGCTGTTGCGGTCATAGTCCTCGCGAATCAGCAGGTACTCGGGCGAGGCGAGCATCGCGCGAACCTCGTGCTCGCCGGCGAGGGCATGGAGGTCGGAGTAGTGGCGAGCATCGCGGCCAAGCGGATGGCCTTCATCGCGAAGGCGGATCACCTTCCCGTGCAAAGCAAACATCTTCTCAACGAAGGTGCGGCGGAAGTGGAGCAGCGACATCTCGAAGCCTGGGAGGTCTTCGGCCTCGGCGAACGGCCCGGCCCCCTGCTCGGCGAGGTACTGGCCAAGGAGCGAGGTGATCGGAACCTCCTCGCTCGGGAAGGTGCCACTCTGGATGCCGGGCTCGAAGCGAACGGCGGCGCGGATTCCGCGAAGCGTGTCGAAGTTTGACGGGTAGGCAAAGAGGTCGCTGCGACCGAGACCGCTAATCGTTTCGCCCTCTTCGCGCAGCCAGGTGAGGGCGGGGTGCTTCTCGACCTCGGTCGAGAGATCTTTGAGAATTCGGTCGAGCTTGTTCTTGCCGGGCGGCGGATCGAAGGAGTCCGGATTGACGAAGAGATCGATGTCCTCGGAGAAGCGGGTGATCAGGCCCCAACCCTTGGAGAGGCTGGTGCCGCCCTTGAACATCGCCCGCTCGCCGAGCTCGGCAGCGACAATCCGCAGGATCTCGGTGACGTAGTAGTCCTTCTCGACGAACTGCTCGCTGAGATCGAAGTGCGCCGCCGCGCGCAGGATCGCCTGCGGGAAGTCCTCGTGCTCGAAGAGCCTCACTTCGCCTGCCAGTCCCGGGCGAAGCGCAGATCCCTAAGCGTTCCGAAGTCGAAACGGCTGAGCGGATTGAGACTCGCGCGCAGCCGCTTGAGATCCTGCGGCGGCGCGCCGAGTTCCTCGCCGAGCGCCCCGAGCATCGCCCGCACCCGCGGCGGCTCCTGAAGCGCAGCCTGAGCGAGTCTCGTGAAGCGGCCCTCGGCTTCGAGCAGCGCCCGCAGTCGCGCGATCGTTTTCCCGGGCGAGAGATCGCTGTTGCGGGCTCGATCGCGGAGGGACTCGAGGATCGCCCCCTCCTCGGCGGAGAGGCCAACCCGACCAGCCGGCCGGCCGGTGTGAACGACCGCGCCCTGTAGTGCACGCGGCGGTCCCGCCGCTGGCGTCGCGTACTCGCCCCGCGGTGGGTTCTGGGTGCTGAGCCCGAGAGCATTGGCGGCGCTGAGGCCGGCGGGGTGAAGAGCGGTGCGAAGCGTCTTGGGTGCAACGGCGCTGGCGGCGGGGATGCTCGATCCGAAGGCGGTCGGACGCGGGCGGTAGTAGACGCCCTTCCCCACCCTTTGCAGCTCGCCCTCACGAGCCAACCGGGAGAGCGCCATCGCAACTGCTGAGGCCGGCAGGTCCTTGAAATCGGCGTGCTTCCAGTAGCGCTCGCCCCCCGCCACTACGCGCTCGCGGACGGTTGCTGCGGCGCTGCCGCGCCTGCGGGAGGTGGTCGTTTTCGGCTTTCCACGGCCCTGCGGCATGTCTTCGACGGTAGAGGAAGACATCGTCCGTGTCAAGTTTTTTTGCCATAAAACTTAACACTCGCGGTGGCGGTAGTCCTTGGGCTCTGCCGCCACTCGCAGCATCGCGATCATCTCGGCGATCGGCTGCAGCTGGTCGCGAAAGAGAGGGTGCTGGAAGAGCTCGCTCTCCTGGCGCTGGTCCTTCTTGTCGGGGGTAAACGTGCGCACAGAGCACACGATCGCAGCGTCGCCGTGAATCGTCCGACCGGAGAGGAGCGTGAGAAGCTGCGCCGATGCCGCAGGTCGGAAACCACGATCGCTTCGAGCAGATCTACATCAACAAGCTGAGAGAGGCGCTAGCACCCGTCGGACAGCTCATCACCTACGAGAGCGACAGGGCCGCGCTCGACCTCGGACTGCAGCTCTACGAGCCGGTCGTGCCGGGCGCGGATGCCGAGCTGGGTCAGGTCCGAGTCTGGTTTCAGGCCAAGGGCATAGAAGCCTCGACGCAGAGCGCCGAGGAAGTGCGCGGAGCGCAACAGGTCGTGTTGCGGGACATCTCGATCGGGCAGATTCGCTACTGGTTCTCCCATCCCGAGCCCGTCTACCTGGTCGTCTACGTGGAGGCCCTGGATCGATTCCTGGCCCAGGACGTCCGCGATCTAGTCGAGACCCACGGCGGTCCACGTTGGCTCGCCGAGATCGCGCAGAGCCAGCGGACGACCACCCTGAAGGTGGCGCTCTCGGCGACCCTCGAGCGGGCCCTGGTCGCGATGCCGCGCCACCGCAGCCTTCGCCTCGACGGCCCTGAGTATCGGGGCCGCCCACTCGGCCATCGGCTCGATCCGCTGCGCAGCGTGCTCGACCCGTTCGCTCCGAGCGACTTCGAAGCCCTGGTGGAGCGGCTGCTCAAAGCGCACGACTTTCGCCCGACACGAGAGATCGAGATCGCCTCGCTGCTCGACCGACCGATCGGAATGGCGAGCGCCACCGTCGGCCGTCTCTACCTCACCTATGAGTGGACGACGCCTCTGGAAACCGAGTTCGGGGTCGGCCCCGACAGCGATTTTCGGGTCGACGCTCGACCGCACTCCGCCCAGGGCGACACGCTCGTCGTGGTGCACGCCGACGTCAGCGCAGCTCCGCGCCACACCGAAGCGACCAGGGCGCTGGTCGATCAGCTTCAGGCCGAGGGAGTCGAGCGCGCGCTCGTCTTCTTCAACGCCTCCGACCATGAGCACGGATTGCTGGGTGGCTGGCGAATGACGCTCGAGCCCCTCGTCAGGGTGCCGCAGGGTCTCGGCAGCCTCGCCTTCAACGTGCTGATGGCGACGAATATCTACCTGGAGTTCCTCGACCGCATCAGCTGGCGCATGGTCAACTACCGTTAGGCGCTTCCAGCCCGCGCGGCGGCGGTCCGCTCCGGGCAACGGGCGCCGGCCTGTTAGAAGAGTCAGTGATGCCTGCCTGGACCCCCGAGAAGCAGCGACAGCAGGCGATCGTCCGCCGCCTGCGACTCGTCGGCGCCGGTCCGGCCGCCTACTTCACCGACGCCTGTCACCTGATGGACGGCGGGCTCGAGCTCGGTGCCAAGAGCCATCTGGTCAGCCACCTGCTGCGCGAGGTGCAGAGCTCCCTCCTGGCGGTGCTGAAACCGATGGTTGCCGAGGAGGACTGGCCCGAAGAGGAAGCCAAGGAGTCCCCTGCCAAGAAGATCGAGTTGATCTGCAATGCCCTGCGGGTCCCGCCCGACGACGAGCTGCGCAAGTCGTGGCGGGCCTACGCGAAGAAACTGGCCGGCTTCGCCCACCGCGACGGACTCTCGCGGCCGCGACCAGTCAGTGGCGACTTCGAGCTCTTCTGGGACCGGGGCCAGGCCGTTTTCTTCGCGATCACCGAACGGATCGAGGCGACCTATGCGGAGGCGCTGCCGAGGATCGAGGAACTGGCACTCGGCAACCCCGACGTCAAAGCGTTCAAGAACACGATGCTGTATTCGACCGTCGCCCTCGATCACTTCTTCGCGCTGGCCGGGGTCGAGTGGCTCGAGCCTCTGAGTAAGAAGGGGTTCTTCGCCGATCCGCCGCCCCTGATTGCCAATGAGGACGGCGCCTACGAATTTCCCCGCTGGCCGCAGGGACGCTTCCTGGCGCGCATCGCCGAGCAGGCGCCTGGCACCGTGGTCGAGATCGGGAGGGCACTGCAGACCGACAACCCCGAGGCCCAGCAGTCGCTGGTCGAAGCGGCCTGCTCGATACCTCCCTCCGAAGCGCTGGGCCTGGTCGAGCCGATCGTCGGGTGGCTGCAGACACCGATCCAGTGGGCCCTTCCTTTCAAGGTCCGCGATCTGATCGTGCATCTGTTCGCCGGCGGCGCGAGCGAGGAGGGGCTTGTTCTAGCAAGAGCACTGCTGACGAGCCCGGAAATCGCTCGCGGTGATGACGGTGCCGGCGAACACGTGGCCTGGCTGGTGCCAAGAATCTTCCCGGTCGCCGGCCTGCCCAGCCTGCTGCTGTTGGTCGAGCAGCTCGAGCGGCAGCTGAGCGGCGCTGCCGGTGATTCCCACTCTTACATCTGGCGACCCGACATCGCCAACGAACGGATGCGAGACGACCGCGACCAGCTGCTGAGCGGCGCTCGCGACGGCTCCCTCTCGCTGGCCGAGGCCGGGCTGCCATTGAGCGAGATTCTCGCCGCGCTGGCCCGGCCTGGCCTCGTGATCGGCCGGCGGCTGTCCCTGTACCTGCTGAGCCGGTACCCGGATTCAGAGGAGGCGAAGGCACTCCTGCTAGACCGCGAGCTGATGGAAGATCCGACCTGCCGGCGGGAGTATCTGGCGCTCGCGGGCGAGGCGTTCGGTTCCCTGAGCGCCGAGGAGCAGGCTCAGCTGCTGGAGTGGATCGAGGAGGCGAAGCTGCACGAGGGGCACCCCGAGCGCCGGCGTTCCTGGCAGCTCGCGTTTCTGGACGCCCTCGGCGAGGACCTACCGGATCAGTGGCGCGCGAGGCGCGAGGCGCTCGAACAGAAGATCGGACCGCTCGATCCCGACTCGCCAAGGCTCGCCGAGGGGTTCCGCGGGGCCCTCTCGCCACTCGATCGGGCAGCGCTCGCGGCGATGGAGGTCGAGGCGCTCCTCGCCTTCCTCGCCGAGTGGGAGCCGGACGGGAAATGGCCGACCCCGAGCCGGGCGGGGCTCGCGTCGATCCTCGAAGAGGTGATCGCCGAGACCCCCGAGACCTACGCCGGCGAGGCGCCGGCGTTCGCGAAGCTCGAGCCGGCCTACATCAGAGCTCTCTTCGGCGCCTTGAAGAAGGCGCTTGCCGCGGGGCGGAACTTCGAGTGGGGGCCGGTCCTGGCCCTCGCACAGAGGATCGAGACCGAGCCGCGCCGCACCGAGCCGGCGCCGCTGGGGGCAGAACGCGATCCGGATTTCTCCGCGAGCTGGCTGGAGTCGCTGGAGCTGATCTTCCATGGTCTGTTTCAAGGCGAGGGCCAGATCGGCTACGAACTGCGTCCGCGGGTCTGGGAGATCCTCTCCTTCCATCTGGAGAGCGCCGACCCGGAGATCGCGGTCTCACAGGAGGACGAGCACGATGTGCAGACGATGGTCTGGAGCTCGGTCCGCTGCCAGGCGCTTCAGGCCAGTTGCAGGTTGGCGGTGCGCGACCGCGAGGAGCGTGACCAGGGATTGGACTCAGAGCTCGCCACGCACCTCGAGCGCCGGCTCGACCCGGTGAGTGAGCCGTCCGGGGCGGTCCGCTCGGTCTTCGGGCGCTGCTTCGGAAATCTCGTCTTCGCCGACGAGGAGTGGGCGCGGGCGCACCGCGATCAGATCTTCCCGCCGCAGGGTCAGAGCCGGCTCTGGCGAGCGGCCTGGGAGAGCTACATAGGGTCCGCGATCCCGGCGGCGGTGCTGTTCGAGTTGCTCAAGCCGCAATACCGCCGGGCGATCGAGGAGTTGACGCCCGCCGCCGTCGAGGGCCAGATGAACGATCCCGATGAATCTCTGGTCGGCAACCTGATCTCCCACTACCTGATCGGGACGATCGACCTCGAGGATCCCGACGGGGTCCTCGGCCGCTTTTACGCGGTGGCCTCGACGGAGCGTCGCGCCCAGGTGATGACGGCGATCGGAACCGGCCTGGAATCAGGCAAGCCGGTACCAGCCGAGACGCTGGCGCGGATGGAGGCCCTCGCCGAGCACCGCCTCGAGGCGGTGCGGGCCGGCGCCCCCTCGGAGGAGCTGTCGGGCTTTGCCTGGTGGTTTGCCTCCGGCGAGTTCGAGGTCGAGTGGTCGCTCGGGTATCTGCGGGGCATATTGGATGCGGGCGGCACCGTGGAGCCCGACCACATGGTCGCCGAGCGTCTGTCGAAGTTGAGCGGCGCAGATCCACTCGAGACGGTGGAGATCCTCCGGCGACTGATCGAAGGCGCCACCCGGGCCTGGTTTGTGATCGGAGCGCGCGACTCGATCGAGACAATCCTGCGCGACGGTCTGGCGGCCGGCGGCGAGGCCGGCGCGCGAGCCCGCGACCTCGTCAACGTGATCGTCGCCCAGGGAGCGACTGACTTTGCCCGGCTGTTGGACGGCGGAGCGGGCCGCGCCGAGGCCTGATCGGACCCCAGTCCCCTATTCAGTTCAACCCCGTTCGCTCGACCAATTAAGACGACAGTGAGACAACGGGGGTCAGGACGGACTGATTGAGGGCACAAGAAAGGGCCATTTGTAGCGTTTTCCAGGGTCTTTTCAGGTAATCGAACCAACGACAACTATCTTTTGTTCCTACCCCTGTTCCTACCCACAATGACTTTTGAAGCGTGGTTGGGCCGATATTTGGCTCTGCAATGGGAAGCGGACGACGGGTCTCGAACCCGCGACCTCGAGCTTGGGAAGCTCGCGCTCTACCAGCTGAGCTACGTCCGCGCTGGGGCCGATTCTACGGCCAGGCCGCCGTCCGGGGACGGCTAATGTTCGCCGGCCGTGAGCGTCCGCGCCTTCCTCGCCTTCCTCGCCGTCTGCGCGGTCGTCGGCCTGCTCGCCTTCGGCCTGCTGAACAAGGGCGAGGCGAAGATCGCCGTCGGCGAACCCGCGCCCGACAAGGCGCTGCCGGTGCTCGGCGGGCCGGGCACGGCTCGATCGCCGAGTACCGCGGCCGCTGGGTGCTGGTCAACCTCTGGGCCTCCTGGTGCATCCCCTGCCGGCAGGAGGCGCCGGCGCTGGACCGCTTCGCGCGCCGCTACCGCAGGCGAGGCGTCACCGTGCTCGGCATCGACGTCCAGGACAACAGCGACGACGCGCTCGCCTTCCTGCGCGAGAACGACGTCCGCTACCCGCAGCTGCGCTCGATCGGCGACGAGCGCAGCGCCGCCTTCGGCTCGACCGGCGTGCCGGAGAACTTCCTCGTCGACCCCGCGGGCAAGCTGGCGCTGATCTGGCGCGGCCCGGTGGACGAAGCGATCCTGCGCAAGCAGGTCGTGCCGATCGTGGAAGGGCGCTCGTGAGGCTGCTCGCCGCGGCGCTCGCGGCGCTCGTGCTGGCCGCTCCGGCCTCCGCGGCGCGCGCCCGCAGACCAGCGTCAGCGCCGTCGAAGGCGAAGTGATGTGCCCGATCTGCGGCACGCTGCTGGAACTGGCCGAATCGCCCCAGGCCGAGCGCGAGCGGGTGCTGGTCAAACGGCTGATCGCCGAAGGCAAGGACGAGTCCGAAGTCAAGGACGCGCTCGTCGCCCAGTACGGGCCGGCGGTGCTGGCGCTGCCGCGAAGGCAAGGGGTTCGACCTCTCCGCCTACCTCGTGCCGGCGATCGGCTTCCTCGTCGCCGCGGTCGCCCTCGCGTTCGGGGTGCTGCGCTGGCGGCGCGCCTCGCGCTCGCCCGGCTCCGCCGCCGATGCGGGGACCGCCGAGCGACCGCGCGGCGAGGACGCCGAGCGGCTGGAGCGGGACCTCGCCCGCTACGACCTCTGAGAACCTGGCTCAGGCCTGGACGACGAGGCCGTCCACCGGCTCGCCTCCCCATTGCTCCGATGGGCCGAGGCAGGCGATCGCCCGGTCCGCGCGCAGGCCGCCCGCGGGGCCCGCGAGAACGACCAGGTCGTAGGCAGCCCGCGAGGCCGTCGACGACCCCGGGAAGCGACGCCAGCAGCGGCGCAACGTCGGCCACCGGCCTGCCGGCGACGACGCAGGCCAGGGGCTCCACCGCTCCGGCGGACGCCGGGCCCGCGAGCACGACCGGCTTGACGATCTCCTCGCTTCGCGCGGCGCCGCGCAGGTACTCGCTCAGGCCGGGGGCGTTCGCCAGGCCGAGCGAATCGGCGAGGGCGGGGTCGGCCAGGTCGCACTCGACCAGGACGGTTCGCAGCCCCCTCGCCGCGGCCGTCGTCGCGAGCCCGACGGCGACCGCCTGCCTCGCCGGCCCGAGCGCCAGCACGGTGCGCGCTCCGCGCAGCCGCTCCAGCAGCCCCCCGTAGGCCTCGAGGTCGCGGCGCCGCAGCGAGCCGGCGCGCAGCTCGGGCTCCGGCGCGGGCCGGGATCTCCGCCAGGACCTTCACATCTTCTCGGGGGCGGAGATGCCGAGCAGCCCCAGCGCGGCGGCGATCGTGCGCTGGGTCAGCAGGCAGAGGCCGAGCCGCGAGCGCTCCACCCCGTCCCCCTCCGCGCCGACGACCTGGCAGTCGCGGTAGAAGGCGTGGAAATCGGCGGCGACCGCGGTCGAGTAGGCGCAGATCCGGTGCGGGGCGCGGCGCGCGGCCGCCTCGCGCACCTCCTCGGGGAACTCGAGCAGGCGCTTGACCAGGTCGCGCTCGGCCGGCTCCAGCGGCGTGCCCGGCGTCGGCGCGCCGGCCTCCCCCGCCTCGCCGCCCGCCTTGCGCAGGATGCTGGCGATCCGCGCGTGCGCGTACTGCACGTAGTAGACGGGGTTGTCGCTGGACTCGCGCCGCGCCAGCTCGAGGTCGAGGTCGACGGTCGTGTCGTGGCTGCGCCAGAGCATGAACCAGCGCGCCGCGTCGACGCCGATGTCGTCGACCAGCTCGTCGAGCGAGACGAATTCGCCGCTGCGCTTCGACATCTGCGCCCGCTCGCCCGACTCGACGATGTGGACGAGGCGCATGATCAGCGCCTCGAGCGCCTCGGGGTCGGCGCCGAGCGCGGCGATCGCGGCGCGCAGGCGCGGCGCGTAGCCGTGGTGGTCGGCGCCGAGCACGTCGATCAGGCGCCCGAAGCCGCGCTCGAGCTTGTCGCGGTGGTAGGCGACGTCGGCGGCGAGGTAGGTCGGCTCGCCGCCGGAACGGACCAGGACGCGATCCTTGTCGTCGCCGAACTCGCTGCTGCGCAGCCACAGCGCGTCCTCGCTGCGGTAGGTGTGGCCGCGCCGCTCCAGCTCCTCGAGGGCGACCTCGACCTCGCCGCTGCCGTAGAGGTCGCGCTCGGAGAACCAGCTGTCGAAGCCGACGCCGAAGCGCTCGAGCGTCGCCCGCACCCCCGCGAGGATCAGCTCGACCCCCCGGTCGCCGATCGCGTCGAGGTCGCCGGGGTCGATCGCCTCGGCCTTCATCCGCTCGCCCAGCTCGGCGACGTAGGCGCCTTCGTAGCCGTCCGGGGGCGGCGGCTCCCCCTTCATCGCCGCGACGATCGACTCGGCGAAGCGCCGCACCTGGCCGCCGGCGTCGTTGACGTAGTACTCGCTCTGGACCTCGTGGCCGACGGCGCGCAGCAGACGGACGAGGGCGTCGCCGTAGGCGGCGTGGCGGCCGCCGCCGACGTGCAGGGGGCCGGTCGGGTTGGCCGAGACGTACTCGACCAGGATCCGTTGCGGCGCGTTCACCGGCGCCGGGCCCAGCCCGCCGTCGGCGGCGCCGAGGCTGGCCATCGCCCGCCGGTGCCACTCGTCGGAGAGGAAGAGGTTGACGAAGCCGGGACCGGCGACCTCGACGCGGTCGAGGCTGCCGGCGGCGCCCAGCTCGCGCTCCAGCTCGGCGGCGAGGCGGGCGGCGACGTCGCGCGGCGCTTCGCCGAGCGGCGCCGCCAGCAGCATCGCCGCGTTGGAGCTGTAGTCGCCGAGCTCCGGCTTGGGCGGCCGGTCGAGGGTCGGCTCCGGCCCGGTCGGCTCGCCGTCGCGCAGAGCGCGCGCGGCGCGCCCGACGGCCGCCCGCAGCTCGCTGACCGGGTCCGTTGCAGTCATAGGTGCATCGTATGGACCGCGCCACCGCCCGGGTACGCTGGCCGCTCGCATGCGCGTAGCCGTCCTCAGCGACATCCACGCCAACCTGCCCGCGTTCGAGGCGGTGCTCGCGGCGATCGACGAGGCGGGCGTCGACGAGATCTGGTGCCTCGGCGACGTGGTCGGCTACGGCGCCGAGCCGGACGAGTGCGCAGACCTGGCGCGCGAGCGCTGCGGCGCCTGCCTGGTCGGCAACCACGACCTCGCCGTGCTCGGAGGGCTCGACATCGAGGCCTTCTCCGAGGCCGCCGCGGCGGCCGTCGCCTGGACCCGCGGCCGGATCGCCGCGCGGACGCCGGAGTGGCTGCGCGGGCTCGAGCCGGCGGGCGAGCGCGAGGGGATCGGCCTCTTCCACGCCTCGCCCCGCGATCCCGTCTGGGAGTACGTGCTCTCCGCCGAGCAGGCCGACGCCTGCCTCGACGCGCAGGCGCAGCGGATCGCCCTGATCGGCCACTCGCACGTCTCGCTCTTCTTCTCCCGTTCCGCCGAGAACGGGCAGGAGGGGGAGATCCGCGGCGCCCAGGCGAACGACGGCGCCCTGCTCGACCTCGGCGACGGCCGCTGGCTGATCAACCCGGGCAGCGTCGGCCAGCCGCGCGACGGCGATCCGCGCGCCGCCTGGCTCGAGCTCGACACGGAGGCGCCGACCGCCCGCTTCCACCGCGTCCCCTACGACGTCGAGCGGGCCGCCGCGGCGATCGTCGCGGCCGGTCTGCCGCGCCGCCTCGCGGAGCGGCTCAAGGTCGGCTCGTGAGCCGCTTCTCCTCCGCCAGATGCAGGCGATTTATGCGCCGCAGGCCGTTCTCTAGACTCGCCCGGATGCGCCGCATGCCCCTGCCATCGCTGGCCCTCGCCGCCCTCGTCGCCGCGGCCGTCGGCCTGACCGCCTGCGGCGGCGAAAGCGCCAAGCTGCTGCCCGGCGAGACGGCGCGGGAGATCACCGCCAACCTCGAAACGGTCAAGCAGCTGGCGGGCGAAGGCGACTGCGTCGGCGCCGAAAGCGCCGCCCGCCAGGTGGGCGAACAGATCGAAGCGCTGGAAGGCGTCGACCCGAAGCTGAAGCGGGCGCTGGAAGAAGGCGCGGCGCGGCTCGAAGAAGCGATCGCCGGCTGCGAAGAATCGAGCAGCGAAGCGATCGCCCCGGCGGAAATCCCGGCCGAACCCGAAGAAGAAGCCGAAAAAGCGCCGAAACAGAAAGAGGCGAAGCCGAAGAAAGAAGCGCCGGCGGAAGCGAAGCCGAAGGAAACGAAGCCGAAGGAAGAAGAAGCGGCGCCCGAACCGGCCGAAGAACCGCCCGCCGAAGAAGCCGGCGGGTCCCCGTCGGGCGGGGTCAGCCCCGGCACCCCCGTGGAAGGGGGAGAATGATGGCGGCGACCGCGCTCTCGGGGCGCTACGAGCTCGGCGACCGGCTCGGCTCGGGCGGGATGTCGAACGTCTACCGCGCCACCGACCTGATCCTCGAGCGCACCGTCGCGGTGAAGATCCTCGCCGAGCACCTCTCCGACGACGAGCGCTTCGTCGCCCGCTTCCGGCGCGAGGCGCTGGCGGTCGCCAAGCTGATCCACCCGAACATCGTCCAGGTCTACGACACCGGAATCGACGAGGGGCGCCACTACATCGTCATGGAGTTCGTCGAGGGGCGCTCGGGGGCGCAGATCCTGCAGCGCCAGGGCCCGCTCGATCCCGAGATCGCCGCCGAGGCCGGCATCCAGGCCTGCGCCGGCCTCGACTACGCGCACCGCCGCGGGATCATCCACCGCGACGTCAAGCCGGGCAACCTGATGATCGTCGGCGGCCCGGTCGGCGGCGGGCCGATGACGGTCAAGCTGACCGACTTCGGCATCGCGCGGGCGCTGGCCCAGACCCGGATCACCCAGGTCGGCTCGGTCGTCGGCACCGCCGCCTACCTGGCGCCCGAGCAGGTGCGCGGCGAGGAGGCGACGCCGGCGACCGACGTCTACGCGCTCGGCGTCGTCCTCTACCAGTTCCTCACCGGGCGGCTGCCGTACGAGGGCTCGACCCTGGCCGAGCTGGCGGTGCGCCAGCAGAACGAGCGCCCGCTCCCCCCCAGCACCTACAACGACGAGGTGCCGGAGACGCTCGGCGGCGCCGTGCTGAGGGCGCTGGAGGGCGACCCCTCGCGCCGCTACGCCAGCGCCGACGAGCTGGCGGGAGGGCTGCAGATGGGACTCCAGGGCGAGGACGTGACCCTGCCGCTGGAGGAGGGCGCGACCCCGACCCAGGTGCTCGGCGGCGAGGAGGCGACACGCCGCCTCGACCAGACCGAGCGCACCGAGCTGCGCCCCGCCTCGCCGACCCGGCGCCCGGTGGCGCGCGCGCCGCAGCCGGGTCCGGTCGCGCCGGAGCCGGTCGCGCCGCGGGCGCCGGCGAAGCGCGGCGCCTTCTCGCGCTTCGCCCGCTTCGTGATGGCGACCGTCGCGCTCGTCCTGATCGCCGCCGCGGTGGCGGCCGCGGTCATCGTCGCGACCGACCAGGCGAGCGGGGTGCACGTCAGCGAAGTGGCGGGGCACACGGTGGACAGGGTCGTGGAAGAAGTGAAGGAACTGGTCAAGAAGAACACTGAATAGACCAGGGTGCGGCGCCCTGTTCGACCGCGGAGGAGAAAGAGCTGAAGGACCCTGATTCGATGGCGTGGCGCGCGGCGTCGACCAGCTCATGCATGAACGTCAGGTTGTGGAGGCATAGGAGCCTCACCGCCGTCAGCTCTTCGGCGCGGGACAGGTAGCTGAGGTAGTCGCGGTCGTGGTGTTGGCAGGCGGGGCAGGGGCAGCCTTCGGCTATCGGAGCTCGATCGCCTTCGTGGCCCGACTTGCGCAGGTCGAGGCGGAAGCGGTTGGCGGGGTCGGGGACGAGGGCGGTGCCGTGGCGGGCTAGACGGGTGGGGATGGCGCAGTCGAAGACGTCGAGGCCGAGGGCGATGCCGGCGAGCAGGTCGTCGACGTCGCCGATCCCGAGCAGGTGCTTGGGCGCGTCGGGGGGCAGCAGCGGCGCGGTCGGCTCGAGCACGCCGCGCATCTCCTCCTTGTCGCGCCCCAGCGTGCCGCCGATCGCGATCCCGTCGACGCCGGCCGCCGAGACGACAGCCGCCGACTCGCGCCGCAGGTCCTCGTGGACGCCGCCCTGGACGATCCCGAAGACCGCCTGGCGCTGCGGCCCGTGCTCGCCGTGCCACTCCAGGCAGCGCCCCAGCCAGCGGTGCGTGCGCTCCATCGAGCGCGCCGTGTACTCGCGATCCGCGTGGTACGGAGTGCACTCGTCGAATACAAGCGCGATGTCGGACCCCAGCTTCGCCTGCACCTCCATCGAGACCTCGGGCGAGAGGAACAGCTCCCGCCCGTCCCGATAGGAGCGAAACCGCACCCCCTCCTCGTCGATCGAGACCACCGACCCGTGCTCTCCCCCGGGCCGCCCCTTCCCCTTCACCTCATCCGCCACGCCCCCGTGCGCCAACGAAAACACCTGGAACCCCCCGGAATCGGTGATAAGCGCCCGCTCCCACCCCATGAACCCATGCAGCCCCCCGGCCTCCGCAATCCGATCCGGCCCGGGCGAGACGAACAAGTGATACGTGTTCCCCAACACCAACTCGAATCCCATTCCAGCAACCTCAAGCGAGTCCAACCCCCGCACGGTCCCCTTCGTTGCCAGCGGGATGAACGCAGGGGTCCGAACGTCTCCGTGTGCGGTATGAAGCACCCCGGCCCTGGCTGCCCCGTCCCGCGCCACGATCTCGAAGCCGAGGCGATCCGGTTCGGATCTCACGCGATCAGCGAGTGGCCCGTCATGGCTTCCGGCTGGGGGATCCCGAGCAGCTGAAGCGCAGTCGGAGCCACGTCGGCGAGGATGCCGTGGTCGCGCAGCGTGAGGCCCTCCCGGGTGACGATCAGCGGCACCGGATTTAGCGAGTGCGCGGTGTTGGGCGAGCCGTCCGGCTCGAGCATGTGGTCGCAGTTCCCATGATCCGCGGTGACGATGCACGCCCCGCCCTTTGCCTCGACCGCCGCGACCACCTCGCCGAGGCGGGCGTCGGCCTCTTCGACCGCCCTCACGGCGGCAGGGATCACGCCGGTGTGGCCGACCATGTCGGGGTTGGCGAAGTTGACGACGCCGAAGCGGTAGTCGCCCTGCGACCAGTGCGAGACGAAGGCGTCGGCGGCGGCGCGGGCGCTCATCTCCGGCTTGTGGTCGTAGGTGGGCACGTCGCGCGGCGAGTCGACCAGGTGGCGCTCCTCCCCCTCCCACTCCTGCTCGCGGCCGCCGTTGAAGAAGTAGGTGACGTGCGCGTACTTCTCGGTCTCGGCGACGTGCAGCTGGCGCCCGCCGGCCCCGGAGACTACCTCGGCCAGGGTGGTGCTCGGCCGCGCCTCGGGGAAGGCGACCGGGTAGGGCCAGCCCTTGCGGTACTCGGTCATCGTCGTCAGGTCGAGCTCGGGCCCGCCGCGCGAGAACTCCTCGAAGCCGGGCTCGGCGAGGGCGCGGGTCAGCTGACGGGCCCGGTCGGGGCGGAAGTTGACGAAGATCGCGATGTCGCCCTCGGCGGCGCCGTCGTAGTCGCCGATCACCGTCGGCCGGACGAACTCGTCGGTCTCGTCTCGCTCGTAGGAGGCCTCGATCGCCTCGGCGGCGCTCGCCGCGCGCAGGCCGCGCGCGTGGACGATCGCGTCGTAGGCAAGCTTGGTCCGCTCCCAGCGGGTGTCGCGGTCCATCGCGTAGTAACGGCCCGAGACCGTGGCGACGCGGCCGGCCTGGCGCAGCCAGCGCTCGAGCTCGGCGACATACCCGCGGCCGCCGTGCGGCAGCGTGTCGCGGCCGTCGGTGAAGGCGTGGAAGACGACGTCGGGGACGCCCTCCTGCGAGGCGAGCTCGATCGTCGCCTCGATGTGCTCCCAGCCGGAGTGCACGCCGCCGTCGGAGACGAGCCCTAGCAGGTGCAGGCGACCGCGCGGGCCGCGGCGGGCGCGGTCGCAGGCGGCGAGCAGCGCCTCGTTGTCGAAGAAGGCGCCGTCGGCGATCGCGTCGTCGATCCGCGCCAGGTCCTGCTTGACGATCGCCCCGGCGCCGAGGTTGAGGTGGCCGACCTCGGAGTTGCCCATCTGCCCGTCGGGCAGCCCGACGTCACGGCCCTGGGCCGACAGTTCGGTGTGCGGATACGTGTCCCAGAGCCGGTCGAAGACGGGCGTCTCGGCAAGCGAGATCGCGTTGCCGGGCCCCGGCGGGGCAAGCCCCCAGCCATCGAGGATGACCAGCGCCAGCGAGGGAACCGTCATGCCGCTTCGACGATAGCTGCGAATTCGGCCGCGTCCAGGCTCGCGCCGCCCACGAGGGCGCCGTCTACGTCGGGCAGCGCCAGCAGCTCGGCGGCGTTGGCCGGCTTGACCGAGCCGCCGTAGAGGATCCGCACCGCGTCGGCGGCGGCGCCCCGCTCGCGCAGCACGTCGCGGATGAAGGCGCAGGCCTCCTGCGCCTGCTCGGGCGTCGCCGTGCGGCCGGTGCCGATCGCCCAGATCGGCTCGTAGGCGACCACGACCTCCGCCAGGCGGTCCGCCTCGATCGCCGCGAGGTCCGCCTGGAGCTGGCCCTCCAGCACGCCCTCGGTCTGGCCGCCGTCGCGCGCCTCCTCGGTCTCGCCGACGCAGAGGATCGGCTCCAGGCCGGCGGCCAGCGCCGCCGGCACCTTGCGCGCCAGCGCCTCGTCGGTCTCGCCGAAGCGCTGGCGCCGCTCGGAGTGGCCGAGGACGACCGCCTCGACGTCGAGCTCGGCCAACATGGGCGCCGAGACCTCGCCGGTGAAGGCGCCCGAGTCCTCCTCGTGCATGTTCTGCGCGGCGACCTTGACCGCGGTGCCGTAGCGCCGCTCGACCACGGCGGTCAGCGCGGTGAACGGCGGGCAGATGACGACGTCGTGCTGGGTGGCGGCGATCCGCGGCAGCAGCGCGTCGACGAACTCCGCCGCCTCGGCGACCGTCTTGTGCATCTTCCAGTTGGCCGCGATGTACGGAGTGCGCTCAGGCATCCGCCAGCGCCTCCAATCCCGGCAGCTTCTTGCCCTCCAGCAGCTCCAAGGACGCTCCTCCTCCGGTCGAGACCCAGTCCACATCGTCGCTCAGGCCGAACTCGTTCAGCGCCGCGACCGAGTCGCCGCCGCCGACCACGGTCGTCCCCGGCGCCGCGGCGACCGCCTCGGCGACCGCCCGCGTGCCGGCCGCGAACGGCGCCAGCTCGAAGGCGCCCATCGGCCCGTTCCAGAGCACGGTGCCGGCGGCGGCGATCCGCTCGGCGTAGGCGGCGGCGGTGCGCGGGCCGACATCGAGCCCCATCCAGCCGTCGGGGACCTCGACCCCGTCGCTCTCGCGCCGCTCGGTCGCCGCGTCGAAGCTGCGGCCCAGCACCAAGTCGACCGGCAGCAGCAGCTCGCACTTCGATCCCTCCGCCCGCTTCAGCGCCTCCGCGGCGAGCTTCACGCCCTTCTCCTCGACCAGCGAGTCCCCGGTCGCGATCCCCTGGGCGCGGAAGAAGCTGAAGCACATCGCGCCGCCGATCAGGATGCTGTCGGCGAGCTCGAGGAAGCGGTCGATCACGCCGACCTTGTCGCTCACCTTGGCGCCGCCGAGCACGACGACCAGCGGCCGCCCGGGCGACTCGACCACCCGGGTCAGCTCCTCCACCTCTCGCTCCAGCAGAAGGCCGGCATACGCCGGCAGGCGGTGGGCCACCCCCTCGGTGCTCGCATGCGCCCGGTGCGCCGCCCCGAACGCGTCGTTGACGTAGAGGTCGGCCAGCCGCGCAAGCGCCTCGGCGAGATCGGGGTCGTTCCCGGTCTCCCCCGGCTCGAAGCGGACGTTCTCGAGCAGCAGCACCCCGCCCGGGCTCAGCCCCGCCGCCATCGTCTCCACGTCCTCGCCGACCACGGCCGGCGCCTGCTCGACCGGCGTCCCGAGCAGCTCGGCCAGCCGCTCGCCCACCGGCTTCATCGACAGCTCCGGCACGAGCTCGCCCTTCGGCCGCCCGAGGTGGGAGACGAGCACCAGCGCCGCGCCGCGCTCGCGCAGCAGCTCGATCGTCGGCAGCGCCGCCCGGATCCGCGTGTCGTCGGCGACCCGTCCGCCGTCCAGCGGCACGTTGAAATCGACCCGGACGAGGACCCGCTTGCCCGCGACGTCGGCGTCGCGGACGCTCAAAGGACCTTGCCCGCCAGCTCCACGCAACGGTTGGAGTATCCCCACTCGTTGTCGTACCAGGACACCGCCTTGATCAGCTTGCCGTCGCCGATCGCCATCGTCTGGCCGGCGTCGAAGATCGAGGAGTGCGGGTCGCCGACGATGTCGGTGGAGACGATCTCGTCCTCGGTGTACTTGAGGATCCCCTTCAGCGGGCCCTCGGCCGCCTCCTTCAGCGCCGCGTTGACCGCCTCGGGGTCGGTCGGCTCCGACGGGGTGAAGACGAGGTCGACGACCGAGCCGGTGATCACCGGCGCCCGCACGGCGAGGCCGTTGAGCTTGCCGTTCAGCTCCGGCAGCACCAGGCCGACCGCCTTGGCGGCGCCGGTCGTCGTCGGGATCAGGTTGATCGCGGCGGCGCGCGCCCGACGCAGGTCCTTGTGCGGCATGTCCTGGAGGCGCTGGTCGGCGGTGTAGGCGTGGATCGTCGTCATCAGCCCCTGCTCGATGCCGAACCTCTCGTGCAGCACCTTCGCCATCGGCGCCAGGCAGTTGGTCGTGCAGGAGGCGTTGGAGATGATGTCGTGGCTGGCCGGGTCGTAGTCGCTCTCGAAGTTGACCCCGAGCGCGACGGTGATGTCGGGGTCCTTGGCCGGCGCCGAGATGATCACCTTCTTCGCCCCCGCCGAGAGGTGCTTGGCGGCGTCCTCGCGGCCGGTGAACAGGCCGGTCGACTCGATCACCACGTCGACGCCCAGCTCGCCCCAGGGCAGCGCCGCGGGATCGCGCTCGGAGAGCACCTTCAGCTGCCCACCGTCGACGGTCAGCGAGCCCTCCCCCGCCTCGACCTCGCCGGGAAAGCGGCCGAGGATCGAGTCGTACTTCAGCAGGTGGGCGAGCGTTCCGGTGTCGGTGATGTCGTTGACGGCGACGAAGTCGAGGTCCGCGCCCGCGGCCTGCGCCGCCCTGAAGAGATTGCGCCCAATGCGGCCAAACCCGTTGATTCCGACCCTCACTGCCATGAACTCGATTCCTTTCTCGCGAGACTAGTCACTGCCGACGGTTAGCTCGATTTCGTACCCATCCGGGTCCTGAAGGAACGCCGAATAGGAGCCGGACCCGTGCGAACGACGCTCGCCGGGCTCCCCGACGCCCTTCCCTCCTGCCCCACATCCCTGCTCCCAGGCCGCCTTGACCGCAACGATCCCCTTGCCGGAGAAGGAGAGGAGCCCAAACCCCGGGCTGGCATCATGGTGGTTGGCGATGAAGAACACCGGCTTGGCGATCCCCCAGCCGACCGTGCCGTCCTCCTCGAAATGGCGTCGCCAGCCAAGCGGGGCAAGAAGGGCGTCATAGAAGGCGCCGCTGCGCTCGAGATCGGAAACCTCAAGAAGGACGTGGTGCAACATGGGGGCGGGGAGGCTATACGGGGCCGCCGGCTAGCCGCTGCGCGGTACCCAGCGGAAGTACCTGGCCGCGAGGAAGGCGCCGACGGCCCCCCAGATCGCGACCACGGCGAGGTTGTCCCAGGAGACGCTGGCGCCGCCGGGCACGTAGGCGTCGAAGAAGGCCTCGAAGAAGTGGCGGATCGGGAAGGCGTCGGCGAAGTGGATGACGCCGCTGGGCAGCTGGTCGTCGGGGATGAAGACGCCGGAGAGGAAGTAGAGCGGCAGGAGCAGCGCGTTGACGATCGGCGCGGCGGCGTCCTGGGAGGGGATCGCCGCGGTGAGGGCGATGCCGAGGCAGCAGAAGGCGGCCGCGCCGACGACGAGCGAGAGCAGGATCGCCGGCAGGCGGCTCCAGGGAAAGCCGACCCCGTAGAGCAGGTCGCCGATCGCCGCGATCAGCGCCAGCATCAGCAGGGCGACGACGATCGAGTTGCCGATCCGCCCGGCGATGAAGACCCAGGGCGGCATCGGCGTGCCGCGCCCGCGCTTCAGCCGCCCGTCCTCGCGCGCGATCACCAGCGACATCGCCAGCGACTGCATCGTCGCCGAGATCACCGAGAGGGTGATGATCGCGGGCACGTAGTAGGTCGTCGTCTTGATCCCGCCGCGCACGTTCACGGTCTGGTTGCCGAACACGGTGGCGAAGATCAGCAGCAGGATCACCGGGAAGCCGACTGTGAAGAAGACCGAGGCCGGGTTGCGCCAGAAGGCCTTCTGGTCGTAGCGGAACTGGTGCAGGACCAAGCTCATGCCGGTCATGACTGGTTCGTCAGCTCCAGATAGACGTCCTCGAGGCTGGGACGGGCGACCTCGAGCCCCTCGAGGTCGCGACCCTCCGCCAGCGCCCGCCCGGTCAGCTCGTTCAGCGTCTTCACCGGGGTCGTCGTCTCCAGCGCGACCTCGCGGCCGTCCTCGCGGTAGCTGATCCGCGCCGGGCGGCTCTCGCGCTCGCCGAGGTCCTCGGGCGTGCCGCGGGCGACGATCTCGCCGCGGGAGATGATCGTCACCCGGTCGGCGAGCCGCTGCGCCTCGTCCATGTAGTGGGTGGTGAGGAAGACGGTCTTGCCGAGCTCGCGCAGGCCGGCGATCGTCTCCCAGGCCTGGCGCCGCGCCGAGGGGTCGAAGCCGGTCGTCGGCTCGTCGAGGAAGAGCAGATCGGGGTCGCCGATCAGCGCCATGCCGACGTCGAGGCGGCGCTGCTGGCCACCGGAGAGCGAGCTGGCCCGGGCGTCCGCCTTCTCGGTCAGGCCGACCAGCTCGATCGTCTCCTCGATCGGCCGCGGCGCCGCGTAGTAGCCGGCGTAGAGGGCGAGGGACTCCCGCACCGTCAGGTAGGGGTCGAGGCGGCAGCTCTGCAGGACGATCCCGATCCGCTCGCGCCAGCGCCGGCCGGCGTGCTCGGGGTCCTCGCCCAGCACCGTGACCTCGCCGCCGCTGCGCTTGCGATACCCCTCGAGGATCTCGACCGTCGTCGTCTTGCCGGCGCCGTTGGGGCCGAGGAAGGCGAAGACCTCGCCGCGCTCGACCTCGAGGTCGATGCCGCGCACCGCCTCGGCGTCGCCGTAGCTCTTGCGCAGGCCGCGGATCGAGATGACAGGGTCGGACAAAGCCGATGCAGTCTATGACTCGAGATCGCGGTGCTTGACCCGCACCACGACACCGTCGCGCCCGTCGAGCGAGCGGCGGATGCGGTCGGCGACGGTGACCGAGCGGTGGCGGCCGCCGGTGCAGCCGATCGCGATCGTCAGGTGGCTCTTGCCCTCTGCCACGTAGGCGGGGACGAGGAACTCGAGCAGCGGCAGCAGGCGGCCGTAGAACTCGCCCGCCAGCGTCCCCGACTCGACGTAGGCGCGCACCTCCTCGTCGAGGCCGGTCTGCGGGCGCAGCTCGTCGACGTAGTGGGGGTTGGGCAGGAAGCGCACGTCGAGGGTCAGGTCGGCGTCGCGCGGCGGCCCGTTCTTGAAGCCGAAGGTGAGCAGGGTGAGCGCCAGCTTGCCGCCCTCGTGGCCGTCGAGCATCTCCTCGGCGATGCGGCGGCGCAGCTGGCCGCCGGTCGAGCCGCTGGTGTCCATGACCACGTCGGCGCGGGCGCGCAGCGGCGCCAAGAGCTCGCGCTCGGCGCGGATCCCGTCGACGATCCGCCCCTCGGGAGCGAGCGGGTGGCGCCGCCGCGTCTCCTTGTAGCGGTCGAGCAGCGTCTCCTCGTCGGCCTCGAGGAAGAGCAGCTTCGGCTTCAGGCCGTCGCGGGTCAGCTCGTCGATCACCTGGATCAGGTCCTCGAAGTACTCGCCGCCGCGCACGTCGGAGACGACCGCGGCGCGCTCGACCCCGCTGCCCTCGTGGCGGAACAGCTCGCCGAGGCCGCCGATCATCCGCGGCGGCAGGTTGTCGACGCAGAAGTAGCCGCCGTCCTCGAAGGCGGCGATCGCCTCCGACTTGCCGGCGCCGGAGTGGCCGGTGATCAGCACGAGGTCGACGCCCTGCGGCATCAGGCGCCGGTCCTGTGCAGCTGCTCGTGGATCTCGCGCGCCAGCTTGCCGGGCACGCCGGGGACGGCCTCGAGCTCCTCGCGGGTCGCGGCTAGGAAGCGCTCCGGCGTGCCGAAGTGCTTGAGGAAGGCGCGCTTGCGGGCCGGGCCGACGCCCCTCAGCTCGTCGAGCACCGAGCCGGTCATCGCCCGGTCGCGGCGGCCGCGATGGTGCTCGATCGCGAAGCGGTGGGCCTCGTCGCGCACCCGCTGGAGCAGCTGCGAGGCCTCCGAGGCCGGGTCGAGCTCGATCGGGCTCGGGCGGCCGGGGACGAAGACCTCCTCCTCGCGCTTGGCCAGCGAGACGACCGTGACCCCGCGCTCGACGAACGGGCCGAGGGCGCGCATCGCGGCATTCAACTGACCTTTGCCCCCATCAACCATCACCAAGGAAGGCAACGCGGAAAAGCTCTCGTCGCGCTTGCCGTCGTGCGGGGAAAAGTCGATCTGCTCAAGGTAGCGAGCGACCCGGCGACTGAGCACCTCTTCGATCGCCGCAAAGTCGTCCTGTTTCGGGCGGAATTTGATCTTAAATCGCCTGTAATCCGACTTCTTCGTCGCGCCGCCCGCGAAGACGACCATCGAGGCGACGGTGTGCTCGCCGCCGAGGTTGGAGATGTCGTACCCCTCGATCCGCACCGGCAGCTCCTCCATGTCGAGCGCCTCGCGCAGGTCGGCGAGCGAGTCGACGCGGCGCTGGCGGCGGTGCTCGCGCCGCAACCGGTCCTGGTCGAGGGCGAGGCGGGCGTTGCGCTCGGCCAGCTCGCGCAGGCGGCGCTTGTCGCCGCGCTCGGCGACCCGCACCTCGACCGGCGCGCCGCGCCGCTCGCTCAGCGCCGCCGCCAGCAGCCCGGCGCGCTCGCGCAGGTAGGGGCCGACGACGATCGTCCGCGGCATCGCCGGCGCCGCCGAGTAGTACTGGCCGATGAACTCCTCGGCGACCTCGGCGACCTCGCGCTCGGCCTGGTTGTCGAGGTAGAAGCTCTGCCGCTCGGCGAGGATGCCGTCGCGCACCTGGAAGACCTGGGCGTTGGCGTCGGGGCCCTCCGCGGCGACGCCGATCAGGTCGGCGGTGCCGACCGAGCCGCCGGCGACCCGCTGGCGCTCGAACAGCGACTCGATCGCCCTGAGGCGGTCGCGGTGGATCGCGGCGCGCTCGAACTCGCGCGCCGCGGCCGCCTCCTCCATCTTCGCCCGCTCCTCGGCCTCGACCCGGCGGTAGCGGCCGGAGAGGAAGTCGACGATCGCCTCGACGTTGCGCCGGTACTCCTCCTTGCTGACGTAGCCGACGCAGGGCGCCCCGCAGCGCTTGATGTAGTAGTCGAGGCAGGGGCTGCCGGAGCGGCGGCCCGGCTCCGCCCCCTCGCAGGTGCGGAACTGGAACAGCTTGCCGAGCAGGTCGAGCGTCTCGCGCACCCGCTTGGCGCTGGAGAAGGGGCCGAAGTAGGCGCGGCCGGCGCGGTGCTTCTCACGCGTGAAGTAGACGCGCGGGTAGTCCTCGTCGAGGCTGACGCAGACGTAGGGGTAGGACTTGTCGTCGCGCAGGCGGATGTTGAAGCGCGGCCGGTGGCGCTTGATGAAGCTCTGCTCGGCGAGCAGCGCCTCGGCCTCGTTCGAGGTGACGAGGAAGTCGATCCGCTCGACGCGCGAGGTGAGACGCGGCTCTCCGCCGCTGAAGTGCGAGGCGACGCGCTTGCGGATCGAGATCGCCTTGCCGACGTAGAGCAGCTCCTCGCCGGCGCCGTAGAAGAGGTAGACGCCGGGGGAATCGGGCAGCTCGCTGATCCTGTCACGCACGCGATAAAGGGTAGGCTGCGGGCGCGATGAACCCGCCCGAGCTGAGCACGATGCGGATCGAGGTCGACGGCGAGATCGGGACGCTGACCCTCGACCGCCCCGAGAGCTTCAACGCGATGAGCCCGGAGATGATCCTCGAGCTCGGGACCGCGTTCGCCTGGCTCGCCGACGAGGCGCCGCTGCGCGGGCTGATCGTCACCGGCGCCGGACCGGCCTTCTGCTCCGGCGGCGACGTCAACACGTTCAAGGCCGGAGTCGAAGACGACTCGGTCGACCTGCCGGCGCAGGTGCGCCGCGGCGCCGAGGCGCTTCACACGGCGATCGTCGACCTGCGGCGGATCCCCTACCCGGTGGTCTGCGCGCTCAACGGCGCGGCGGCCGGCGCCGGCTTCTCGCTCGCCCTCGCCTGCGACTTCCGGATCATCTCGGAGAAGGCGTTCCTCGCCTGCGCCTACGGGCGGATCGGCGCCTCGCCGGACGGCGGCATGACCTACTTCCTACCGCGCATCGTCGGGCCGAGCCGGGCGCTGGAAATCCTGCTCGAGGACCCGAACATGACGGCGGCGGACGCGCTCGAGGAGGGCCTGGTCTCCGCGGTGGTCGCGCCGGAGGAGCTGATCGAGGCGGCGCGCGCCAAGGCGGAGAAGCTGGCGAAGATGGCGCCGCACTACGTGAAGATGGCGAAACGCCTCTGCGGCGTCAGCATCGAGAACGGGATCACCGAGCACCTCCAGCTGGAGCGCCACGGGATCGCCGACAGCATGGCCACCGAGGACCTGCGCGAAGGCGCGATCGCCTTCTTCAGCGGCGAGACCCCGGTGTTCGAGGGACGCTAGAGCCGCGGCAGCTCAGGCCGACGCCATCACGCGGGTGACGGAGTCCCCGACGAAGCAGGGCTTCTCGCTGCCCTCGACCTCGAGCGTGAAGCGAGTCACCACCTCGTACCAGCCGCCGCCCTTCTCCTCGACCGAGACGACCTCGGCGCGGCCGCGGACCCTGGAGTCGACGGGGACGGGCGCCGGGAAGCGGATCTTGTTCCAGCCGTAGTTGACGCCGAGGGCGAAGCCGCTCGAGGAGATCAGCTCTTTGCGGAAGCCGTCGACCAGCGAGAGCGTCAGGTTGCCGTGGGCGATCGTCGTCCCGAACGGGCTCTCGCTCTTCGCCCGCTCGACGTCGACGTGGATCCACTGGTCGTCGCCGGAGAGCTCGGCGAAGGCGTCGATGTCGGCCTGGGTGACCGTGCGCCACCCGCTCGGCCCGATCTCCTCGCCGACCAGCGCCTCCATCCCCTCAACTCCCCGCACCTCGACGGCTGTCATCGAGCGAGAGTCTAAAACGCGGCGCGGAAGAGCGGTCGGACGGGTCAATCGGACAGGGACAAGGCGACGACTTCGAGGTCGTCGATCCCCTCGAAGTCGTCCGGATTGCACGTGTAGAGAGGCAGGCCGTTGGCCAGAGCGGTGGCGGCGATCATCGCGTCGTAGGCGCGCGCGGCCGTCTTGCGGCCGCTGCGCCGCAGCGAGGCGGCAACCCCCGCGAATGCCCGCGCGGCGCCTGCGTCGAAGGGCAGGGGGTCGAAGTCCGCCTCGGCCTCTTGGAGATGGGCCTGGCGCCTGGCGCGCTCATCCTCGTCGGCGGCCACGAGCGGGCCGACCGCCAGCTCGGCGAGGGTCACGGCCGCGATCGAGGGCTCGGCCGGCAGCGCGGCGGCGTCCTTCAGCCGCTGGAGGGAGATGACCGTCGAGGTGTCGAGGAGGCCGCGGCTCGGACGCGGTGCGCCCTCGCTCACAAGCTCGAGTCGATCAGCCGGTCGAGGTCGGCTCGCAGGCCCTCCGGGTCGACGCTCGGCAGGCGGCGCCAGCGGCTCAGCAGCGCCTCCGCGGAGAGCCCCTGGCGCAGGGGCCGCAGCTCGGCCACGGGCCTCCCAGACCTGGTAATCGTGATCTGCTCGCCACGCGCGGCTCGATCGACGATCTCGCCGCCCTGGTTGCGAAGGTCGCGGATGCTCACGTCGGTCATCTCCATCTGAATGTATCACGTGTGATACAGACACAATCGGCAACGCTCACCTACGCCACCAGCCGCACTTCGAAGGCCGGCAGAGCGAGGGCGCCGGCGCCGCCGAGCAGGGCGAGGATGCGGCTTACGTAGGCGGTCGTCTCGGGGATCGAGGGGACGCAGTGGCAGGCTTCGACCGCGCCGGGGCCGGCGTTGTAGGCGGCGAGGGCGAGCTGGGGGGAGCCGAATTGGCGGATCAGGTCCGACATCAGGTGGGCCTGGGCTTCCATCGCTTCGATCGGGTCGAAGGGGTTCTTCAGGCCATAGGAGGCGGCGGTCGAGGGGATGAACTGGGCGATCCCCTGCGCACCGGCCGGCGAGACGGCGAAGGGGTTGAAGTTCGACTCGGCCATCAGCTGGGCGGCGAGCAGCGCGGCGGTGACGTTCCAGCGCCCCGCCGCGCGTTCGAGCGGGGCGCGGAAGCGCGGCGGGACGAAGGAGGGCAGGCCGGGCACGCCGGCCATCGCGCCGTCTCCCCCGCCCGACCCGCCCGCGCCGACCGCGTCGCCCGCCGCCGAGCAGGGCGGCGGGCCCTTGGTGTAGCCGTAATGCCAGGGCTCCCAGCTGTAGCGCTGGAGGAAGCCGAAGCGGCCGGCGTTGGCCGCCAGCCACCCGTCGGCCGAATCGGGGCCGAGGTCGAGCTCGGTCGCGCAGCGGTGCAGCGAGCGGCCGGGCGGGGCGACCCACTGCGGGTCGGGTTTTTCGGCGTAGAGCGCCGCCTGTTCGGCGTCGGAGCGGAAGCCCGAGTTGACGACGAGGGTGATGCCGGCGTGGGAAGCGGCCGCGGCCATCTCGTCGAAGGCGGCGGCGACGTCGGGGCGCATGCCGTGGCCGTCGCGGTAGACGAGCGGGCCGCTGTAGCCGCCGCCGCTCGCCGTCGCCGGCATCGCGCCGCCGCCGGTTGAGATCGCCGGCGCGGCGGCTTCGGCGACCGCCGAGGCTTCGACGCGCTGCGAGTCGACGCTTGCCCTGACGACGGCCTTCGCCCGCACCGGCGCGAACGAGATCGCGTCGGGGAAGGAGACGTCCAGCCGCGCCGGCGCGACGCCGTTGCCCCGCGCGACGTCGGTCGCCGCGGCCCGCGCCCGTGCCAGGTAGACGATTTTCTCCATGTGCATCGGGTTGGGCACCCCGTTGGGCAGCGTCGGCGGCGCCAGCAGGCGCGGCAGGTCGTCGCGCATCGAGCGCGCCGCCGAGATCGCCGCCAGGTCCGCCGCCCGCTGTACCCGCCCCTTGCCGGTGATCGCCCCCGCGATCGCGACCAGCGCCAGCGCCGCGACGAGCAGCACGAAGACGCCGCCGAGCGCCAGCAGCAGCGCCTGACCGTCCTCCCTGCGAGCTTCCATGCAGCGACCCTGGCCGGCCGCGGCGCGCGCGTGGCGCGCTCAACCGAGAAGTTCGGCGACGACTCTGCGTCAAATGTCCCCCGAAGGGATCTAAAGGTGGCGCCTCCCCCAGTCGATACAGGGGCGTGTCCTGCAAGCGCCTCGTCCTCGCATGGCTCTCCGCGATGCTGCTCGGCCTGTTGCTGCCGCCGTTGTCGACGGCGGCGCTGCAGCTCGAAATCGACAATCAGAGCGGGATTCCGGACAGTCAGGTCTACGTCACCGTCGCCGGCTCCGAATTCGACGTCGAAAACGCGGCTGACGACGTTCCGCAGACGGCGGAAGAGATCTCCAAACACCCGCTGAAGATCAACAAGATCGTCAGCGGGAGGATCTACGTCTCCTACCGCGCCGGGGTCGAAAACTCGGTCGATCCGGTCACCTCGCCGACGCGCTATGACTGGGTCGAGCTCAACTACCACCCGGTGGACGCCGACGTGGTCAACCTCACGGCGGTCGATCAGTTCGGCATCGGGATGAGGCTCGACACCTACAACGAATCGGGCGGTCACCTCGAAGGCCTCGGCGCCGCCAACTCGAACACGATCTTCGACGCGCTACAGGCGATTCCCGGCGGGCCGCAGGCGACGATCCGCAACGGGGAAGGGATCGTCCGCGTGCTCTCGCCGAACAAATCGAGCGTCTACCCGGACCTCGGCGACTACGTCCGCTCGATGGCCGGACAGAGGATCACTCTGCACTCGGACTTCTTCAAGACGGGCGAAGAAATCACCAGCGTCTACAGCGGCGTCTTCGCCGCAGACGGCTCGATCACGCTCGAAGGAAGCACCAAGTCGATTCCGGCCGTGCTGCCGAGCCCGCCCCCCTCGACCGTCTACGTCAACGGGCCGGAATTGATCGACGACATCTACGACGGCGGCGGCACCGAAGCCAACGACTTCCTCTCGGCGATGCGCCGCGACCTGCTCGCCGGCTTCAGCACCGGCCTGTGGGGCGGCAAGTACGGCAACGACGCGATCGCGTTCTGTCCGACCCCCTCCACCCACCCCGAACTCTGGGACTGGTGCCCGCACTTCGACGAACCCGCCTTCGGCGACGCCCGCCCCGCGCTCTCCTCGTTCCCGACCTGCGAGCAGTACGCGGCGGTGATCAACCAGTACTCCGACTCCTACGGCAACCCCTACAGCGATGCGTCAAAGCGGGTCACCGTGCCGGTGGTCAAATCGGAAGCGAGGAGCGGCTCCCAGCCGGTGGCGAAGCTGAGGCTGACCATCCAACCCGACGAAGGCGACGCCCAACCGGAAACGGGAGGCAACTCGAACTGCGGCGCGGCCGCGCCGCCGTCCCCGCGGCCGGCGGCGGGCGGAGCGGCAGGGGGAGCGACGGCCTCGACCCCGAAGAGCGCGATCGGGGTCCATGTGAAGCTGTTCAAGAAGGCGTTCGTGAAGCGCGGCCGCGCGCGGGTCGGTCGGCTCGCATGTTCCGGCCCCTGCGGGCGCGTCTGGCTGGTCGCCAAGCGGGGGAAGACGAAGCGCGGGCGGGAGAAGACGGTCGGTCGCGGCGGCGGCCTGGTCAAGGGCCGCAAGGGGGTGCTGACCCTGCGCCTCGACAAGGCGGGCAAGCGCCTGCTGGCCAGGCGGCGCCGCGCCAGGGCGAAGCTGCGACTGCAGGTGACCCCGGCCGGCGGGCAGACGGTTCGCCGTGGGCGGGCGACCCTGCTGGTCGCAAAGCGCTCGCGCTAGATCTCCTCGGGGACCATCTCGATGGCCCCGCAGGGGCACTCCGCTACGCAGAGGCCGCAGCCCTTGCAGAAGTCGAGGTCGATCTCGTAGCGCTCGCCCGGCTCGCCGAGCTTGATCACGGCGTTGTCGGGGCAGACGCCGTAGCAGTTGTCGCAGGAGAAGCAGTTGCCGCAGGAGAGGCAGCGGCGCGCCTCGAAGACGGCGCTCTCCTCGTCGAGCCCGGCGACCACCTCGTCGAAGCTGGAGGCCCGCCGCGCCGCCTCGAGCTGCGGCTGCACGGTGCGCGGCGCGTCCGAGTAGTACCAGGTGTTGAGGCTCTCGAAGGAGGCCAGCTCGTGGCGCGGCCCGGGCTCGTAGGCCTCGCCGCGCAACCAGCGGTCGATGTTGCGCGCCGCCCGCTTGCCGTGGCCGACGCCGACCGTCACCGTGCGCTCGGCCGGGACCATGTCGCCGCCGGCGAAGATCCCGTCGCAGCCGGTCATCATGTTCGGCCCGACCTGGACTACGCCGTCCTCCACCTCGATCCCCGGCACCCCGTCGAGCAGCGAGAGGTCGGCTTCCTGGCCCAGCGCCAGAACCAGCGAGTCGGCCTCGAGCTCCTCGACCTCGCCGGTCGGCTGCGGGAAGCCGGACTCGTCGAGCTGCATCCGCTCGAGCGCCAGCCTGCCGCCCTCGAAGTGCTTGACGGTCGAGAGCCAGCGCATCTCGACCCCCTCCTCGGCCGCCTCCTCGACCTCGAAGTCGTGCGCCGGCATGCGCTCGCGCGTGCGCCGGTAGACGACGACCGCGTCGGTCGCGCCGAGCCGCTTCGCCGTCCGCGCCGCGTCCATCGCCGTGTCGCCGCCGCCGTAGATCGCGACGCGGCGCCCAAGCTGGGGACGCTCCTCGCCCTCCATGCTCTCCAGCAGCGAGACCGCGTCGACGATCCGCTCGGCCTCGCCGGCCGGCACGTAGGCGCGGCGGCCGATGTGGGCCCCGACCGCGAGGAAGGCGGCGTCGAAGCCGCCCTCGCGCATCGCCTCGAGGGCGTTGTCGACCGTCGTGTTCAGCTCCAGCTCGATCCCGAGGTCGAGGATGCGCCGGACCTCGGCCTCGAGCACGTCGCGCGGCAGGCGATACTGCGGGATGCCGAAGCGCATCATCCCGCCGGCCAGCGAGCCGGCCTCGCGGATCGTCACCGCGTGGCCCATGCGGGTCAGGTGGTAGGCGGCCGAGAGCCCGGAGGGGCCGGCGCCGATCACCAGCACCCGCCTGCCGCTCGGCGAGGCGCCGGGCTCGATCCGCCAGCCCTGGCGGATCCCCTCGTCGCCGAGGAAGCGCTCGACCGAGTGGATGCCCACGGCCTCGTCGAGCTGCGCCCGGTTGCAGGCGGTCTCGCAGGGGTGGTAGCAGACGCGCCCCATGATCGCCGGGAACGGGTTCTCCTCGACGAGCTTGCGCCAGGCGCGCTCGTAGCCCACCTCTCCCTCCTCCGCCTCGTACAGCCAGGCCTGGATGTCCTCGCCGGCCGGGCAGGCGTCGTTGCAGGGCGGCAGGCGGTCGACGTAGACGGCGCGCTCGGTGCGCCAGCTGCCGGTCTTGTTGGCGAGGCTGGAGCCGACGTCGAGCGTGATCGCGTAGGGCTTGCCGTTCATCACGCCGCGTCTCCGTCGAGCAGCCCGTAGCGGGCGATGTTGGCGTCGGCGATCGCCTGCAGCCGCTCGATCACGTCGGTGCGCGGCGGGTCGCCGAACAGGTGGGCGTAGCGCCGCTGCGGCTTCAGGTACTCCTCGACCGGGACCCGGCGGCGGATCTTCGAGACCCCGACGACCTCGCCGTCGCTCGGCCTCGAAGACCGGGAAGAGGCCGCTCTCGACGACCAGGCGCGCCAGCTTGATCGTGTCGGCCGCGTCCGCCCCCCAGCCGAGCGGGCAGGGGACGAAGACGTGGACGTAGCGGGCGCCGCGCAGCTCCATCGCCCGCTCGACCTTGCGCTCGAGGTCGTGCAGGTCGGCGACCGTCGCGGTGGCGACGTAGGGGATGCCGTGGGCCATCGCGATCCGCGGCAGGTCCTTGCCCTGGCCGAACCGGTTGCCGGGATGGTCGCGGCCGATCGGCTTGGTGTTCGCTGTGCGCGCGGCGGGCGGCGTGGCGCCGGAGCGCTGCACGCCGGTGTTCATGTAGGCCTCGTTGTCGTAGCAGACGTAGAGCACGTCGTCGTTTCGCTCGAACATCCCGGAGAGGCAGCCGAAGCCGATGTCGACGGTGCCGCCGTCGCCGCCCTGGCCGACGACGCGCACGTCCTCGCGCCCCTTCGCCCGCAGCGCCGCGGCGACGCCGCTGGCGACCGCCGGCGCGTTGCCGAACAGCGAGTGGATCCAGGGCAGCTGCCAGGAGGACTCGGGAAAGGGGGTCGAGAAGACCTCGAGGCAGCCGGTCGCGTTGGCGGCGATCAGCTTGCCGCCGGTCGCCCGCATCGCCGCGTCGAGCGCGTAGCGGGCGCCGAGCGCCTCGCCGCAGCCCTGGCAGGCGCGATGGCCCGAGGTGAGCGTGTTGGAGCGGTCCATGCGCGCCTGCACGGTGCGCTGCTCGGGGTCGAGCAGGCGGTTGCCGGCGGCGAAGCTGCCCACCTGGTAGAAGCGCACACGCTGCCCGTCCGCGGCCGCCATCAGTGCGACCTCGCGGCGACGATGCCCGATTCGCGCAGGATGTTCTCGGCGTGCGGGCCGCTGCGCCCGCCGGCGGCCATCCGCTCCAGCTCCGCCTCGACCCGCTCGCGGTCGAGGTCGAGGAAGGTGAGCGGCTCGAGCCGGTCCTCGATCGCCCGCTCGAACAGCGCCGCGCAGCGAGCGCCTGGTGATCGGCCGGCCGCCGAGCCCGGCGACGACCGTGTAGCCGTGCAGGTCGATCCCGGAGAGGGCCATGCGGACGTTGGCCGAGACGATGCCGCCGATCCCCACCGCCAGCGCCTTCTCCAGCACGACGACCCGCTTGGCGCCGGCGAGCGCGACCCGCACCTCTTCCAGCGGGAACGGCCGGAACGACTTGATCGCCAGGGCGCCGATCTTGACGCCCCCCTCGCGCAGCTCGTCGACCGTGTCCTCGATCGTGCCCAGCACCGAGCCGAGGGCGACGACGATCGTCTCCGCGTCCTCGGTCCGGTAGCCGCGCAGGAGGCCGCCCGAGGGGCGCCCGAAGACCTGCTCGAAGTCCGCCGCGACCTCGGGGATCGCGTCGAGCGCCTGCATCTGCTTGGCGTGGGCGAGGTACTTGACCTCGGCGAAGGCCTCCGGCCCGACCATCGCGCCGATCGTCACCGGCTCGGCGGGGTCGAGCACCTGGCGCGGCTCGAAGGGCGGCAGGAAGGCGTCGACCTGCTCGGCGGCGGGCACGTCGACCCGCTCGTAGGCGTGGGTGAGGACGAAGCCGTCCATGCAGACCATCACCGGCAGCGAGAGCCGCTCGGCGATCCGAAACGCCTGCACGTGCAGGTCGGCGGCCTCCTGGTTGTCCTCGGCGTAGAGCTGGATCCAGCCGCAGTCGCGCTGCGACATCGCGTCGCTGTGGTCGTTCCAGATGTTGATCGGCGCGCCGATCGCCCGGTTGGCGACGGTCATCACGATCGGCAGGCCGAGGCCGGAGGCGTTGTAGAGGGCCTCGGCCATGTAGAGCAGCCCCTGGCTGGCGGTCGCGGTGTAGGCGCGGGCGCCGGTCGGCCGAGGCGCCGATGCAGACCGAGATCGCGGCGAACTCGGACTCGACCGTGACGTACTCGCAGCTGCCGAGGCTGCCCTCGCGGACCAGGTCGGAGAGGCCCTCGACGATGTGCGTCTGGGGGGAGATCGGGTAGGCGCAGACGACCTCGGGACGGCAGAGCGCCACGGTCTCGGCGACCGCGGCCGAGCCCTCCAGCTGCCTAAGCACCGACGGCTCCGGCGAACTCGTGCTCGACGTGGTGAAAGCAAGCCGCGGCGGCGGCGGCGTTGCGCTCGCCGGCCGAGCCGTGGAAGCGCTCGCGGATCGCCGCGATCACCGAGCTGAGCCGCAGCGCCCCGGTCAGCGCGGCGAAGCCGCCGAGCAGCGCCGCGTTGGGCAGCGGCCGGCCGAGGTGCTCGCGCGCCAGCGCGGTCGCCGGCACGCTGAGCAGCCGCTCGGGCTGGAAACGCTCCGCCAGCTCGGCGAGGCCGAGCTCCTCGAAGCCGCGGCTGCTGTTGATCAGCACGTAGCCGCCGCGGCCGCAGGCCGGCGAAGAGGTCGACCTGGTGGAGCAGGGTCGGGTCCTGGACGATCAGCGCGTCGGGCTCGGCGATCGGCTCGCGCGTGCGGATCGGCGAGTCGCCGAAGCGGCAGAAGGAGACGACAGGGGCGCCGGTGCGCTCGGAGCCGAAGCTGGGGAAGGCCTGCGCGTGCAGGCCCTCGTCGAAGGCGGCGACCGAGAGCAGCTCGGCGGCGGTCACCACGCCCTGGCCGCCGCGGCCATGGATGCGCACCTCGAACGTCGGCCTCAGTCCCTCCATCCCGGTCAACGTAGAACCGCGCGCCTCGCGCGTCATCAGTGGTTGACGACAGTGCCGGCGCGGCGAATTACGGAGGGCGGCTCCGCCAGCGCGCCGAGCAGGGCGGCGCGCTCCGCCAGCCATCCCAGCGGCCGCTTGAGCACGGCGACGCGGAGGCCGCGGTCGATCAGGTCGCGGGCGGCGAGCGCGGCCAGGGCGCGATCCGCTGCGAGGTCGGCGCGCAGCACGGCGCCGGTCGGCCGCACACGGGGCTCGCCGAGCAGCGGGCGCAGGAGCGGCGGCGGCAGGTGGACGACCGCGGCCGACTCGCGGGCGAGCGGCAGGGCGGCGGCGAGGGCCTCGAGCCCGGCCGGGCCGGGCGCCAGCCGCAGCTGGCAGATCCGCCCGCGCGAGGCGACGTCGGCGTCCGGCAGGTGGGCGACCAGCCGCTCCTCCAGGGCGCGGGCGCCCGCGGTGGCGACGAGGGTCGCGCGCGGCGCCCTCCCCTCCCCGAGGTCGACCAGCAGCGCCGCCCGGTCGGACTCCGAGGCGGCGCAGGCGAGCGCCGCGGCGGCGGCCCGCGACCCGCCGGCGGCGCCGACATGCGTAACCAGCACGACCGGGCTGATCCCGACCCCTTCCGGTGCGCTTTTTGTGGTCATAGGCCGTAAAAGGCGCACCGGAAGCTCACTTGGGCCTCGCCTGGGCGGAGGAGGTGACCGCGAGGCGGTGGGAGAGGGACGGGATCGGCGAGAGGGGGCGGACGTGGACGGTGACCCGGCCGCCCTGGACCGCGACGTGGACGTCGCCCTTGGCCCAGCCGGGCACCGCGTCGCGCGCCGCCTCGGCCGCCGGCTTCCCCGCCGCGAGCGCCAGCGCCCCCGCCTCCGCCGCCCCGTCGGCGAGCGTCATCGCGTAGCCCGCGGCGAGCAGCTGGAGAGCGACCAGGGCAGCCAGCAGCAGCGCCGGCAGCGCGGCCACGAGCTCCACCGTGGATTGCCCGTCCTCCCTACCCATCGCCCGACTCCAGCGCCGCCTTCGCGCCGACCGTCACGCGCGGCAGCCACGGCAGCAGGCCCGGGACCGGGACGCGGACCGAGACCGAGTCGTCGTCGCTCACCTCGGCGCCGTCGCGCAGCGCGCCCGGCAGCGCCCGCTTCGCCGCCTTCGCCGCGTCGCCGCCGACCAGCGACGCCCGCGCGCCGGCGCGCGCCGCGGTCCCCGCCGACCACAGCGCGTAGCCGGCGACGCCGATCTGTGCCGCCACCAGGATCGCCAGCAGCAGGAACGGGACCACCCCGATCAGCTCGACCGAGGCGGTCCCCTCCTCCCTACGAGCGCTGCTGGCGACCTGGGACGGCACGGCGCGAACTGTGGCAGGCCGCTACGCGCGCGTGGCGCGCTCAATGAAAAAGATCTGTGACGGATCAGCGCCGGATCAGTACGTATTCGCCTCGGTCCAGATCCTTCCAGATGGCGCCGACGGAGGCGCCGAGCAGGAGGATCCAGGCGAGCGTGCCGCCGCCGCTGGCGAACATCTCGTCGCTGCCGGCGACCAGCAGGGCGATCAGCCCGAGCGCGCCGTAGAGGACTGCCCGGCGGCCGTCGCCGAGCGTCGCCAGGGCCAGCTGGTTCCGCCGGCCGAGCGCGAACAGGGTCCAGGCGATGCCGGCGAGGAAGCCCATCGCGATCGCGGTGAGGATCGCGTCGGCGACGTTGCCGCCGTGCGGGGCGAAGGCCAGCGCCAGGGCCAGCAGCATCACGATCGCGACATTCCGCAGGTTGCGCACCATGAGCACCTCCAGGGAGCTTACGCCCCGGCGCCGAGAAGCCAAGCGACTCCGTAGGCGAGCGCGCCGATCGCCGCCGCCGCCGGCAGGGTCAGCAGCCAGGCGGCGACGATGTTTCCCGCCACCCCCCAGCGGGCGGCCGAGACCCGCTTCGCCGCGCCGGCGCCGAGCACGCCGCCGCTGATCGCGTGCGTGGAGGAGATCGGGAAGCCGAGAAAGGTCGCGACGAGGATCGCCGCCGCGCCGGCGCCCTGCGCCGAGAAGCCCTGCGCGGCGTCCATCTCGATCACCCGCGCGCCGCCGCCGCGCAGCATCCGCAGGCCGCCGGCCCAGGTGCCGAGCGCGATCGCCGCGGCGGCGCCCGCGACCGCCCAGAGCGGCGGGTCGGCCGCGGCGCCGAGGCTGCCGTTCGCGATCAGGGCGAGCGCGATCACCCCCATCGCCTTCTGCGCGTCGTTGGCTCCGTGGGCGAGCGCCAGCAGGCCGGCGGAGAGCAGCTGCGCGCGGCGGAAGCCGCGGCTGACCGGCCCCGGCCGCCGCCGCCCGAAGACCCGGTAGAGCAGCGCGATCGCGAGCAGGGCGGCGAGGAACGCCGCCAGCGGCGCCAGCAGCGCCGGGATCAGCACCTTGTCGAGCACTCCCCCGCCGAGGATCGCGTCGAGCCCACCGGCCGCCAGCGTGGCTCCGAGCAGCCCGCCGATCAGCGCGTGCGAGGAGCTCGACGGGACGCCGCGGCGCCAGGTGCCGAGGTTCCAGGCGATCGCCCCGAGCAGCCCGGCGAAGACGACCACCGGCGCGATCGCCCCCGCGTCGACGACGTCATGGGCGATCGTCGCGGCGACGGCGACCGAGACGAAGGCGCCGGCGAAGTTGAGCAGCGCCGCCGCCGCGATCGCCACCTGCGGCGCCACCGCCCGGGTCGAGACAGCGGTCGAGATCAGGTCGAGGGTGTCGTGGAAGCCGTTGCTGAAGGCGAAGCAGAGCGCCGCGACGACGACCAGCACCATCATAAGGTCAGACATGACGCGACCCAGACGTCGCCAGGCAAGGACGCAGGGAGGATCGACGAGGGGAGCGCACTGAAAGTGCGTGACCCGAGGAGGCCGACTGAGGACGCAGCATGGCGGCGTCTGGGTCCGTCATGCGTTCTTTATGACTATGCCCTCGACGGTTTGCGCGGCGGTCTCGGTCGCGTCAATCGCGTTCTCGAGCACCGCGAACATGTCCTTCCAGCGAATCACCACCATCGGGTCGATCCCGTTGGAGAAGAGCGAGGCGACCGCGTCGCGGGAGATCCGGTCGCCCTCGTTCTCGAGCCGGTGGATCTCGATCCAGTAGCGCTCGAGGCCGCTGAACCCGCGCAGGTTCTCCAGCCCGGCGGCGAGCTGCTCGCAGGCGCCGACCAGCACCTTGGTCAGCGCCTGGGCCTGCGCCATCGGCGCCTCGATCTGGTAGAGGCCGAGGAAGTCCGCCGCCTCCTCGGTGTAGTCGACGATGTCGTCGATCTGCGTCGCCAGGCCGTAGATGTCGTCGCGGTCGATCGGCGTGACGAAGGTCGAGTTGAGCCGCTGGACGATGTCGTGGGTGATCCGGTCGCCCTCCTGCTCGGCCTTCAGCACCTCCCTCCCGAGGTCGCCGCTGTCGGGCCAGGTGTTCATCATCCGGTCGAGCAGGCGCGCCGCCTCCAGCGTGTTGCGCCCGGCCTCGGTGAACAGCTCGAAGAAGGCGCTGTCGCGGGGCAGGAAGGAGAGGCGCGCCATCGCGGAATAGTACGTGTCAGCCGGACGTCGCGACGAGCTGTTCCGCGGTCAGCGCGGAGTAGCGCTCGCGCAGCTCGTCCTGCACGCTGCGACGCTCCCCCGGCGGCGGGGTCAACCGCGTCCAGGCGCCGTCGGCGTCGAGCTCCCAGGCGTTGGCGTTGTCGGCGAGGCAGCGCTCGAGCACGTCGAGCAGCTCGGCCCGCAGGCCCTCGTCTTCGATCGGCGCGACCAGCTCGACCCGGCTGTCGAGGTTGCGCGGCATCAGGTCGGCCGAGCCGGTCAGCACGCGCGTCTCGGCGCCGCGGCGGAAGGCGTAGATGCGCGAGTGCTCGAGGAAGCGGCCGACGATCGAGACGACCCGGATGTTCTCGGACACCTCGGGCACGCCCGGCCGCAGGCAGCAGACGCCGCGCACGTTGAGGTCGACCCGCACGCCCGCCCGCGAGGCCTCGTACAGCGCCTGGATGCAGCGCGTGTCGACCAGGGCGTTCATCTTCAGCGCGATCCGCGCCTCCTCCCCGGAGCGGTGCGCCTCGACCGTCGCGGCGATTTCGCCGAGGATCGTGTCGCGCATCGTCGTCGGCGAGACCAGCACCTTGCGGTACTCGGCCGGCCGCCCGTAGCCGGTGAGGAAGTTGAACATCTCGGCGACGTCGGCGCCGATCCCGGGGTCGGCGGTGAACAGGCCGAGGTCGGTGTAGAGGCGGGCGGTGGTCGGGTTGTAGTTGCCGGTGCCGATGTGGACGTACTCGCGCACCCGATCGCCCTCGCGGCGGGCGACCAGGATCGCCTTGACGTGCGTCTTCAGCCCCGGGATGCCGTAGACGACGTGGACGCCCGCCTCCTCCAGCGACTTCGCCCAGTGGATGTTGGCCTCCTCGTCGAAGCGCGCTTTCAGCTCGACCATGCAGACCGCCTGCTTGCCGCGTTCGGAGGCGCGGATCAGCGCCGGCACCAGCGGCGAGTCGTCGCTCGTCCGGTACACCGTCTGCTTGATCGCCAGCACGTCGGGATCGGCGACCGCCTGCTCGACGAAGCGCTCGACCGAGCTGGCGAAGGAGTCGTAGGGATGGTGGACGAGGACGTCGCCCTGGCGGATCGCGGCGAAGATGTCGACCGGCTCCTCGTCCTCGCCCTGCAGGCGCGCCTGGGTGACGGGCGTCCAGGGCTCGAAGCGCAGCTCGGGGCGGCGCCCGGCGCCGTCGGCCACGTCGTTCAGGTCGGCGAGGTCGATCAACCCGTCGACGTCGTAGACCTCGCGGTCTTCGAGCCGCAGCGCGTCGATCAGCTGGGCGCGCAGCTTCGGGTTCATCCCGGCGGCGATCTCGAGCCGCACGACCTCGCCGAAGCGGCGCCGGCGCAGCTCGTCCTGCACCGCTTGGAGCAGGTCGTCGGCCTCGTCGGAGATCGTGAAATCGGCGTCGCGGGTGACGCGGAAATAGCCGTGGTCGATCACCTCGGCGCCGGGGAAGAGCGCGCCGAGGTTGGCGGCGATCGCCTCCTCCAGCGGCACGAAGACCTCGTTCCGCTCGCCGACCCGAAGGAAGCGGCCGAGCAGCTCCTTCGGCACCTTGACGCGGGCGATGATCTCGGTGCCGGAGTCCGGGTCGCGCAGCAGCACGCCGAGGCTGAGCGAGAGGTTGGAGATGTAGGGGAAGGGACGGCCGAGGCCGACGACGAGCGGCGTCAGCGCCGGGAAGACCTGCTCGTGGAAGCGCGCGTCGATTTCGCGCCGCTCGCTCTCGCTCGCCGTCTCCAGCGAGACGATGCGGATCTCCTCCTCGTCCAGCGCCGGGCGCAGGGTGCCGTTGAAGCAGCTGTGCAGGCGGGCGTCGAGCTCCAGCACGCGCGCCTGGATCGCGTCGATCTGCTCGCTCGGGGCGAGGTCGTCGGGGCCGCGCGCGTCGATCCCGGCGTCGAGCTGGTCGAGGAGGCCGGCGACGCGGACCATGAAGAACTCGTCCAGGTTGGAGGCGTAGATCGCACAGAAGCGGACCCGTTCCAGCAGCGGCACGCTCGGGTCCTCGGCCAGCTCGAGCACGCGCTGGTTGAAGTCGAGCCAGGAGAGCTCGCGGTTGAAGTAGAGGGCCGGGTCGTCGATCGGCCAATCGTACTGGCGCACCGGCGGCCCTCCCCGCGCCTCAGGCGGCCCGGGACGCGGCTTGCCCGGCCGCGGCGCGCTCGGCGAGCGTCCGCCGGTACCCCTCCGCCAGCTGCTCGAGGGCGCGCTCCCAGGAGCGGCCGGCGGCGTGGCGGACGGCGGCCGCGCCGAGGCGCGCCCGCAGCTGCGGCGAGGAGGCGAGCTGCAGCACCGCGCCGGCCAGGTGGTCGGCGTCGGGCCGGCAGAGGATGCCGGTGTGGCGGTTCTCGATCAGGGCCGCCGGCCCGCCTTCGCCGACGGCGACGACGGGCAGGCCGCTGGCGGCGGCCTCGAGCACGACCTGGCCGTAGGTGTCGGTGCGCGAGCAGAAGAGGAAGAGGTCGGCGCCGGCGTAGGCGCGGGCCAGCTCCTCGCCCTCGAGCCAGCCGAGAAAGGTCGCGTGCGCGCCGAGCCGGGCGCGCAGCTCGGCCTCCTCGGGGCCGCCGCCGGCGAGCAGCAGGCGCAGGCGCGGCTCGGCGGCGCGGGCGCGCAGAAAGCTCTCGGCGAGCAGCTCGACGCCCTTCTCGCGGGTGAGGCGGCCGGCGTAGAGCACCGTGATCTCGTCCGGGCGGGCGCCGGGATCGCGCTTGCCAGGGACGAAGCGCTCGCTGTCGACACCGCGCTCCCAGCGCCCGATCCGCGCCTCTTCGGCGCCGAGCGCGAGCAGCGAGCGGTCGGCCGCCGGGCTCGGCGAGAGGACGCGAGCCGGGGCCGTGTAGAAGGCGGCGAGGGCGGCGGCCGAGGCCGCCTCGAGGCCGTCGTCGCCGCTGCGCAGGCCGGCGTAGGAGGCGAGCTCGGTGTGGTAGCTGGCGAGCAGCGGTGTGCCGGAGACGCGTCCGAGCAGCGCGGCGGCGACGCCGGCGGGGCCCGGCGCGGTCACGTGGACGAGGTCGTAGCGGCCCTCGGCCAGGGTCTCGGCGAGGTCGGGCAAGCCGGGGACCCCGAGCGTCATCCCCTCGTAGAAGGGCACGCGCAGCGTGGTGGCGGCGGGCAGGCGCCGGTCGACCCAGGCGTCGGTGCCGACGACCTCGACCTCGAAGCCCGGCACGCCGCGCTCGCGGATCTGCTCGATCGTGTGGGTGACGCCGTGCATCGACTCGATCCCGTCGGCGATCAGCGCCACCCGCGGGCGCTCGCCCGCGCGCCCGGCGAGCTTCGCCTTCTCGGCGCCGAGGAAGACGGTCGGCGGCGCGTAGGGGATCGCCGGCAGCAGCGCTCCGAAGACGCCGCGGACGGCCGAGTGCAGGTCGCCCACCGCCACCGACGTCGTCGCGTCGTCGATCGCCTCGCGCAGGCGCCGGTCGTGGACGCGGCGGGCGCGCCGGTATAGCTCGGCGTGGGAGAACTCCTCGGATTGGAGGCGGTCGAGCAGCGCCCGCCCGCGCAGCTCGATCCCGATCGAGTCGAGCCAGGCGTCGAGCAGGGCGCGGGCGTCGTCCGGCCCGACGTCGGCGGCGAGCGCCCCCTCGCGAGCCGCTCCCTGCCCGACGACCCGCTGGGCGATCTTCAGCACCGTGGTCGGATTCGGCGGACCAGCGGAGGGTGCGTAGCTTGCTTGGAGCGCGAGCGCGCGAGTGGCCAGCGCCATCGCGGCGTGCGCCCACTTCGCGGCGCTGCCCTGCTCGCCGCCGGCGGCGGCTTCGCCGGCGCGCAGGCGGGCGAGAAACTCGTCCGGCGCAGACGCGGCCGGCGCCTCGGTGAAGGTGCGGCCGATGTCCACGCCGGCGTGGTCGTCGGAGCCGCCGATCCCCGTGCTGCCGTGCGTCTCGACGTAGACGACGGCGGGCATGTTCAGCTCCGCCGCGCGCGAGCCGTTGCGCACCTCCCAGACCGGGAAGAGCTCGGCGAGGCGGCGGCGGTGGCGCGCGGTCAGCGGCGCCGCGACGTTGTAGAAGGGATGCGCCAGGGCGCAGGCGATCCCCTGCTCGTGAAGGTACGCGGCGCAGGCCTCGAGGTCGCCGGCGTGTGCCTGCAGCCACTCGTGGTCCCCGGGAGTGATCCCGTAGCAGAGGACGTGAACCGCCTGGGGCTCGCCGGCGAAGCGGGCGGTCAGCTCCTCGGAGACGAAGCAGTCGGGACGGCCGGCCAGCTCGAGGCAGCCGTCGATCGTGTCGTGGTCGGTGATCGTGACGAAGTCCATCCCCCGCCGCTTGGCGAGCTCGTAGACCTCCTCGGGAGGCGTGGCGCACTCGGGCAGGCCGAGCGAGCGCTGAACCCCGAGCCGGGAGAGCTGCGAGGCGGTGGAGTGGCAGTGCATGTCCACGCGGGAAGCCATCGTCGTCTTCCTCTCTCTAGTTCCTCAGGTCTCCCCCAGATTCGCCGCTTTGCAGGGAAAACGTGTGAACCTGCGGGGAACCCCCCGTGAACATCTAGTGAAGGGCGCGCTCCAGCTCGGCCCAGGTGAGCCGCTCGGCGTGCTCGCGCCACAGCTCGCGGAACTCCTCGAAGAGCCGCTCGCGGCGCGCCCGCAGGAGCTCGCGCAGCGACTCGACGCCCCAGGCGCGGGGCAGCATCACGTCGCAGTCGTGCAGCTCGCCCAGCACCCCCTGGAGCCGCTTGGCGGCGGCGCACGCCGCCTCGGCCTCGGGCCCGAAGCAGGGGGCGACGATCTCGAGCACGTAGCGCAGCCGCTTGGCGGCGATCCGCATGTCGTGCTGGGTCCGCGAGGCCGAGGGCTCGAGCGCCAGCGGGGCGAAGGCGCGCAGCTCGTCGAGCCGGGTGCGGACGATCAGCGCCGCGTTGGGGCGCAGCGGCGCCGCCGGGTCGAGGCCCTCGACCTCGCGCGCCCTCACGTCTTCGCCGCCTCGACCAGCCTGCGCAGGCGGCGGCGCAGCTTCTTCAGCCGCTTCGGCGCGAGGTAGGGGGCCAGATCCTCGTTCGCCTGGCGCTGCTCGGCGCGCAGGCGCTCGACCAGCGCCGCAAGCCCGGCCCGGTCGGCCTCCGGCGTCTGCGCCTCCAATCCCTCGAGGAACTCGATCGAGACGTCGCGGTCGCGGCGCTCGCCGAGCGCGTCAGCCAATTCCTTCACCCGCTTCAGCGCGCGGCGGTGGCGCTTGCTGGGAAAGCACGAGTCGAAGACCTCGAGCGCCGCCCGCAGGCGCCGCGTCGCCACCCGCATGTCGTGCAGCCGCTCGATTTCGCCCGTGTCCAGCACCCCGCCGGCGTGGGCGAAGACCTCGGCGGCGCGCACCTCGACCACGCGCGCCGCGGCGGCCGCGAACGGCTCCTCGCAATCGAACCCGGGGACCTCGCGCGCACGCGCCACGCGCGCAGGCTAGAGCAAGCCCAGAGCCTTGACTAGGCGGCGAGGCGGATCGGCGAGGAGCCGTTGGAGCTGCCGTTGAGCAGATCGAGGACGACGCCCTCGCGCAGCCCGCCCTTGCCGATCTGCAGCGGCTGGCCGAGCAGCTCGGAGAGCTTCTCCAGGATCAGCACGCCGGTGGCGAGGATGCGCACCCGTTCGGGGTCGAGCTCGAAGCGCCGCGCCACCTCGGCCGCCGGGTCGCCGCAGAGGACGCGCACGCCCCGCTCCAGCGTCTCGTACTCGAGCACGGCGCCGACCAGGCGGCGAAGGCTGGTGGCGCTGCCGCCGACCGCGACCGCCTGCGCCGGGTGGTCGATCTCGACCCCGGCGAAGAGGTCGTCGATGCGGTCGCGGACCTTGCGGATCTCCGCCGCCGAGGGTGGGTCGGAGGCGATCAGCTCGTCGGCGAGGAGGCCGGAGCCGACCCGCCAGGAGCGCACCTCCTCGACCCCGCCGGGCACCCTGCCGAGGATGATCTCGGTCGAGCCGCCGCCGACGTCGACCACGCCGACCCGGCCCTCGACCGGGTGGCCGAGGGTCTTCGTCGCTCCGACGAAGGAGAGCCGCCCCTCCTCCTGCTCGGAGAGGATCTCGACCGGCACGCCGGCCTCGTCGTGGACTTGCTCGGCGACGGCGGCGCCGTTGCTAGCTTCGCGCACCGCGGCGGTCGCGACGGCGCGGATCGTCTCCGCCCCCAGCTCGCGCGCCAGCCGCACCTGGGTCGCGACGACCTCGGCGACCTCCTCGGCCTTCTCCGCCGGGATCTCGCCGGAGTCGGCGATCGCCTTGTTGATCCGCGTGTACGCCCGCTGCTCCATCACCTTCTTTAACTGACCCTCAACAGGCTCAGCAACGAGCAAGCGCGTCGTATTGGACCCGATATCTATCGCCGCACAAAGCATCCGGACTCCCAAACATGTTCCCAGACCGCTCGGATCGCAACCGCCCGGTGGCGCCCATCGCCTTACTCGTTCGGATGCGAGGCGTCCTCGAACTCTTGGAACAGGCCGGTGACGACGAAGGCGACCTGCTCGCCGATGTCGACCGCGTTGTCGCCGATCCGCTCGATCGCCCGCGCCGCCAGCAGCATCGTCATCGCCCATTCGCGCCGGTCGGCGTCGTCGCCGATCGCCAGCGCCAGGCTGAAGCACTCGCGGTTGAGGTCGTCGACCGCGTCGTCCTGGCGGACCAGGTCGCGCGCCATCTCGACGTTGCGCTCCTCGAAGGCCCGCTTGGCCTGGCTGATCAGGGTGCGCGTCTGGCGCCCCATGGCGACGATCAGCCGCAGCATCTCCTCGTCGGCAGGCGGCTCGTTGCCGGTCAGCGGGATCAGCTTGCAGATGTTGACGCACTGGTCGCCCATCCGCTCGACGTTCTTCAGCACGTGCAGCAGGGCCGAGATCAGCCGCAGGTCGGTCGCCACCGGCGACTGCGTGGCGAGCAGCGTGATCAGGCTCTGGTGGACCTCGAGGTAGCGGCCGTCGATGCGGTCGTCGTCGGCGATCACCAGCTGCGCCAGCTCGACGTCCTGGTGCTCGACCGCCTCCAGGGTGCGCTCGAGCGCCGCCGTGACCAGGTCCAGCCCACCGAGGCCGCTCGCCTCCAGCCGCTCCAGCTCCTCCTTGTACTCGATCCGGGTCTCCATCAGCCGAACTTCCCGGAGACGTACTGCTCGGTGCGCTCGTCGCTGGGATTGGTGAAGACCTTGTTCGTCGCGGCGACCTCGACCAGCTCGCCGCTCAGCATGAACGCCGTGGTGTCGGCGATCCGGGCCGCCTGCTGCATGTTGTGGGTGACGATCGCGATCGTCACCCGCTGCTTCAACTCCGCGATCAGCTCCTCGATGCGCAGCGTCGCCACCGGGTCCAGCGCCGAGCAGGGCTCGTCCATCAGCAGCACCTCGGGCTCGACGGCAAGCGCCCGCGCGATGCAGAGCCGCTGCTGCTGGCCTCCCGAGAGCCCCGCCCCCGGTTTGCCCAGGCGGTCCTTGACCTCGTCCCAGAGGCCGGCCCCGACGAGCGCCTCGCGCACCCGGTCGTCGAGCTCGCCGCGCCCGGCGCCGGTGAAGCGCAGCCCGGCGGCGACGTTGTCGTAGACCGACATCGTCGGAAACGGGTTCGGTTTCTGGAAGACCATGCCGACGACGCGCCGCACCGCGACGACGTCGACCTCGGGGGCGTGCAGGTCGGTCTCGTCGAGCAGCACGCGGCCCTCGAAGCGAGCGCCGGGGATCTCCTCGTGCATGCGGTTGACGCAGCGCACCATCGTCGACTTGCCGCACCCCGAGGGACCGATGATCGCCGTCACCTCTCCGGCCTCGAAGCTCATGCTGACGTCCTTCACGGCCTGGTGGTCGCCGTAGAACGCGCTCAGCCCCTCGAGCCGGATCGAGTGCAGCGACCCGCTACGGGGAGCCTCGGGCACGGCCCCGGTCGGCTGCCGAGGCGACCGGGCGACGGAGCCGGCGGCGTCCGCCGCCTTGCCGGTCGACCTGGCGCCGGTGTCGGGGTCGTTCAGGTCGGTCATCGGCGTGGCCTCTCCATTCGGATGCATTATCGGGCTCCCATCGCTCTGCTTCTACGCTGGATCAGTTTGGCGATCAGAGCGAGGATCAGGACCATCGCGACCAGGGTAACGGCCGCTCCCCACGCCCTCTGCACCAGTTCGTCGTTGGGCTGCTTCAGGTCCTGGAAGATCTGCGCCGGCAGCGAGTTCATCGGCTGATTCAGGTCGAACGTCGTCGCTTTGACGATCGTCGCGGTGAACAGCAGCGGCGCCGTCTCGCCGGCCGCGCGGGCGACCGCGAGCATGGCGCCTGTGACGATTCCGGAGGCGGCGCTCGGCAGGACCACGCGGACGATCACCTTCCAGCGCGGCGCGCCCAGCGCGAGGGCCGCCTCGCGCAGCGAGTCCGGGACCAGGTTCAGCACGACCTCGGCCGAGCGCGTGACCACCGGCAGCATCAGCAGCGCCAGCGCGGCCGAGCCCTTCCAGCCGGCGAAGCTCGAGCCACCGGTGCCGGCGAGGACGAGAGTCAGGTAGATGAAGAGGCCGAAGACGATCGACGGCACACCGGTCATCACGTCGACGAAGAAGCGAACCGCCTGCGCCAGCTTGCCGCCGCCGCCGTACTCGGTCAGGTAGAGCGCCACGCCGACCCCCAGAGGCACGGCCAGCAGCGCGGCGAAGCCGACGATCTCAATCGTGCCCAGGATGGCGCTCTTGACGCCGCCTTTGGCGCCGAGGAAGTCGCCGGTCGGATCGGTGGTGAAGAATTCGACGCTGAGCGCGCCGAGGCCTTTCTCGAGGATGTAGAAGATGATGAGGACGAGGGGCACGATCGCCACCGCCGTCGCCAGCCAGAGCAGCGCGCGGACGGCCCGGTCGGTGCGGCGCCGCCGCGGGCTCACCGGGGGCAGCACCCCGCCCTGGACCAGCGAAGCCGACTCCACCTAGACCCCCACCGCGATCGGCTTCGAGCCCTGGCGCTCGCTGCGGGTGACCAGCAGGCGGGCGATCGAGTTGACGAGCAGGGTGAGGACGAAGAGGACCAGGCCGGCGCCGATCAGGGCGGCTTTGTGGAGCGGGTTGGAGGCCGCCTCGCTGAACTCGTTCGCGATCACGGCAGCCAGCGAGTAGCCCTGGTCGAAGATGCTGTGGCCGAGGATCGGGTTGTCGCCGATCACGATCGTCACCGCGATCGTCTCGCCGATCGCCCGTCCCAGGCCGAGCATCGAGCCGCCGACTATCCCCCGCCGGGCGTAGGGAAGCATCGAGGTGCGGATCATCTCCCAGCGGGTCGCGCCGAGCGCCAGCGAGGCCTCCTTCTGGTCGGTGGGAACGGTCGAGAGGACCTCGCGGCTGATCGCGCTGACGATCGGCAGGATCATGATCGCCAGGATCAGGCCGGCGATGAAGTAGTTGGGGCCGGCGACGTTTTCGGTCGCGACGAAGGGGATGAAGTGGAAGGTGTCGGCGAACCACTGCTCGGCCGGTTTCAGCTTCGGGATCAGGAAGTAGAAGGCCCAGAGGCCGTAGACGACCGAGGGCACCGCGGCCAGCAGGTCGACGAGGACGGTGAGCGAGCCGCGGACGCGCCGCGGGCACAGCTCGGTGAGGAAGAGGGCGACGGCGACGGCGACCGGGACCCCGATCAGCAGCGCCAGGGCCGAGGTGATCAGCGTGCCGACGACCAGCGGCAGGGCGCCGTAGATTTCTTTCGAGACGTCCCAGTTGTTTTCGAAGACGAAGTTGAGGACGCCGAACTTTTCGAAGACCGGCCGCGCTTCGAGCGTCAGCTTGACGAAGAAGTAGGCGAGGAGGACGAGGATCGCGACCGAGATCGCGGTCAGCCCGATCCGCACGGCGCGGTCGGGCAGGCGCGCGAGGGGCGAGCGATCCAGCGATCGCCCGCCCCCCGTTGCCCTGTGCGCTCCGGCCTCCACCTCTATGCCGAGGCCCGAGCCGCTCTCACTACGACGAGGCTTCGATCGTTTCGCCGTTGCACTTGAGGCCGTCGACCTTTTCCTGCGACGCTTCCAGCAGTTCCGGCGAGAGCCCGGCGTAGTCGAGCTTTTCGGCCGCCTGCTGGCCTTCTTCGCTCAGCCCGTAGTCGAGGAAGGTGGCGACGTTCTTGGCGGTCCCTTCGCTCTTGCCCGCCTTGCAGAGGTCTTCGTAGACGATCACGAAGGTGCCCGAGGCGATCGGGTACGCGGCCGGGGCGGTCGAGGCGTTGATCGCGCTGAAGCGCAGATCCGGCGGGAACTTCACGCCTTCGCCGGCCGCCGAGGTCGATTCGAGCGTCGGCGTGACGAACTTGCCCGCTTTGTTCTGCACCGCCGCGGTGGTGAATTCGTTCTGCAGCGCGTAGGCGAGCTCGACGTAGCCGATCGCGCCTTCGGTCTGCTGCACCGATCCGGCGACGCCTTCGTTGCCGTTGGCGCCGGTGCCGGTCGGCCACTTCACCGTCTTGTCGGTGCCGACCTGCTCATGCCACTGCTTGTTCGTTTCGTCGAGGAACTGCGTGAACAGGGCCGTGGTGCCCGATTCGTCGGAGCGGTGGACGACCGTGATCGCGGTGCTCGGCAGCTTGACGCCGGGGTTGAGCTTGGCGATCGCCGGGTCGTCCCAGCTGGTGATCTTGCCGAGGTAGATGTCGCCGATCGTTTCCCCGTCCAGTTCGAGGCCGGATTCGACCCCGGGCAGGTTGTAGGAGACGGTGACCGCGCCGAAGACGATCGGCACGTGGACGGTCGTGCCGTTCTTGTCGGCGACTTCGACTTCTTCGTCGTTCATCGCCGAGTCGGTGTCGCCGAAGTCGACCGTGTTTTCCTGAAACTGGGCGATGCCGCCGCCGGAGCCGATCGCGTTGTAGTTGACGGTGAGGTTGTCGCTTTCCTTCAGTTCGGAACCCCACTGGCTGATGATCGGCTGGGCGAAGGTCGAGCCGGCGCCGCTGATCGTGCCGCCTTCGCCGCCACCGCTGCTGCTGCTCCCGCAGGCGGCGACGCCGACCGCAAGGACAGACGAGCAGACGACGACCGCAATCCATCTCGAGCTAGTCACTCTGTCTCCTTCTCGTTGGTCTACGCACTGAGCGCCCGGCCTCCCCGGCCGGACACGGATCACACTCTCAGCGGCTGAGCGACAGCTTGTTACGTGCCTGTGTCGAAGATGTGAAAGAACTGTGAAGAGGCTCGGCGCTGTCGGTGGGCTCGGGATCGAAGCGGTAGCCGACGCCGAAGTGGGTGTGGATGTAGCTCCAGCCGGGCGAGAGCTTCTCCAGCTTCTGGCGCAGCTTGCGGATGAAGACGTCGACCGAGCGGTCGCCGTGGGCCATCGCGTAGCCCCAGACGCGCTGGTAGACGGCCTCGCGCTCGAGCACCTGGCCCTGCGAGTCGGCCAGCAGCTGCAGCAGCTCGAACTCGCGTCGGGTCAGGTCGAGGCTGAGGTCGCCGACGAAGGCCTGGAAGCGATCGGAGCGGATCTCCAGCTCGCCGGCGACGACGGGGCCGGCTTCCGGCTGGGGGCGGGCGCGGCGGCGGCGGCGCGAGACCGCTTCGAGCCGCGCGATCGCCTCTTCGGGGTGGCAGGGCTTGGTGATCCAGTCGTCGACGCCGAGGCGCAGGCCGCGCACCCGCTGGGCGACGGTCGAGCGCTCGGTGCAGACGATCACCCCGAGGTCGGGCAGCATCCCGCAGACGCGCTCGAGGTAGGGCCAGGCTTCCTCGCCGAGCACCGTCGGGTCGACCAGCAGGGCGTTCAGCTTCAGCGCCACCAGCTCCTCGGGCGGGATCGCGCCGGCGAGCGTGCGCTGCTGCCAGCCGGCTGCCTCGGTGCGCTTCGCCAGAACCGTGACGAAGCCGCTGTCGTCGTCGACGACCGCAAGCCTGATGGTCTGCTGCTGGTTCACCGGCAGGGGGATTGTATGCACCCGGCGCGGCGGGCCGCCGGGCGAAAGTCCTGCTTTCACAGGATTTTCACAGCCGGAAACCCGTAATTTGCGGAAACGACGCCTGAGTGGGCCTGTCGCGATTATCGGAATGTTCACCCGCGCCCGGCGGGCGCCGACGAACATCGAGCCTCACGAGACTCCTCTCTCGTCGCAAGCGGCCCACCTGCCCTGGGCCGCTTGCTCTTTCTGGGCTCAGAGAGCGATGATCAGGCTGTAGGCGATGCCGCCGAGGATGCAGTAGATCCCGAACGGCGTCAGACGGTTGGTCTCGAAGAAACGAAGCAGGAACTTCACCGCCAGGTAGGTCGTGAGCGCAGCCGCTATCGCGCCGGCTAGAGCGGGGCCCCTCACCCCGTCACCGGCTTCACCGAAGAGCTCGGGCAGCTTGAGGACGCCGGCCGCGCCGATGATCGGCGTCGCCAGCAGGAAGGCGTAGCGGGCGGCGTCCTCGTTGGAGAGGCCGAAGAGCAGGCCGCCGCCCATCGTGATTCCCGAGCGGGAGATGCCGGGGATCAGCGCCGCGGCCTGGGCCGTGCCGATGCCGATCGCCTCCTTCCAGGTCAGCTTGGCGATGCGGCTGTCGGAGTCGCCGAGGTAGTCGCCGGGGCGCGGCGGGCGGCGGCGGAAGCGCTCGAAGAAGAGCAGCAGGACGCCGTTGACGATCAGGAAGGCGGCCGCGACGGAGGCCGAGGCGAAAAGCGTGCGCAGCGGGTGCTCGAAGGCCAGGCCGAGCAGGCCGGCCGGAATCGTGCCGGCGACGAGCAGCCAGCCGAGACGGGCGCCGGTGTCGTCGGCGCGGATCTCGCGGTCGCGGATCGAGCGGCCGAGGCCGCTGAATATCCGCTTCCAGTCGTCGAGGAACATGAAGAACAGGACGAGCGCCGTGGCGCAGTGCGTCGCGACGAGGAAGGCGAGGAAGAATTCGTCGTTCTGGTGGATGTCCCAGCCGAAGATGCTGGGTGCGATGACGCCGTGGCCGAGGCTGGAGATCGGGAACGGCTCGGCGATTCCCTGGAGCAGCCCGAGGACTATGGCCTGGAAATAGGAGATCGGATGCATAGGCTGGGCGCAGAGGCGGCCCGGCGGGGCGCCTCGGCGAAGCGTCATCTTATGTCCTGTAGATTGCCGCGTGTGACGACGCCCTCGCGCCGCAGCCGCATCGCCGCCGCCCTGCTCGCGGCGCTGACCATGGCGCTGCTCGCGGCGCCCGCCGCGTTCGCCGAGAACGGGACCGGGCTCGCCGGGCCGACCACCGACAAGACGGTGACCTTCTTCTGCTTCGGGGTGATCGCCTTCTTCGCCCTGCTGGTGATCGTCCTCTCGCTGGTCCAGGGACGACTCGAGAAGCGCAAGGAAGCGCGCAAGCAAACCTTGCAGCGACTCGGCTAGTCAGTCCAGGCGAAAGCCGCTCAACAGGCGTTTCTCGGTCTCGCCCTTGATCTCGGCGACGACTTCGATCCGGCCCTCCAGCGGGGTGCCGCGGATCTTGGTCGCGAGCAGGTCGTCGACCTGGAAGATCCCGGCCGAGTTGTTGAGCTCGATCTCCAGACGCACCGGGCGCTCCTCCCCCGCCTCGATCCGCACCTCGTCGACCGCGGCGGCGGAGATCGAGTGGATCCCCTCCTGGCCCGCCTCGAGCGGGATCCGCGTCCGCCCCTGCGCCATATCGAGCGCGTCGGCGACCCGCACCACCCCGGCCTCCAGCGTGTAGGGCTCGCCGCGGCGGCGGTGGCCGATGATCGCGTGCAGGATCTCGGCGGCGACGATCGTCCGCTTCGGCTCCTTGTAGGGGCCGGCCAGGAGCCGTTCGAGCGCGTCGCTGGCGAGGAAGAGGCTGTAGGCCTCGTGGTCGGCCCGGTGGATCGACATGCCGACGTCGTGCAGCAACGCGCCCCCGGCGACCACCACCTCGGCGTCGCGGGCCGACATCCCGTGGTCGGCGACGATCGCCGGCTCGACCCCGGCCTTGACCAGCAGCCGCAGCAGGCGCAGGGCGATGTTGAGCACGATCTGGGTGTGGACCCAGGAGTGGTCCGACATCCCAAGCCGCTCGGCGTGGACCTGCGCCATGTACCACCAGGCCCGCACCTGCTCGTCGCCGTTGACCGCATCGAGGAACTGCTCCAGCTTGCGGTTGCCCCGGGTCGGCGCCCTCACCCTCGCCTCGGCGATCGCCTCCTCGGGAGGCTTGCGCTTGGGCTGCTCTGGAGCCGGGACCGCCTCGTCGCTCATGGCTCGGATAGTAGGAGAGCCATCGGGCACCCCTCCCGGCTCAACTTTTTCCGAAGACAGTTGGCGGCCGTCCGAGATTCGCCGTTCGGAAAAAGTACAAGCCGCCGGGAGGGGCGCCCGACGTCTCTCTTGTTACCCGCAGACGGGCCAGGGGCTTGAGCCGGCCTCGGAGTACAGCAACGCCGCCCTGTAGTCCTGTTCCTGTTCGGGCGCTGCCGCGGGGTCGCCGGTGCCGCCCACCGATTCCCAGGTGCCGTAGTCGAACTGGTACTTGCCGCGGTAGGAGCCGTCGGAGCTGACGGCGGTGGGGTCGCCGCCGGACTCGCAGGCTGCGATCGCGTCGAGGGTCGTCAGGGAGACGCCGCCGGGGAGAGTTGCGAAAGCTTCCTGTTCTTGATGCCGTTGTCGCACTGCGCGGCGGTGGCGGGCGACGTGGATGCGGTGGATGCCGACGCGGATCGCGCGGTGGAAGCGCTGCACCGGGCCGTTGAGCGTCGCCAGCGCCGGGCGCGCCTGGGAGAGGCCGGCGCGCCGGCCGCTGCTGCTGCTGCTGCCGGGCGCCGCGAGGGCGACGGCCGGGACGACGAGCGCCAGGGCGAGGATCGAGGTGAGAGATATGCGAGTGGGATATGTGTGTTTCATGAGCAGCGCGGGACCGTTGCGAACTTCTCCCCACCACAACGTGATCGCCCGCACAGAGCTCAAAAACGCGTGCGAATCGGCACGACCTCACGCACGGATCGTCGCCATCGCTCAGCTCTTGAACACGATCCTGCGCCTCGCGTTCGCTGTTTGTCGGCCTGTTCCCGACAAAAGGCGAACGCGGCAGAGGGTCCGGATGGGTTGAGTCAGTCGGTGAGGGCTCGGAGGGCGTTGAGGATCACGGCCACGTCGATGCCCTCCTGGAGCAGGGCGCCGGCCAGCGGCGGGATGTAGCCGAAGGCGGCGACGACCATCGCGACGCCGCTGAGGCCGATGCCGAAGAGGACGCTCTGGCGGGCGATCCCGAGCGAGCGGCGGCCGATCGAGACGGCGGCGGCGACGCGGTCGATGCGGTCGACGGTGATCACGGCGTCAGCGGTCTCCGAGGAGATCGTCGCCCCCGGCCCCGCCATCGCGATGCCGACGTCGGCGAGGGCGAGCGCGGGCGCGTCGTTTACCCCGTCACCGACCATCACCACCGGCGCCAGCTCGCGGTCGGCGCGCATCGAGCGCACGACGTCGAGCTTCTGCTCCGGGCTCTGCTCGGCGAAGACCTCGTCCATGCCGGTCTCGGCCGCGATCCGCTCGGCGACCGCGGCACGGTCGCCCGTCACCATCGCCACCCGGCGCACGCCGGCGCCCGCGCAGCTCGCCGGCCAGCCCCCGCGCGTCCTCGCGCAGGCTGTCGGCCATCACCACGACGCCCGCGAGGCGCCCGTCGACGCCGACCGTGACCTTGGCCAGGCCAGCCGCATCGCCGTCGCCGCCGATCGCCGCGGCGCCCTCGACCTCATAGCCGCGCGAGCCCAGCCAGGCGGCGCTGCCGACCGCCACCCGGCGCCCCTCCGACCGTCCCCTCGATCCCCTGCCCCGGCTCCTCGGCCGCGCCGGCGGGCTCGGCGAGCCGCAGGCCGCGCCGCTCGGCCTCGTGGACGAGCGCCTCGGCGAGCACGTGGGCGGAGAGCTGGTCGAGCGAGGCGGCGAGGCGGAGCACCTCCCCCTCCCCGCCGGCGGCCGGGTCGAGGAGGACGACCTCGCGCACCGCCGGCTCCCCCAGGGTCAGCGTGCCGGTCTTGTCCAGCAGCACCGTGCGCGCCTCGCCGAGCCGCTCGATCGCCGCGCCGCCCTTGACGATCACCCCCGAGCGGGCCGCGCGCGAGACCCCGGAGACGATCGCGATCGGCGCCGCGAGGATCAGCGGGCAGGGCGTGGCGACGACGAGCACGGCGACCGCCCGCACCGGGTCGCCGCTCGCCGCCCAGGCGATCGCCGCGAGCGCCAGGGTCAGCGGCAGGAAGAACGCCGCGTAGCGATCGGCGAGGCGGACGAAGGGGGCCCGCTGCGTCTCCGCCGCGCGGACGAGGCGGACGATGTTGGCGTAGGCGCTGTCCGCCGCCAGCCGCGTCGCCCGCAGCTCGAAGGCATCGCCGGCGTTGGCGCTGCCGCTGCGCAGCGTCGCTCCGCGGGCGTGCGTGACCGGCAGCGGCTCGCCGCTCAGCGCCGACTCGTCGACCACGGCCTCGGCGCCGCGCAGCTCGCCGTCGACCGGGACCAGCTCCCCCGCCCGCACCAGCACCTCGTCGCCGACCGCCAGCTCGGCGACCAGCACCTCCTCCCAGCCGCCGGCGGCGCGGCGGTGGGCGACGGTCGGCATCCGCTCGAGCAGCGCCGTCAGCTCGCGGCGGGCGCGGCGCGAGGCGCTCGCCTCGAGCGCGTTGCCGCCGGAGAGCATCAGCGCGATCACCGCGCCCGCGAGGTATTCGCCGACCGCCAGCGCGCCCGCCATCGCGACCAGCGCGATCGCGTCGACGCCGACCCGGCCGGCGGCCAGCGTGCGGGCGATCGAGACCGTCAGCGGCACCAGCATCACGGCGACGGTCGCCGCCCAGACGAGTCGCCGGCGGTCGTCGCGCGCGCCGCGTGCAGGACGCCCCCGGCGACGATCAGCGCCAGCGTCACCAAGGGCAGCAGCCGCGTCCGGCCCTCGCTCGTCAGCACGGCGCTAGGCACGGCGCGACCTGACGAAGGCGAGCCGGCCGGCGGCGATGACCGCGGCGCAGACGCAGATCAGCGCGAGCGCCGCACGGTCGTCGCGGGCAAGCTCGTAGAGCAGGCCGAGCGAGGCGGCGCCGCAGGCGGCCCCGCCGAGGTAGGCGAGGCCGCGGTCCCAGCCCGGCGCCGCCGTGTGGCGGGCGTGCATCAGGTTGACGAGGGCGAAGACGAGCAGGAAGGTGAGCGAGCCGAAGGCGACCACCTCGACGATCCCGGGCAGCAGCGAGAAGGCGCCGCCGAGCAGGGCGATCGAGACGACCGCCGTCGCCGGCAAGCCGCCGCGCTCGCGCCCGAGCGAGGCCGGCAGCTCGGCGGCGGCGCTGACGTCGCGGATCAGCCGCGCGGTCGAGAAGAGGGTCGCGTTGATCGCCGAGCCGGTCGAGAAGACCGCGGCGACGGTCGCCGCCCAGAGGCCGAAGGCGCCCAGCGCTTCGCTGGCCGACGACCGCGAAGGCGACCTCCTTCTGCGCGGCGAGCACGCGGTCGGAGACGAGCATCTGCGAGGCGAGGGTCACGGCGACGTAGACGAACGCGACGACGGCGACCGATATGTAGAGGGCGCGCGGCAGGGTGCGGCGCGGCTGGTCGAGGTCGTCGTAGTCGTAGGGCAGCAGCTCGAAGCCCTCGTAGGCGACGAAGATCAGCGAGGCGCCTAGGAAGCACGCCGAGCAGGCCCTTGTCGTCGAGCGGGCTGAGCCGCTGGGCGTCGAACATGCCGATGCCGACCAGCGAGATGCCGCCGAGGACGAGCAGCTTGACCGCGACGACGAGATCCTCGGTCCGCCCCGAGGCGGCGACGCCGCGCAGGTTGACGGCGACGAAGAGGGCGAGGACGGCGACGCTGAGCAGGTGCGCGACCGCGCCGGGCGCGCCGAGCGCGTGGGCCAGGTAGTGGCCGAAGGTGAAGGCGTAGACGGCGAGGGCGAAGACGTAGCCGGCGATCAGCATCCAGGCGACCCAGGCCGCCGCGGTCGGGTGGCCCTCCTCGCGCAGGTAGGCGAAGGGGCCGCCGGAGCGCCCGGAGCGCAGGGCGAGGCGGGCGTAGGCGCGCGCGGTCAGCATCGCGATCGCGCCGCCGAGCAGGAAGGCGGCGAAGGCGAGGTGGCCGGCGAGGTCGATCGTCACCCCGAGCACGCTGAAGATGCCGCCGCCGATCATCCCGCCGATCGCCATCGCGCAGGCCTCGCGCAGGCCGAGCCGCCCGCCGCCGCCGCGGCGGCGGGCGTGGGCGCGCGGGTGGTAGGGCGAGCGGCGCCGGGTCGCGTTGCTCTCGCTGCTGATCGTCGCCACGAACCGCAATCATCCCGGCATCGACGGTCGCCCCCCAACCTCGCGCCTGCTGCTCGCCTGCCCCGACCGGCCGGGCCTGATCGCCGCGGTCAGCAACTTCCTCGCCGAGGCCGGGCGCAACATCGTCGACGCCGACCAGCACTCCAGCCGCGAGGGCCGCTTCTTCATGCGGATGGCCTTCGACCCCGCGCCCGAGGCCGAGCGCGAGGAGCTCTACCGCCGCTTCGCCGAGGAGGTGGCCGGGCCGGCGAAGATGGAGCACCGCTTCGCCGAGTCGAGCGAGCGCAAGCGCGTGGCGATCATGGTCTCGCGCGAAGACCACTGCCTCTCCGACCTGCTGTGGCGCTGGCGCAGCGGCGAGTTCGACGCCGATCTGACGGGCGTCGTCTCCAACCACGCCGATCACGCCGGCCAGGCGACCGCGCTCGGCCTCCCCTTCCACCACGTGCCGGTCGACGGCGGCCCCGAGGCGGCCGAGGCGCGGGCGCTGGAGCTGCTCGGCGAGATCGATCTGCTCGTCCTCGCCCGCTACATGCAGGTGCTCTCGGCGGGGTTCCTCGAGCGGCTCGGCGCGCCGGCGATCAACATCCACCACAGCTTCCTGCCGGCCTTCGTCGGCGCCGACCCCTACGCCCGCGCGCACGAGCGCGGGGTCAAGCTGATCGGCGCCACCGCCCATTACGTAACCGAGGAGCTCGACGCGGGCCCGATCATCGACCAGGACGTGACCCGGGTCAGCCACCGCGACGAGATCGAAGACCTGGTCGGGATCGGCCGCGACGTCGAGCGCCTCGTCCTCGCCCGCGCGGTCAAGGCGCACCTCGACGACCGGGTCCTGCTCGACGGGGCGCGGACCATCGTCTTTTAGACGCTCAAGGACGGGTGGAACATCACCGTGACACGACCACGAGGGCAAGTCCGACCCAGCCGATGCTGAACCCGACGAACACCGTCGTGTTGACGACCCGGTAGACGACCGAGCTCTTCGCCAGCTCTCCGTCAACCGCCAACGGCAGGAACATCAGCGGCTGCACGAATGCGCCGAGGACCAGAAGGATGCCGATCCAGGCGGGCATCGACTGCACTGCGATTCCAACGGCCGTGAGGATCGTGCCCATGAACAGGAGATCGAGATGCGCTTGACGGATGCGGCCCAGGTGTCGCAGCCCGAAGCGCCGCAACGCCTCCGGCTTCTCAACCGTGGCGACCATCGCCCAGCCCGACAGAGCGGCGACGGTCAACTCGCAGATTCCCAGCTTGGCGACGAGCGGCATACGGAGCCTCCTTTGTAGAGAGCACATGCAGAACTAGATCATCATTACAGTTTTGCTATTATCTTGCATATTATGTCCAGAGCCCCATCTCCCGAGCCCACGACTCGAACCGAGCGCCGCAAGGCGCGCACCGCGGCGGCGATCCTCGACGCCGCCGAGCGCCTCTTCCTCGGCCGGGGCTTCGGCGTGACGACCTTGGAGGACATCTCCGAGCAGGCCGACGTCGCGATTGGCTCGATCTACGCGCACTTCGGCAGCAAGGACGGCGTCTACGCGGGGTTGATCGACCGGGCGCTGGAACTCGACAAGCGCTATTGCGACGAGGGATTCGACTCGGGCACCGCGCCCGTCGAGCGGCTGGTCGGATTGTTGGAGGGCTACCTGCGCTTCGCTCGCGAGCACCCCGGCTATTTCCGCCTCTTTCGCTTCCCCCCACCCGACCGCCCCTCCGAGAAGGCCGCGCCTCAACCCGCCGAGCGGGTCGCTCGACGCATTCGCGAAGAGACGGAGCGGATGGCCGGTTGCGTGCGCGGGGCGATCGAAGAAGGGATCGCGCGGCCGGTCGACCCCGAGAGCACCGCGACGTTCCTCTGGGCCGCCTGGGACGGCGTGATCGCCTGCCATCTCGGCCCGGCCAACATGAACCTCAGCGACGCCGAGTTCGAGGCCGTGCTGGACCGGGCGCGCGAGGTCCTCACCATGGGCCTGCTCGCCTCGAGCACGCATGGCGATGGGAGCGAGCGATGATCGAAATCGTCCCGCCCGACGGGGACTTGCCCTGCGGAAGCCGAAGAAGACAGCGGCCACGCTCACAGAGGTGCTCACCGTCGGCATTCCGACGCCTCGCTGGCTGCAGCGTTTGATCGTCGCCCGTCAATGGCTCCGTCAGGCGCTTCTTTGGCCATACATACATCGCCCGCGAGCGATCCCAACCGACAGCCTCGCGCTGATGCTCGGCGGGACCGGCACGCGCGGCGTCTTCCCCGCCGCCAGGGCGATCGGCCGCTCCGACCCTCGCCAGGGACTGACCGATGTGCGGCGCCCGATCCTCTCGATCGGCGCCCGCCACGATCACATCTGCCCGCCCGCTGACCTCGAAGCCTGGGCCGAGTTGACTCCGAAGGCCAGAACCGTCCTGCTGGAGGATTGCGGGCACATGCTGATGCTGGAGCGACCGCGAACCTTCAACGAGCAGGTCGGACGCTTTCTGCCTTCGACCGGGTAGTGATCCTGGCTAGCTGGCCAGTTTTGTATGGTGAGGAACGATGGAGCAGGCGACCGTCCCGCGACCGGCCACGGCTTCGCTGCCGCGACGCCCACCCGGAACCCGGCTGCCCGCGACCCTGCAGGTGCTCGCCTACGCGCGCGACCCGCTCGGCTTCCTGATCGGCTTCCAGCGCCGCTACGGCGATGTCTTCCGCGTCTCCTTCCCCTTCTTCAAGGACCTCACCTACGTCGCCGACCCGGCGCTGGTCAAGCAGCTCTTCGCCACCCCGCCCGACCGCGCTCACGCCGGCGAGGCAAACGCCACGGTGCTCGAGCCGGCGCTCGGCCCCAACTCCGTGCTCACCCTCGACGAGGCGCCGCACATGCGCCAGCGCAAGCTGCTGCTGCCGCCCTTCCACGGCGAGCGGATAGAGCGCTACGGCGAGCTGATGCGCGAGGCGACGCTGCGCGAGATGGAGAGCTGGCCGGTCGGCGAGCCCTTCGCCCTGCGCCCGCACACGCAGCGGATCACCCTGGCGGTGATCATGCGGGCGGTCTTCGGGGTCCACGACGAGCGCCAGATCGATCGCTTCGAGCGCTTGGTCGAGCGCTTCGCCGGCCGACTCAGCATGGTCACCGCGCTGCCGCCGCTGCGCCGCGACTACGGCCGCTGGAGCCCCTGGGCGCGCTTCCTCGCGGCGCGCGAGGCGCTCGACGAGTTCGTCTACGAGCAGATCGCGCTGCGGCGGGCCGAGGTCGGCGACGAAGCCGGCGAGGCGGACGACGTGCTGGCGCTGCTGATGTCCGCGCGCCACGAGGACGGCGAGCCGATGAGCGACGCCGAACTGCGCGACGAGCTGGTCACCGTGCTGGTCGCCGGGCACGAGACGACCGCGACCGGGCTCGCCTGGGCGATCGAGCGGCTGCTGCGCAACCGCGAGGCGTTCGGCCGGCTGCGCGAGTCGCTCGCCACGGGCGACGACTACCTCGACGCGACGATCAAGGAGACGCTGCGGGTCCGGCCGGTGCTCGTCGACGTGGCGCGCAAGCTGACCGCGCCGCTGGAGATCGCCGGCTACGAGCTGCCGGCCGACACCTATGTGATGGCGGCGATCGCCGCGCTGCACTACCGCGAGGACCTCTTCCCGGCGCCGCAGGAGTTTCGCCCCGAGCGCTTCCTCGACGAAAAGGCGGACAGCTACGCGTGGATCCCCTTCGGCGGCGGCGTGCGCCGCTGCATCGGCGCCGCCTTCGCCGAATACGAGATGCGCGTCGTGCTGCGCGCGATCCTCGAGCGGGCGGAGCTCAGCGCCCCCGACCCGAAGCCGGAAAAGGTCAAGGTCCGCAACATCACCCTCGCCCCCGGCAGGGGCACCCGGGTCAGGCTCGACCGGACGCTGGCCTAGGACGCCGCTCCGGCGGCCTCGACTTCGGCCGCCTCCCACTGCTCGTAGAGCTCGCCGACCGCCCGCTTGGCCTCGGCGTGGCGCGCCTCGGCGCGCTCGGCTCGGCCGGGGCTCGACCAGGCTTCCGGGTCCGAGAGCTCGTGCTCGAGCTCCCGCAGCTCGGCCTCCGCCCGCTCGACGCGCTCGGCCAGGCGGCCCGCCTTGCGCGCCGCCTTCTTCGCCTCCCGCCCGGCGTTGCGTCCGGCCTGGGACGCGGGCTCCGGCCTGGCCGCCTGCGCCGCCGCCTCGGCCGCTGCTTCGCGTTCGTCGCGCGCCCGCTGGTACTCGGCCCAGCCGCTCTCGTGCGAGCGCAGCGCGCCGTCCTCGCAGACGATCGTGCGGGAGCCCACCGCCTCGAGCAGCGCCCGGTCGTGGGAGACGAGGACGACCGCGCCCTCGAACGCCAGCAGCGCGTCCTCCAGCGCCTCGCGGCTCTCGATGTCGAGGTGGTTCGTCGGCTCGTCGAGGATCAGCACGTTGGCGCCGGAGGCGACGAGGATTGCCAGCGAGAGGCGCCGCTGCTCACCGCCCGAGATCTCGCTCAGCTGCTTCTCGGCGTCGGCGCCGGAAAAGAGGAAGCCGCCGAGCAGGTCGCGAGCCTTCTGCCCGCTGAGCCCGGTCTCGCGCTGCGCCGCGTCGAGCACCGTCCCCTCCCCCGCCGCCGTGTCGGCGTGCTGGGAGAGGTAGCCGAGCTTGACGTTGTGGCCGAGCCGCAGCGAGCCGGCGGCCGGCTCGCGGCGCCCGGCGAGCGTCTCGATCAGCGTCGTCTTGCCGGCGCCGTTGGGGCCGACGAGGACGACGTGCTCGCCGCGCTCGACTTCGAGCCGGGCGTCCTCGAGCAGCGTCCGCCCGGGGACCTCGAGCTTCGCGCCGACCAGCTTCAGCACCACGCGGCCCGGTCGCTCGGGCTTGACGAAGGAGAAGCGCAGGTTGCGGCGGTCGCGCTGCTCGGCCTCGACCCCGTCGCGCTTGACCCGCTCGATCTGCTTGAGCCGCGACTGCGCCTGGCGCGCCTTGGTCGCCTTGTAGCGGAAGCGCTCGACGAAGCGCTCCATGCGGGCGATCTCCGCCTCCTGGCGCTCGATCGCCTTGCCGCGGGCGATCTCGCGGGCGGCCTGCTCGGTGCGCCAGGCGTGCCAGGGGCCGGCGAAAAAGCGCGCCCGCCCGGCCTCGAGCTCCAGCACCGAGGTCCCGACCGCCTCGAGGAACCAGCGGTCGTGGGCGACGAGGACGACCGCGGCGTCGAGGTCGCGCAGGTAGCGCTCCAGCCACTCCAGCGAGGGGATGTCGAGATGGTTGGTCGGCTCGTCGAGCAGCAGTAGATCGGGGCGGGTCGCGAGCGCCCGGGCCAGCGAGGCGCGGGTCAGCTCACCGCCGGAGAAGGTGGACAGGGAGCGCTCCCCCTCCTCGCCGCCGAAGCCGAGCCCGCGCAGCACGGCGAGCACGCCGTCGCGCCAGCGGTAGCCGCCGCCATGCTCGAGCCGTTGCTGGGCGGCGGCGTAGGCGTTCAGCGTCTCCTCTCCGGTCTCCCCGCCGGCCATCGCCGCCTCCAGCCGCTCCAGCTCGCGCTCGGCCTCGATCATCTCCGCCCGCCCGGAGAAGACGTAGGAGCCCAGCGAGAGCTCCGTCTCGCGCGGCGGGCGCTGATCGTGCAGGGCAACCCGCGCGCCCTTCTGCAGGACGAGGCCGCCGGCGTCCGGCGTCAGCTCTCCCGCCAGCATGCGCAGCAGAGTCGACTTGCCGGCTCCGTTGCGGCCCGAGAGGGTCATCCGCTCGCGGGGCTCGAGCTTGAAGGAGACGCCTTCGAAGAGCGGCTTGCCGCCCAGGTGCATGTCGAGGCTGGTCGCCGTCGCTATGGCCATCGGACCAACGTTACGAGGCGGAGGGCGCGGCCGTCGCTCAGACGAGCAGCGTGATGACGCCGCGGGCGATCATCAGGCAGCCGAGGATCGCGGCGACGCGGATCGCCCAGATGCGGCCGCGTTCGCGCAGCTTCGCCTTGAAGCGCTCGATCGCCCGCGGGGTCCACTCGGGGGCGAAGGTGTAGGCGAGCAGGGGGACCTCGAGCAGCATCAGCATGATCGCGTTGAAGGCGAGGACGACGGCGACCGTGACCGGGTCCGCCAGTTCCTCGTCGGCGATCCGGTAGAGCGCGGCGATGTAGGTGGCGCCGGGCAGGGTGAGGACGGCGCCGACGGCGAAGGTGACGCGGGCCGAGCCGCGGCCGAGGAAGCGCTGCCAGCGCGGCGGTCCCTGCGGCCCCTTGGCCTTGGCCTCCTTGCGCTCGCGCCGCCGCTCGCGGATCGCCTCGTCGCGTTCGCTGCCGAGCACGTAGGCGACGACCAGGGCGATGCAGCCGAGGGCGATGTCCTCAGCTGGGCTGAGCGTCGTCTTCGCCGTGCTCGAGATGCCCGCGTGGCGCAGGGTGAAGACGATCACCAGGCCGAGCGTGATGCTGGTCATCGCCGCCCCCAGCAGGTAGCCGAGCAGCAGCCGCTTCGGGTGCGGCAGCATCAGCATCACCGTCGTCGCCGCGAGCAACGTCGGGTAGAGCGCAGCAAGGAACGCGAGAAAGAAGACGTCGCCCACGCCGGGCAACCTACAGTGGGGCGAACTCGCCGCAAAATATTTTCATTCAGCGCGCCATTTGCGCGCCGCGTCCGCCTACGGTGGAGCCGTGACCCCAATCGATCCAGACAGCGCCCGCGAACTGCTCGAAGCGGTTGTCACGGCATTTGCGGTCCTCGGCGGATCGATGGCCTATTTCAGCGGCCTATATGCCGCTCAATCGCTTGCCGAGCGTCAGCCTCCCGACGGTGTAGCGCAACGCGTTAACGAGGGAATCGGGGACGGGTTCGTCAAAGGCGTGCTCCCAGCCATTGCCGCTCTTATGATTGTGGTGTGGAGTTGATGGAACGCATGACGAGCTTCCCGTGGGGCTCGCTAGCCTTCAGCGCGGCGTCTACCTCCGTCGCCCTGCTGGCGATATTCGTCCTGGGCGCCCCGGCCTGGACTCTTCTGCCGATTACGCTTGCGGCCGGGACCCTGCATGTCGAGATGCGCTTCTGGGTCGAGCGCAAGCACCAGCATCGAAGCTGAAGGCTTGCGTCAGTGGAGGCGGCCGGAATCGAACCGGCGTCTCTGGCCGTAGCGCGAAGGCTTCTACAGGTTTAGCCGGCGCTTGCGTCTCGTCTCCCGGGGTCCGCGCCGGCGGGCACTGCGGGAGACAGAGCCCTCTGAAATTTCCCCTTGCGGACGGGGCGATCCGCTCGGGTGAGCCCGCAATTGAAGCCGGGACCCCCCTCCGCGGGCGGGAGAGGGCCGACTCTCACTCACTTAGATCTAACTAAGCAGCGAGGGCGAACTCATGGTCCGCACGTATTGGTTGGTGCCGGTGTTTTACGAGGCCTCCGGCAACCTCGACCTGCGACCGTTCGCACGGACCGACCAGATCGAAGCCTGTCGCCCCCGTGCTATGTGCTCTCGATTGTACGGCGTCGGGCCAGGGCGAGTAGAACCGCGGTCGTCTAGACCCAGGACCGGCGCTTCAGGTCTTCGGCGAACTCGCGCGGCAGGCCCGGGATCTCATCCAGTTCGTCGATCGACTGGAAGCGGCCGACCCGCTCGCGGTGCGCCAGCAGCCGCGTCGCCTGGGTCACCGAGAGGCCGTGGCCGCGCAGCTGCTCGAAGGTCACGTTGTTGAGCTCGATCGCCTCGCCCTCGGACTCGGGCGGGGACGGCGGGACGGGCTGCGGCTGCGGCGCGGGAGGCGGCGGCTCGGGAGCTGGCGGAGGTGGTGGCTGCGGCGCCGGCGGAGGCGGCGGTTGCGGCGGCGCCGATCCGCCGACCGCGCCGAGCACGGCCTGCTCGGCCTCGATCGCGCGCCGCTCAGCCTCGCGGGCGCGCTGCTCGGCCTCGGCGACGCTCGCCTCGATCTCGCGCAGCCGTCGCTGGCGCTCCCCCTCCTGCGCCTGCAGCTGCGAGAGGCGCTCGGCCTCCGCGGCGCGCTGCTCGGCCGCCTTGGTCCGCTCCTCGACCTGGCGCAGGCGCTCCTGCGCCTCGGCCAGCGAGCGCTCCTGCGCTTCGCGCTGCTGCTGGAGGAGCTGCTCGGCGGTCTGCATGTTTGGCGGGGACGCGAGGTCCGGCTGCGCCGCGGCCGGCGGCGCGACCGTGGCCATGCTCTGCGTGGTCGGACCGGCCTCGGCCTGCGCCCGCCGCGCCTCGGCCTCGTTCTGGAGCCGCTCGGCCTCGGCGATGCGCCGGTCGGCCTCGGCGCGGATCCGCTCCTCCTCGCGCTGGATCTCGGCGACCTTGTCCTGCACCCGCTTTTCGGCGGTGGCCGGGTCGTAGGGGGTAACCGGCGGCGGCGGCGCAACGGAAGCTGGCGGCGGCGTGAACTGCGGCTGCAGCGGGGGCTGAACGGGCTGCTGCGGGGGCGGCGGCGCCTGCGGGGACACGGGCGGCTGCGAGGGCGGCGTCGCACCGGCGCGCTCCTGCTCGTACAGCGCCCGCTCCTGCGCGGCGCGCGCCTCGGCCAGCTCGCGCTCGGCCTTCGCGGCGTCCTTCTTCGCCCGCCGTCCGGAACGCCCGCCGCCGAGCCGGCCGCGCTTTTCCGAGCGTTTGCGTCCCCGCTCCTCGCGCCGCCTCTTCGCCTCCGCGGTGCGCCGCTCGCGGTGCTCCTTGCGCGCCGCCCGCTGCTGCTCGCGCGCCAGCTTGCGCTTCTCCCGGCCGCTCAGCTGCTGGGCGACGGACGGCGGAGGGCCGGCCGACTGTCCCGCGGGAGGCGGTGGCGGTGGCGGCGTCCCCGGAGAGATCGGCTGAGCCCGTTCCTTCTCCGTGCTGCGCCGGCGGACGACGTTGATCGCCAGCAGCAGGATCAGGATCGCCACCACCAGACCGGCGACGAAGTACTCGACATGGTCGCTGACGAAGTTGGCCAAGATCATGATCGGATTGTCCCGAAGCTATCTCATTCTGCCTTTGAATTCGCGCTCGACCTCGCGCCGCACGTCGCGTGCCGCGATCTCGCGGCGGCGGTCGCGGCCCTCCTTCCCCCGCGCCAGCGCCAGCTCGATCTTCGCCCGCGACCCCTTGAAGTAGACGCGCGTGGGGATCAGCGTCAGCCCCTTCTCCGCCGTCTTGCCGACCAGGCGCTCGATCTCGGCCCGGTGCAGGAGCAGCTTGCGTGGCCGCTCCGGCTCGTGGTTCTCGCGGCTCGCGGGCTCGTACGGCGGGATGTGGAGGTTGCGCAGCCAGACCTCGCCGTCGTCGACGACCGCGTAGGCGTCGGCCATCTGCGCCTTGCCGTTGCGCAGCGACTTGACCTCGGAGCCGCGCAGGACGATCCCGGCCTCGATCTTCTCGACCAGCTCGAATTTGTGCCGCGCACGGCGGTTGGTGGCGACGTCGCCGGAGGCGGGAGCCCTCTTCTTGCCCTTCTTCGCCATCGGTCAACCGTCCACCGGCTCGAGGTCCACGCGGCCGCGGGGCGCTTCGACGCCGCTCACCCGCACCGTCACCGGATCGCCGAGGCGCAGGGCGCGGCCGCCGCTCGCGCCGACCAGCGCCGTCTCGGTCTCGTTCAGCTCGTGGCGCTCCGCGCCGCCCAGCAGGCGGGCCGGCAGGAAGCCCTCGTAGACGTCGCCCAGCTCGCCGCCGAAGCCGACGAAGGCTCCGGCGCGGATCAGCCCGGAGACCTCGCCCTCGAAGCGCGTCTCGGCGCCGCGCTCGCGCAGCTCGCGCGTCAGCAGGAAGGCGGCGCAGACGTCGTCGCCGCGGCGCTCGATCCGCATCGACTCGCGCTCGCGCTCGCTGCAGCGCCAGGCCGCCTCGCGCGCCTCGGCGGCGCTCGGCGCCGCCTCCCCCTCGGCCAGCGCCGCCAGCAGGGCGCGGTGGACGACCAGGTCGGGGTAGCGGCGGATCGGCGAGGTGAAGTGGCAGTAAGCGGCGCTGCCGAGCCCGGCGTGACCGCTGTTGCGCTCGCTGTAGGAGGCCTGCTTCAGAGATCTCAGCACGAGCGTTGTATATGCGCTGCGGCCGTGCCCGCGCCGCGCCGCCTCGCGTGCCACCAGGCGGCTCGCCTCTGCCGCCAGCTCGGCCGCCTCGCTCGGGGCCGGGGTGCCGCGCAGCGGCGGCGTCGGGATCTCGAGCGCGTGCAGCTGCTCCAGCAGACGCTCGATCCGCGGCGGGTCGGGCTTGGCGTGCACGCGGTAGATCGCCGGCGCCCGCTTGCGCTCGAGCAGCTGCGCCACCTGCTCGTTGGCGAGGATCATCAGCCGCTCGATCAGGCGATGCGACTCGGTCTGGGCGACGCCGCGGGCGCCGACGACGTCGCCGCGCGAGTCGAAGCGGAACTCCGGCTCGAAGGACTCGACGTCGAGGCTGGTCGTGCCGCGGCGCTCGCCCAGAGCCGCGGCCGCCGCGCGGGCGACCGCGAGCGGCTCGGCGACGACCTGCGGCGCTTCGGCGCGGCCGGCGAAGACGACGTCGAGCTGGTCGTAGTCGAGCCGCGCGTCGGAGCGGATGCGGCTGCGGTAGAAGGACGCGCTCGCCGGCTCGCCGCCGGCGCCGAGCTCGACCTCCGCCGTCACCGCCAGGCGCTCGACGCCGGGAGCGAGGCTGCACGCCTCCTCGCTGAGCGCGTGCGGCAGCATCGGCTCGACCGTCCCCGGGGCGTAGGTGCTGTTGGCGCGCCGCAGCGCCTCGCGGTCGAGCGGTGAGCCCGGCGGCACGTGCGCGGCGACGTCGGCGATGTGGACCCAGAGCCGCACCGCATCGCCCTCGCGCCGCGCGGAGACGGCGTCGTCGAAGTCGCGCGCGGTGGCCGGGTCGACGGTGAAGGTGGGCAGCCCGGTCAGGTCGCGGCGCGGGCCGCCGCGCGCCTCCGCCTCTCCCGCCTGACCGGCTTCGACCTCCAGCGCAGGGGGAAATCCACGCCCGTCCAGCTCCTCGTCCAGCAGCGCCTCGACCGCCGCGCGCGCGGTCTTCGGCTCCTCGCGCCGCCGGCGCCGCCCGCGCCCGCGCCCCCGCTGCCGCTCGCGGTAATACCGCCAGTCCCGCCTAGCCACGGGCCGCCAGCACCGCCAGCGCCTTTTCGAGGCCCTCGTCGCGCGCCGTGCCCGGCAGGTCGCGCGCCTTGACGTCCGGATGGATGCCCTTGCCGGCGAGGTTTTCGCCGTTCGGGGTGAAGTATTCGCCGACCGTCAGCTTCAGCGCGCCGCCGTTGGAGAGGCCGATCTCCTGCTGGAAGACGCCCTTGCCGTAGGAGCGCGTGCCGACCGTCTTCGCGCCGGCGTCGTCGGCCAGCGCGGCGGCGAGGATCTCCGCCGCCGAGGCGGTGTTGCGGTCGATCAGGACGACGATCGGCAGCGGCGGCAGGTTGCCGCCCTTCGTCTTGTAGACGGCGTCGCCCTGAGTCCGGGACGTGGTCGAGACGACGACTTCGCCCTCGGGCAGGAAGATGCTCGCGTTCAGCACCGCCTCGTCGAGCAGGCCGCCGCCGTTGCCGCGCAGGTCGAGCACCAGGCCCTCCGCGCCCTCGCCCTGGAGCTTGCGCACCGCCCGCCGCAGCGCCACGTCGGCGCCGTCGCTGAAGGCCGCCAGCCGCGCGTAGCCGAGCTTGCGCCCATCCACCTCCTTCAGGCTGCTGGCGACGACGGGCAGCGCGATCTGGGCCCGCGTCAGCTTCACCCGCCGCACCTCGCCGCGCTTCGGGTCGCGCACGCCGAGCGTCACCTCCGTCCCTTCGGGGCCCTTGACCAGCGCGGTGGCGGCGGTCGCGCCGAGCCTGGCGATCGATTCGCCGTCCACCGAGACGATCGTCTCGCCGGCCTCGATCCCGCCGGCTTCGGCCGGCGAGCCCTTGAAGACCTTGACCACGCGCAGGCCGCGCTTGGATTCGGTCACGCTCAGCCCGACGCCCGAGAAGCGCCCCTCGATCTCTTCGTCGAAGCGGGCCAGCGTCTGCGGCGAGAAGTATTCCGAGAAACGGTCGTGGTAACGGCGGCGCAGCCCCCGCGCCATACCGCTCAGCGAGGAGTCGATCAGGTCGGGCTGCGCGACCGGGCGGTAGTAGTTGTCTTCGATCAGCTCGCTCGCTTCGGCGGTCAGCCCGGCCGATTCGTCGACGAAGACGTCGCGCAGGAAGCCGGGCATCCGCGCCGGGTGGCCGCCGATCCACAGCCCGGCCGCGAGCACGGCAAGCAGCACGGCCGCCAGGCCCAGCGTCCGCCAGGCCCTCACGCCGGCCTCGACTCCGCCGCTAAACCTTGAGGAAGCGGCGCAGGGTGACGCCGGAGCCGACGGCGGAGACCAGCACCGCGGCGCCGAAGAGGATCGCGACCAGCTCCGGGAAGGAGAGCGTGGTGCTGTTCTGGGCGGCGAGGAAGCCGATGCTGTTGCTCAGCGGGTCGACGATCGTCAGCTTGCCCAGCCACAGGATCAGTATGGCGATGAGCCCGCCGAAGAAGCCGACCACGACGCCCTCGATCATGAACGGCCAGCGGATGAACCAGCGGGTGGCGCCGACCAGGCGCATCACCTCGACCTCGCGGCGGCGGGTGTAGATCGAGAGCCGGATCGTGTTGCCGACCAGCATCAGCGAGGCGACGATCAGCAGCGCGGTGATCACGGTGAGCACGATCTTCAGCGCGCTGGTCACCTGCTCGATCTTCTTCGAGTCTTCCTGGCGGCTGAACTGGTCCTGGACGATCGGCGAGATCGGTTGCGGCTTGCCGTTCGGCCCCGATGGCACGATCGCCGCTTCCACCGCGGGCAGGTTGCTCGCGTCGTCGGCCTTGACGGAGAAGTTGGCCGGCAGCGGGTTGGAGTGCAGCTGGGTCAGCAGTTCGCTGCTCTTGTCCTTGCCGAGGTCCTGCTTCAGTTCGTTCAGCGCCTCCGCCTTGGTGATCAGCCTGACCGAGGCGACATGGGGGATCTCCTGGAGCTTGCGCTCCAGCGCGTTGATTTCGGCCCGGGTCGCGTCGTCGTAGATCGCGACGCGCGTTTCGAGGCTGTCGCGCACCTGGTTGCTCTTCGCCTGCGTCGTCTGGAAGATCGGGATCAGCACGCCGAGCAGGATCACGGTGACGACGGTGGTCACGATCGCGGCCATGCTCGGGGCGCCGTTGCGGCGCAGCGCCCGGAAGGCCTCCTGGGTGAAGAAGAGCAGTCGCGACATGTCTAGAAGAGCGACTCGCTGGTGTGGCCGTTGGTCTGCCCCTCGGGGGCGACCCCCATCTCGGCCCGCATGCGCAGGCCGAACTCCGAGGTCGACTCCTCGGTGTAGCCGCCGCTGACCTCGTCGCGGACGACCCGCCCCTCGTACAGCTCGATCACGCGGCGGCGCATGTTGTCGACCATCTCGCGATCGTGGGTGACGACGACGACCGTCGTGCCGGTCTTGTTGATCCGGTAGAGCAGCTGCATCACGCCGATCGAGGTGACCGGATCGAGGTTGCCGCTGGGCTCGTCGGCGAGCAGCAGCGGCGGGTGGTTGACGAAGGCGCGGGCGATCGAGACGCGCTGCTGCTCGCCGCCGGAGAGCTCGTCGGGGTAGCTGTGCAGCTTGGTCGAGAGGCCGACGAGGCGCAGGATCTCCGGCACCTGGCGGCGGATCTCACCGCGGTGGGCGCCGAGCACCTGAAGCGCGTAGGCGACGTTGTCGTAGACGGTGCGGTCGGGCAGCAGCTTGAAGTCCTGGAAGACGGTGCCGATGTTGCGCCGCAGCTGGGGGATCTTCTTCTCCGGCATCGCGCCGATGTCGCGGCCGGCGATCCGCACGCTGCCGTCGGTTGCCTTCAGCTCGCGGATCAGCATCTTGATCAGCGTCGACTTGCCGCAGCCGGTGGGGCCGACGAGGAAGACGAACTCGCCGCGGTCGATCGCCAGCGAGACCCGGTCGAGCGCCATGTGGCCCCCCGGATAGACCTTGGTCACGTCGCGCATCTCGATGATCGGCGCGCCGCCCTTGCGCCGCCGCGGCGGCTGCGGCTGCTCGCCGCCTCTCTTCTTCTTTCTGCCCAGGGCCATTCGTCGCGAGGGTCCTTCTGCGGCTGGATGGTGACTCCTGCGCACCGCATCGCGCGCAACGCCCCGCCCAGAAACGATGTGCGAAATGCTAGAGGATCGTTAGCGAGCACTCAAAGTTCAGATGTCCGCCGACCGCTCTTCGCCACAGACGGGGCCGGTTGCTACGGTAAAAAGCGATGACAGGGGCCATGTCGTGGAACTCGCGGCGCGGCGGTATCGCGGCGCTCGCGAGCGGTCGCATACCTGCTCTGCTTCGCGGCGAGCGGGCGGGCGGCGACGGACACGGTTACGAGCGCGAGCGACTCGGGTGCCGGTTCGCTGCGGGAAGTGATCGGCGAAGCCGGCGCCGGCGACATGATCGCCTTCAACGCGAGTCTTGAAACGATCAGCCTCACCTCCGGTGCGATCAAAATCGACAAGAGCCTGACGATCGAAGGGCCGGGCGCCTCACAGTTGACGATCGACGCCGGCCATAACAGCCAGATCCTCACGATCACCGAAGGAAACGTCTCGATCTCCGGGCTGACGCTCGCCGACGGCAAAGCGCCCGAAGAAACCGGGGGGGCAATCGAAGACACAGGATCCGGCTCGCTGGCGATCGCCGACAGCATTTTCAGCGGAAACGCGGCCGGTGGGAACGGCGGCATCGCTGCCCTGAGCGGCCAAGGTCACGGCGGCGCGATCTACGTATCTCCCTCAGCATCATCCCTGTCAATAGGCGGCAGCACCTTCACCGGCAACACCGCCGGTGGGGAAGGCGGTACCGGCCAAGCCAGCGGCCGCGGTCGCGGTGGCGCGATCGATTACGAGGGCACAACGGCTCACTGACCGTCACCGGCAGCACGTTCAGCGGAAACGCGGCCGGAGGAGCGGGCGGCAGCGAACCCGACAGCGGACTCGGCCGCGGCGGTGCTATCTACGTGGCTTCGTTCGCAGCGTCTACTTCCGTTTCCGGTAGCACCTTCACCGGCAACACCGCCGGTGGGGACGGCGGTGCCGGCAGCCTCAGCGGACGGGGAGAGGGTGGCGCCATCAAGGGCGACAGTGGCACAGGCCCGCTGACCATCAACGAGAGCACCTTCAGTGACAACGCCACCGGTGGGAAGGAGGGCGGCGGCGGTGGCAGCGGCGGCGCCAGCGGCGGCGCGATCAACAGCTTCAGCGCACTGACGATCACCGACAGCACTTTCAGCGACAACACGGCCGGTGGGCAAGACGGAGGCGGAGGCGCCTTCGGTCAGGGCGACGGCACCGCGACCTTGTCCGGCGAGCCAGCAGTAAGCGCGGGCGGCAGTCATTCGATCGCGATCAAGGCCTCAAACGGCACCCCGCCCGACGCCACGCAGAGCTTCACGCTGACCGTTCAGGCGCCGCCTACCGTGTCGATCGTCGTACCCACCCCCAGCGCTACCTACACTCAGGGGCAGATTGTCCACTCGAGCTTCACCTGTGCCGAGGGCGCGGCCGGCCCGGGCATCGCATCGTGTACCACTCAGAGCGGTCGTCGGTCCGGGGCCGCGATCGGCACCGCGAAGCCCGTCGGCACAAGTTCTCCGTGACCGCAACCTCGAAAGACGGGCTGACCTCCTCCGCGTGCGTCGAGTATAGGGTCCGCTCCGCATCCGCGCCACCGACACCCCGACTGCACATTGTGATTCTCGGCCGGCGAGCGCTCGTTATCCATGGGCTCGCCAGGATTCGCGTCGCGTGCAGGCCGCGAAGGGCGAGCGGCGTCTGTCGCGGGGGGATCAGGCTTGCAATCCGCGGGCGAACCACGCGGCGGGGCCGCCACCATCGCAGGCAAGCCCGCCGGATCATCGTCCTCGCCGGCGCCCGCTACGCGCTTCCCAGCGGTCACCGCAAGGCAATCGCGCTGCGGCTCGGGCGAGGAGGGCTGCGGCTGCTCATGCGTGCTCGCCATCACCGCCTCCGGGCCTGGCTGGTCGTGACGTTGACCGGCGGCCGCAACGCCCACCGCGCGGTCCTCCTGACGCTCGAGCGCCACGGGCGCTGAGCGGCAGGCATCAACGACACCCGCTATTCGTTTCGAAAGTCGCTGAGCGAAAGGTGGCGCCGCGGTGTGATCGTGGATCGCCATCAGCTTCTTCGAGAGTCCGGGGCGGCGCATCGCCTTGCCGGCCATCGCCAGCCCGAGGCCGACCGAGACCGTGATCAGCGCCATCGCCACCAGGCCGGAGGCGCGACTGGCCAGCCACCATCGCGGTAGCGGCCGCGGTTGCGATCGCCGCCGGCAACCTCGCCGGCCGCCAGATCGGCCTCGCCTCCGAACCGATCTCCGCCGGTGACGCCCTGGCGCCGCGCGTCCCAGGCGAAGCCCAAGCCCCAACCGCAGCCCGAACCGGCGACGAGCGAACCCGCCCCGGTGGAACCGGCGCCGCCGACCGGCTCGGGCGACGACGGGAGCGGCGATTCCGGGGGCGGGCAGGGCCCCGACGACTGAGGTTCAGTCGTCGACCGGGGCGAGACCGCCGGCGCCGCCGCTGGCGCGGGTGACGATCGGCGCGTGGGTCGAGCCGCTTTCGCCCGTGGTGGTGGCCGTCGGCGCGCCGGCGCTGCTCGCCCCGGTCGTGACCGAGGCGGTCCTGGCGCCGCCGGCCTGAGCCGGGAGGCCCTGGTTGGTCGCCATCGCGACCCCGCCCAGCGCGCCCAGGCCCAGCACGGTTGCGGTCGCCGCGGCCTTCGCTCGTCTGTTGGTCATGGCCTTCTCCTTGCTCTCGACACGGCCATTCTGCGCCGCGCCGGGCAAGGCGCAAGCCAAGCGAGGGTCAAGCCCTGGTGAAGAGCGCGGCGGCGCTCAGAGCGCCCGCTCGACCGCGGCGACGATGCTCGCCGCGTCGATGCCGGCGGCGCGGAGGAGGTCCTCCGGGGGGCCGCTGCCGGGGCGCTCAGTCACCGCGAGGCGGACGAGCGGGGTGCTCGCGGCGGCTTCGGCGAGGACGCCGGCGACGGTCTCGCCGATCCCCCCCTCGATCCAGTGGTCCTCGACCGTGAGGATCGCCTCGGTCTCGCCCGCCGCCTCGAGGATCGCCTCGCGGTCGACCGGCTTGACCGAGTAGAGATCGATAACGCGCGCCGCGATCCCCTTGCCGGCGAGCTCGTCGGCGGCGGCGAGCGATTCGTGCAGGGTGATCCCGGCGGCGATCAGCGTCACCCGGTCGCCCTCGCCGGAGCGCACGGTGCGGCTGCCGCCGATCTCGAAGCTCTCCCCCGGCTCGTAGATCACCGGGGTCGCGCCGCGCGTCGTGCGCATGTAGCTGAGGCCGCGGTGCGCGTTCATCGCCTCGAGCAGCGCCACCGCCTGGTTGGCGTCGCCCGGGTAGAGGACGACGCTGTCGCAGACGGCGCGGAAGGCGGCGATGTCCTCGAGCGCCATCTGCGAGGGCCCGTCGGGGCCGATCGAGACGCCGACGTGGGAGCCGCAGAGCTTCAGGTCGGCATTGGAGATCGCCGCCATGCGGATGAAGTCGTAGGCGCGGCTGAGGAAGGCGCCGAAGGAGGACGCGTAGGGCTTCCAGCCGCGCGTCTGCAGGCCGACGCCGGCGGCGACCATCTGCTGCTCGGCGATGTACATCTCGAAGAAGCGGTCGGGGTGCACGGCGGCGAAGCGCTCGGCGTAGGTCGAGTTGCCGACCTCGCCGTCGAGCGCGACCACCCGCTCGTCGACCGAGCCGAGCCAGGCGAGCGCGTCGCCGTAGGCGCCGCGCGTCGCGACCTTCTCCCCCACCTCGTAGCTCGGCCGCTCGACCGCGGCGCGCGCGATCTCGTACGGCCGCGCCTCGGGCGGCGCCGCCACCTCGATCCGCTGCGAGCGCTCGCCGCCCAGCTCCTCTACCGCGGCCTCGGGGTCGGGGAGCGGCTTGCCGTGCTGGCCGTCCTTGTCCTCGACCGCGGCGACGCCGGAGCCCTTCTTGGTGCGGGCGAAGACCACGGCCGGCCTGTCGGCGGCGAGCGCCCGCGAGTAGGCGGCGTCGATCGCCTCGAGGTCGTGGCCGTCGATCTCCTGCACGTCCCAGCCGCAGGCGGCGGCCCGCGCCGCCCAGGAGGCGGTGTTCCACTCGTGCATCGTCGGGCCGCGCTGGCCGAGCCGGTTGACGTCGACGATCGCGATCATGTTGTCGAGCCCGGCGTTGCCGGCGTGCTCGAAGGCCTCCCACATCGAGCCCTCGGCGAGCTCGGAGTCGCCGCAGAGCACCCAGACGCGGTAGTCGGCGGCTTCCAGCCGCTTGCCCGCCAGCGCGATCCCGACGGCGATCGGCAGGCCCTGGCCGAGCGAGCCGGTCGCCACGTCGACCCAGGGGATCTCCGGCGTCGGGTGGCCCTGGAGGCGCGAGCCGAACTCGCGGAAGGTCAGCAGCTCGTCGTCGTCGATCGCCCCGGCCAGCTTGTAGAGGCCGTAGAGCAGCGGCGAGGCGTGGCCCTTGGAGAAGACGAGGTGGTCGGCGCCGCGGTTCTCCGGGGCGTCGAAGTCGTAGCGCAGGTGGCGGGCCGCCAGCACCGCGATCAGGTCCGCCGCCGACATCGAGGAGGTCGGGTGGCCGGAGCCCGCCGCCGCCGCCGCACGCACGGAGTCGACCCGCAGCTGCTGCGCCAGCTCGTGCAGCCGGGCGGCGCCGATCGCCCTCTCCGAAGTGGCCTGCTCCATGGATTCTGACTCTATATACCCCTACCCGATCGCGACCATGCGCTCGATCGGAATCCGCGCTCTCTCGGCGATTTCCGCCGGGACGGAGACCTCGTGCTTCGTCTCGCGCAGAGCGTCGCGCAGCTTCGGCAGCGTGATCATCTTCATGTACTTGCAGAAGGCCATCCGGTTGGCCTCGATCAGGCTCGCCCCCGGCGCCGCCTGGTGCAGCGGGTGCAGCATCCCGTTCTCGGTCGCGACGATGTACTCGCCGTCGGGCCGCTTCTGGACGTAGTCGAGCATCTGCCCGGTGGAGAGCATGTGCACGCCCTCCGCCTCGACTTCGCCGGCGGCGACGAACTCCATCACCTGGGTGACGCAGCCGCACTCGGGATGGACGAGGAACTCGGCGTCGGGATGGGCGGCGCGCTGGGCGCGGATGTCGTCGGGGCGGATGCCGGCGTGGACGTGGCACTCGCCCGGCCAGACGTGCATCGAGTGGCCGGTCTCGCGCTCGACGTAGGAGCCGAGCCACATGTCGGGGCCGAAGAGGATCTCGGTATCGGGGCCGTGCTCGCGCAGGATGTGCTCGACCACCTTGACGGCGTTGGAGGAGGTGCAGCAGTAGTCCGTCTCCGCCTTCACCTCGGCCGAGGTGTTGACGTACATGACCACGACCGCGTCGGGGCTGTGGCGCGCCTTCCAGTTGCGCAGCTCGCTCGCGGTGATCGAGTCGGCGAGCGAGCAGCCGGCGTCGAGGTCGGGGATCAAAACGGTCTTCTCGGGCGAGAGGATCGAGGCGGTCTCGGCCATGAAGTGGACGCCGCAGAAGGCGATCACGGAGGCGCCGGACTCGGCCGCCTTCCGCGAGAGGCCGAGCGAGTCGCCGGTGTAGTCGGCGACGTCCTGGACCTCGGGCACCTGGTAGTTGTGGGCGAGGATCACGGCATCGCGCTCGCGCGCCAGCTCGCGCACCTCGCGCGAGATCTCCTCGACCTCTTCCGGACTGAGGTCGAGCATCGGGACCGGCTCGTTGATCGTCGGCAGCTCTCTCATCGGACGTACCTCGAAACTCCCTGGACGGGCTTCGCGGGTCATATGTTCGCTGGCATGGCCGGTGGCCTAAGTCCAGGCGAATGAACTGGTTGCGAGTCTACTCTCTCGGCATGCCCGAGCTGCCGGAGGTCGAGATCACGGCGCGGCGACTCGATGCCGCGGTGCGCGGAGCTTGCGTCGAATCGGCCGTTGCGCCGGGGATGAACGTGATGAAGACCTTCGAGCCGCCGCTCGACGAGCTGGCTGGGCGGAAGGTCACAGGGGTTCGGCGGGTCGGCAAGATGCCGGTGGTCGAGTTCGGAGAGCTGGCGCTCCTGATCCACCTGATGTCAGCGGGCAGGCTGCGTGTCTTCGACAAGCGGGCTTCGCTCAAAGACCGCGCCTCGCGGGTGCTGATCCGGCTGGACGACGGGCGGGAGCTGCGGCTGCGGGAGTTCGGGACGAAGCAGCGGGCGTGGGCGAAGCTGCTGCCGACCGAGGCCGTTGGGGACGACGAAGCTGTCGCCACCCTGGGACCGGAGGCCTGGCCGGCGCCACCGCTGGATGTCTTTGCCTCCGCCATCGATCAGCCCCGCCACCTGCACCCGCTGCTGCGCCACCAGCGCGACATCGCCGGCATCGGCCGCTCATGGGTCGATGAGATCCTCTGGGAGGCGCGCCTCTCGCCGTTCAAGCAGGGCGCCGAGCTGGACGCGGAAGAGATCGAGCGCCTACACGCCGCCCTGCACGTGCTCGGCGACGCGATCGAGCACTACGAGCGAACGGTAGGCGCCGAGCTGCCGGACAAGCTGCCGATGCCGCTGCAGATTCATAAGCGAGAGGGCGAGCCCTGCCCGCGCTGTGGGACGATGATCGAGGCCGTCTACTTCGCCGAGCACCAGACCAGCTACTGCCCCAAGGAACAGACGGGCGGCCGCGTGCTCAAGGACCGCCGGCTGTCGAGACTGCTCAGGTGAGCGGCTCGAGCAGCATGCTGAAGTCGAGCGTCGGGGCGGAGTGGGTTAGAGCGCCCACCGAGATGAAGTCGACGCCGGTTTCGGCGATCTCGCGGACGGTGTCGAGGCTGACGCCTCCGGAGGCCTCGAGGGTCGGGGCGCCCTCGCCCTGCTCGTCGCGCAGCTCGACGGCTTTGCGCAAGATGGCGGGGTCCATGTTGTCGAGCAGCAGGCGATCGGCGCCGGCGCCCAGCGCGTAGGCGACCTCGTCGAGGTCGCGGCACTCGATCTCCAGCGGCACCTGGGGCTGAGCGGCGCGGGCGGCGTGAACCGCCTTGGCAACGCCTCCCGCCAGCGCGACGTGGTTCTCCTTGATCAGGATCGCGTCGTAGAGGCCCATCCGGTGATTGACCCCTCCCCCGGCCGCGACCGCGGCCTTCTCCAGCGCCCGCAGTCCCGGCGTCGTCTTGCGAGTGTCGAGAATCCGCGCTCCCGTCCCCGCGACCGCCTCGACGAAGCGCGCCGTCAGCGTCGCCACGCCCGAGAGATGCCCGAGGAAGTTGAGCGCCGTCCGCTCGGCCGCCAACAACCCAGCCGCCGGCCCGCTCGTCAGCGCCACCTCCGCCGGCGCCTCCCGCCACTGCCCCTCGACCACCAGCTTGTCGACCCCCCCCACCCCGCACTGCCGCAGAGCCTCGGCAACCAGATCCAGCCCAAACACAACCCCCGGCTCCTTCTGCACGACCCGAGCCCTGGCCCGCGCCCCCTCAGGCACCGTAGCCGCCGAAGTCACATCCCCAGCTCCCAGATCCTCGGCGAGCGCGCGAGCCACCACCTCCCGGATCAAATCGTCCATCGCCAAACCCTAGAGGGACGGGTCCCTCTCACATCCTTGACCCTTTGGACGTTTAATTCCTCGAGTGACCGCGCTGCCTCCGTTCCAGATGCTGATCGACGACCACGCCGCCGACGTGATGGCGGTGCTGTGCGGGGCCGTCGGGCGGGCGGATGCGGAGGACTGCTTTCAGGAGACGTTCCTGGCGGCGCTGCGCGCCTACCCGGGCCTCGACGACGACCGCAACCTGCGCGGCTGGCTGCTGACGATCGCGCAGCGCAAGGCGATCGACCACCACCGGGCGAACGGGAAGCGGCCGCTGCCGGTCGCCGAGCCAGAAGAGCTGGGCGGCGCGACCGCCGAGCCCGAGCTCGACGAGGGGCTCTGGGCGCTGGTCGGGGCGCTGCCGCCGAAGCAGCGCGCCGCGGTCGCGTTGCGCTACGCCTGCGACCTCCCCCACGCCGAGATCGCCGCCGCGCTCGGCTGCTCGCCCGCCGCCGCGCGGCGCAGCCTGCACGAGGGGATCAAGCGACTGCGAAAGGAGCTGGCATGAAGCCGAGCCTCGAACGACTCGCCGACCGCGCCGCCGACGAGGGCCTGCTCGACGTCGCCTACGCCACCGTCGAGTCCCCCTTCGGCCCGCTGCTCCTCGCCGCGACGCCGCGCGGCCTGGTCAAGCTAAGCCTGCCCAACTACGACGCCGGCGAGGCCCTGGAGGATCTGGCGGCGCGGATCTCCCCGCGCGTGCTCGAGGCGCCGGCGCGGCTCGACGACGCCCGCCGCCAGCTCGACTCCTACTTCGAGGGCCGCCTGCGCGAGTTCGAGCTGCCGCTCGACTGGCGGCTGAGCAAGGGCTTCCGCCTGCGGGCGCTAAGGGCCATCGACCGCATCCCCTACGGCCGCACCCGCAGCTACACCGAGATCGCCCGCAGCGCCGGCAACGAGCGCGCCGTGCGCGCCGCCGGCACCGCCTGCGGCGCCAACCCGGTCCCGATCGTCGTCCCCTGCCACCGCGTTCTGCGCAGCGGCGGCGCGCTCGGCGGCTACGGCGGCGGCCTGCCGATGAAGGAAGCGCTGCTCGAGATGGAGGGCGTGCTTGACAGGCCAAAGTAGAATTTTCCCAGTCCGATGCGGATCTTCTTTTTACCGCTGCTCCTTTTTGCCCTGCTGATCGGGGGACAACCCGCCTGGGCCGCCTCCACACTCCCCGCGCACACCCTCTTTGCCTTCGAAGAAGCATTCGAAGCCGAAGAAGAAGGGGAAGGAGAAGAAGGAGAAGGGGAAGGAGAAGAAACGGCGCTCGAACTCGCCGAAGAAGAATGCGGAAGCGCCGAAGTGGAATTCGAACTCGAAGAAATCAGCAAGGCCGAAGCCGACGCGATCTGCAAGGAAGCGAAGCAGGCGGCGAAGGAGGAGGAAGCCAAGCGAGGCACCGCCGGCTCGAGCCAGTGCGCCCTGCGCAGCGCTCACGCCCACGCCGTCGACAGGGGCGGCAGCCTGAAGGTGACGGTCAACTACACGACCACCGACCCGATCGCCGCGACCATCGAAGTCCTCGCGGGCGCGAAACACATCGTCTCCGTCCATCACCACCTGGGCAGCAGCGGCGCGATCCACATCTCGAAAAAGCTCGGCAAGAGAAAGGTCACGCGGATAACGGTCCGCTTCAAGACACCCTCCTGCAAGTTCCAGACCAAGCCGGTCAGGGTCGGCTAGACGACGCGGCCGTCTTGTTCAGGTAATCCCTGACGAACTCGTCGATGTCGCCGTCCAGCACCCGCTGGGCGTCGCCGGCCTCATGCCCGGTGCGGTGGTCCTTCACCCGCTGGTCGGGGTGCAGGAAGTAGCTGCGGATCTGCGAGCCCCAGGCAACGTCCTTGACCTCGCCCCGCTCCTTCGCCAGCTCCTCCGCCCGCTTGCGCTCCTCCAGCTCGATCAGCTTCGAGCGAAGCAGCTGCATCGCGACCGCCTTGTTCTGCGTCTGCGAGCGCTCGTTCTGGCACTGCACGACGACCCCGGTCGGGACGTGGGTGATGCGGACCGCGGAGTCGGTCTTGTTGACGTGCTGGCCGCCGGCGCCGGAGGCGCGGTAGGTGTCGACCCGCAGGTCGGCCTCGTCGATCTCGACCTCGACCCCCTCGTCGACGACCGGCCCGACGTCGACCTGGGCGAAGCTGGTGTGGCGCCGCGCCGAGGAGTCGAAGGGGGAGATCCGCACCAACCGGTGCACGCCGCGCTCGGCGGCGAAGAGGCCGTAGGCGTTCTCGCCGCGGACGATGAGGGTGGCCGACTTGAGCCCGGCCTCCTCCCCCGGCGAGGCCTCCTTCATCTCGACCTCGAAGCCGCGCCGCTCCGCCCAGCGCAAATACATCCGCAGCAGCATCTCAGCCCAGTCCTGCGAGTCGGTGCCGCCGGCGCCCGCATGCACCGAGACGACCGCGTCGCCGGCGTCGTACTGACCGCTGAACAGGCGCGCCTCTTCCAGCTCGGCGAGGCGCGACTCGACCGAGGCCAGCTGGGTCGTCAGCTCGGCCGCCAGCTCATCGTCCTCGGCCGCCATCTCGGCCAGCTCGTCGAGGTCGCCGACCTCGGACTCCAGCCCCCCGAAGGTCTCGAGGCGGCGCTGGGCGCGGGCGTGGGCGGCCGAGATCCGCGCCGCCGCCTCCTGGTCGTCCCAGAAGCCGGGCCGGCCCATCTCCTCCTCGAGGCGCTCGGCTTCCGCCCTCAGCCCGACCGGGTCAAAGGTAGTCCGAGAGCAGGGACAGCTGCTCTCGGATCGCGGCGAGCCGCGCCGGAACCGACTCGGTCTGAGCGACGTCCGCCATCAGCGAAGCTTATCCAGCGCCTCGGCACGGTCCTCGTACGGACGCCAGCTGCGGATATGCCTGCCGCGCAGCTCGAAGTACCAGGCCATCTCGTCGGTCGAGGCGTGCGACCCGTCCTCTTCCCAGCGCCAGACCCGCCGGATCAGCGCCACGGCCCGATCCGTCTCCTCATGCAGCTCCACCAACTCGATCGTCTGCTGCACCCCTCCAGGAGGCCGCGTAGCCCAAAGTCGGGCAGCCTCCCTTCCCTTCCGCAGACCCTTCATCGAGTGAAGCTCCACTCCCTCATCGAGGACGTCGACGAACGCATCCAGGTCCCTCTCGTTGAAGGCCCGGATGAATTCCCTGACCGGATCGTGGGTCAAAGGGAGTATCCCGGTAGGGGCGGAACGTCTTGTACTTTTTTGGCGGCGAGGCACACGGACAACCGAAACCGTCGTCAAAAAAGTTAAGTGGAGCCCCTGCCGGGATACCCCCGGCTAAGCCCCATGACACTTCTTGAACTTTTTCCCACTGCCGCACCAGCAGGGATCGTTGCGCCCGATGTCTCTTTCCCGCTCGTCCTTGACCACGGTCTCGACGACCTCCGGCGCCGCCGCCGCGCCGTTGCCGCCGCTCGGGCCGATCCCCCCTTCGGTGACGCTGACGCCGCCGCCTGCCGCGACCTCCCGCAGGGCCGAGGGCTGCGCCTCCGGCGTGCCGCCGGAGTAGTCGAGCGCGGCCGGCGCGGCGCCGGCGCCGCCGAACACCCCTTCCATCTGCTGGCCCGGGTCGATCTCGATCTCGGCGTTGAAGACGAGCTTGCTGAATTCCTCCCAGATCGAGTGCATCAGCTCCTCGAACATCGCGAAGCCTTCGTTTTTGTAGGCGACGAGAGGGTCGATCTGGGCGAAGCCGCGCAGGTGGATGCCCTCGCGCAGATAGTCCATGTCGTAGAGGTGCTCGCGCCAGCGGTTGTCGATCACCTGCAGCAGGATCGAGCGCTCCAGGTAACGCATCAGCTCCTCGCCGAGCTCCCGCTCGCGATCGTCGTAGGCGCTCATCGCGTCTTCGTCCAGCTCGTCTTTGAGCTTTTCGCGGTCGACGGACTCCGGCGCGAGCGCCGCGACCTCGACCCCGACCGGCCAGATCTGGCGCAGCTGCTGCTCCATCCCCGCCATGTCCCAATCCTCGAGGTCGTCGCCCGGCGTGTACTCGTCGACGATCCGCTCGATCACCCCCTCGAGCTCGTCGCGGACGATGTCGGACATGTCGCGCCCCTCGAGGATCTCGCGGCGGTACCTGTAGACCACGCGGCGCTGCTCGTTCATCACGTCGTCGTACTCGAGCACCCGTTTGCGGATCAGGAAGTTCTGCTCCTCGACCTTCTTCTGCGCGCCCTCGACCGTTTTCGTCAGCATCTTCGCCTCGAGCGGCATCTCCTCGCCCTCCTCGTCGACCGGGCCGAGGCGGTCGAGGATCTTGTAGATGCGGTCGCCGGAGAAGAGCCGGATCACGTCGTCTTCGGCGGAGAGGAAGAAGCGCGTCTCCCCCGGGTCGCCCTGGCGGCCGGAGCGGCCGCGCAGCTGGTTGTCGATGCGGCGCGATTCGTGCCGCTCGGTGCCGCAGATGTAGAGGCCGCCGAGCTCGCGCACCTCTTCGGCCTCGGCCTTGCATTGCGGCTCGAGCTCCGCGACCTTCGCCTTCAGCGCCTCCTCGTAGCCCTCCTCGCCCGGGTTCAGGCCCTGTTGCTTCAGCGCTTTGTGCGCCATGTGCTCGGGGTCGCCGCCGAGCTTGATGTCGACGCCGCGACCGGCCATGTTGGTCGCGATCATCACCGCGCCCCTGCGGCCCGCTTCGGCGATCCGCTCGCCCTCTTTCTGCGCGTGCTCTGGCTTCGCGTTGAGCACGGCGTGCTCGATCCCGTTGCGCTTCAGCTCGCCGGAGATCATCTCCGAGACCTCGACCGAGACGGTGCCGACGAGGATCGGCTGCCCCTTCTCGTGGCGGGCGACGATCTCCGCCAGGACGGCCTTCCACTTGCCGTCCTTCGTCTTGAAGATCTGGTCGTTGAGGTCCTGGCGGACCATCGGCCGGTTGGTCGGGACCTCGACCACGGGCACCTCGTAGATCTTCATGAACTCGGTCGCCTCGGTCAGGGCGGTGCCGGTCATGCCGGCGAGCTTGTCGTAGAGGCGGAAGTAGTTCTGCAGGGTGATAGTCGCCAGCGTCTGGTTCTCCTCCCCGATCGCCACCCCCTCTTTCGCCTCGACCGCCTGGTGCAGGCCCTCCGACCAGCGCCGGCCCTCGAGGATGCGGCCCGTGAACTCGTCGATGATCATCACCTCGCCTTCGACCACCGCGTAGTCGGTGTCCTTCCTGTAGAGGGACTCCGCCTTGAGCGCCTGGACGAGGTGGTTGACCAGGGTGCCGTGCTCGCTCAGGTAGAGGTTGTCGACGCCGAGGAACTCCTCCGCCCGCTTCACCCCGCGCTCGGTCGGTGAGACGGTCTTGTGCTTCTCGTCGTACTCGTAGTCGTACTCGGCCTCGGAGGTGTCTTTCGATTCGCCGAGCGATTTGAGCCGGTCTTTCGCCGGCACGCCCTCCATCTGGCGGGCGAGGCGGGCGAACTGGTAGTAGATCTGCGCCGCCTGTTCGGGCGCCCCGGAGATGATCAGCGGCGTGCGCGCCTCGTCGATCAAGATGTTGTCGACCTCGTCGACGATCGCCATCTTGTGGTCGCGCTGGACGCAGTGCTCGAGCGCTTCGGCCATGTTGTCGCGCAGGTAGTCGAAGCCGAACTCGGAGTTGGTGCCGTAGACGACGTCGCAGGCGTACTTGGCGCGGCGCGCGTCGTGGTCGTCGGAGTCCTGGATCGCGGCCACGCTGACGCCGAGCGCGTCGTAGACCGGCTTCATCCATTCGGCGTCGCGACGCGCCAGGTAGTCGTTGACGGTGACCACGTGGACGCTGTCGCCGGCGAGCGTGTTGAGGAAGACGGCGAGGGTCGCGGTCAGCGTCTTGCCCTCGCCCGTCCTCATCTCCGCGATCGCACCGTCGTGCAGGACCATGCCGCCGATCAGCTGCACGTCGAAATGGCGCTGGCCGAGCGCGCGCCGCGCCGCCTCGCGGGTCAGGGCGAAGGCCTCGGGCAACAGGTCGTCGAGCGACTCGCCGCCCCGCGCACGCTCGCGCAGCGCATCGGCCTCGGCGCGCAGCTCCTCGTCGCCGAGCACCTCCATCTCGGGCTCGAACCCGCCGATCCGCTCGGCCCGCTTCTCATAGGCCTTGAATTTCCTGCCCTCTCCCACGCGCAAGGCGCGGGTGACCATGTCCCTGGCGTTAGCCATGGGTCAAGAGTAGCTGGCTTCGATCAGCTCAAGCTTCAGCTGTGCGGCCACGCAGCTGGTTGACGAGACGCCTCGTGCGGCGCCTCTTGCGCCGCTTCTCGCGATGCCGCTTGACCTGGCGGCGGATGTCCTCGGCCAACTCGTGCACGGAGTGGGCCATCTCCGGCGAGCGCTCCGTGGCGTGCAGCGTGACGCCCTTCAAGCGCAGCGTCGCCTCGGCGACCTGGCCGTCGGCGATCGCCGGGTTGCGCTCTTCCCAGAGGACCACGTCGAGGGTCGCAAGCTCGGAGACCTGTCTCCCGACTCGGCGAAACCGCTTGATCACGTGCCCCCGCAGCTCGTCGTCGACCTCGACGTTGCGCCCTCGCACCTCGATCCGCATGTCTGCCTCCTCTGTTTTGGGTCCAGCTCGATGCTACGCCCCCGTCCCGGCGGCGGCAATGGGGTCTTCTACGGATGTACGGCTCCGACGCCGGGGCTCACAGCCTGCGGGCGAAGACGATCGCCGCGACGCGGACGCTGCCGGCCCGCCGCAGCGCCTGGGCGCAGGAGGCGAGCGTGGCGCCGGTCGTGAGCACGTCGTCGACCAGCAGGACGCTGCGCGGGACCTCACCGCGGACGCCGATCGCCGGCGGGCTGCCGACGCGCTCGGCGCGCCGCTTGCCGACCTGGCGGCCGCCGCCGCGGCGCGCGAGGCACTGGCTCAGCGGCAGCTCCGCCCGCCGCGCCAAGGCGGCGGCGATCTCGGCGGCGGGGTCGAAGCCGCGCGAAAGCGAGCGCAGACGCCCCGTGGGGACGGGGACGACGGCGCCGCTGAGCAGCGTGCCGGGAGCGAGCCAGCCGATGCGTTCGGCCATCAGGTCGGCCACCGGCAGCAGGCGGCGGAACTTGAGCGCGACGACCAGGTCGCGCGCCACTCCCTCATGGGAAGCCGAGGACCAGGCCCGGTCGACGCCCGGCGGGCCGGCGCCCTCGAGCGGGTCCATCGAGGCGAGCCGGCGGGCGCAGCGGCCGCAGAGCGCCGCCTCGCGGCGACAGCCGCGGCCGCAGGCGGCGCAGAGGGGCGGGACGAGGCCGGCCTGGACGGCGTGGAGCAGCTTCACGCCCTGAGCCTGCAACGCGGTGGCGCGCGCGTGGCGCGCCGGATGTCAAAAGTCCGTCACGCCTCCTTGACGCGAGCCGCGATGCCGCCGACCAGGACCGACCGGGGCGGCAGCTCGGCGCCCTCGAGCAGGATCGCGTCGCGCACGATCGAGCCCGCGCCGAGGCGGCAGCCGTCGCCGACGACCGCCGGCCCGTCGATGCGTGCGCCGGCGCCGATCTCGACCCCGGCGCCGATCAGGGCGGGCGCCGTCACCTCGGCCCCCTCCAGCGGGCTCGCCGCGCGCACCCCATCCGCCACCTCCGGCGCCCCGGGCTCGAGCGCGACCGCTCCGCGCAGCGCGTCCATGTTGCCCTGGCGCAGCTCGTCGAGGTTGCCGATGTCGTTCCAGTAAGCGTCGATCTCGTGCGAATAGAAGGGCACGTCGGCCTCGAGCAGGGCCGGGAAGACGTCCTTGGCCCAGTCGGCGAACTCGGGCGGGTCCCCGGGGCCGGCGTCGTTGCTCGTCCCCGGCTCGGGGAAGTAGTCGAAGACCTCGGCGCGGAACATGTAGATGCAGGTGTTGGCCAGGTCCGACAGCGCCTCGGCCGGGTCGGGCTTCTCCTGGAAGCCCTGGACGCGGCCGTCGCCGCCGGCGATCACGACGCCGAACTGGTCGGTCTCGGCGACCCGCTTGGTCGCCATCGTGACCAGCCCGTCGTGGGACTCGTGGAACTCGCGCATCGCGGCGAGGTCGATGTCGGTCAGCGCGTCGCCGGCGACGACGAGGAACGAGTCGCCGAGGAACCCGGCGGCGTTGCGCACGCCGCCGGCGGTCCCCAGCAGCCGCTCCTCGTGGCTGTAGGAGAGATCGAGGCCGAAGTCCGAGCCGTCGCCGAAGTGGGCCTCGATCGTCTCCGGGAACCAGTGCAGGTTGGCGATCGACTCGCCGAAGCCGTGCCGGGCCAGCAGCCGCACCGTGTGCTCCATCACCGGCCGGTTGAGCACCGGCACCATCGGCTTCGGCACCGCGTATGTGATCGGCCTAAGACGAGTCCCCAAACCCGCCGCCAGAATCATCGCTTTCATGACTGGCCCGCCGCCCCCGGACGCGGGAGCGAATGCCTGTCCATATCTGATTCTTCAGGCATTCGCGGGAGCAGAGGAGGCGGCGGAATATTCCTCAGTACCGGTAGTGATCCGGCTTGTAGGGGCCGTCTACCGGGATTCCGAGATAGGCGGCCTGCTCCTCGCTCAGCTCGGTGAGCTTGACGCCGAGCGCCGCCAGGTGCAGCCGCGCGACCTTCTCGTCGAGGTGCTTGGGCAGCACGGTGACCTGCTTGGCCGCGAACCCGTCGGGCTGGCCGAAGAGCTCGATCTGCGCGATCACCTGGTTGGTGAACGAGTTCGACATCACGAAGCTCGGATGCCCTGTCGCGTTGCCGAGGTTGAGCAGGCGGCCCTCGGAGAGGAGGACGATCGAGTGGCCGTCGGGGAAGCGCCACTCGTCGACCTGCGGCTTGATGTTGACCCTCTCGGCGGGAGACGCTTCGAGCCCGGCGACGTCGATCTCGTTGTCGAAGTGACCGATGTTGCCGACGATCACGTTGTGCTTCATCCGCGCCATGTGGGCGGCGGTGATGATGTCCTTGTTGCCGGTGGCGGTGACGAAGACGTCGGCCGTCTCGACGACTTCGTCGAGCGTCCTCACCTCGTAGCCCTCCATCGCAGCCTGGAGCGCGCAGATCGGGTCGATCTCGGTGACGATCACACGGGCGCCCTGGCCGCGCAGGCTCTCGGAGCAGCCCTTGCCGACGTCGCCGTAGCCGCAGACGACGGCGACCTTGCCGCCGATCATCACGTCGGTGGCGCGGTTGATCCCGTCGATCAGCGAGTGGCGGCAGCCGTAGAGGTTGTCGAACTTCGACTTGGTGACCGAGTCGTTGACGTTGATCGCCGGGAACAGCAGGTCGCCGGTCTCGGCTAGCTGGTAGAGCCGGTGCACGCCGGTGGTCGTCTCCTCGGTGACCCCCTTGATCCCCGCGGCGAGCTTCGTCCAGCGCTGCGGGTCGGACTCGAGCGAGCGCTGCAGGGTCGCGAGCACGACGCGGAGCTCCTCGGAGTCCGCCGAGGCCGGGTCGGGCACGGCGCCCGCCTTCTCGAACTCGACGCCCTTGTGGACGAGCAGGGTGGCGTCGCCGCCGTCGTCGAGGATCATGTTCGGTCCCTCGTCGTCGGGCCAGAGCAGGGCCTGCTCGGTGCACCACCAGTACTCCTCCAGCGTCTCGCCTTTCCAGGCGAAGACGGGGATGCCGGCGGCGGCGATCGCGGCCGCGGCGTGGTCCTGGGTGGAGAAGATGTTGCAGCTTGCCCAGCGGACCTCGGCGCCGAGGGCGACGAGCGTCTCGATCAGCACGGCGGTCTGCACCGTCATGTGCAGCGAGCCGGTGATCCGCGCCCCCTCGAGCGGCTGGGAGGCCGCGAGCTCCTCGCGGGTCTGCATCAGGCCGGGCATCTCTACCTCGGCGAGCGCGATCTCCTTGCGCCCGAACTCGGCGAGGCCGATGTCGGCGACTTTGTGGTCTGCGGTGGCGGTGGCCATCGATTCCTTTCGTCTTCTTCCGGTTCGGAGCGAAGGATACGTAGACGCTTCAGGCGCGGTCGAGCGAGCCCTTGAGGCGATCGATCGCCTCGATCGGCAGCGGCTCGACGCCGCGCGCCGCCGCGAGCTCGAGCGAGACGAGGTCGCCCAGCATCACCGTCCAGAGCAGGCGCTCGCAGCGCGTCTCGCCGGCGGCCTCGATCCGCACGGCGGGGGCGCCGTCGCGCTCGACCTCGGCCGCGGTGAGGTCGAAGCGCAGCCGCTCGCGCGGGTGCTGGTCGCGGTCCTCGAGCAGGACGGCGGCGAGGGACGCGGCGGGCTCGCCCTCCCAGGCGCAGATCTCGTTGTGGTTGGCCTCCGGCAGCTCCGAGCGGAAGGCCGGCAGCTTGGCGTTCTCGTTCACCTGCGCCTTCCAGCGCCGCGCCGCGGCGACGGTCGGGCCGGCGCCGTAGATCACCGGCAGGCGCCCGCCGAGCGCCCCCGCCACCTCCGCGGCGCGGTGGCGCAGCTCGTCGCGCTGGCGCTCGAGGAAGCCGGCGGCCGCCTCGATCTCGCCGGCGAGGGACGGGGCGACCCCGGCCGCCGCGGCCGTCTCGAGCGCGCAGACGAGCACGTAGGCGACGGCGGTGCGCGGCGCCGGCAGCAGGCCGGGCAGCCCGATCACCGGGTCTCCGGCCTCCCGTGCGCGCTCGGTCAGCGTGCCGCCGGTGCTGGCGACGACGCGGCGGGCGCCCAGCTCCCCGGCGGCGTCGAAGCAGGAGAGCGTCTCCTCGGTCTCGCCCGAGTAGCTCGAGCAGAGCACGCTCCACTCATCGGTCACCCAGCTCGGCAGGGCGTAGCCGCGCTCGCTCAGCAGCGGCGCGCTCAGCCGGTCGCCGAGCGCCGCGGCGGCGAGGTCGCCGCCGATCGCCGAACCGCCCATCCCACAGACGAGCAGGCCGGCGGACTCGCCGCGCGGCAGCCGCGCCGACTCGACCCGCCAGAGGGCGTCGCGCAGGTGGTCGGGGATGGCGAGGACGTCGTCGAGCATCGCTACGAAGCGACTTTTTCGCCCTCGGCGGCCACCGCACCTGCAACCTCGGCGCCGGCCGGCACCTGCGCGCCCGGCGAGAGGACCGAGTCGACCAGGCGCGCGTTCGCGCCTACCGCGGCGCCGTCCAGCAGCACCGAGCCGGTCACGGAAGCCCCGGCGCCGACCTTGCAGCCGGGCCCGACGACGGCGCGCGGGCCGACCGTCGCGCCGCCCTCCACCTCGGCGCTCGGATCGACGAGGACTCCGGGCGCGGAGGGCTCCACCCGCGTCGCCACCCGCCCCTCGAGGATGTCCCAGCTCGCCTGCAGGTAGCGCTCCGGGGTGCCGATGTCCACCCAGTAACCGTCGAGCGGCAGGCCGTGCAGGCCGTTGCCGACCAGGCGCGGGAAGACGTCGCGCTCGATCGAGACGTTCTCGCCGGGTGCGATCAGCTCGAGGATCGGGCGCGTCAGCACATACATCCCCGCGTTGACCTCGCCCGGCGCGCGCTCGCCGGTCTTCTCGAGAAAGGCCAGCACCTCTCCGCCGTCGCCGCTGTTCACCAGGCCGAACGCGGAGGCGTCCTGCACCGGGTGCAGGCCGATCGCCGCCGCCGCCCCCCACTCCTCCTGAGCGCGCAGCAGCGCCGTCAGGTCGAGGTCGGTGAGCACGTCGCCGTTGAGCGCCAGGAAGCGCTCGTCCAGCTCCTCGCCGAGCTCGTCGGCGGCGAAGCGGATAGCCCCGGCGGTGCCGAGCGGCTCGGGCTCGACCGCGTAGCGGATCTTCACCCCGGCCCGCTCCTCCTCGCCGGCCAGCGCCTCGCGCAGCACGTCGGGAAGGAAGCCGCAGGCGAGCACGACCTCGGTAACCCCGTGGCCCGCGAGCCACTCGATCATGTAGGCGAGGAAGGGACGGTCGACCAGCGTCAGCGCCGGCTTCGGCACCCGCTCGGTCAACGGGCGCAGCCGCGTCCCCTTGCCGCCGACGAGAACGATCGCCTGCATCGACTCAGTCGGCCGTCGCCGTCGAGGGTGCGCCCGCGCCCTGGCGCCCGATGCCCTCGTATTCGAAGCCCGCGTCCGTCAGAGCTTGCGGATCGAGAAAGTTGCGGCCGTCGATCAGCAGCGGGCGCGCCATCCGGCTCGCCGCCTCGCGCCAGTCGAGCTCGGCGAACTCGCCCCACTCGGTGACCAGCACGGCGGCGTCGGCCCCCGCCAGCGCCGCCGGCGCCGAGTCGCGCAGCTCGACCCCCTCGAGCAGCTCGCCCGCGGCGTCCATGGCCACCGGGTCGTAGGCGACGACCTCGGCTCCTTCGCCCTGCAGCCGCGCCGCGAGCACCAGGCTCGAGGCCTCTCGCATGTCGTCGGTGTCGGGCTTGAAGGCGAGCCCGAGCAGCGCCACCCGCCGGCCGACCAGCGAGCCGAGGTGGGCGAGCAGCTTCTGCACGACTCGCCGCTTCTGCAGCTCGTTCACCTCGATCACCGCGTTCAGCAGCTGGAAGTGGTAGCCGGTGTTGCCGGCGAGCATCTTCAGCGCCGAGACGTCCTTCGGAAAGCACGAGCCCCCGTAGCCGATCCCGGCGCGCAGGAAGGAGGGGCCGATGCGGCGGTCGAGGCCCATGCCGCGGGCGACCTCGCCGACGTCGGCGCCGACCTCCTCGCAGACGTTGGCGATCTCGTTGACGAAGGAGATCTTGGTCGCGAGGAAGGCGTTGGAGGCGAGCTTGATCATCTCGGCGCTGGCGACGTCGGTGCGCACGAGGTCGCCGCCCAGCGGCTCGTACAGCGCCGCCACCGCGTCGCCGGCCGCCTCGTCGCCGGCGTCGGCGCCGACCACGACGCGATCGGGGTGCATGAAGTCTGCGACCGCGGTCCCCTCCTTGAGGAACTCGGGGCAGGAGACGTAGGCGAGGCCCGGCCGCTCGCGGCGGATCGCCTCGCCGGTGCCGGCCGGCACCGTGCTCTTCATCACCAGCACGTGCTCGCCGCCGGCCGGCAGCTCCTCGACCACGGCGCGCACGCGCGAGAGGTCGGCGTCGCCGGAGCGGGTCGGCGGCGTGTCGACGCAGACGAAGAGCAGCCGCGCCGCGTCCAGCAGCTCGCCCATGTCGGTGGTGAAGGTGAGCCGCTCGGCGTTGCGCGCCAGCAGCTCGCCGAGGCCGGGCTCGTGGATCGTCAGCTCGCCGCGCGAGAGCGCCGCTACCTTCTCCGGCAGGATGTCGCGGGCGACGACCGGGTGGCCGAGCTCGGCGAAGCAGGCCGCCGTGACCAGGCCGACCCACCCCACGCCGATCACGCCGACCGGCTCTCTGCTCTCCGTCATCCTTGCGCGCTCCCTCGTCTCGGTTTCGGCTTGCGGGGGGGGATTATCACCTTTGCCGAGCGGGCGATGCCGACCATCTGGTCGTTGGTCAGCGACTGCAGCAAGCTGTTCGAGACCCAGTAGGTGTTGCCGCCGCGGTGCCAGGCGATCATCTTCACCCGGTCGCCGTCGACGAAGATCTCGTATTCGCGGCCGTGGATCGTCCGCGTTTCGCTCGGGTGGTCGAGGATCGGCGGGTCGGTCCAGCCGCGGATGCCCTGCACGCCGAAGTACTGGGTTTCGTATTCGGGCCCGTACTCGATCACCATCCGGTAGGCCGCGTGGCGCTTTCCGTCGGCGTCCTTGAAGTGGTAGACGCGCGGGTCCTGCACATGCAGGTAGGGGTCGCTTTCGACGAAGCGGGCCCCGTAGGGCAGGCGGGTCGGGTAGAAGACGGGGAAGCGCCCGCTGACCCTGCGGGCGGCCGTCTCGCCCTCCAGCTCGCCCGCTTCCCCCGCCGGGACCAGGCCGTCGCTGCCCGGCGGCTTCGGCTTCACCACGTGCTTCTTCGGCTTGCCCTTCTTCGACTTCTTGTGCTTGGAGCGAGACGGTTCGCGGCCTTCGATCGAGCCGCGCGGCCCGCCGCTCGCTTCGATCCCGAGGAACTTGTTCACCCCTTCGGCGATCTCGCCTTCCGACGCGTAGACGTAGCTCGGCCCGAGCGTCGCCGGGAAGTGGACCTCCTTGATCGAGGCGCCGCGCGAGGCGATGAACAGCTTCAGCACTTCCAGCATCGTCTCCTTGTCGCTGATGTCGGAGGTGGTGTATTCGGTGAAGATGTCGATCAGGTCGTTGCGGCCCAGCACCAAGTCGCCGATCGGCACGCGCTGGCGGGCGTCGCTGAGGAATTCCTGCTGGCGCGCGGCGCGGACGAGGTCCGTGTCGGTGTGGCGGTAGCGCACGTACTGGAGCGCTTTCTTCCCACAGAGCAGCTGGTATCCCGGCTGCACGTTGATTTCCGAATACTGTTCGGAGGGCGGCAGCCCGACGTTGGAGTGGTAGTAGCGGCGGTCGACGTCGACGTAGACGCAGTCGATCGCGTCGACCGCGCGGACGAAGCCGAGGAAGTCGACGTTGACGATGTGGTTGATCCGGAGCCCGGTCAGCTGCTTCACCACCTGCAGGGTCAGCTTCGGCCCGCCGTAGGAGTAGGCGGCGTTGAACTTGTCGGTGCCGTAGCCGGGGATTTCGACCTTCAGGTCGCGCGGGATCGACATCAGGGCGATCGCGTTGCGGTCGGGGTCCAGCCGCAGCAGCAGCGTCGTGTCGGAGCGTCCCGGTTCGCCCGGTTCGCTCGCCCGCTTGTCGGAGCCGATGATCAGGATGTTCTCCGGTTCGCCGCCGTGGGTCTGGGCGAGGAAGCGGTGGACTTTGTTCTCGAGCACGTTGTTGTGCGAGAGCGCGGTCGCGATGCTGCCGATGTAGAGGAGGATGCTGGCGGCGGTCGCCGCGGCGACGACGCTGACGATCAGCACCGAGGCGAGGGTGAAGCGCCACCAGTAGCGCTTGCGCTTCGGCGGCGGCTCGTGGTCGCCCTCGGGCGGCGGCTTCTTGAAAGGCTGCTCGATCATCGCGGGGGGCTCAGCCTTCGAGCCGCTCGGGCAGCGCCCTGAGGAACCGCTCGAGCGCCTCCCGGTAGGCGGCTAGCGAAGGCACCGAGACCCACTCGGCCGGCCCGTGGTGCCCCTCCCCGGCCGGGCCGAACTCGACCGCCGGCACGCCGACCCGCAGGAAGGAGACCGCGTCGGAGGCGCCGTCGCGGCCGATGCTCGTCGGCGCCCCCTCGCGATCGCCCCCGGCCGCCTCGCGCAGGCAGCGCACGAACGGCGAGTCGCGGTCGACGACGGCCGGCGGCCGGCTCAGCAGCGGCCTGACCTCGACGTCCTGAAGAGCGCGGATCTGATCGAGCACCTCGTCGGGGTCCTGGTCGGGCAGGTAGCGGATGTCGACGTCGATCGCGCATCGGTCGGGCACCTTGTTGAGCGCGTCGCCGCCCAGGATCCGGCCGAGATTGATCGAGGGGCGGTCGAACAGCTCCGAGCTGTGCCTAGCGAAAGGTAGCGACTCGATACTGCGGAAAACGTCGTGCGCCTTGAGCACCGCGTTGTCGCCCAGCCAGGGCGTCGCCCCGTGGGCGGCGACGCCGCCGACCTCGAGGCGCAGCGCCAGCACGCCCTTCGCCTCGACCCCGATCTGCAGGTCGGTCGGCTCGCCGGTGATCGCGAAGTCGCCGACGAAGCCGCCGTCGACGAGCGCGTCTGTGCCGCGTTCGGCCTCCTCCTCGGACTCCTCGTCGCCGACGATCCCCAGCCGCACCCGCACCCGCTCGCCGTCGCGCAGCGCCGCCGTCGTCACCAGCATCGCCGCCAGGGCGCCCTTCATGTCGTAGGCGCCGCGCCCGTACAGCCGCTCGCCCTCGAGCCGCGCCTCGAACTGCCCCGGCAGCCCCGGCACCACGTCCAGGTGTCCGTGCAGCACCACCGTCGGCGCGTCCGCGGGCCCGACCTCGGCCTTCAGCACCGGTAGCCCCCGCACCTCCTCGGTCGCCACCTCGATCCCCCGAGCTTCCAGCCACCCCTCGACGAACCCGGCGGCTTCCAGCACCCCCTCCGGCCCGACAGTCTCGAACCCGATCAGCCGGGAGGCGAGCCCGACGAGCTCCTCGCGCTCATCCACGGGCAAGTGCCCCAGGAAGACTCATCGGGACGAGCCTCCACCGAAGGAGGGGTCCGGCCGTCCTCCGTGTGAATTGAAGTCGCTCCGGCCTGCGGCCTCCGCTCCTGGAGATGCCGCGCGGCCTACGGCCGCGCAAAGGCCAGATTGCATATCGCCGCTTCGCGACATTCCCACGGAGGACGGCCGGACCCCTCCAATCCCAATCGGCCGCATGCCTCGAGCATCCATAGCGAGACGGTATTTCAACGAGGAACCGCTCGTCCGCTGCTATCCGCGGGGAACTACGACTCTTCAGTCAACGTAGCAATATGCTGCTCGCGATTCGGAGTCGACGGGAAGGCGGCGATGAAGGCCAACGAGCGAAGCTCGCAAAATCCGTCTGGAAAGCGCCGAGCTTGCCACCCGAGGTCTTGGCCCGATACCGACCAGAGCATCCAGAGAAAACCGTCTACTCGATCGACGATCACCCTAACCTGTCCCCCGACAAACCGATGCGCCCGGTCTTCGATGCCTTCAGAAAGGAGGTTCTCGAGCTAGATCCCGCTGTCAGCGAGGAGTTCCTGAAGCTCTACGTCGCATATAAGGCCGAGACCAACTTTGTCGATGTCGTGCCCCAAGTCGGCCGTCTGCGGGTCGCGATCAACATGGACTTTCCTGAGATTTATGACCCACTGGGACTCTGCATCGACGTGACGGATAAGGGACGCTGGGGCAACGGCAACGTCGAGGTCCACCTCGAGTCCGAGAACGACATCCCATATGTCATGAGCCTTGTGCGACAGTCCTTCGAGAAACAGATGGGCGAGGAACCCATGCTGGCGTAGATCCTCGTGGCGTCACGCTCGTTACATGCTCAGCGACGCCCGTCGGAAACGTATTCGGCTGCGGTCTTGCCGCTACCGGTCGGCTTGACCGGCCTCGAGAGGTGACGGGCGCCACTGCCTGCCCGCACCGAGCCCTCGGCGATCATCGCCGCCATGTGCGGCGGCGTCGAGGCGATCCGGGCCGCCAGCTTGTCCCGCTTAGTCGACGATTCAGCCACTGAGGAGATGGTAACGGCGCGGCCAGTGCCCTCCGCGAACGCGAACCGGCCGATGATCACCGCTCGCCGGCGCCCTCGTCCTCGACATCACCGTGAGCGACACCGGCTCCTGGGCCGCCACTGTCAAACGCGAGACGATGGTCGGGCGTCCGCGCTGCCGATCTGCCAGCGGACGCCGGGCCCGAACTCCAGGACGACGCCGCCAGGCGTAATCAGCTCCCAATTTGGAGGGTCGTCCCCCGCCTCACGAGCCGCGGGTTTGACATCGAGCAGCGAGCCGTCGGAGAGCTTGCAGCGCAGCTCGCCGGTCTCCGCGTCGATGTCCGCATCGGCAATCGAGCGTCCCACCAGCTCAGCCGGGTCGGACGGCGACCACTCGGCGTCCTGAGTGGCGAGATGCCACAGCTCCCCAGCGGAGTCCTTGATCTCCACGTGAAGTACCTCCGGATAAGCGATCTGGGCGTCGACAATCGACCCGCGCATAGAGCGAAGGACATTAAGCGGCGAAGCATCGAGCGTCACTGTGGTTGCCATCAGCCCCTCCATTGTCGCAGCCAGTCCAGAAGTTCTCCATAGCTCATATCGCGCTGCACGTCTCCGGACTCCTTCTCTGCGTGCAACGCCTCGCTCGCTTCGTACCGCTCGCGCACGGTCAGCCCCGCCTCCTTGCAGGCCTGCCGAAACTGCTTGACGTCACGCTTTCGACTCACGAGCGGCGGCGAGTCTATTCAGAGGCGCGTCCATATCGTCAAGACCCACTCCCCCGCTCCGGCCTCAACACCGCGACGTAGAGGGGCCGGTGTCCCTTCGCGGGAATGTCGCGAAGCGGCGATATGCAATCTGGGGTTTGCGCGGGCGAAGCCCGCGCAGCATGTTTAGGAGCGCAGGCCGTTAGGCCGGAG
>CAWDUO010000001.1:0-226134 GCA_963805475.1 uncultured Solirubrobacterales bacterium | reverse complement strand
AGGAAGGCTTCGGCGCGGGTGCGGTCTTTGAGCGCGCGGGCGCGCTTGCCGGTGTGGTCCTCGGAGTCGGCGAGGCGCTGCTCGGCGTCGGCTAGCTGCTCTTTGAGCGTCGCCGCGTCGAGGTCCTCGGGGGCGATCGCCTCCTCGAGCAGCAGGCGGGCGCGGTTGCCGAAGACCTGCAGCCAGCCGTGCGCCTGGGCGTAGCGGCGCGGCTCGCCGTCGCCCTCGAAGAGGCGCAGCTCGGCCGGGCGCAGCGAGGCGAGCAGCGGCGCGTGGTTGGCGAGGATGCCGATCTCGCCGACCCCGGTGCGGGTCGAGACCTGGCGCACCTCGCCGCTGAATACCTCCCCCTCGGGGGTGAGGACCTCGACCTCGAATTTCGTCTCGCCCGCCAACCCGTCCCCGTCTCCCTAGGCCGCGGCCTTGGCGTTCTCGGTCACCTGGTCGATCGAGCCCTGCATGTAGAAGGCGCCCTCGGAGAGGTCGTCGTGCTCGCCGTCGAGGATCTCGCGGAAGCCGCGCACCGTCTCCGCCACCGGCACGTACTCGCCGGTGCGGCCGGTGAACTGCTCGGCGACGAAGAACGGCTGGCTGAGGAAGCGCTCGATCTTGCGCGCCCGGCTGACCGTCTGCTTGTCCTCGTCGGAGAGCTCGTCGATGCCGAGGATCGCGATGATGTCCTGAAGCTCCTTGTAGCGCTGGAGCACCTCCTGCACCTCGGTCGCCGTCCGGTAGTGCTCTTCGCCGACCACGTCGGGCTTGAGGATCGTCGAGCTCGAGTCGAGCGGGTCGACCGCCGGGTAGATCCCTTTCTCGGAGATCGACCGCGAGAGCGCCGTGGTCGCGTTGAGGTGGGCGAACACCGACGCCGGCGCCGGGTCGGTGTAGTCGTCGGCGGGGACGTAGACGGCCTGGATCGAGGTGACCGAGCCGCGCTCGGTCGAGGTGATCCGCTCCTGCAGGCCGCCCATCTCGGTCTCCAGCGTCGGCTGGTAGCCGACCGCCGAGGGCATCCGCCCGAGCAGCGCCGAGACCTCGGAGCCCGCCTGGACGAAGCGGAAGATGTTGTCGATGAACAGCAGCACGTCCTGGCCGCCCTGCTCGCGGTAGTACTCGGCCATCGTCAGGCCGGAGAGGGCGACGCGCAGGCGGGCGCCGGGCGGCTCGTTCATCTGGCCGAAGACGAGCATCGTCTTCTCGAGCACGCCCGACTCTTTCATCTCGAGCCAGAGGTCGTTGCCCTCGCGCGAGCGCTCGCCGACGCCGACGAAGGCCGAGAGCCCGGAGTGCTCCTCGGCGATGTTGCGGATCAGCTCCTGGATCAGCACGGTCTTGCCGACCCCGGCGCCGCCGAACAAGCCGACCTTGCCGCCTTTGGCGTAGGGGGCGAGCAGGTCGATCACCTTGATCCCCGTCTCGAGGATCTCCTGCGTCGGCGCGAGGTCGGAGGCCTTGGGCGCCGGGCGGTGGATCGGCCAGCGCTCGGCCGCCTGCACCGGGTCGCCTTCGTCGATCGGCTCGCCGAGCAGGTTGAAGATCCGCCCGAGAGTCGCGTCGCCGACCGGCACGGTGATCGGCTCGCCGGTGTCGAGGACCTTGTCGCCGCGCCGCAGGCCGTCGGTCGAGTCCATCGCGACGGTGCGCACCCGGTCGTCGCCGAGGTGCTGCTGCACCTCGCAGACCAGCTCGCTGGCTTCTCCGTCGCCGTTGCCGCCCATCTCGATCTTCACCGCCGAGTAGATCTCCGGCAGCTGGTCGGGAAAGACCGCGTCGACGACGACGCCGGTCACCTGCTCGACCCGTCCCACATTCGTTCCGTTGCTCTCAGCCATGGTTCCTTTTCTCGTCTTTCTGATCGAAGTCTTCGCGGCCTAGCCGAGCGCCTCGGCGCCGGCGACCACCTCGAGGATCTCCTGGGTGATCTCCGCCTGCCGCACCCGGTTCATCTCCAGGGTCAGGTCGTCCATCATCTGCTCGGCGTTCTCCGCCGCGTTGCGCATCGCGGTCATCCGCGCCCCCAGCTCGGAGGCGGCCGACTCGAGCAGCGCCCGGTAGACGGAGATGTTCACGTACTCGGGGATCAGCTCGGCGAGCAGGTCCTCGGCCTCCGGCTCGTATTCCCACAGCGCCTGGCTGTGGGCCTGCTCGATCGCCGACTCCTCGGCGTCCTCTTCCTCCTCCGCCGCGCCGGCGCCGATCACGTCAGCCTGCTGGAGCGGCAGCAGCGTCTGCCGCCAGACGTGCTGGGTCAGCGGCGAGACGTAGCGGTTGTAGACCAGCTCGACCCGGTCGAGCTCCTCGTCGACGTAGCGCGCGGTCAGCTCCTCGCCGATCTCGCGCGCGTTGGCGAAACCGGGCCGGTCGGTGAACCCGACGTAGGAGGTGCGCACCTCCTGCTTGCGGAAGCTCAGCGCCGAGACGCCCTTGCGGCCGACGGCGGAGAAGGCCGTCGCGGCCCCCTTGCCGCCCCACTCGTCGCGCAGCCGCAGGCCGTCGCGCAGGACGTTGGCGTTGAAGGCGCCGGCGAGGCCGCGGTCGCCGGTGATCAGGACGATCCCGACCCGCTCGACGTTCTCGCGCTCCACCAGCACCGGCACCCGCGGCAGGCCGCCCGCCTGCTCGGCGGCGCGGCGGGTCAGCTTGCGCATCCCCTGGGCGTAGGGGCGCAGCTGCGCGATCCGCTGCTCGGCGCGGCGCAGACGCGCCGCCGCGACCATCTCCATCGCGCGCGTGATCTTGTTGATGTTCTTGACCGACGCGATGCGGCTCTTGACGTCCTTCTGGGAGGCCATGGTGTGAGGTCCCCGCGCCGCCGTCAGGCGGGGGCGGCCTCCTTCTCGGTCTGCTCGGCGCCGCTCGGCTCATCGGCCTTGCCGCTCGACGCGACGCGATCGGACTCGCCCGCCTCCAGCGGCTCGCCGTGCTCGTCGAAGTCGGGGCCGAAGTCGTCGACGAACTCGCCGATCGCCGCGGCCAGCGCCTTCTCGTCGTCCTCCTCGAGCTTGCCGGTCTCGGCGATCCGCCCCAGCAGGTCGGCCTTTTCGGCGTGCAGGTGGATCTTCAGGTCGCGCAGGAACTCGCCCACGCGCTCGGTCTTGATCCGGTCGAGGAAGCCGCCGGTGCCGGAGTAGATCGCGGCTACCTGGTCGGCCATCTCCAGCGGTTCGCGCTCTTTCTGTTTCAGCATCTCGACCAGGCGCGCGCCGCGGTTGAGGGTCTTCTGCGTCTCCGGGTCGAGCTCGGAGCCGAACTGGGCGAAGGCCTCGAGGTCGCGGTACTGGGAGAGGTCGAGGCGCAGTTTGCCGGCGACCTTCTTCATCGCCTTGGTCTGCGCGTTGCCACCCACCCGCGAGACCGAGATGCCGACGTTGATCGCCGGCCGCACGCCCGAGTTGAACAGGTCGGACTCGAGGAAGATCTGGCCGTCGGTGATCGAGATCACGTTGGTCGGGATGTAGGCGGAGACGTCGGAGGCCTGCGTCTCGATGATCGGCAGCGCCGTCAGCGAGCCGCCGCCGAGCTCGTCGTTCAGCTTCACCGCCCGCTCGAGCAGCCGCGAGTGCAGGTAGAAGACGTCGCCGGGGTAGGCCTCGCGGCCGGGCGGGCGCCGCAGCAAGAGCGACATCTGGCGATACGCGTAGGCGTGCTTGGTCAGGTCGTCGTAGACGCAGAGCGCCGCCTTGCCGTCGTAGAGGAAGTGCTCGCCCATCGCGCAGCCCGCGTAGGGGGCGATGTACTTGATCGGCGCGGCCTCGTCGGCCGGCGCGGCGACGATGATCGTGTTCTCCATCGCGCCGTTCTCCTCCAGCACCTCGCGCAGCTGGACGACGGTCGACATCCGCTGGCCGATCGCGACGTAGACGCAGATCAGGTCCTTGTCCTTGTTGTTGATGATCGTGTCGATCGCGATCGCCGTCTTGCCGGTCTGGCGGTCGCCGATGATCAGCTCTCGCTGGCCGCGGCCGATCGGGATCATCCCGTCGATCGACATCAGCCCGGTCTGCACCGGTTCCTCGACCGGCTGGCGCTGGACGACGCCGGGCGCTTTGAACTCGGCCGGGCGGGTCTGGGAGGTCGCGATCTCGCCCTTGTCGTCGAGCGGCCGGCCGAGCGGGTCGACCATGCGGCCGAGCAGCTGCTCGCCGACGGGGATCTGCAGCAGGTGGCCGGTGCGCTTGACCGTGTCGCCCTCGACGATCTTGTCCCACTCGCCGAACAGCACGGCGCCGACGTTGTCCTCCTCGAGGTTGAGCGCCAGGCCGGTGACGCCGTGCGGCAGCTCGAGCATCTCCAGCGCCATGCAGTTGTCGAGGCCGTGGATGCGGGCGATCCCGTCGGCCACCGAGAGCACGGTGCCGACCTCCGAGAGGTCGGCGCTGCCGGTGTCCAGTCCCTCGATCCTCTCGCGCAGGATCGATGCGATCTCGTCGGGCTTGATCTCCATTGGGCTGCTCTACGCCTCCTTACGCCGCCTGGGCGACGCTCTTTCGAAGTTTCTCCAAGCGACTGCGGATGCTCGCGTCGAGCACCATGTTGCCTACCTGCAGGACGATGCCGCCGAGGATCTCCTCGTCGACGCGGCTCGCCAGGTCGACCTGCTGGCCGGTCTGGCGCTCGATCTCGCCGCCGATCTTCTCGATCACAGCGGGATCGAGCTCGGCGGCGCTGGTCACGGTGACGTCGATGCGTCGCCGCTCCCGCTTCCACAGCTCCTCGAACTCGCGGCGGATGCGGAAGACCTCGGTCATCCGGTGCTTCTCGATCAGCAGCTCGAGAAAGTTGACCAGCTCCGGCTCGGCGCCGCTGACGGCCCGCCGCAGGCCGTCGGACTTCTCCGCCGAGGAGAAGTGCGGGCTGAAGAGGAAGACCTGCAGCTCGCGCTCGGCGGCGAGCGCGTCGGCGAACTGGCCGAGCTGCTCGCCGACCGCGTCGAGCGTCCCCTTGTCGCGGGCGACCTCGAACAGCGCATCGGCATATACGTGAGCGGCGTCCTGCATGGCCCTAGCTCTCCGCCCCCGAGAGGGAGGTGAAGTCGACCTCGCTGAGCGCCTCCTCGACCAGGCGGCGCTGGTCGTCGGCGGTCAGCGACTTGCGCGTCACCTTCTCCGTCGCCAGCACGGTCAGGTCGGCGACCTCGCGGCGGATCTGCTCCAGCGAGCGCCGCGTCTCGGCCTCGATGTCGCGCTTCGCCGCCGCGACCAGCTCCTCGCGCTTCTCCCTGCCCGCGGCGGTCGCCTCGGCCTCGGCGGTCTCCGCCGCCTTGCGGGCCCGGGCCATGATCTCGTCGGCCTGCTCGCGCGCCTCGGCCAGCCGGCCGCGGTACTCCTCGAGCAGCTCGTCGGACTCCCTGCGCTGCCGTTCCGCCGCCTCGATCGACTCGGCGATCGTCTTCGCCCGCTTGTCCAGCGCCGCCTGGATTTTCGGGAAGGCGAGCTTCGACAGCACCCACATCGTGAACAGGAAGAGCACCAGCGTCCAGATCATCAGGCCGAGGCCCGGGGAGACCAGGAAGCTGCCGCCTTCTTCGGAGCCGGACTCCGCGGCGAGGGGAACCAGCCCCGCTATGTGACCGATCAGATCCACGTGCGCCGGCCTAGAGGAAGAAGGCGATCAGGCCGAAGATGAAGGTGTAGAAGGCGACCGCCTCGGTCAGCGCGAAGCCGAGCCAGCGGATGCTCTGCAGCTCGTCTTTCATCTCCGGCTGGCGGGCGACCGACTCGATCTCCTTGCCGAAGATGAAGCCGATGCCGATGCCGGCGCCGATCGAGCCGAGGCCGGCGCCGACGCCGAGGGCGATCGCCCTGCCGGCCTTTTCGACCCCTTCATCGGAGATCGCGGCGACTACTGGGGACAGATCCATTTGTGAACAACTCTCCTTTGGTCTTTAGTGGCTGGCGGCGGTGGCCCCGCCGATGTAGATCGCGGTCAGGGTCGAGAAGATGAACGCCTGCAGGGTGGCGATAAGCCCCACCTCGAGGATGAAGAAGAAGAAGGCGAGCGGGAAGGTCAGCGCGCCGAGCGCGGCGATCCCGAGCAGCACCGCCAGCCCGCCGCCCATGAACAGCAGCAGCAGGTGGCCGGCGAGGATGTTGGCGAAGAGTCGCACCGAGAGCGAGATCAGCCGGGCGAAGTGGGAGATCGCCTCGATCACCCAGATGAAGCCCTTGGCGATCGGGTTCATGTCCTCCAGGCCCGGCGGCAGCCAGCTCGCCAGGTACTTGAACAGGCCCTTGGCCCTGATCCCTTCGACGTGGTAGGAGACCCAGACGACCAGAGTCAGGACCAACGGGATCGAGAGGTTGGCGGTCGCCGCGTAGAGGGCGAAGGCCGGCAGCTCGAGGCCGAAGATGTTCACCGTGTGCTCGGTGTTCACCGGCAGCGGCAGAAAGCCGATGATGTTGGAGAACCAGATGAAGAAGAAGAGCGCGGCAAGGAAGGGGAACCAGCGCACCGCCGTGGCCTGGTCGAGGTTGCCGCCGGTGATGTTGTTCTTGGTCAGGTCGTAGGCGACCTCGACGGCGGTCTGCACGCGGTTCGGCTTCTGCGCCATGCGGCGCGAGATCCAGGTCATCGTGCCGATCGTGAGCGCGCTGGCGAGGACGAGGTAGAGAACCGCCTTGTTGACGCTCAGGTCGATGCCGCCGAGGTGGATCGAGATCCACGGTTCGAGCTTGAACTCGTTCTGCGGCTGGAAGGCTTCGTTCTTGCCCGCGTTGCCGAAGATCAGCAGCATCAGCATCGCCAGGGCGAGGTAGCCGCCGAGCCCGATGAACGCTTTGGCCTTGGTGCTCACGCGACCTTGCCCCCTTCGGGCTCGAACAGGTGGGCGATCCCCTGCGCCGCCATCGAGACGGTGAACAGCGCGGCCAGGGTGACGGCGGCGGCGAGGCCGGCTTCGCGCTCGGCGACCCCGGCGAGCAGGACCGCGGTGGCCATCAGCCAGACGCGGCCGAGCGTCGTCGCGGCGACTATCCCCATCGCCCGCTGGCGGTTTCCGGCCGCCAGCTCGCTCGCGGCGCGGCGGCCGGCGACGGTCTGGATGCCGCGCTGCGCGAGCCAGGCGCCGGCGGCGACCGCGTAGCCGGCCAGGGGAAGGCCACCGATTGCGAACACGGCCAGGGCGGCGGCGAGCACCACGAGATCGACATGCTTGGGAGGAGACATAATCCCGCTTCCGCCCGGCGCAAGGCTCGGGCGAGCGGATGCGGGACTATAGCCGAAAGGGCCGACGATCCGCTTTCTAGAGCCAGTTCGTGAGGCTTGTCACAACCTCGCACAAAGTCATTTCCCGGCGAGGGCCTCGAATTCCCCGGTCTCTGGGTCGATGCGGCTGAAGCGGCGCAGCTTGAGGATCTCGAGCACGTAGACGAGGTAGACGCTGGCCCCCAGGGCGAGCAGGCCGAAGAGGGCCATCACCGCCGTCCACAGCGCGTCGAAGTGCCCGTGGTTGTCGCTGTAGGGGACGAAGCGCAGGGCGAGAGCGAGGGCTGACATGACCAGGGTCCAGCCGTATAGGTAGGCGAGGGTGCGCCGCTGGGAGAAGCCGATGTCGGCCATCCGGTGGTGGAAGTGCCAGCGGTCGGCGCGGTAGATCGGCCGTCTGTACTTGAGCCGCTTGGCGACGACGAAGCCGGTGTCGAGGATCGGCACGGCGAGCACGATCAGCGGCAGGAAGAGGGCGATCACGGCGTTCGTCTTCAGCGCTCCCTGCACGGCGACGACGCCGAGCAGGTAGCCGAGCAGGTTGGAGCCGGTGTCCCCCATGAAGGTGCTCGCCGGGGGAAAGCCGTGGCGCAGGAAGCCGAGCGCGGCGCCGGCGGTGAGCGCGGCGAGCACCCCGGCCGGGTCGCGGTCGAGCGAGAGCGCGATCGCCGCCAGGGTGACGCCGGAGATCGTGCAGACGCCGGCCGCGAGCCCGTCGACTCCGTCGATCAGGTTGATCACGTTGATCATCGCGACGATCCCGATCACCGTGCCGACGTCGCCGAGGTCGATCGCGCCGCTGCCGGGCAGCCCGAGCAGCTCGACCGAGCCCGGGTTGAGCTGGCCGAGGAAGGGGACCGTGAAGCTGTCGACGGTGACGCCGGCCGAGACGGGCACGATCACCGCGACGGTCTGGCCCAGCAGCTTCGCCGCGGCGCCGAGCTCGTAGACGTCGTCGAGCATGCCGACGACGGTGATCAGGGCGGCGCCGATCACGATCGCCCGCGTCTCGGCGTCCCAGGGCAGGAAGACGAGGGTCGCGGCGAGCACGGCGGCGAAGATCGCCAGGCCGCCGAGCCGCGGCGTGGGCTCGGCGTGCAGCGAGCGCTGGTCGTCGGGGTGGTCGATCGCGCCGATGCGCCGCGCCAGGCGGTCGGTGAGCGGCACGAGGAGCAGCGCCAGCACCCCTGCCATGAGGAAGGCGAGCAGCGCTTCGAGCCAAGCAGGCATCACGTCAGGCTAAGCCGCGTAGCGGTCAAACCACAGCGTGAAGGCGATCAGCCCCCAGAGTTGGCGGCTGAGATCCTCGCGGCCGGCGCAGTGGTCGTCGAGCAGGCCGGTCGCCGCGGCGGGGTCGAGCCAGCCCTGGCGGGCAAGCGTCTCGGCCGAAAGCGTTTCCCGCGCGAAGCCGCGCAGCGGCCCGCGCAGCCAGGCGGCGACCGGGATCGAGAAGCCCTGCTTGGGGCCGCGCAGGATCTCCTTCGGCAAGAGCGGCGCCAGCGCCCGGCGCAGCAGCCGCTTCTTCGCCGTTCCGCGCACCTTCAGCGGCGTCGCCAGGCCGAGCGCCAGCGCCGCCACCTCGTTGTCGAGAAAGGGCACGCGCAGCTCCAGCGAGTGGGCCATGCTCGAGCGGTCGGTCTTGACCAGCAGGTCGTCGACCAGGTAGACGCCGAGGTCGACGTCCTGAAGGCGGGCGAGCGGCTCGGCGCCGGCGGTCTCGGCGTAGCGCTCGCGATAGAGGTCGACCGGGTCCCAGCCGGGGTCGCGCTCTCCGAGCAGCGCCGCCTGGGCCTCGCGAGAGAAGATCTCCTTCCAGGCGTGGTGGCGCTCCAGCGGGGGCAGCCCGGCGCCGCGGGCGAAGCGCTTGGCTTTGTAGTCGAAGCTGACCTTGGCGTCGGAGCTGGGCAGGCGCTCGACCAGCGGCGCGGCGAGCGCGGCGAGGCGGCCGACCCGCGGCGCCAAGAGGTCGGCGACGTAGGTGTGGTAGCCGCCGAACAGCTCGTCGCCGCCCTCGCCCGAGAGGGCGACCTTGACCTCGTCCGCGGCGAGCTCGGAGACGAGGTAGGTCGGCAGCGCCGAGGAGTCGCCGAACGGCTCGTCGAAGGCCTCGACCAGCTTCGGGAAGAGCTCGACGGCGTCGGGCCGCAGGACGATCTCATGGTGGTCGGTGCCGTAGCGCTCGGCGACGAGGCGCGCGCGCCCCAGCTCGTCGAAGCTCGCCTCCTCGAAGCCGACCGAGAAGGTCTTGACGGGCTCGCTCTGCTCGCCGGCGGCGAGCGCGGCCAGGCCGGCCGAGTCGACGCCGCCGGAAAGCAGCACGCCGACCGGCACGTCGGCTTCCAGATGGGCGCGGACCGAACCGCGCAGGGTCTCGCGCAGCTCCTCCGCCAGCTCGGCGGCGGGGCGGCGGCGAGCCTGCTCGGCCGGGACGGGTTTCGGGCGCGCGTAGCGCCGCTGGGTCAGCTCGCCGTCGCGCCAGACCGCGAGCGTGCCGGCTGGCAGCTTGCGCGCCTCGGCGAAGATCGTCAGCGGCGCCGGGATCGAGTTGAAGGCGAGGAAGGCGGCGACGGCGCGGGGATCGATCTCACGCGAGAAGCCCGGCTGCTCGAGCATCGCCTTGAGCTCGGAGGCGAAGGAGAGGGCGCCGTCGCGCAGACGGTAGTAGAGCGGCTTGATCCCGAAGCGGTCGCGGGCGAGCAGCAGGCGGCGCTCGCGTGCGTCCCAGATCGCGAGCGCGAACATGCCGCGCAGGCGCTCCGCGAAGCCCTCGCCGTGCTCCTCGTAGAGGTGGACGAGCACCTCGGTGTCCGAGGCGGTGTGGAAGCGGTGGCCGCGCCGCTCGAGCTCGCGGCGCAGCTCGCGATGGTTGTAGATCTCGCCGTTCTGGACGACGACGACCGTGCCGTCCTCGTTGGCGATCGGCTGGTCGCCGCGCTCGAGGTCGATGATCGAGAGGCGCCGCATCGCCAGCGCGACCCCGCCGGAGGCGAACTCCCCCGCGCTGTCGGGCCCGCGGTGCACGAGCCGCGCGTTCATCCGCCGCACAGCTTCGAGGTCGGCGTCCGGCCCGGCGATTCCACAGATGCCGCACATGGCCGCGCAGTCTCGCACCCCACTCCCGCGCGTTCGCTGTTTGTCGAGCACAGGGCTACAAACAGCGAACGCGTGCCGTTCAGCCGGGGGCGGCGGGGCCGCGGCCGAGGACCTTGGCCACGGTGGCGCCCAGGACACTGAAGTAGAGCGGGATCGAGCGGTCGGCGATGTACTCCATGTCGTGGGCGAGCTTGTCGGCCCAGGACTCCTCGCGCGTCATCCGCGTCTGGGCGAAGCCGGTGACGCCGGGGCGGACGACGAGCCGCTGCCAGTACTGGGGGATCTCGCGGCACAGCTCGGTGAAGAAGGCGGGGCGGATCGGGCGCGGGCCGACCACGGCCATGTCGCCGCGCAGCACGTTCCACAGCTGCGGCACCTCGTCGAGGTGGACCTTGCGCAGGGCGCGGCCGACCAGCGTCACCTCGAGCTCGGTCCGCCGCGTCAGCTCCTCGCCGAGGAAGGGACCGAGGCGCTCCTCGGCGTCGGGCTTCAGGGTGCGGAACTTGTACATCAGGAAGAGCCGCCCGCCCCGCCCGACGCGGGCGCCGTGGTAGAAGAGCGGCCGCCCCGAGGTGAGCACGATTGCCGCCGCGGTCAGCGCCAGCAGCGGCGCCAGCGCGACCAGGATCGCCGCCGAGATGAGGACGTCGAGGGCGCGCAGGACCGGATCGACCGGACGCGCCTCGCCCTCGCCCGCGAGCGCGATGTAGTGCTCCAGCTCGGCCTGGACGTCCTCGGGCAGCGCCGGCGGGTCAGCTCGGGGTGTGGGTTGCCGCGGAATCGTCGCCTCCGACGGTACTAGGGACCGTTCCGAGGATCGTCTCCACCAGCAGGTCCGGGTCGCGGCGGGTGGGGATCGCGGCGGCGTCGCGCTTGCGCAGCTCGATCGCGCGCGGGTCCGTCAGCGGCCGCAGCCTGCCGGAGCGGATCAGCGCTTCGTCGACGCCGCCGAGGCGGCCGCCGTAGGTGGTGTAGACGGGCGTGCCGAGCGCCGCCGCCTCGCGGTTCATCGTGCCGCCGGCGGAGACGACCAGGTCGGCGAGGGCGATCAGGCTCTGCGCCTCGACCGCCCCCGGCGGCACGATCAGCGAGGGCAGCGCCAGGCTCTCGACCAGCTCACGCTGGGCCTGCGTGCGCGGCACGACGATCGCGTGCACGCCCTCGTCGCTGCCCAGCCGCTGCAGCACCTTCGGGAAGAGCGGGTTGGACTTGCGGTGGTAGAGCGAGACGTCGGGCGGCGGGCGCACGACGACGACGACGCGGGCGGTGTCGACCGAGAGCCGCGCCAGCGCCCCGGGGTCGGGCTCGAAGTCGTAGAGGTAGTACTCCTCCTTCAGCCCCGGGTAGGGAAAGTGCTTCTCGGCCGTGACGCCGAAGCGGCGCAGCCGCTCGAGCGGCACCGAGTCGGGAAACATCACCCGCTTCGCCAGCCGGCAGCCGATCCGGTGCTGGGTGACCGCGTACTCGTAGTCGTGCATGTTGCACTCCGGGACGCCGAGCAGCATCGCCGCGATCGCCAGGTCGTTTGAGCCGTGCGCGAGGGCGAGATCGAAGGAGCGCCCGCGGCCGAAGTTGACCATCCCGGCGGTCCGCGCGCCGAGCCGCATCGCCTTGCTCAGCCGCGAAGCGCCGCCGTGGCGCCCAATCGGCGTGTGGTCCATCCCGTGCAGCTCCAGCAGCGCCTGCGTCTGCGCGTAGTCGCGCGAGGTGACCTCGACCGCGTGCCCCCGCTCGCGCAGCCGCTCGATGATCGGGCGCAGCACCAGCACATGCGCCGGAGCGCTCATATCGACCCATACCTTCATAAAACCGCCACCTCCTCCGCTTCGCGTCCGGGGGCGGCGGCTACGCGCCATATCGGCGCCGCGCACAGAGAATCAGATCGTGATGCGCGCTGATTTGGCGACACGAAGGAAGCCCAGATCAAGCTGTGGCAGGGACGAGATCGGGGTAGAGCGGGTAGCGGTCCATCAGCGCTTTGGTCCGCTCCTTGAGGGACTCGCGTTCCGACTCGAAGTCGGGGCCGAGGGCGGCGGCGATCACGGCGGCTATCTCGGACAGGTCGTCCTCGAGCAGGCCGCGCGTGGTCAGCGCCGGCGTGCCGATTCGCAGGCCGGAGGGGTTCATCGGCGGCCGCTCGTCGAAGGGGATCGCGTTGCGGTTGACCGTGATCCCGACCTCCTCCAGGCGGTCCTCGGCGGTCTTGCCGTCGAGGCCGCTGGGGGTCAGGTCGACGAGCACGAGGTGGACGTCGGTGCCGCCGGTCAACACCGGCACGCCGCCGGCTTCCAGGCCCGCGGCGAGCGCCTGCGCATTGGCGATCGTCTGCCGCTGGCGGGCGCGGAAGGGCTCGCTCGCGGCGATCCGCAGCGCCACCGCCTTGGCGGCGATCGTGTGCATCAGCGGGCCGCCCTGCTGGCCGGGGAAGATCGCCTTGTCGATCGCCTTTGCGTGCTCCTCGGTGCTGAGGATCATGCCGCTGCGCGGACCGCAGAGGGTCTTGTGGATCGTCGTCGTGACGACGTCGGCGTGCTCGACCGGGTTCGGGTGCTCACCGGCGGCGACGAGTCCGGCGAAGTGCGCCATGTCGACCATCAGCTTCGCCCCGACCGAGTCCGCGATCGCGCGGAAGGCGGCGAAGTCGAGCTGGCGCGGGTAGGCCGACCAGCCGGCGACGATCAGCTTCGGCCGGTGCTCGTGGGCGAGCCGCTCGACCTCCTCCATGTCGACCCGCAGGTCCTCGCGGCGCACGTGGTAGGGAACCGGGTTGTAGAGCTTGCCGCTGACGTTGATCTTCATCCCGTGGCTGAGGTGGCCGCCGTGGTCGAGCGCCATCCCGAGGAAGGTGTCGCCGGGTTCCAGCAGCGCCATGTAGGCGGCGTTGTTGGCCTGCGCCCCGGCGTGCGGCTGCACGTTTGCGTGCTCGGCGCCGAACAGCTCCTTGGCGCGCCCGATCGCCAGCTGCTCGGCGACGTCGACCTCCTCGCAGCCGCCGTAGTAGCGGTTGCCGGGGTAGCCCTCGGCGTACTTGTTGGTCAGCACCGAGCCGACCGCCTCCAGCACCGCCTGCGGCACGAAGTTCTCCGAGGCGATCATCTCCAGCGTCCCCTGCTGGCGCCGCAGCTCGGCCTCGAGCACCGCGGCGATCTCGGGATCGACCTCGGAGAGGGGCGCCGCCTGGAGGTTCTCGGGCAAGTCGGTCAAGGTGGATCGACGATACCAACGAGCCTGGAAGCCAAGTCCCCCTGCGAGACCGCGCCTTCGCGCAGGACGGACCACTCGCCGTCGGCGTCGAAGCGGGTCAGGTCGACGACGGTCGAGGGCAGGCCGGTCAGCTCGCCGCCGTCGATCGCCAGGCCGACGGCCTCGACGATCCCCGGCGAGACGTCGGCGAAGCGGCCGGGGGCGGGCTCGCCGCTGAGGTTGGCCGAGGTCTGGAAGAGCGGGCACATCGCCCCCGCCAGCGGGCCGCCGATCAGGCGCACGCCGAGGCGCGAGGGGTCCTCGCGGCAGGCGAGCGGGTAACGCCCCTCCGGATTGGCTACGACGAGCGTCACCGGGCCCGGCAGCAGGGCGCCGGCCGCCCGCCGGGTGCGCGGCCCGAGCCCCTCGACCAGCTCGCGCATCGCCAGCGGCGAGAAGTACATGACCGCGGAGGGCTTGCCGTCGTCGCGGCCCTTGATCCGGTGGATCCGGGCGATCGCCGCCGCGTCGAGCGGGTCGCAGGCGAGCCCGTACAGCCCGTCGGCAGGAAACAAGGCGCCGCCGCCGGAGCCGATCGTCCGCTCCAGCGCCGCCCGCGCGGCCGCACCCCCATCCCGCTCTATGGAGACAATCTCGGTCATATCTGAACCTTCCGCTGTTCCTTTCCCTCGGATAACAGGGAAAAGGAACAGCGGAACACCCGGGGGGTCACGACTGGCCCCAGACCACGCGGGGGATGCCGGCGAGGTCGGAGCGCGTCTCGACCGCCCCGAAGCCGGCCTCGAAGAGCAGCTCGGCGACCGCCCCGGCCTGGCCGTCTCCGACCTCCAGCGCCAACGCACCGCCCGCGTTCGCCTTTTGTGGCGCTGAGGCCGACAAAAGGCGAACGCACACCGGGATCGCGGCGCGGATCACGTCGAGGCCGTCGGGACCGCCCAGCAGCGCCTCGCGCGGCTCCCACTCGGTCACCTCCGGCTCCAGTTCCCCCCACTCGGACTCGGCCACGTAGGGCAGGTTGGCGAGAACCAGGTCGAAGGACAGCGGTTCCGCGGGACCGGTCCCGTCTCCCCCCGGCAGCATTCCCTCGACGAACTCGACCCGCTCGGCGAACCCAAGTCGCTCGGCATTGGCGCGCGCGACTTCCAAGGCGGCAGGGGATGTATCGGTAGCAACAACCTCGCACCCCGCCAGCTCATCCGCAACCGCCAGCGCGATCGCGCCCGAGCCCGTCCCCATGTCCAGCACACGCCGCGGACTCACCTCCACCGCCAACTCGACCAGCAGCTCAGTCTCCGGCCGCGGAACGAGCACCCGCCGATCCACCGCCAGCTCCAGGTTCCGAAACCCTTTGCGGCCGAGGATGTACGCCACCGGCTCCCGCCGCAGCCGCCGCCGCCCCATCTCCCCGAACCGCCGCGCCGCATCCGCCGGCACCCCCGCCTCCGGCTCAGCCGCCAGCCGCGCCCGGTCCCATCCGGTCGCCTCGGCCAAGAGCAGCTCAGCATCCAGGCGCGGGCTTTCGACTCCGGCGGCCCGCAGAGCATCCACGGCCGCCGACAGTGCTTCTCGGCTTGTACTGGGGGTGGCGACCACGCTGAGAACCTATCCCGGTAGGGGCGGAACGTCTTGTACTTTTTTGGCGCCGCGGATCTCGGACGACCGGAAAACGTCCTCAAAAAAGTTAAGTGGAGCCCCTGCCGGGATAGGTTCTCAGACCGCCGCGGCGGCCTCGAGCCTCTGCCGCTTCTCCTCCGCCGCCAAGGCATCGGTGAACTCGCTCAGGTCGCCGGCCAGGACGGCGTCGATGTTGTGCGTCGTCAGCTTGATCCGGTGGTCGGTGACGCGGCCCTGGGGGAAGTTGTAGGTGCGGACCTTCTCCGAGCGCTCGCCGCTGCCGACCTGCGCCTTGCGCTCGGCCGCGACCTTCGCCTGCTGCTCGGCGATCTCGCGCTCCAGCAGGCGGGCGCGCAGCACCCGCATCGCCTTCTCGCGGTTCTGCAGCTGCGACTTCTCGTCCTGCATCGAGACGACGATGCCGCTCGGCCCGTGCGTGATCCGCACCGCCGAGTCGGTCGTGTTGACCGACTGCCCGCCCGGGCCGGAGGAGCGGTAGACGTCGACCTGGAGGTCGTTCGGGTCGATCTCGACCTCGACCTCCTCGGCCTCGGGCAGCACCGCGACGGTCGCGGTCGAGGTGTGGATGCGGCCCTGGGACTCGGTCTCCGGCACCCGCTGCACGCGGTGCGTGCCGCCCTCGTACTTGAAGATCGAGTAGGCGCCCTCGCCCTTGATCGCGAAGGTCACCTCCTTGAAGCCGCCGACCTCGGCCGCCGACTGCGAGAGCACCTCGGTCGCGAAGCCGCGCTCTTCGGCGTAGCGGGTGAGCATCTTGTAGAGGTCGCCGGCGAACAGCGCCGCCTCGTCCCCCCCGGTCCCGGCGCGGATCTCGACCAGCACGTTCTTCGCGTCGTTCGGATCCCGCTCGACCATCGCCAGCCGGATCTCCTCCTCCAGCTCAGCCAGCCGCCCGGGCGCCTCCTCGACGACCTTCCGCAGCTCCGCGTCCTCACCCTCCTCCAGCAGCTCCCGAGCCCCCTCCAGGTCATCGCCGAGCGTCCGGTACTCCCCGGCCAGCTTCCGGGCAGGCTCCAGCTCGCGGTATTCCCGCCCCACCTCCGCATACCGCTGCCGATCCGCGATGACGGCGGGGTCCGCCATAAGCTCCTCCAACTCAGAGAAGCGCGCCTCGATCTGTTCAACGAGCGCCTCGATCATGCCGTCAGCTTACGGCGAAGCTAAGCGACGATCTCGATCGGGGCCTCGCCGGCCGCGGCGGGTTTCTCCTCCGCCAAGACCTTCTCCAGCGAGGCGATCGCCACCGCGAGCTGTTCTTCGTCCGGCTCGCGCGTGGTCAGATTCTGCAGCATCAACCCGGGCCACATCACCGCGCGCACCCAGCGCTTGCGGCGGTTCTTGCCGGCCCACTTGATCACCTCGTAGGAGAGGCCGGCGATCAGCGGGATGCCGAGGATGCGCGAGGCGAGCAGCCAGTACCAGGCGGGCAGGCCGATCGGCGCGAAGACGAAGATCGCCAGCACCATCACGATCAGCAGGAAGCTGGTGCCGCAGCGCGGGTGCAGGCGCGAGTAGAGCTTCGCCCGGGCGGGCACGAGCTCGTCTTCGGCCTCGTAGCAGGAGATCGTCTTGTGCTCGGCGCCGTGGTACTCGAACACGCGCCGCAGGTCCGGCAGGCGGCTGATCGCGGCGATGTAGCCGATGAACAGCCCCGTGCGCAGCAGCCCCTCGATCAGCCAGAAGAGCAAGGGCGAGCCGAGCTGGTCCTTGATCAGGCTGGTCAGGCCGACCGGGACGACGAAGAAGAGCCCGATCGCCAGCGCCATCGAGAGGACGATCGTCGCCCCCCAGACGAAGCCGCCGATCTCCTCCTTCTCGCCGTCCTCGTCGACCTCCATCTGCGCGTTGGCGGAGATCGCCAGGGCGCGGAAGCCGATCTTCAGCGATTCGCCGAGGGCGACGACGCCGCGCAGCACCGGCACCCGCCAGAGGCGGCGGCGCGTCGCCCACGGGACGAGCGCTTCCGAGCTGAGCTCGATCTGGCCCTCGGGGTTGCGCACAGCGACGGCCCAGCCGGAGACGCCGCGCATCATCACCCCCTCGAGCACCGCCTGGCCGCCGACCGGCGCGTCGCGCTTGGCGACCAGCGCCCCGTCGGGCATGCGCAGCGGGTCCGCCCCGTTCGCCGAAGTGGCCTCGGACGACCGCGGAGAGGCCGTCTCCGCGCCCATCCCCTAGCGGGCGGCCTTGGCGCGCTTCGCCTGGCGGCGCTGGAAGCGCTCGACCCGGCCGCCGGTGTCGACGAGCTTCTGCTTTCCGGTGTAGAACGGGTGGCACTCCGAGCAGAGCTCGACGTGCAGGTCCGCCACCGTGGAGCGGGTGTAGAACTGGTTGCCGCACGAGCAGTGCACGTGGGCGAGCTGGTACTCGGGATGGATCGCGGCTTTCATCGTGGCTCCAGTCTAGAGAACCGCGCAAGTCGTGACACTTCGCGCAAACTGCGGCCACTTTTCGCTAGTTGCGGGTTTTTCGTCCGATCGAGGCGAGAGTGTTATGTGAACGCCCCCTACAGGACGGAGAAAGGCTCAATGTCAGGAGAGATCTTCGACCAGGACCGGCCCCCGAGGAGGAGCGCGATGGCGCGGCGGCTCGACGAAGCCTTCGCCGGCTGCGAGCAGTGGACGCTCGCGCCGCCCTCTCAGCGCCGCAGCGCAACAGTCTTCAGCCCCCGCGCGCCGAGCTCCTCGAGGATGATCGGCAGGGCCGCGACGGTGCGCGCCCAGGAGCCGGGGGTGCTGTAGCAGTCTGCGTCGTGCAGTAGGACGATGTCCCCGGCGCGGGCAGAGCCGGTCGCCAGGCGGGCGATCGAGCGAGCGGTAGCCCGTCCGCGCCAGTCCCTCCCCCAGCGCGACCAGAGCACCGGCCGCCAGCCGCGCTCGCGGACGGCGCGCAGGGCGGCGCCGGTGTAGACGCCGTAGGGCGGCCGGTGGTCGGCGACCGCCTGGCCGCTCGCCCCCTCGATCGCCGCCCGGCCGCGCTCGGCGTCGTCGATGAACTGCCGGCTGGTCAGGCGCAGCGCGCTGCGGTGGCGGTGGCAGTGCAGCTCGACCCGGTGGCCGGCGGCGGCGATCTCGGCGGCCAGCGCGGGCCGCCGCTCGACCTGCTCGCCGACGCAGAAGAAGGTGGCCGGCGCACCGGCCTCGCGCAGGATCTCCAGCACCAGCGGCGTCCCCTGCGGGTGCGGGCCGTCGTCGAAGGTGAGCGCGACGCCCCCGACTCCCTCCTGGCGCCGCAATATCCCCAGCCGCTCCGCGACCCGCGGCGAGTGCGGGGCCAGCGGGGCCGCGATCAACGGGCTTCGCGGGCGGCGGCGCCGTGGGCGGGGGCCGGGTGGCCTTCCTGCACCGCGGGCGCCGTTTCGTCTTCGTCCTTGCCGAAGTGGATGCGGCCCTCGAGCGGCTTGGCGACCACCTTGTAGGGGGCTTCGCGGTCGATCACGGTGAACAGCAGGACGACCGCCAGGGCGGCGACGCTGACCGCCGCCGCGACCCGCTCCATGCGCAGGCGCCAGACCGGCTGCGGCTTGATCCGCGGCCGCGCGCCGAGCACGCGCGAGGAGATCGAGGGCAGCGAGGCGAAGCTGGAGTCGGGCGAGCGGCGCTCTTTCGCCATGTGGCGGAGCACCGACTCGAGCTCGTGTCCCGAGCGCGCCACCTCGGCCAGGCCGAAGCGCTCGAAGGCGGCGTTGTTGGCGCGCAGGTGGCCGGCGGAGAAGCCGTAGGAGACGACCGGACAGCCGCGGATGTGCGCCTCGAGCACGGTCAGCCCGGCGGTTGAGTGGACCATCGCGTCGGCGGCCGCCATCCAGTCGCTCATCTGCTCGGTGAAGCCGAGCACCTTCACCCGCCCGTTGCTCGCGTAGCGCTGCTCGAGCTTCTCGCGCGCCGCGTCGTTGCGGCCGGCGATGCAGACGACGAGGGCGTCCTCGACCGAGAGCGCCGCGTCGATCGCCCCTTCCAGGTCGCCGATCCCCCAGCCGCCGCCGGAGACGAGCACGAGGCGCCCGTGGGTCGGCAGGTCGAGCGCCTCGCGCGCGGCGGCGCGGGTGCGCGGCATCAGGAAGTCGCGGGCGATCGGGGGGCGCAGCCACTCGACGCTGCCCGGGCCGACCAGCCGCTCGACCTCCTCGACCGACTCGGGGTGGGTGACGTAGTGCAGGTCGATCCCGGGATGGGCCCAGTAGCGCAGCCCGGCGAGGTCGGTGATCGCCGAGTGCACCGGGACGAGCAGGCGGCGGTTCTCGCGCAGCATGCCGAGCACCGCGGTGACGCCCGGGTAGGTGGAGACGACGACGTCGGGCTGGTAGCGCTCGATCGCGCGCATCAGGCCGCGGGCGCCGAGCAGGTAGCTGAGGTGGTGCATCAGCCAGCGCGTCGGCGCGAACCTGGTGATCAGCCAGTACTGGAGGTCGAACAGCCAGGGCATCCAGCGGAAGGTGAAGCGCGAGCCGTCGCGCGCCACCGAGGAGGAGATCCGCCCCATCGCCTTCAGCCCGTCGACGATCTCGACCTCGGCCTCGGGCACGTCGCGTTCGACCTCCTCCCTGATCATCCGCGCCGGCAGGTCGTGCCCCTCGCCGATGTCGGCGGTCAGGACCAGCACCCGCGGCGGCCGCTCCTCGGTCCCGGCGCTGCCGCGCAGCACCGGCTTCAGGCCGGGCACGGGGTCGGGTGGCCGGGTCGTCGTGCGCACCCACTCGACGTAGCGGCGCACCCCCTCGCGGAAGCTCGTCTCCGCTCTCCAGCCGAGCTCCTCCAGCGCCCGCGCGTTGGAGATCTCCTTGCCCGGGAAGTCCCCGGGACGCGGCGGCGTGTGGACGATCTCGCAGCCCTCGGTGTTTTCCTGCACCCGCTCGGCGATTTCGAGGATCGTCACGACCTCGTCGCCGGAGAGGTTGTAGGTGCGGTTGGCGCCGGCCGGCGCGAGCGAGGCGACGATCCCGTCGGCGAGGTCCTCGACGTAGATGAAGCTACGGCACTGGCTGCCGTCGCCGGCGATCGTCAGCGGCTTGCCTTCCAGCGCCAGGTCGGTGAACTTGGCGACGACGCCGGCGGCGCGGGCGCGCGGCCCGTAGGGGATGCCGAAACGCAGCACCGTCGACTCCAGCTCGAACAGCTCGGCGTAGCCGGCGCAGTAGGTCTCGCCGGCCAGCTTGGTCGCCGTGTAGAGGTGGCGCGGCGCCGGGATCGGCGTGTCCTCGTCGACCGCCTGCTCGGCGCAGTCGCTGTAGGCCCAGGTGGTCGAGCCGTAGACGACGCGGCCGACCTCGGCCCGGCAGGCGGCCTCGAGCACGTTGAGCGTGCCGCGCGTGTTGACCTCCTCGGCGAGCACCGGGTCGGCGTGCACGTGGGCGACGTCGGCGACCGCGGCCAGGTGAACGACCGCGTCGCAGTCGCGCATCGCCAGGTCGAGGTTGGCCGGGTCGGTGATGCTGCCGGTGAAGGTCTCCACTTCGAGCGGCGAGTGGTAGGGCGAGGCGCTGAGGTCGAAGATCCGCGGGGTGTGGCCGTCGCGCATCAGCCGGTCGACCACGTGCGAGCCGATGAAGCCGCCGCCGCCGGTCACCAGGACTCTCATGCTTCCTCCTCCGCCAGGGCCGCCTCGCGGCTCTCGGGTCTGTAGTAGAGGGGGACGCACCAGTGATTTTGGGCGACCCACTCGGTGTTGGGAAGATCGTCGTCGCGGCCCATGATCCGGTGGCACGGCTCCTCGTAGACCCGCCCGGTCGACTTCTCGATCTCGTCGAAGACGATGTACTTGTAGAGGCCCGAGGTCATCCCCTCCGGCAGCTCGACGCGCGAGGGGTGCAGCGGGTCGAGGTGCTCGCGCGCGTGGGCGTTCTTCCAGGCGACGATCTCCTCCATGCGGTCGACCTGGACGAGGCCGAGCGCCGCGGTGAACTCGCTCATCCGGAAGTTGAGCCCGTCGACCTCAGGGTCTATCCGAATACCCCCGCGCACGTCTGGCGGCGGCGGACCGGCGCGGCGCTGCGTCCTCAGTCGGCCAAATAGCGCTGCTATTCGGCCTCCCTGCGTCCTTGCCCCGCTTGGTCCGGCGCTCGCCAGCCGCACACGCGGGTCTCCGGATAGACCCTTGTGCTCGAACTTGCCGTAGTTGCGGAACTTGCGCGCGAACTCGATCAGCTCGGGGTTCGAGGAGACGAGCACGCCGCCCTCGCCGGTCGAGACGGTCTTGGTCGCATACAGCGAGTAGACGCCGGCGTCGCCGAAGCCGCCGGGGCGGCGCTCGCCCCACTCGGCGCCGTGCGCGTGAGCGCAGTCCTCGAGCAGGAAGATGTCGTTCGCCCTGCAGTAATCGGCGATGCGCTCGGAGTCGAAGGCGATGTGGCCGCCGATGTGGACGAGGATCGCCGCCTTCGGCTTGTGCCGCTCGGCCTTTCGCTCGAAGTCCTCGAAGGACATGCAGAGGTCGGCGCGGTTGCAGTCGACGAACTCGACCTCGGCGCCGGCGCCGATCGCCGCCAGCGGCGTCGCCATGAAGGTGTTGGACGGGCAGAGCACGGTCTCGCCGCGCACGCCGGCGAACTCCAGAGCCGCGAGGGCGCCGCCGGCCCAGCTGGAGAGCCCGAGGCTGGGCAGTCCGTTCCACTCGGTCCAGCGCCGCTCGAAGGCCTCCAGCATCTTCCCCTCCGACCACTGCTCGGAGTCGAGCACCTCGGTCCACAGCTCGAAGAGCCGCGCGCGGTCGCGATGGTCGAACCCGATCGCGAAACGGCTCGCGTCGAGCGCTGAACTGGCTGGAGAGGGCACGGCGCGGCGCAGGCTACCAGCGAACCCGGTCAGCCATCTAAATTTGCGCTGAGGGAGCTCTCACTCGCGGTTGGCGCTCTCGATCACCGCGGCGACCGTCTTCGAGCCGGCGAGCAGGACCGTGCCGCCGATCGCGATCGCGATGAAGGCGAGCAGGGCGGCGCCGTCCAGCGGCGTGCCGCCCCACTTCTCGCCGAAGATCAACGGCGCCAGCAGCACCGGCACGACGATCTGCACGGCGAACATCGTCGGCGCCACGCGGGTGGCGGGGCGGCTCTGCAGAGCGCTCATCTCGCTCAGCAGGGCGAGCCCCTCCGAGGCCGCGGCGCTGGCCAGCCAGGCGAGGGCGACGAGCAGCGCGCCGGCGGCGAGCTCGTCGGTCAGCAGCTTGCTGGCGATCGCCGTCCAGGCGTAGCCGAAGCCGGCGGCGACCGTCGCCAGCCCGCCGAGCGCGGCGGCGTTTCCGGCTTTTTCCCCACTCTGGCGTGGAAAAACCCGGAAACGCAGCGCGAAGGGCGCCAGGACGGGGATCGCGACCAAGGCCAGGGCGAAGGCGATGCCCGCCGCCCCGGCGTGCTCGGTCGTACGTTCGGGCGCCGCCCAGGCAATCCCCGCAACCCCAACCACGATCGCCGCCACAGCAGCCCCCTCCCGCCATCCAGGTTTCTCCCCCAGTCGCGTCACCCCCAACCACAGCAACAAGATCAACCCGGCAGCCAGACAAGGCTGCACCACGGTCAGCGGCGCCAGCAACAACGCAACGATCTCAAGCGGCCAACCAAGGAGTCCAAGCGCCGTGGCCCCCAACCACCGTCTGTTCCTAACCAGCTTCCCCAACAGCGACAGCCGCAGCGAGTGCTCCCCGGGCACCTCCCGCGCCTGCAACGCCTGCAACGCGATCGAGGTGTTGTAGAGCAGCGAAGCTCCCACAGCCGCGACGATCCCGAGAGCCAGCACGGTCGGACCCTACCCGTGCACGAAAGACGTTCCTCGCGCGGGAGGCGGCGGGTGGGGGTGTCTGGGCGGGGCGGCGTTAGTTTTTCGCTCGACCGGCATCTCGGACGGCCGCAAACTCCGCGGGCGAAAAACCTAGCCCCGCCTGGACACCCCCACCCGGCGACAGGACCCGCGCGCTGAGACCTTCGTCCCTTACGTCTCCTGATATAGCGGCCCGTCGCCGCCCTCGGGCAGCGTCAGGCGGCCGCCCTTGGCGGTGATCGCGCCGCACTGCACGCAGTTCGACGCGGTCACGTGAACGTCGACCTCGGCTGCGCCGCCCTCCAGCTGCTCGTCGGGAATCTCGTAGACCTGCGCCGGGCACATCGAGACCCACGTCTGCGCCAGCTCGCGCGGGACCCGGGTCTGGATGCGCACGTGGTTGGGCGCGTCGTCGCGGGTCGCGTTGCCCGAGAGGAAGACCGAGTCGAGCTTGTTGAAGGTCACCTCGTTGTCGGGCTGGGGGTAGCGGTCCTCGGAGTTGCCGAGGTGCATCGCCGGCTCGGCGTTGTCCTCGACCTTCATGTGGCCGGGCGGAAAGCTGCCGTTCGTCATGACCAGCGCGTTGGCGACGATGCCGCCGCGGATCAGCCCCTTGGTCAGCGGCTGCTTCATGTTGCGCGACTTGTAGAGGTCCTTCTCGATCACCGAGTTGCGAATCGCCTCGTCGTAGCTTTCGAAGTTGACCGAGTCGATGTCCTTCTTCAGCGACTCGACGATCGCCTCGGCGGCGTACATGCCGGCGTGCATCGCGTAGTGGACGCCGGCGAGCTCGGCGATGTTGACCATCCCGGCGGCATCGCCGGCGACCAGCATCCCCGGCACCGAGAAGCGCTTCGGCAGCGACCAGTAGCCGCCCGAGGGGATCGTCTTGGCGCCCCAGCCGACCCGCTTGCCGCCCTCGATGATCTTGGCGATGAACGGGTGGCGCTTGAAGCGCTGAAGCTCGTCGTGGACGGAGAAGGTCGCGTCGGTGTAGTCGAGCCCGACGACCAGGCCGAAGCAGACCTTGTCCTCGCCCATCGGGTAGATGAAGCTGCCGCCCGCCTCCTTGTACTTGGCGCCCCAGCGCAGCGGCCAGCCGAGCGTGTGGATCACCCGGTCGAGCGGCTTCGGCACCTCCCAGATCTCCTTCACCCCGAGCTCCCAGGCCTGCGGGTCCGAGCCCTCGGTCATCCCGAAGTAGTCGTAGGCGGCGTAGGTGAGGTGGCCGATCGTGCCCTCGGCGAGCACCGTCGCCTTGGCGACGACGTCGGAGCCGGGCTCGAAGTTGCCCAGCTCTTCGCCGTCCTTGCCGCGGCCGCGGTCGCCCGAGCGCACGCCCCTGACGATCCGGTCCTCGACCAGCAGCTTGGTCGCGGCGGTCTCGGCGAGGATGTAGACGCCGGCTTCTTCGGCTTTCTCGGCCAGGAAGCGGCCCAGTTTCGAGACCGAGAGCGTGTAGGTGCCCTCTTTGCGGAAGTTGGGCGGCGGCGGCCCAGCGACTATCCCCACCTTCACGGGGAACGCCTGTGTCGAGGTGAGGAAGTAGGTGGCGTCCTTGGTCACCTCCTGGTAGACCGCCGGCCACTCGCCCGGGTCCATATCCGGAAACAGCCGCGTCATCGCCGAGGGGTCGACGTTGGCGCCGGAGAGCAGGTGCGCGCCGGGGGTTTTGCCCTTCTCGATCACCGCGACCGGGACTTCGCCCAGCTTCTCGGTCAGCTCCGGCTCGTCCTCGAGCAGCTGCATCAGCCGGTTGGCGCAGGCGAGGCCCGCCGGGCCGCCGCCGACGATCGCCACCCCGACCTCGATTCGCTCGTCGACCGCGTCGGTCGGCGGGCCGATCACGTCGGCGGAGTCGAACGGCGGCGGGTAGTCGATCGGCTTCACTGCGGGCATCTCTGCGCTCCTTTGCGGCGGCCGAGCTGTTCGCTCAGCCGCCCTTCTTCGCCTTGATCGCCTCGGTCAGCTTGGGGACGATCTTGTGCAGATCGCCGACCACGCCGAGATCCGAGAACTCGAAGATCGGCGCGTTCTGGTCCTTGTTGATCGCGAGGATGTTCTCCGAGCTCTGCATCCCGACCTTGTGCTGGATCGCGCCGGAGATGCCGGCGGCCAGGTAGAGCTTCGGCGCGACCGTCTTGCCGGTCTGGCCGATCTGGGCCGCGTAGGGGTACCAGCCGGCGTCGACCACGGCGCGGGTCGCGGCGACCGCCCCGCCCATCGCCTCGGCCAGTTCCTCGCAGAGGCCGAAGCCCTCGGCGGCGCCGAGGCCGCGGCCGCCGCCGACGAGGATCTCGGCGTCCTCGATGTTGACGTCGGCGCCGCGCTGCTCGCCGCGGGTGACCATCGTCGCCCTGGTCGACCAGGGCGAGAGCTCGACCTCGACGTCGACGACCTCGGCCGTGCCGCCGCTCTCGACGGCGTCGAAGGCGTTGAGGCGGCCGATGATGATTCCCGGCTCGGAGACGTAGCCGACGTCGGCGACCTGGGAGTCCTGGAGGATCGGCCGCTCGGCGACGAGCTTGCCGTCCTGGACCTTGACCGCGGTCACCTCCATCGTCACGCCGGCGTTCAGCCGCGCGGTCAACCCGGCGCCGATCTCGAAGCCGAGCAGGCCGCCGCCGAACAGGGCGTAGGAGTAGCCCTCGTCGCCGATCACCTTGGCCATCGCGTCGACGATCGGCTGGGCGAGGCCCTCGGGCACGCTCTTGGCCCGGTAGACCTTCGCCGCGCCGTGGGCGCCGAGCGCGGCGCAGGAGTCGTCGGCGACGTCGCCGACGACCATCACGGCGGCCTCGCCGCCGATCTGGTCGGCGAGCTTCTTCGCCTCGGAGATCGCCCCGAGCGAGTTCTTGTTGAAGTTGCCCTCGTCGTCGTGGAGGGCGTAGGTGAGAATCCCAGCCATCTAGATCAGCTTCCTCTCGTCGAGCCAGGCGACGATCTTTTCGACCGTCTCGTTGGTGTCCTCGTCCTCGATGATCTCCCCGGCCTGCTTGGCGGGCGGCGGGTTGAGCGCCAGCACGCTCGTCTTCGAGCCGGCCTCGCCGACCATGCCGCCGTCGATGCCGACGTCGCCGGTCGCCTTGCCGTCGAGCGGTTTCTTTTTCGCCCCCATGATCGCTTTCAGGCTCGGGTAGCGCGGCTCGTTGATCGCGTCGCCGACGCTGATCACGGCCGGCAGCTCGACCTCGACCGTGTCGTAGCCGTACTCGGCCTGGCGCTCGCAGCGGAGCTTGCCGTCGGCGACGTCGATCTTGATCACCTGCGTCAGCGAAGGCATCTGCAGGTGGTCGGCGACGACGGCGCCGATCGTGTAGCACTCGCCGTCGTCGGACTGCTGGCCGAGCAGGACAAGGTCCGGGCTCTCAGCCTCGAGCACCTTGGCCAGCGAGTAGCCGGTGGCGCAGACGTCGGAGCCGGCGAGCGCCTCGTCGGAGAGGTGCACCGAGCGGTCGGCGCCGAGCGCCACCGCCTTGTGCAGGGCGCGCACGGCGGAGTCGGGGCCCATCGTCACCGCGACGACCTCCTCGACCGGGATCGCGCCGCCCTCCTTGATCTGCATGGCGGCCTCGATTGCATGGGTGTCGAAGGGGTTGAGGTTTTTCTCGCCGCTACGGTCCAGGCGCATCGTCGACGGGTCGATGCGCTTCTGAACGGCGGCGTCCGGAACCTCCTTGACCAGGACGCAGATCTTCAACTTTCAAGCCTCCTTGGCTGTTGCTCAGGCTGGTTGACTGACCAGTCAATCAGTCTATCTATACACGTGGACGTGTGACGTTTCGCGGTGTGAGATCCCCCACGTTCCGCTGTTCCTTTGCCTCGTATAGCGGGGGTAAGGAACATTGGAAGCGCGGGTTATTGGGCCTCGTGGCGCTCCTCGGCGCCCTCGCGGATGAAATCGACGATCTCGTCGGTGCCGGCGCCGGGCGTGAAGACCGCGGCGACCCCGAGCTCCTTCAGCTCCGGGATGTCCTCGGCCGGGATCGTCCCGCCGACCGTGACCAGGACGTCCTCGACGCCCTGCGCCTTCAGCAGCTCGACCACGCGCGGGACCAGCGTCATGTGGGCGCCGGAGAGAATCGAGAGCCCGACCGCGTCGGCGTCCTCCTGGATCACCGTCTCGGCGATCTGCTCCGGCGTCTGGTGCAGGCCGGTGTAGATCACCTCCATGCCGGCGTCGCGCAGCGCCCGGGCGATGATCTTGGCGCCGCGGTCGTGCCCGTCCAAACCGGGCTTGGCGACGACGACTCTGATCTTGCGGGCGGTTGCAGTGCTCATAATCACTCGTTCCGCTGTTCCTTATCCCCTATATAGCGGGGCAAAGGAACAGGGGAAGGTCCGTTGCGGGCGGGAAGCCTAGCGAGTGGCCTTAGAAGACGGGGCTCTCCGTATAGGTGCCGAAGACCTCCTGGAGGGCGGAGATCATCTCGCCCTCGGTCGCTCGCACCCGGGAGGCCTCGATTATCGGCGGCATCAGGTTGGCCTCGCCGGCGGCGGCCTGCTTCAGCTCGGCCAGCGCGCGCTCGACCTCCGCCCCGTCGCGACGCGCCCGCGTCGCCGCCAGGCGCTCGACCTGCTTGCGCTCCAGCGCCGGGTCGATGCGCAGGATCGGCGTCTCGTCCCCGTCGCCCTCGACGAAGTCGTTGACGCCGACGACGATCCGCCGCCGCTCGTCGACTTCGCGCTGGTAGGCGAAGGAGGCGTCGGCGATCTCGCGCTGGGGGAAGTTGCGGCGGATCGCCTCGACCATCCCCCCCAGCTCGTCGATGCGGGCGAAGTAGTCGTAGGCGGCGGCCTCCATCTCGTCGGTCAGCCGCTCGACGAAGTACGAGCCGCCGAGCGGGTCGGGCGTGTTGGCGACGCCCGATTCGAAGGCGATCACCTGCTGCGTGCGCAGCGCCACCCGCACCGCCTCCTCGGTCGGCAGCGCCAGCGCCTCGTCGAAGGAGTTGGTGTGCAGCGACTGGGTGCCGCCGAGCACCGCCGCCAGCGCCTCCAGCGAAGTGCGGACGACGTTGTTGAGCGGCTGCTGCGCGGTCAGGCTGACGCCCGCGGTCTGGGCGTGGAAGCGCAGCCGCATCGACTCCTCGCGCCGCGCGCCGTAGGTGTCGCGCAGCTCGCGCGCCCAGATGCGGCGCGCCGCGCGGTACTTGGCGACCTCCTCGAAGAAGTCGATGTGGGCGTTGAAGAAGAAGGAGAGGCGGGGGGCGAACTCGTCGACGTCGAGCCCGCGCTCGAGCGCCCGCTCGACGTAGGTGAAGCCGTCCTTGAGCGTGAAGGCGAGCTCCTGCTGCGCCGTCGAGCCGGCCTCGCGGATGTGGTAGCCGGAGATCGAGACCGGGTGCCAGCGCGGCATCTGCTCGCTGCACCACTCGATCATGTCGGTGACCAGGCGCATCGCCGGCTCGATCGGGAAGCACCACTCCTTCTGCGCGATGTACTCCTTGAGGATGTCGGTCTGGATCGTGCCGCCGAGCTGGGTCGCAGGCACCCCCTGCCGCTCGCCGACCAGCACGTAGAAGGCGAGCAGGATCGCCGCCGGCGCGTTGATCGTCATCGAGGTCGTGACGCCGCCGAGCGGGATCCCCTCGAAGAGCCGCTCCATGTCGTCGACCGTGTCGACGGCGACGCCCTCGCGGCCGACCTCACCGAGGCTGCGCGGGTGGTCGGAGTCGTAGCCCATCAGGGTCGGCATGTCGAAGGCGGTCGATAGCCCGGTCTGGCCGTGGTCGAGCAGGTAATGGAAGCGCTCGTTGGTCTCCTCGACCGTGCCGAAGCCGGCGAACTGGCGCATCGTCCACAACCGCCCCCGGTACATCGACTCGTAGGGGCCGCGGGTGAACGGGTAGGCGCCGGGCCGGCCGATCGACTCGTCCGGGTCGGCGGGCGCCCGCTCGGGACCGTAGAGCGGCTCGATCGGCAGCCCGGACATCGTCTTGAACTGCGCCTCGCGCTCCTCCAGCGGCTTCTGCCGCGGCTCGGTGGCCATAGACGAAGGCTAGCGGCGCAGGTGGAGGCGGCGGGTGACGGGCCTGCGGCGCGCGGCGATGCGGCTCGCGCCGAACCCGGCGACCGTCGCCAGCATGGTGACCGCGACGGCGAGGAGGCGGCGGCCGAGGCGCTCGAAGCGCATCGTCCGCCAGCCCTCCTCGCGGGCGATCGCGGCGAGGTCGGGGTCGGGATTGACGACGACCGGGTTGCCGACCGCGTGCAGCATCGGCAGGTCCGAGAGCGAGTCCGAGTAGGCGTAGGAGGAGGCGAGGTCGATGCCGTGCTCGGCGGCGAAGGCCCGCATCGCCTCGACCTTGCCCGGGCCGTAGACGAAGGGGCCGTCGAAGCGGCCGGTCAGGTTGCCGTCCTCGCCGACCTCGTAGCGGGTGCCGACGCCGCCGTCGAAGCCGAGCACGGCGGCGAGCGGCTCGACCACGCCGCTGCCGGCGGCGCTGACGATGAAGGTCGGCCGGCCGGCGTCCTGGTGGTCGAAGACCTCCTCGAGCATCTGCGGGTAGACGCGCGGCAGGATCGCCGCCATCACCTCGGGGTTCATCCGTTCGAGCCCGCGCGCCGACACCCCCGTGAGCAGCTCGCGCACACCGCGCAGCACCTCGCCCGTGCGCTCGTCGCTCACCCCGCGCAGGCGGTAGCGCAGATGCTCGATCCCCCAGCTGGCGAGCTGGCGGCGACCGACCAGCCCGTGGCGGGCGGCGACGCGGGCGAACTGCATCCCCGAAGACCCCGCCATCAGGGTCTTGTCGAGATCGAAGAAAGCAGCCGCCCGCTGCACCCGCGTCAGACCTCGATCACGATGGCGTCGCCCTGGCCGCCGCCCGAGCAGATCGCGGCGACGCCGAGGCCGCCGCCCCGGCGGCCGAGCTCGTGCACGAGGGCGCCGACGATGCGGGCGCCGCTGGCGCCGATCGGGTGGCCGAGGGCGATCGCGCCGCCGTTGACGTTGACCTTGTCCTCGTCAAGCCGCAACATGCGCATCGAGTTGAGGGCGACCGAGGCGAAGGCCTCGTTGATCTCCCAGAGGTCGACGTCCTCGGGGCTCTTGCCGATCTTCTCCAGCGCCTGCTTGGCGGCGTTGGCGGGGGTCTTCGCCAGGTAGGGGAAGTCGTCGGCGACGGTGCCGTAGGAGAGCACCCGGCCGAGCACCGTCTTGCCCTCCCTGTCCGCCCACTCCTCGGAGGCGGCGACGATCGCGCCGGCGCCGTCGTTGACGCCGGGCGCGTTGCCGGCGGTGTGCGTCGCGTCCTCGCCGCCGATCGCCCGCAGGCCGGCGAGCGTCTCGACCGTGGTCTCCGGGCGGATCGCCTCGTCGGCCTCGATCGTGTTCTCGCCCTTGCGCGACTTGACCGTGACGCCGACGATCTCCTCGGCGAGCCGGCCGGCGTCGGTCGCCTCGGCGGCGAGCCGGTGCGAGCGCTCGGCGAATCTGTCCATGTCGGCGCGGGTGATCTCGAGCTCGTTGGAGACCTCGCTCGCCTCGTTGATCATCTGCTTCTCGGTGAAGGGGTTGGTCAGCCCGTCGTGGACCATCGCGTCGATCGTCTCGACGTGGCCCATCCGGTAGCCGAAGCGGGCGCCCGGCAGCAGGTGCGGCGCGCCGCTCATCGACTCCATGCCGCCGGTCACGGCGACCTCGGTGTCGCCGGCGCGGATCGCCATGTCGGCGATGCCGAGCGACCGCATGCCCGAGGCGCAGACCTTGTTGATCGTCTCCGAGGGCACCTCCTTGGGGATGCCGCCCTTGATCTGGGCCTGGCGCGAGGGGATCTGCCCCTGGCCGGCCTGCAGGACCTGGCCGAAGACGACCTGGTCGACCTGCCCGGGGTCGACGCCGGAGCGCTCGAGGGCGGCGGTCATCGCCTGTCCGCCGAGGTCGGTCGCGTCGAGCGAAGAGAGGGTGCCGCCCATCTTGCCGAAGGGCGTGCGCGCGGTTCCGAGGATGACTGTGCTGGGCATCTTTACGGCCTTTCTGTCGTTGCTTGTGCCGGATCTCGGCTCGTGACAGGGCCGTGTGGCCCTCGTCGGAAACGATAGCGGGAGCGCCGGGATGGTTGCGTGACCATCTGCATAGACTCGGGCTCGTGCGAGTCGACGTGCGACAGGTCCCGCTGGGCGAGATCGAGGCCGATCTGGCCGTCGTCGGGCTGTATGAGGGCGAGGAGCTGCCGGCTGAGCTCACCGAGGCGGCGGGCGCGGGCGACGCCAAGGGCGGCTTCCAGAAGCTCGCGCTGCTCCATCCGCAGCGACCGGCGCGGGCACTCGTAGTCGGCCTCGGCAAGCGCGAGGAGATCGACGCCGAGCGGCTGCGCCTCGCCGCCGCGGTCGCCGCCAAGGAGGCGGGACGGCTCGAGGCCGCCTCGCTCGCCTGGGCCCTACCCGAGTCCGAGGACGACGAGGCGGCCGCCGAGGCGATCGTCACCGGCACGATCCTCGCCGGCTACCGCTTCGACCGCTTCAAGAGCGGCGGGCCGGGCGATCCGCCGCCGCCGCGAATCGAGTCGCTGACCCTGATCGCCGCCGAGGGCGTCGTCGCGGCCGCCGAGGCGGCGCGCGTCTGCGCCGAGGCCCAGAACCGCGCCCGCGACCTGCAGAGCCTGCCGTCGAACGTCGGCACGCCGTCCTTCCTGGCTCGGCGGGCTGACGAGATCGCCTCCGACCACGAGGGCGTCAGCGCCGAGGCGCTCGGGCGCGAGGAGATCGCCGCCAAGGCGATGGGCGGCATCGTCGCCGTCAGCCAGGGCAGCGCCGAGGAGCCGAAGCTGATCGTGCTGCGCTACGAGGGCGGCGGCGCCGGCCCGACGCTGGGCCTCGTCGGCAAGGGCGTCACCTTCGACAGCGGCGGCATCTCGATCAAGCCCTCGGCCGGGATGCAGGAGATGAAGATGGACATGTCGGGCGCCGCCGCGGCCCTGGAGGCGGTCGGCGCGATCGCCGAGCTGGGGCTGCCGGTCAACCTGATCGCCGTCGTCCCGGCGACCGAGAACATGCCCTCCGGCACGGCGATCAAGCCGGGCGACGTGATCACGATGTACAGCGGCAAGACGGTCGAGGTGAACAACACCGACGCCGAGGGGCGGCTGATCCTCGCCGACGCGCTCGCCTACGCGGTCGAGCTCGGCGCGGAGCGGATCGTCGACCTGGCGACGCTGACCGGCGCCGTGCTGATCGCGCTCGGCTCGACCTACGCGGCCGTGGTCTCCAACGACGACGGGCTGGCGGGCGAGGTCGAGGCGGCCGGGCGGGAGACCGGCGAGCTGGTCTGGCGCCTCCCCCTGCACCAGGAGTACAAGGACCTGGTCAAGGGCACCGTCGCCGACCTGACCAACGCAGCCGCCAAGCGCAAGGCCGGGACGATCTACGCCGGCTCCTTCCTCGAGGAGTTCGTCGGCGGGACCCCCTGGGCCCACGTCGACATCGCCGGCACCGCCTGGGACGTCGGCCGTCCCTACACCGGCAACGACGCCAGCGGCTTCGGCGTCCGCCTGCTCGTCGAGCTTGCGAAGATGTCTGCGGGCGATTGAGCGACAGAGGAGGATCGGTGGCGACTTCAGCGGAGCTTCAGGCGAAGGACAGGATCTTCATCGGCGGCGAGTGGGTCGAGCCGCGGGGAGAGGAGACGATCGAGGTGGTCAACTCGACCACCGAGGAGGTCATGGCGACGATCCCCGCCTGCACCGCCGAGGACGCCGACCTCGCCGTGCGCGCCGCCCGCCACGCCTTCGATGACTGGTCGCGGACCTCGCGCTCCGAGCGCGCCGACTTCCTCGCGGCGATCGCCGCCGGGCTCGGCGAGCGCTCGGAGGAGATCGCCGCGACGATCTCCCAGGAGCTGGGGATGCCGATCAAGCTCAGCCAGATGATCCAGGCCGGGCTGCCGACCGGCCAGTTCGCGGCGATGCCGGGGCTGATGGAGGAGATCGCCTGGGAGGAGGAGATCGGCAGCTCGCGCGTGCTGCGCGAGCCGGTCGGCGTGCTCGGCGCGATCACGCCCTGGAACTACCCGCTCAACCAGATCGCGGCAAAGGTCGCGCCGGCGCTGGCCGCCGGCTGCACGGTCGTGCTCAAGCCGAGCGAGGTCGTGCCGCTCAACGCCTTCATCCTCGCCGAGGTGATCGAGGCCGCCGGCCTGCCGGCCGGCGTCTTCAACCTCGTCACCGGCACCGGCCCGGTCGTCGGCGAGGCGATCGCCGGCCACCCCGGCGTCGACATGGTCTCCTTCACCGGCTCGACGCGGGCCGGGCGGCGCGTCTCCGAGCTCGCCTCGGCGACGGTCAAGCCGGTGGCGATGGAGCTCGGCGGCAAGTCGCCGAACGTGATCCTCGACGACGCCGACCTCGCCAGGGCGGTCCCCGACGGCGTCGCCAAGTGCTACCTCAACTCGGGCCAGACGTGCTCCGCGCTGACCCGCATGCTGGTGCCGCGCGCCAAGCTCGCCGAAGCCGAGGAGATCGCCGCGCAGGCGGCGGAGAGCTTCACCCCCGGCGACCCGTTCGAGGACTCGACCCGGCTCGGCCCGCTGGTCTCCGACGTCCAGCGCGAGCGCGTGCGCGGCTACATCGAGAAGGGCGAGGCCGAAGGGGCGAAGCTGCTGACCGGCGGCGCCGCGCCGCCCGAGGGCCTCGAGACCGGCTACTTCGTCCGCCCCACCGTCTTCTCCGAGGTGACGCCGGAGATGACCATCGCCCAGGAGGAGATCTTCGGCCCGGTCCTCGTCATCCAGCCCTATGACGACGACGACGACGCCGTGCGGATCGCCAACGACACCGTCTACGGCCTCGCCGGCGGCGTCTGGTCGGCCGACCAGGACCGAGCCATCTCAGTCGCCAAGCGCATCCGCACCGGCCAGATCGAGATCAACGGCGGCGCCTTCAACCCGCTCGCCCCGTTCGGCGGCTACAAGCAATCCGGCCACGGCCGCGAGAACGGCCGCTACGCGATCGAGGAGCTGCTGCAGGTGAAGTCGCTGCAGCTGTAGTCGAACGGCGCACCCATGCTCCGCCCGTCTAGGCGGCGGCGCCCTTCAAGCGTTCTGCGAGATTAGGCACGGGGGTGAAGAGATACCTGCGGCCTTGACGGTGCGATTCGAGGAGGCCCTTGTCGACCAGCGCGCGGAGATCGCTGCGTGCCGTCTCATGCGTTACGCCGTGGCTTGCGGCGTGCGAGTTGAAGGAGTAGGCGGTATCGGGCTCGCGTACAGCGTTGCCGAGCAGGGCGAGCTGGCGATGGTTGAAATCGGGTGAGCCTTTGATCAGCCTCTCGACGGCCCGGACCTCCCTGACCTTCTTTCGGAGGTAGGAGTGCAGCTCGTCGATCGCCCGCTGGATGACTTCCAGCTGGTAGACGATGAAGTAGGTCGTGTCTCGTGCGTCGGTCTCCGTATACAGATATGCCCTGGTGTATTTCGACGGAGCCTTGCGCAGGATGCTCGAGATCGACAGGTACTCGACCAGCCAGTACCCATGGGTTCGCATGTACCAGTAGAAGAGCGCCCGGGCGGTACGACCGTTGCCGTCTTCGAAGGGATGATCGAAGCCGAGCCAGAAGTGCAGCACGATCGCCCGAACCACTGGGTGGATGAAGCGCTCGGAGTCGTCTTCGTTGGCAAAGTCGCACAGGGCCTGCAAGCGATCCGGCAGCTGATCGGCGGGCGGCGGTCGATGCAGCAGCTCGCCGTCGTCGCGGTCGAAGACCGCGACGCGATCCTCCGCTGGACGTTGCAGCCGTCCCGCGGCGTCAGGGTTGTCGAGCGTTCCCTCGGTAAGGATGCGCTGCAGCTCCAGAACCGTCTCGGGACTGAGCGTCTCGCCGATCCCCTCTCGCATGAACTGGAGCGCTCGGTAGTTGTTGAGAATCATCCGCTCGCTGCGATCCTTTGGCTCGCGCCCCGTGCGCAGCAGCGCCTTCGCTGCCTGGCGCGAGGTCGTCGCGCCCTCCAGCTGACTGGAGCGGATCGCCTCCTCCATCAGCGAGTTGACCAGGTAGCGCTGCTTGGCTCGATCGTCGGCGGTGACGACGTCCTCCATCGCGATCTCCCCGCTGCAGCGCTGGTCGACATGGTGAAGCCCCTCAAAGACGACGTCTGGAACCGCGTAGACGAAGTTCTTGCCCGCGGCGTCGAGCAGCGGTAGCTCTCGATAGAGCTGCTGGCGATTCATCTTCAGGCCCAGCCACCACTCACGGTGGTTCAGTCCATCGGGCTTCTGGAAGACGCCGCAGCTTGTCCCAATGAATGTATTCGCCGCCGCGCTCCTTGAGGTCGGCCCGCAAGATGGGCAGAAGCCGATCGCCGCCAACCTCGGTCATCAGATCCAGATACTCGGGGGCCGGCTCGACGTACATCCCTATCTCCAAGCTAATCCAATTTTACCCAATCGCTTGGATTGTAACGAACTCCAAAGACTTGGACAGATTTGGAGTTCGTTGGCTTTGTATCCGGGGCCTTCTCAGCAGCCGAGCTGGCGGGCGATCACCATCTGCTGGACCTCGTCGGTGCCCTCGCCGATCGTGAGGATCTTGGCGTCGCGGTAGAAGCGGCAGACGGGGTACTCCTCGATGTAGCCGTAGCCGCCGTGGATCTGCACGGCCTCCTCGGTCGCCCGCACCGCCAGCCGGCCGGTGATCAGCTTCGCCTGGGCGGCGGTGAGCGTGAACGACTTGCTGGCGTCCTTCTCCAGCGCGGCGCGCCAGGTGAGCAGGCGGGCCGCCTCGATCTGGGCGGAGAGGTCGGCGATCTTCGCCTGGATCGACTGGAACTTGGAGATCGGCTGGCCGAACGCTCGGCGCTCCTTCGCGTAGGCGATCGCCTCGTCGAGCGCGCCCTGCGCCAGCCCGACGCCCATCGCGGCGACGCCGATGCGGCCGCCGTCGAGGATGTGGAGGAAGTTCTTGAAGCCCTCGCCGCGGCGGCCGAGTAGGTTGGCCTCGGGAACGCGGCAGCCCTCGAAGCTGAGCGGCCGGGTGTCGGAGGCGTTCCAGCCCATCTTGCGGTACGGCTCACCGGCCTCGTAGCCGGGCGTGCCGGTGGGGACGATCAGGTTCGAGATCTCCTTGCGCCCGTCGCGCTCGCCGGTGACCGCGGTGATCGAGACGCAGCCGGAGATGTCGGTGCCCGAGTTGGTGATGAACTGCTTGGCGCCGTCGATCGTCCACTCGCCGCCGTCCAGCTTCGCCGTCGTGCGCACGTTGCCGGCGTCCGACCCCGCCTCCGGCTCCGTCAACCCGAACGAGGCGAGCTTCTGGCCGCTGCAGAGGACCGGCAACCACTCGTCCTTCTGCTCGTCGGACCCCCAGAGGTAGATCGGCATCGTCCCCAGCGAGGTGTGCGCGGCCATCGTGATGCAGACCGAGGAATCGACCCGCGCCAGCTCTTCCACCGCCAGCACGTAGGAAAGCGTGTCCGCGCCGCCGCCGCCGTACTCCTGCGGGAACGGGATCCCCATCAACCCAAGCTTCCCCAGCTTCTCGACGATCTCGTACGGGAACCGCTTCTCCCGATCCAGCTCCTCAGCGACCGGCGCAACCTCAGCCCGCGCGAAATCGCGCACCGTGTCCCTAAGCAGCTTCTGCTCGTCGCTCAACTCGAAATTCACGCGCGGGAGCCTATTGCGCTTGAAGCGTGAAACGCACCCGCGTGCCCGGCGCGGCCGGCTCGAGCCAGATGCGGCCGCCGTGGGCTTCGACTATCGCGCGGGAGATCGCCAGGCCGAGGCCGGCGCCGTCGTCGCCGCCTGCTCCGCGTCGGCGCCGCGGTAGAAGGCGTCGAAGGCGTGCTCGCCGTCGGCCGGGGAGATCCCGTCGCCGTCGTCGGCGACCTCGACCTCGACCCCGCCCGCCGCGGTCCGGGCGCGCACGGTGACGCTGCCGTCGGCGGGGGTGTGGCGGATCGCGTTCTGGATCAGGTTGAAGAGCACGCGCTGGAGCTTCTCCGCGTTGGCGCGAGCGAGCAGCTCCTCGGCCGGCAGGTCGGCGGCAAGCGAGACGCCGCGCGCCGCGGCCGGGGCGCGCATCGCCGCGACCGTGTCGCCGACCAGCTCGCGCAGCTCTACCCGGCTCATCGTCCAGCTGATGTCGCCGGCCTCGATCCGCGAGAGCTCGAACAGGTCGTCGATCAGGGCGCTGAGCGCGGCGACGTGGGTGCGGATCTCTCCCAGGTAGCGGTCGCGCGTCTCCCCCGTCACCACGCCGTCGTCGATCGACTCGACCAAGAGGCGCAGCGAGGCGAGCGGCGTGCGCAGGTCGTGCGAGACCGAGGCGACGAGGCGGCGCCGCGCCGCCTCGACCTCGCGCCGCGAGCGGTCCTCGACCACCAGGCTGGTCGCCAGCCAGGCGGCGAGCGCGCCGCCGCCGACCGCCAGCGCGACCAGGGCGATCTGCGGCCAGCCCATTTTGTGCGGCACGGTGACCGCCGCGGCGCCGGCCAGCGCCGCGGCGAGGGCGATCGTCAGCGAGCGCTTCACGCGAGCGGCCTCAGCCTGTAGCCGACGCCCCACACGGTCTCGACGAAGCGCGGTTCGGCCGGGTCGTCGCCGAGCTTGGCGCGCAGGCGGCGGACGTGGACGGTGACGGTGCTGGTGTCGGTGAAGAAGGGGTAGTCCCAGACGCTCTCCATCAGCTGGTCGCGCGTGTAGACACGGCCCGGGTGGGCGGCGAGGAAGGCGAGCAGGTCGAACTCGCGCTGGGTCAGCGAGAGCTCGGCGCCGTCGAGGGTCGCCGTGCGCGCCGCCGGGTCGATCCGCAGCGGCCCGTGCTCGATCGGCTCCTGCGGCGCGGCCCCGGCCGGCGGCGAGGCGCGGCGCAACACCGCCTCGATCCGCGCGACCAGCTCGGCCGGCGAGAACGGCTTGACCACGTAGTCGTCGGCCCCGTGGCGCAGGCCGACCAGGCGGTCGGACTCCTCGCCGCGCGCGGTCAAGAGGATCACCGGCGTGCGCTTCCCCTCCCCCTCGTGCAGCCGCCGCATCGCCTCGATCCCGTCGAAGCCCGGCAGCATCACGTCGAGCACGACCAGGTCGGGGTCGTGCAGCTTCGCCAGCCGCACCGCCTCGGGCCCGTCGCCGGCGCTGCGCACGGCGAAGCCGGCCCGCTCGACGTAGCGGCCGAGCACCTCGACGATCGTCGGCTCGTCGTCGACGACCAGGATCGTTCCCCGTGGCGGATCGCTCACGCGCTCCATTGTCCCGCCCGGGCTGGGCGCCGCCGCGCTAACCGAAGGTGAAGGCATAGCCCATCACCCCCTTTTCCGGGACGAGGCGCAGCGTGCGGTCTTCGACCTTCGGCAGGCTCACCAGGTCGTAGAGCCGCTGGCCGCTGACCGTGACGGCGCCGTTGTGGACGTCGGAGCCGGCGAGGCGGTCGGGGATCGGCCTGCCGTCGAGAAGCACGCGCACACGGCGAGCATGGCCCGGCGAGCCGAGCACGAGGTAGACGCGGCGGGCGCCGAACGACAGCTCCAGAGATCCGCCCTCGGCGGTCGCCGACTCCGGCTCGACGCTCCAGCGGCCGCTGTAGGCGAGCTGGTCGGTGGGCGGGGTCGCAGGCTTGCCAAAGTCCTGCGTGCCGGCGGCGATCGGCCCGTTGACAAAGCGGTCGGCGCGCAGCGACCCCAGGTAGCTCTCCGGCGTCGTCACCCCGGACGAGGCTTCGATCCCCTTCGCTCCGGACTCCCCCGCCCCCACCCTGCGCCCGGCTTCGGCCAGCAGCTCGCGGATGATCTTCTCTTTCTCGCCGTATTCGCCCTCGCCGAAATGCACGTAGCGGACCCGGCCCCGCGCGTCGATGAAGTACTCGGCCGGCCAGTATTCGGTCCCGTAGTCAGTGAAGTTGGTCAGGTCGTTGTCCTGCGCGACCGGGTATTCGATCCCGTTGCGCTGGATCGCTTCTTCGACGTTGCCGGCGTCTTTCTCGAACGGGAACTCGGGCGAGTGGATGCCGACGATCGTCAGCCCGTCGGAGCGGTAGCGCCTGTCCCAGGCGGTCAGGTAGGGCAGCGTGCGCAGGCAGTTGATGCAGCTGTAGGTCCAGAAGTCGACGAGGACGACGCGGCCGCGCAGCGAGCTTCAGCGTCAGCGGCCGGTCGCCGGGCGTGTTGAACCACTGCTGGGTGTCGGTGAATTCCGGCGCCGCGCCGAGCACCGGCAGGCCGGAGGGCTTCCCCTCGCCCCCGCCCCCCTTCGCCTTCCCGGAGCTGCCCGTGATGGCCGCTTCCGCGGTCGCTTCGCCGAGCGCGCCGCCCGAGCCGCCGCGCACTTCGGCCAGCGCCTTGCGCGCCGTGCCGGTGTCCTCGAGCGACTTCGAGGGGTTGACCAGGAAGCTCGGCAGGCTGCTGGCGATCCTGTTCTGGAATTTGACGTCGTAGTTGCCGAGCATCGCCAGAGCGACGACGACCATCACCGCGCCCATCGCGACCTGGAAGCCGGTGCCGCGGCGGGCCAGCGGCGCGATCACGCGGCGGCCGCCCAGCATCAGGAAGTAGAGGACGACGGCCGAGCCGAGCCCGTAGCTGAGCGCGACGGCGAGCCGCCCGCTGCTGAACGACTGCGAAGCCGAGACGGTGATCACCCCGGCGAGGATCGGCCCGGCGCAGGGCGCGTAGACGAAGCCGAGGCTGCCGCCGACGGCGACGCCGGACCAGAAGCCGTCGCCGCCGCCGCTGCGCGGTCCCCCGGCGATGCCGGCGAAGCGGCTCAGCCAGGCCTCCAGCCGCGCCGCGACCGGCGGGATCATCAGCGAGACGCCGAAGGCGAGCAGGACGAAGATCGCCAGCTTGCGCAGCAGGTCGTCCGGCAGGCCGAGCGCCGAGATCACGTAGACCAGCGCCACCGTGGCGAAGGTGAAGGAGACGGCCAGCCCGGCGACGATGCCGAGCGGCCGCCGCCGGCCGCCGGTCGCGCCCGCTGAGAGCGCGATCGGCAGCACCGGCAGCACACAGGGAGAGAGCGCGGTCGCCGCGCCCGCCACGAACCCGAACAGGATCAGCAGCGCCAAGCTATTCCCCCTGCTTCATCGCTTCGTCGTGCTTCATCGAGCCTTCGTCGTGCATCGCTTCGCCTTCGTGCTTCATCGCTTCGCCTTCGTGCTTCATCGCTTCGTCGCCGGTTGTCGCCGCGGCGGCGTTCTGCGACTGCTGCGTGGTGGTGCTGGACGAGTCGCTGCCGCCGCCGCAGCCGGCGACGAGCAGGCCGCCGGCGACGGCCAGGACGGCGATCGGCGGCAGGAGCGCCTTGCGTGCGCGCATCTCATTCTCCCTTCGTAGAGGACACTTGGCCCTCACGCTAGGTGGCAAATGTGACGGGGGGATTACGCCTACGCTACGAGCGTGCGCTCGAACTCTTCACGCGCTTCTTGCGCCGCAGCCTCCGCCTGGCGACGCAACTCGAGGCTGCGCCTCGCCAGGCCGATGGCCCGTGCGGGGTCAGACTCGAGAAGGCCGCCGGGAACCGCGATCTCGCCGACGTCCTCCGGGTAAAGGTGCGCCGTCTGTCCGGTCACGCAGGCCTGCAGAGACTCGCGCCCCGCCGCGGTTCGCAGCCAGAGCAGAAGCTGAACGGGAGCCACGCGCTCGGGGTCCGGGCGGAGCACCATCACCTCGGCCGAGGGAAAGACATCGCCGCCGAAATCCTCCGGAAGCTGGTCGACAATGTCGACCTTCGCGCCAATGTAGCGGGGGTGATGAGCGGCCGCCGTAAGGACGATGTCACCCAGCTCGAGCAGCTTCGACGCGACGGGCCTGGCGAACGCGGCGCAGCTTCGCTCGCCCGGCGACCAGTCGATGCCGCTTCCGGTCAGTCCGGCCACCTTGAGAACCCGGTAGATATGGGGCTGGGTACCCTCGGCTCCCGCCCGATAGGCGTCCCTTCCTGGCGTGCGGCCGCAGAAGATTGCGCTGCACAGCTCGCTCAGGGTCGGACCGTCGGCGCGAGGACGCAGATGCCACTCCGGCGTCATGTTGCGCGCCAGCGCCTCCCGATCGTCGATCGCCAAGGCACTGATTGCGGAACCCGCGCCCCGCAGCGCATCCACCGCGGCGATGACGTCCTCTTCTCCGTTTGCACGTCCGGAGCCGTCCCAGCCGATCCTGCGCGAAATCGCCATCGAGACCGCGACCCGGCCGACGGCACCGGAGCGCTTGGTCGCAAAGATCACCGCCGCCTTGCCGACCCCTTGGAACGGGCTGAAGGTCTCCGGCGGAAGGCTGAGCACGCCGTCGACTGCACAGGTCTCGAGCAGGAACTCGCGCACCTCGCGGCAACCCCGGTTGGAGAGAACGCTCTGAGGGACGACGATCCCCAAGCGCCCGCCGGGGCGCAGCAACTGTACCGACCGCTCGACGCCAAGTATCTCAAGCGCCGTCGTCCGTCCACCGAGGAGTTCGAAGCCCTCGTAGGAAGCGTAGTCGTCGCGGTGGACAGAGGCGCCGAACGGTGGGTTGGTCACCACCCCGTCGAAGCCATCGGCCGGCGCCCCGAGATCGGCCTTCAACGGCCCCAGAGCCGCAAGCGAGTCGCCCTGAAGGAATTTCGGCCGCGACTCGGGGTGGTGGACCCTGCCCTCGAGCTCTGCTAGGCGCAGCGTTCGTGCGTCCCTGTCGACTCCGAACAGCGCCACCGGCCCCCCGGCCCGAGCCGCGATCCGACCGAGCAACAGGCCACTACCGCAAAATGGATCGACCCAGGACTCGCCCTCCGACGGATCGAGGAACCGGGCAACCGCCGTCGCGACGGGGCGAGGCGTGAAGTACTGGCCCATACCCGCGCGCACCCCAACGTCAGCGAGCTCCTGAAAGAGGTCGGCGCCGTTGTCGACGTCCGCTTCGGCGAGGAGCGGGCCGAGCAGCTCGGTAGCGCGGCGGAAGGCGCCCTCGGAGAGCTTCAGCGAGCGGTCGGCGCGTCTCACCTCCGCGTAGCCGATCGGCCCGAGATCCAGCCACACCGAGTAGAGCTTCACCAATTCGTCGAGAGCCTCGTCGGGTCGCAAGTTGTCGGCGGAGCGCAGAGCCGAGTGGGCATCGAACAGCGCACTGCGACGCGACCTCGGATCCCGCTGACCCTTCTCTTCCAACTCAGTCACGTCCCTCTCCTCCGGCTAGGATCGTCGCGATTCAAACATCTGCCCCGGATGTCCCCCGAACAGCCGTTCGCCGCCCATGACCAAGCCGGATCCCTCCACGATCACGATACGCCACTCCGAGGAGGACGTCGCCGAGTTGCTTGACGACCTGTTCGTGAAGCCACGGGCGCTGATCCGCAAATGGGCTGAGATCACTCATCAGACCGCACAGGCGCGACTCGCCTACCCCGGCCAGCACCTCGCTAGCGTCGTCACCGGCGTTCGAGGCGCGAACAGTGCCGCCCGCGGCGAGGATCTCGTCGACTCCAGCGAGGTGAAGTCATGCAGCAGGGCCGACCAGCTCGGGATCTGCAAAGCGTGCAAAGCCAGGGTTCCAGCCTGGATGGAGGATTGCCCCGTCTGTGGATCGACGGACATCGTCCGCAAGGAGGACAGCCACTGGATCATCTCGATTCGGCGCCGCGAGGAGCTCGACCAGCTCATCGGCACGAAGCGGCTGGTGCTGGTCTTGTTCGACCGAACCGCGGAATCGCGCCTCGATATCCGTGTTCGCGTTTGGGAGGTCTGGCCTTCCGACGCGCGCTGCGACTACTTCGAGCGCTTCGTCACCGACTACTACGAGAACAACTACCTGAAGAAGCGGAATGCCGCGCCCTGCAACCTGCACCCGCTGAAGTTCGACCATCTGATGATGAATCCGGTCAAGGTCTTCGACGCCCGCCTCGCCTCTCCAGACCGGCCGGATGCTCACGCCCACGTCAACTTCCTCTATCCCGTCAAAGCCGACAGGAGCAAGCTCGATCCGGAGCCGATGCCGATCGCGATGCTCGGCAAACACGAGCTCCCCGTGCTGGCGAAGGTAGACCCCGCTCTCTTCGAGCCGCTGCTCGCCGAGGGAAGCGGCATCAAAGACGTTGAAGAGGCTCTCGCACAGAAAGACCCGAGGCGCGCCCTGCAACGCCATGTGACCGGCGTGCCCGGGCAGGTGCGCCGCGAATTCGAAATGCGACCGAAGCGCATCAAGACGAGCCCGTCAACCTACAAACGCAGGCGCACGCAGGGCTAAAGGCCGGGATTACGCCGGCTGGGCGGTGACGGCGCCGTCCGCGCGGCCGGCCAGCTCGGCCAGCCGGCCGGCGCCCTCGCCGATCCCGTAGTGGGCGCAGATCGCCGTCTCGTGCTCGCGCAGCAGCGGCCGGGCGGGGTCGACGGCGGGAGCCTCCCGCATCCGGCCGGCCTCCTGGGCCGTCCACACGCGTCCGGCGCCCGCGGCGCACTCTCGAAGCGGGACCACGACCTTCTTCTTCCCCCGCCGGCCGAGCGCGACGACCAGCCAGACCGGCTCGCGACTGTCCGCATCCGCGTAGAAGCCCGACACGCGGCCGACGCGGTCGCCGGCGACGTCGTCGAGCTCGGACCCGACCAGGTCACTCACCGGCCTGGCGCTCCATCAGCTCGCTCGCCGCGCTCGCCGGGTCGAGCTCCCGCCGCACGACCCGCTCCAGCAGCGCCGCGGTCTCGGGGTCGGCCTCGGCCTTCGCCTCGAGCCGCCGTCGCATCCGCGAGGCGGCGATCCCCAGCACCTCGCTGCGCAGGTTGCGCGCGCGGCGCTCCTCCAGCGTCCCCTCGGCCTCGATGTGGGCGCGGTGCTCGTCGATCTTCTCGGCCAGCTCGGCGACCCCCTCGCCACGCGCAGCCTCGGTGCGCAGGATCGGCACCTTCCAGCGGCCCGGCTCGTGCGAGAGCGCCAGCACGCCGCGCACCTCGCGCACCATCGTGTCGGTCATCGGGTGGTCGGCCTTGTTGACGACGATCACGTCGGGGATCTCCATCACGCCCGCCTTCAGCGCCTGGATCGAGTCGCCCGAGCCCGGCATCAGCGCCAGCACGATCGTGTCGGCGTGGTCGACGATGTCGATCTCCGCCTGGCCGACGCCGACGGTCTCGATCAAGACGTCGTCCTTGCCGGCCGCGTCCATCGCCAGCGCCACCTGCAGCGCCGCCTCGGAGAGGCCGCCGAGGGCGCCCCGCGAGGCCATCGAGCGGATGAACACGCCGGGGTCGAGGAAGTGGTCGGAGAGGCGGATGCGGTCGCCGAGCAGGGCGCCGCGGGTGAACGGGCTCGAGGGGTCGATCGAGAGCACCGCGACCTGGCGCTCGGCCTTGCGCAGCTCGGCGGTCAGCGCGCCGATCAGGGTGCTCTTGCCGACCCCGGGCGGGCCGGTGAAGCCGACGATCCGCGCCCTGCCGGTGCGCGGGTAGACCTCGCGCACCAGCTCCCAGCCGGCCGGGTCGTCGGACTCGATCAGCGTGATCGCCCGCGCCAGGGCGCGCTTGTCGCCGGCGAGCAGGCGCTCGGCGAGCGAGCCGGTCTTGGCCTGGTCCTGGGCGGAGTCGGGCATCGGTGCGGCCAGTCTAAAGTCCCCGCCGCCGTGATCCGACTGATCCGCTTCTGCGCCCGCAACGGGATGCTGACGCCCAAATACGCGCTGCTCGCGGCGCGCTACCTGCGTCGCCGCCTGCTCACCGTCGCAGGCTGGCGCTGGCGCACCGACGGCCCGCTCTTCCTCGGCGGCCGGCTCGAGCTGCAGATCGGCCGCCGGGGCCGCATCGAGTTCGGCCGCTTCGTCTGGCTCGGCCACGGGACGAAGATCCGCTGCCACGAGGGCATCGTCGAGATCGGCGCCAAGACGGTGATGGGGCAGGAGTGCACGATCTCCGCCTACGAGCGGGTGCGGATCGGCGAGCAGTGCGTGATCGCCGACCGGGCGATGTTCATCGACTTCGACCACGGCGTGGTCGAGGTCGAGCGGCCGATCCGCCAGCAGGGCATCTACACCCGCCCGGTCGAGGTCGGCTCCAACGTCTGGATCGGCTATGGCGCCTGCATCCTGCGCGGCGTCCGCGTCGGCGACAACGCGATCGTCGGCACCAACGCCGTCGTCACCAGGGACGTCCCGGCCAACGCCGTCGTCGCCGGCGTCCCCGCCCGCGTCATCCGCATGCGCGACGCCCCCGAGCACCTGCGCTGGCCCGACCCGGTCGAACCAACCTGACGTTCCGCTGTTCCTTTTCCCTCATATGCGAGGAAAAGGAACAGCGGAAGGAAGGTCAGGCGGGGCTGGGGTCGCCCGCCAGCTCCGCGTAGACAGCCGCCGTGCGCTCGGCTACGTCGCCCCACTCGAAGCTGCGCAGGTGCTCGTAGGCTTCGGCGACCAGGCGGCGGCCCAGCTCGTCGTCGCGCAGCACGCGGATCGCCACCTCGGCCAGCGCTTCGGAGTCGTGCGGGCGGAAGCGCAGGCCGACCTCCTCGTGCGGGACGACCTCGCGCAGGCCGCCGGTGTCGGCGACGATGCAGGGGCATTCGGAGGCCATCGCCTCCAGCGCGACGAGGCCGAAGGGCTCGTAGATCGATGGCACCACGGTCAGGTCGGCGATCCGGTAGAGCGAGTGCAGCACATCGTCGCCGATCCAGCCGAGGAAGGTGCCGTGCTCCATCAGGCCCAGATCCTCGGCCTGGCGGTGCAGCTCCTCCTCGTGGGTGCCGGAGCCGGCGACGAGGAAGCGCGTCCCCGGCGCCTCCTCGATCACCCGCGGCATCGCCTCCAGCGCCAGCTGGAAGCCCTTCTCGTAGACGAGCCGGCCGATCAGCAGCACCAGCTTCTGCTCCGGCGCGGCGAACTCGGCGCGCAGCCGCGCCAGCTCGGCAGGGTCCTGGGCGGGCAGGTCGTCGGGGTCGATCCCGTTCGGGATCACGGTCACCCGCTCCTCCTCGACCCCGAAGATGTCGACGATCTGCTCGCGCATGTAGTGCGAGCAGGCGATCGTGCGCTCGGAGCGGTTGGAGATCCAGCGCTCGACCCCGTGGATGTAACTCTGCGGGTGCTTGTCGACCCAGCCCTGGTGGCGGCCGTGCTCGGTCGCGTGGATCGTCGTCACCAGCGGCGCGCCGAAGCGCTTGGCGAGGTGGTCGCAGGCGTTGGCGACCAGCCAGTCGTGGCCGTGGACGAGGTCAAAGCCGAGGCGGTCGCCGAGCTCGACCCCGGCGGCGAGCATGTCGGAGTTCATCCGCTCGACCCAGGCGACGAACTCGCCCAGCTCGGTCGGGCGCCGCGGCTCGCGGATGCGGTGGATGTGGACGCCGGCGCGGCGCTCCTCGGCGGGCGACTCCTCGCCGCCGCGGGTCAAGACGTGGACCTCGACGCCGCGCTCGACCAGGGCCTCGGAGAGCTTGCGCACGTGGCGCGCCAGGCCGCCCTCGATCAGCGGCGGGTACTCCCAGGAGAGGATCAGGACTCGGGTCATGGTGCGTGGGTCGGGGCCCGCGGTCAGGGCTCCAGCAGAGGCGCGAGGCTCATGTCCGGGGCTAGGGCACGCATACACGGATCGGCGGCGGGCCCGGAGTCTATGGCGTCGAACATCGCCTCGGCGTGGTCGGTGACGCGCCGGAACGGGTAGTCGCCCGCCTGGCCGCGCTTGTCGAGGAAGGCCCAGTCGCTGGCCTGGACGGCGAGCAGCTCGCGCGCCGCGCGCCGCGCGCCGGGGCCGCGCAGGCCGCCGGCGAGGGCGCGCAGCAGGCGCAGCTCGAGCCGGCGGGCGCCCCAGGCGAGGTCGGCGACCGGCGGCGAGTCCCAGGTGCGGAGGTCCTTGCCCTCGCCCCAGGTCGAGGCGGCGAGCGGCCGCTCGACCGGCTCGTGCTCGGCCAGCGCCTGCGGCACGGTGAGCAGGCGGACGCCCGCGGCCCGCGCGCCGGCGAGCACCTCGCCGAGCCAGATCGCCCCCTCCGACCACCAGTGGCCGAGCAGCTCGGTATCGATCGCGAAGACGAGCAGGCCGCGGCGGCCGCGGCGCTCGGCGTGCTCGCGCAGGCGGCCGGCGACGGCGGCGAGGAACTCCCCCGCCTGACGCCGTGCGGCGGCGGCCGCCGCCGCCGGGTCGTAGGCGCCGCCGCCGACCTTCCAGAGGCGGACGCCGCGCAGCGATTTGCCGTCGAACTGGGCGTGGGCCGGGTCCGACGGGTAGCCGTCGAGCGACCACAGCCACTGGATCGCCTCCCAGTCGATCGGCAGGGCGGTCGGGCCGGCGGCGGTCGCGACGGGCGCGAGCGCGTCGAGCGGGTCGTCGAGGTGCGCGCTCTGGTCGACGCAGAACCAGCGCGCCCCCTGCTCGGCCAGCCGCGCCTCCAGCCCCGGCGCGTAAGCGCACTCGGGCAGCCAGAAGCCCCCGTCCCAGCCGAAGCGCCGTCGGTGCGAGCGGATCCCCGCGTCGAGCTGGAGGCGCACCCCGGCCCGCGTCGCCAGCATCGGCAGCACGGCGTGCGTCGCCGCCGAGGCCGCCAGCGCCACGCGCCCCTCCCCGGCGGCGTCCTGAAATAGCCGCAGCGGATCGCCCCCAGCGGCGTCCAGCAGCTCCAGCGCGCGCCGGTAGCGCGCCAGCTCCCCCTCGCAGGCCGCCCGGCACTCGGACGGCACCTGCTCCATGTCCGCCTCCGCCGCCCCGATCCGCCACTCGACCAGGAACCTTCGCAACCGCTCCGCAGCTTCAGCATCCTCCAGCTGATCCGCTAACACGGGAGTCACCGTCATCGTCAGATGCTCAGCGACCTCCAGCACAGGCAGGTAAGAGCGAATCACCGCATCGAACAGCCACTCCTCGCCGAAGGGATAGGTCCCAAACCCCTCCACATAGGGCATGTGCGAGTGCAGGACGATCGCCAGGTCGCCGGCGCTCTCCTCAGACATGGCAGACGGCGAGAAAATCCAGCGCCCTGTCCAGGCCGCCTTCCCGCAGCGCGAAGTCCGACGCGGCGATCGCCGGGGTGAAGCGGTCGTAGAAGGGCTTGGTCAGGCGCAAAGCCCTGTGCGCCCGGTCCCAGCCCAGCTTGATCGCCAGCTCGTGCGCCCGCAGCTTGCGCGCGTGGAAGAGACCGAGCAGCTCGACCCGCTCGAAATGCGCCGCGCAGAGCTCGCGGAACTCCTCCGCCCGGTACTCCTTCACGTGCCACGGGTTGTCGGACTTCTCGGCGCCGGGCGGCGCCAGGGTCAGCAGGTTCGGCGTCGAGACGTAGGCGACGCCGCCGGGCTCCAGCATCGACTTGAAGTGCTCGAGGATCGCGCCGGCGTCCCGCACGTGCTCGATCGTCTGCAGGAAGACGACGGCGTCGCAGGGCTCGGCGAAGCTCTCGACCAGGTCGCGCTCGAAGCGCAGATTGGGCCGCGTGTAGCGCAGCCGCGCGTGCTCGTGCGCCTCCGGGTTGGCGTCGACCCCGACGACGCTCGCCGCGGCGCTCGCCAGCACGTCGGAGCCGTAGCCCTCGCCGCAGGCCATGTCGACGACTCGCCTGCCGGCGACCCGCGCGACGATCCACTCGTAGACCGCCAGGTGGCGGCGGAACCAGTAGTTCTCCTCGGGCACGTCGGGCAGCGTCCGCTCGCCGGTCAGCGGCAGCGGCGGCACCCCCGGCGGCTGGTTTTCCTGAACGAACTCACGGCTCATGATCGGCACCGTATTGTTCCCGGGCCGATGCCAGCCTCGCCCACGGCCACGCCGGACCACATCAAGGACGTCAACACGCGCTACCACGACGCGGCGGCCGAGGAATACGACGCCAAGTGGGGCATCGACTTCGGCGCCACCGGCCAGAAGCAGGTCCGCGGCAAGCTGGAGAAGGCGCTCGGGGGACTCGACGGCGAGCGCTTCCCCGACGCGCTCGAGATCGGCTCCGGCACCGGCTACTTCTCGCTCAACCTGCTCCAGATGGGGACGATCGAGCGGCTGACGGCGACCGACATCTCGCCGGGGATGCTGCGGCGCCTCGCCGCGACCGCCGAGGCGCTCGGCCTGGACGACGTGGAGACGCTCGAGACCGAGGCCGAGCGGCTGCCCTTCGCCGACGAGAGCTTCGATCTCGTCTTCGGCCACGCCGTCCTCCACCACATCCCGGACCTGGACCGCGCCTTCGCCGAGTTCAAGCGCGTGCTGCGCCCGGGCGGCGCGATCGCCTTCTGCGGCGAGCCCTCGCGCTACGGCGACCGGCTCGCCGCGGCGCCGAAGCGCGCCGGGATGCTCGCCGCCCCCGCCTGGCGGCGCCTGGTCGGCGCCAGCCCGCGCGCCGTCGCCGAGGCCGATCTCTCGCACGGCCACGCGCTGGAGGGCGAGGTCGACGTCCACGCCTTCGCCCCCGCCGACCTGCGTCGCAGACTCGACGCAAGCGGCTTCGAGCGTCGCCGCGTCGGCGGCGAGGAGCTGCTCGCCAACGCTTGGGGCTGGGGCCTGCGCACGGTCGAGTCCAGCGCCGAGCCCGACTCGGTCTCCTGGGCCTGGCGCCGCTTTGCCTTCAACAGCTACATCGCCCTGCAGAAGGTCGACACCCGCCTGCTCGAGCCCCACCTGCCCGCCGAGCTCTTCTACAACCTGGTCCTCTCCGCCCGCAAGCCGGGCTGAGCGCCGCTAGGCGTCCTCAGGGCGGCGGGCGCGGTAGAGCGTGGCGCGCTGGTCGAAGCCCTTGAGCCGTTTCTCGCCGGCGAAGGAGTACTCGAAGCGCTCGCCGGCCGCCTGCTTCGCGGCCGCGTCGATCAGCACGCTGCCCGGCTTGGCGATCGCGGTCAGGCGGCTGGCGAGGTTGACCGGGCGGCCGTAGTAGTCGCCGGCCTGGACGTGGACCGAGCCGTGGGCGATGCCGGCGCGCAGGCGCGGGAACTCGTCGCCTTCTTCGTCGGCGGCCTCGACCATGCGCAGCGCCGCCTCGACCATCGCCGCCGCGTCGGTGGAGACGAGCATCGCCGCGTCGCCGATCAGCTTGACCAGCCGCACCGGCGATTCGGCCACCGCCGTGGCCAGCTCGTCGAGACGGCCGGCGATCAGGCCGAGCTCTTCGGTCTCGACCTGCTCGCCGAGCTTGGTGAAGCCGACCAGGTCGGCGAAGCAGACGGCGACCTCGGGGCCGGCGCCGAGCTCGCCGGCGGCGAGGTCGGCGGCGCCGATCACGTCGCGGCGGATCTGCTCGAGCATGTGGGCGCGGAAGGCGTACGTGAGGGTCGGCTCGAAGACCGGCAGCATCTGCTCGGCGGCGGCGGCGAAGCGCAGCGCCAGGTCGCGCTCGCTGTCGCCCGGCTGCATCAGGGTTTTCGTCACCAGGTCGCGGTTGGCCTCGGCGATCCGCGCCGTCGCCATGCCGACCGTGCGCGCCACCTGCAGCATCCCCTCTTCTGGCAGGCCGGCGTCGTAGAAGGCTTTCACCCGTTTCGCGGCCTCCAGGTCGACCTCGGTCACGGCGCGCTCGTCGGGGTCGGGGTAGGGGACGCCGAGCGCCGCGCTGGTGCGCTGCAGGATCTCGAGATCGAGGCCGACCAGCTCGGCGACCTCGCGCGGCGTGTAGCGGGCGCCGTCGCCGGCGATCGCCCGCTCCACCGGCAAGAGCGCCAGCCGCCCGCCCTCGACCGCCTCGCGCAGCTCGGCCAGCGGCACGCCTTCGCCGGCCAGCCGCTCGAGCAGCTCGCGCCGCGCCTCGCGCGCCGCGCCCGCGGTGCCGGCGAGCAGCCCCTCAGCCTCGAAGTCGATCGTCATGCGAGCGCAACGCTACCGCCGCGGCGCGGATCGCCGCCGCCGCTCGGCTCGCCGCCGGCCGGGTCGGGGGCGACCGCCTGCACGCCGCCGAAGAAGAGATTGAGCCGCGGACGGCGCAGGACGGGGACGCCGCGCGCCTCGATCCGCGCCAGCGCGGCCTCGTCGATCCCCGGCTCGGCCTGGACGATCCCCTGCTCGACGTGCAGGCGCGGCGCCCGCACCGCCTCGCCCGCGGGCATCCCCTGCTCGACCGCGCGCACCACGGTCTGCACGATCGCCGAGCGGATCCGGTTGGAGCCGGCGCTGCCGAGGCCGAGCTCGATCTCGCCGTCGCGGCGCACCACCGTCGGCGCCATCATCGAGGGCACCCGCCGCCCCGGCGCGATCGCGTGGAAGCCGAGCGGGTTGAGGTCCTCCTCGCCGAGCATGTTGTTGAGGATCACCCCCGTCCCCGGGACGAGCACGCCCGAGCCCGAGCCGTTCGAGCAGGTGACGCTGGCGCACATCCCCTCCCCGTCGAGCGCGGCGATGTGGGTGGTCGAGCCGAGCAGCTCGCCGGCGCGCAGGTCGAGCCGCCGCGGGTCGAGCAGCGTCGCCTCCAGGTCGGCGCCGTAGAGCCCCGCGGCGAACTCCTCGCCGCGCGCCTCGTTGGCGGCGCCCAGCGCGGCGACGAGCTGCTCGGGGCCGCTGCGCCCGCCGAGCCGCTCGAGCAGGGCGAGCGAGTAGGCGATCAGGATCCCGCCGGAGGAGGGCGGCGGGTTGGTCAGCACCTCGGCGCCGCGGAAGGGGACGCGGATCGGGCGGCGCTCGATCGCCTCGTACGCCGCCAGGTCGGTCGGCCCGAGCGTGCCGCCGTGCTCGCGCACGTGGCCGGCCAGCGCCGCCGCGACCTCGCCGCGGTAGAAGGGCTCGGCGCCCTCGGCGGCGAAACGCTCCAGCGCCTCGGCCAGCTCGCCGAAGCGGAAGACGTCGCCCTCGCCCAGCGGCCGCCCCCGCGGCGCGTAGAGGTCGCGCGTGCCCGGCAGGCGCTCGTGGATCGGCCAGAGGATCTCGAGGATGTAGGCCTGGATCGCGTTGACCGGGGCGCCCTCGCGGGCCAGCCGCACGCCGGCGCGCGCCAGCTCGCCGAGCGGCATCGTGCCGAAGCGCCGCAGCGCCAGCTCCAGCCCCGCCGCCGTCCCCGGAACTCCGCACGAGGCCGGCCCGACGTAGAACGTCTGCACCGTCTCGGCGTCGAAGTGGACCGGCACCGGCACGAGCTCGATCCCCCGCTCGGTCCCGTCCTTCCCGGGCGCCGCCACAAAGAAATCGATTAATACAGTTCCGACCCCCTCCTCTGCTCCCACTCGGTCACGAGAATCAGATATGGACGTGACCGAGTTCCCGCGGTCGGAGGGGGTCGGGTGAATTCCAGGGCCGCTGACCATCATGAACCCGCCCGCCCCGAAGCCGGTCAGCGGGCTCTCGACGGCAAACGAGGTGAGAACGGCCGCAATCGCCGCGTCGACCGCGTTGCCGCCCCCGCGCAGCGCCTCGGCCCCCGCCTCGGCGGTGAGGGGGTGCCCCGCCGCGACGACGCCGCTCATCGGGCGCGCGTCAGCCGGGTAGGAACTCAGGCACGTCCAGCGAGCTGAGCTCGCCGGCCTTCTCGTTGCGCGGCGCGCGGCCGCGGCCGGCGTCCCCGGTGCGGCGGATCGTCGGCTCGGCGGCGCGGCGCGGCGCCGGCTGTCCGTCGAAGCGGGTGGCGACGACAGTGACCCAGATCTGGTCGCCCAAGTCCTCGTCGATGTTGGCGCCGAAGATGATGTTGGCGTCGGGGTGGGCCGCCTCGCCGACCAGCTTCGCCGCCTCGCTGACTTCGACCAGCGAGAGGTCGGGACCGCCGGTGATCGAGAGCAGGATCGCCCGCGCGCCCTCCATCGAGGTCTCCAGCAGCGGCGAGGAGATCGCTTTCTCGGCGGCGAGCACGCCGCGGCCCTCGCCCGAGCCCATGCCGATCCCGAGCAGCGCCCGGCCGGCCTCGGACATGATCGTGCGCACGTCGGCGAAGTCGAGGTTGATCAGCGCCGGCAGGGTGACGAGGTCGGAGATCCCCTGCACGCCCTGGCGCAGCACGTCGTCGGCGACCTGGAAGGCGTCGACCATCGAGGTCTGTTCGTCGAGCACCTCGAGCAGCCGGTCGTTGGGGACGACGATCAGCGTGTCGACCGCGGCGGCCAGCTCCTCGATCCCGCGCGCCGCCTGCTTACCGCGGCGCGAGCCCTCGAAGCTGAACGGCTTGGTGACGATGCCCACGGTGAGCGCGCCGACCTCGCGGGCGAGGCGGGCGACGACCGGGGCGGCGCCGGATCCCGTGCCGCCGCCGGCGCCGGCGGCGACGAAGACCATGTCGGAGCCCTTGAGCAGGCGCTTGATCTTGTCCTGCTCGGAGAAGGCGGAGTCGTGGCCGACCTCGGGGTCGGCGCCGGCGCCGAGGCCGCGCGTCCGCTCGTCGCCGATGTGCACCGTGACGTCGGCGACGCAGAGCTGGAGCGACTGGAGATCGGTGTTGACGGCCATGAACTCGACCCCGGGCACGCTCGCGTCGACCATCCGGTTGACCGCGTTGACCCCGGCGCCGCCGACGCCGACGACCCGGATCACCGGTTGGTGCGGCTCGCCCGAGCCGGGCGGCTCGTACTCCGGTTCCTCGCGCCCATACCGCGGAGTCTCAGCTGCTCTCTCCACCCTCGGGGCCGGCTCCTCCGAGAAAACTCGCTTCAGCCGCTCGGGCGCTGACTCGGCCTTCTCCACCGGCGCCTCTCCGGCGGGTGGCGTGGGGGTTGGTTCCTCCCCCGTAGCCTGCGAGGGGGAGGGATCATCCCCCGCGACAGGACCCGCCGGCTGCGCGTCCTCGTCCGAAGTGCTGCGGAACAGCTCGGAGAGCGGCCCTTCCCGCATGCTCGCCCGCTTACGCCGGCTCATCTGCCAGAACCTCCTCGGCCAAGGCTCGATAGTAGCCCGCGGCGCTGCCCTGCGGGTCGTACTTGAGCACGCTGGACCCTTTGACGGGCGCCTCGGCGAACTTGATCGCCTTGCGGATCCGCGATTTGAAGACGAGGTCGCCGAAGTTCTCTTCGAGGATCTCGATCGCCTCCTTGGCGTGCACCGTGCGCGAGTCGAGCATCGTCGGCAGGATGCCCTCGATCTTCACGTCGGGATTGAGGTTCTCCTGGATCATCCTCAGCGTGTTCTGCAGCTGGACCAGCCCGCGCATCGAGAGATACTCGCACTGCACAGGGACGATCACCTTGCTCGCCGCGGTCAGCGCGTTGATCGTCAGCAGGCCGAGGCTCGGCGGCGTGTCGATGCAGACGAAGTCGTAGTCGCCGGCGACCTCTTTCAGCGCTTTCTCCAGCGAGCGCTCGCGGCCGATCTTGGTGCTCATCGCGATCTCGGCCCCGGCGAGGTCGATCGAGGAGACCGCGATGTCGATCTCGCGGCGCTGGATGATCTCGCTGATCGGCATGTCGTCGACGAGCACGTCGTAGAGGCTCTTCTCGACCTTGTCGGGGTCGATCCCCTGGCTCATCGTCAGGTTGCCCTGCGGGTCGAGGTCGACGCAGAGCACCCGGTGCCCGGACTCGGCGAAGGCCACCGCCAGGTTCAGCGTCGTCGTCGTCTTCGCCACGCCGCCCTTCTGGTTGGCGAACGCGATCACCTCGGCGGGCTTGACCGGCGCCTCGACCGCCGGCTCCTCGGCCGGGACGTCGTTCCGCAGCGGCGCCAGCAGGTCCCTGGGCAAGAACCTTTCAGGCTCATCCCCCTCTTCAGCGTCGCCCTCCCGGAGGACGTCGGCCACCCCCGCCTCCTCGGCGGTCGGCTCCGGGACAGGGGCCGGCTCGGGCTTGCGCTCGGGCACGGCGTCCTCCATCTCGCGCAGCTCTTCGACGATCGGATGCTCGGTCGCCTGCGGCTCGGGCTCGGACAGGGTCTTGCTCTTGCGGCTGAGGAATCCCATTGCGCGGGTATTCGCAGGGGTCCCCGCTTTTCCTGCCCGGCCTGGGAAATGCTACGAATCACCCGATCCCAGAGCTGCTCGACAAGAGGTTGGTCTTCGTGACCGGCAAGGGGGGAGTCGGCAAGACCACCGTCGCGGTCGCGCTCGGCCTGCGCGCCGCCGAGCAGGGAAAGCGCACGATCGTCTGCGAGGTCGCCTCGCAGGAGAACGCCTCGCGCATCTTCGACCACACCGAAGTCGGCTTCCACGAGGTCGAGATGGCGGAGAACCTCTGGTCGATCTCGATCGACCCCGACGAGGCGATGCGCGAGTACGTGCTGCTTCAGCTGAAGGTGCGGGCGATGCGCGACATGCTCTTCCGCAGCCGCATCTTCTCCTACCTCGCCGCCGCCACCCCGGGGCTGAAGGAGCTGGTGACGATCGGCAAGATCTGGGAGCTGGCGCAGCTCGACCGCAAGGTGAAGCGGGGGCGCAAGTACGACCTGGTGATCGTCGACGCGCCCGCCACCGGGCACGGCGTCGGCTTCCTGCAGACGCCGCGCACCTTCGCCGCGATCGCCCGCGTCGGCCCGATCCACGCCCAGGCGCAGCAGCTCGACCGCCTCGTCACCGACAAGGAGCACACCGGCGCGGCGATCGTCGCCCTGCCCGAGGAGATGCCGGTCAACGAGTCGGCGGCGCTGGAGGAGGATCTGCGCGGCGAGGTCGGCGTCGCGGTCGACCGCGTCTACCTCAACGGCCTCTACCCGGAGCGCTTCTCCAAGCAGGAGTCCGAGCGGCTGGCCGAGCTGGCCGGCGGCGAGAACGGGATGCTGCGCGCCGCCGCCCGCGCCGCCGCCTCCGAGCACGGTCGCGCCCGCTCCCAGCGCGCCCAGCTCGCCCGCCTGCGGCGCCGCGTGCATGCGCCGGTCAAGACGCTGCCCTTCCTCTTCGAGCCCGAGCTGGGCGTCGAGGCCGCGCACGAGCTGGCGAAGAGGCTCGGCTGATGCCGTCGGTCGACGAGCTGCTCGAGGGCAGGGACATCTGCGTCTGCGCCGGCTCCGGCGGGGTCGGCAAGACGACCACCTCGGCGGCGATCGCCCTCGGCATGGCGGTGCGCGGGCTGAAGGTCTGCGTGCTGACGATCGACCCGGCGAAGCGGCTCGCCGACTCGCTCGGCCTGCGGGAGCTGGGCAACGAGGCGAGCCGCGTCGAGCCGGAGCTGTTCGAGCGCCACGGGATCGAGATGAAGGGCGAGCTGTGGGCGATGATGCTCGACGCCAAGGCGACCTTCGACGAGCTCGTCGCCCGCCAGGCCCCCGACGAGGAGGCGCGCGACCGGGTGCTGGACAACCGCATCTACCAGCAGATCTCCAACGCGCTCGCCGGCTCGCAGGAGTACATGGCGATGGAGAAGCTGTTCGAGCTGCACACCTCGGGGCGCTTCGACCTGCTCGTCCTCGACACGCCGCCGACCCGCAACGCGCTCGACTTCCTCGACGCGCCGAAGCGGCTGACCCAGTTCATCGAAGGCCGCTCGCTGCGCGTCTTCATGAAGCCGACCGGGCTGGCGGCGCGGGTGGCGGGGCGGGGCGCCTCGGTCGCGCTCTCGGTCTTCAAGCGGATCGTCGGCTTCGACCTGCTCGCCGACCTGGCCGAGTTCTTCAACGCCTTCAGCGGCATGGTCGACGGCTTCCAGGCCCGCGCCAAGCGGGTCAACGGCCTGCTCGCCGACCGCCGCACCTGCTTCCTCGTCGTCTGCGGCCCGCAGGGCGAGCCGATCGACGAGGCGGTCTACTTCCACCGCAAGCTGGTCGAGGCGAAGCTGCCCTTCGGCGGGGTGATCGTCAACAAGGTCCACTACCCGGCCGAGCGGCTGCGCGGCGACGGCGACCCGGCCGACCTCGAGGGCGCGCTGGCGGAGCGGCTCGGCGACGAGGGCCTGGCGCGGCGCGTCCGCGAGAACTTCGCCGACTACCAGGCGCTGGCCGAGCGCGACGCGCGCAACATCGAGCACCTGGCGCGCGAGCTGCGCACCAGCGGCGTGATCCGCGTCCCCTATCTGGACGAGGACGTGCACGACCTCGGCGGCCTCGCCGAGATCGACCGCTACCTGTTCGCGAGCAGCGAGGAGCGGGAGGCGATCGCCGCCGGCCGGGCCTAGCCCGTGCGGCGGTCGTAGTGGTCGTAGTCGAGCTCGCGGACGTCCCAGTCCGCGTTCTCGGGGACCGGGAAGAGGTGGCGGACGCGCGGCGTGTCGATCCGTTCGCGCCGCTCCAGGTCGTCGGCGACCGCGGGGAAGTCGAGCGTGCTCTCCTCGATCTCGACCGCCTCGTCCTCCTCGACCTCGTCGAGCCAGTCGCGCGCGGTGATCCGGATCTCCTCCTCGGCCGGGACCGGCTCGAGGATGCGGGTGTCTTCCATCGATTCGTCCTCCTGTGGCGGCGACTGGGCGGTATAGGCAGGGCCCTCACCCGGTCCCGAAGGAATCAGACTGTGATCGGGACCGGGTGAGGGCGACGTTTTTGAATCAACCGGCATGTCCTCCGCTTCGCGTCCGGGCATGCCGGGCATATCCCCGACGTCGACTGCAATTGATGCGTCGCCGGTGTCGAGGCCGGTGGCGATCAGGGTCTCGTCGGCGGTTTCGTTGAGATCGGTTCCGAGCTCTCCCAGGACGGCGTCGCGGAGGACGCCTCGGGCGCTCTCCTCGACCCAGGCGGCGAGGCCGGCCGCGCGGTCGCTCGGGGCGCCGGCCATCTGCGCGCGCTCCAGCTCCAGCGCCGCCTCGACCCGCTCGCGGGCGGCGGCCCTGGCGTGCGAGCCAGCGGCGATCAGCGCCGCGGCGCGCATCGGCAGCGAGGCGCCCACCGGGCCCTGGCCTTCGAGCACGGCGCGCAGCGCCAGCAGGTGGTCGCTCAGCCCCTCCAGCGCCGTCGGGCGCTCGCAGCCAAGCTCGAAGCGGCGCACCGCCCAGGCCAGCGGGCCGGCCGGGTCGGGACGCGCCGCCAGCGCCTCGGCCAGCTCGGCCAGCTCGGCAGCCTCCTCGTCGCTGAGCCGGTAGCCGTCGCCGCGCGGCGCCGGGGCGCCGGTGGCGACGCGGCGCCAGCGGCCCTCGCCGGTCGGCGCGAAGGCGTGCGGGCCGAGCCCGACGCCGCCGCCCTTGAAGATGCGCATGACGCTGACCAGGTCGCGCAGCTGGGCGAGCGCCGCGGCGGCGCTCTCGGAGCCCTCGCGCTGCTCGGCGACGGCGAGGATCTGCGGCTCCCAGGCGGCGCGGCCCATGCCCTCGCTGCGCAGCGCCTCGGCCGGGGCCTCGATGCCGTCGGCGCGCACCAGCTGCACGCCGTTGGGCAGCGGCAGGCGCGGCGCGGACATCCGCAGGCCGACCAGCGGCGCGATCAGCACGTCGGACTCGTCGGCGTCGCCGGCCTCGGCGTCGAGCACCGCGAGCGCCCCCTCGAGCCGCTCGCGGTCGAGCGAGAACTCGGCGCAGCCGTCCCAGAGGCCGGCGAGGAAGACGTTGAGCAGGCGCGCCGCCCGCTCGCCGGGGTCGGTCGGGACCTGCTCGCCGCGCTGCTCCAGATAAGGAGCGGCGACGTCGGCGAGGACGACCGCTTCGCGGGCGGGCTCGAAGGCGGGCAGGGTGCGCAGCTCGTCCTCGCGCTCGCGCACGAAGCGCGCCGTCAGCGGGACGTAGCTGTGGAAGAAGGCCTCGTCGGGGCCGGCCGCCTCGGCGACGTCGAAGGGGATCTGGTCGCCGCTCGCGACGAGCGTGGTCAGCCGCGTCGCCGCCTCGGCGGCCAACCGCCGCAACGCCTCGCTGAGCAACCGGTCGCGCATGCCGGCGACCTTCCCCCCCACGCACGCCGCTCCTGCGCGTGCAGGATCGCTTGCAAGGTGAAACGCCCCCGAGCGGGCGCCTACGCGGGGACCGGCTTCTGCTCTTCTTCGAGCAGCCAGCGGGCGCCGTAGCGGCGCATGTCCTCGATCAGGGGGACCAGCGCCTCGCCCTTCTCGGTCAATTCGTACTCGACCCGCGGCGGCACCTCGGGGAAGGTGTTGCGGGCGACGATGCCCTCTTCTTCCAGCGCCCGCAGGCGCAGCGAGAGGGTGCGCGGGCTGATCCCCTCGAGCGAGCGCTCGAGCTCGCAGAAGCGCGCGCACCCGGCCGCCAGGTCGCGGATCACCAGCAGGGTCCACTTCCCGCAGACGACGTCGGCGGTACGGCAGACGGGACAGCGGGAGTTGCTCTCAGCGCTCATCTTCAGCACATCCGGGGCGAGCCGGCCTAGGGTTCGAATCGGCTCGCTGAAGCGAGTTTAGCGCCAACGCTTCACTTACTGAAGCGATGGGTGCCCCACCGGCTCAGCTGTGCCCGGTGACGACCAGTTCGAACTTGATCACGTTGACCGTGTATCGGACTTCGTTTTCGCCGTAGGTGAGGACGACCGGGAAGCCCGGTTCGACTTCCAGCAGCTGGCAGACTTCGTCGCCGGAGACGCATCTCGCGTCGCTTTCCACCGACTGGACCGAATCGTCGACGAGCAGGAGCGCCTTCCCGTTGGCCTTGTCTCCGTTTCGCGCCGGGCCCATGTAGGTGACGACCGGCGTCTTCTCGCCCGGCAGCGACGTCTGCGGAAGCACATCTTCCCGCACGAGCGGTTCGCCCTGCGGCTTGCCATCGACCGCCTTGGAGATCCTCACCTTGATCCCAATCGAGTAGAAGACGAGATGCGGCTTGCCGCCCAAGCCCGGCGTCGCTCCACCCGGCGGGGACCCGGCGCCGCCGCCTTCGCCCGACCCCGTTTCGGCCTGACCATTCGAAGAACCAGACCCTTCGGATTCGCCGCCCGAGCCCTTGCCTTCGCCTTCCTTCGGTTCGTTCAGTTCGGCTCCCTTCAGCACGGGGGCCGTGTAGCGCTGCTTGAAGGGGTCGGTCGGCGTGCGATGGGTAAGTCGCTTGCGGTATTCGCGCAGTCCCGGCGTCGCCTCGACCACGGTCAGCGAGGAGGTCTTCCGCCTGCTCGCTTCTTTCAGCGCCGCAATCGCACCCTGTGCAGCCGGCGACAGCTTCGTCTCCGACTTCTGGCCGAGCAGGATCGGCGTCGCCGCAATCGCCACCAGGACCAGGGCGACCAGCGGCAGCAGCCGCCGGTCGCGCAGGTCGTAGTAGAGATCGGCGAGGAACGCGGGTGGGCGCGCTTCGGGCATCTTCAGCGAGGGTCGCTTCATGGCGTACCCCCGAGCCGCGCCGCCGCCGGCGTCGCTTCGGATTCGGCCGAAGCGGCGGGGGGGGCTTCGGGGCCGGCGCTTTGGCTCGGCGGCGGCATCACATAGCTGGTGACGCCGAAGGTCGCAGTCAACGAGGGGAATCCGTTCGTGCCGGCGGCTAGCGAGAAGCCGTCGATCGTCAGCAGCCGTCCGTCGACCCTGACCTGTTCGTTGTGCGACTTCACCATCGCGTCGATTTCCTTGATGAAGTCGGCGATCTTGAAGAAGCTGCCGTTGAAGGTGAGCGTGTAGGGCATCGCCGCCAGGCCGCCGGAACCGAGCGAGGCGCCCAGCGGCAGCAGCGAGGCCGCGGCCTCGGTCGGCGACACCTGCGCACCGGAAGAGCTCGTTGCGGCGGCGTCCGGAGCTTCGCCCCCACCGCCGCTGGAATTCAATTCGATGTCCTCGAATTCGACCCCGGTGCGTTCGGCGATGCCGCTCACCTGAACCAGCAACGACGCGGTTTCGCTGTTGCCCGGCACCGCCTTGCCGAGCACCACGAGCTTCTGGTAATCCCCGGAGAACCTGCGGCGCGCTTCTTCGGCCGTGGCGATTTCCGCCCGGTGGCCGGCGAGCGATGCTTCGACCCGTTCGACCTGATCGCCGAGCCTGGCCGCTTCTTCCCGCGTCGGGCTCAGCAGCACGACCCAGAAGGCGAGCGCGAGCGCAGCCACGACAAGCATCGCGACGATCGTCAGGTTGCGGGAGCTCTTCAGCGCCACCATCTCAGCTGCCTTCCGTGCTTTCCCCGCTCGCTTCGCTCGAGCTTTCCGAGCTTTCCGTGGACGCCGTCTGGGCCGCTTCGGGAGTGCTTTCCGGCGGCGCATCCCCTTCGGGCGCCGGCACCGGCGCCGCGTCGAAGCCGACGACGATTTCGAACTTGGCGATGAAATCGCGCGTGCGGCAGTCTTCCCCGCCCCCTCCCGAGCCGACTTCGCCGCTGGCCGAGACGCCGGCGCCGCTCTTCTTGTCCGCCAATTCCGAGGACTGGACGCCCACCCGGGTGACTCCGTCGATGTCTTCCAGCGCGGTGACGAAGCCCGCGACGGAAGTCTGGCCCGCGGCACAGCCGCTCAGTTCGAGCGCCGGACCGGCGATCTGCCCTCTCAGAGTTGCCACCCGATCCGCCCCCGCTCGATTCGCCTCCGACGCCGGCGCCCGGAGTCGCGGTCCCCGTAAGTTCGACCAGCCACACGTCGCTCGGCAGGATCAGCGCCAGTTCGCGCATCACCCGTTCCCAGTCGAAGCGGCTGTCGGCGAGGCTGCGCACCGTCTCCACGCGCGCTTCGCTGAGGCTCTGGAACCGCGTGTAGGAGGCGAGCCGGGTCGCCTTCGCCGCCGCCACCGCGTCTTCGCGCTTCAGCTTGGCCAGCTCGTCGTTCGCGTTCGGAGACCTGGTTGCCGGTGAGCACGAGGGCGACGACGCCGAGCAGCAGCAGGGCTAGCCCGCCGAGCAGGATGTAGGAGAGCGGGCCGGTGCGCAGCGGCGCCTGGTCGCCGCGGCGGTCCTCCGGGGGGATCAGGTTGATCGGCCGCACCGCTACTGCTCCAGGGCGAGGCCGTAGGGAAGGGTGAGGCGGGCGGCGGAGCTCTCGTCGAAGCCCTCGAGCGCGGGCGGAAGCGGGGCGGAGATCGGCAGGCCGAGGCTCGCCTCCATCCGCGGCGCCAGGCCGGGGATCGCGGTCGCCGGACCGCAGAGGACGATCCGCTCGACCGGCAGCGCCGCTTCCTGCGCGCCGTAGTAGTCGAGCGAGAGGCGCAGCTCGTCGAGCAGCTCGTCGACGCCCTGCTCGAGCGCCTGGCGGACCGCGGCGACCGCCTGCGGGTCGCCCTCGACCGCCTCGACCGGCTGCTCGAGCCCGACGTGGCCCATCCACTGCGCTGCGTGCTCCGCGCTCAGCCCGAGCGCGCCCGCCAGCCCTTCGGAGATCGCCTCGAGCCCGGCGTCCGCGACGCGCGTGAACAGGCAGGAGCGGCCGCGGGCGACAGCCAGGTTGGTCACGTCGCCGACGCTGCAGTAGAGGACCGCGGCAGCGGGTCGCTCGACGTCCCCGCCGGCCGCGGGGGTCTCGCCGGCGCCGGCGAGCGCCCGGATCATGCCGAAGGCCGAGAGGTCGACCCCGAGGGGCTCGAGCCCGGCGCGGCGGATCGGATCGAGGAAGGTGGCGATCATGTCGCGCCGCGCCGCGACGACGATCACGTCGATCTGCGGCGCCTGCCCCTCCTCGGCGGGGACGCCGCCGACGACCTGATGCTCGAGCACCGCCTGGTCGAGCGGCATCGGGATCTGCTCCTGGGCCTGGAAGCGGACTGCCGCCTCCAGCTCCTTCGGGTCCTCGATCGCCGGCAGGCGCACGGTGCGGACGACGACCCGCTGGTTGCCGACGCCGAGCCGCACGTGCCGGCCGAGCTTGTGCTCGGCGAAGAGCGCCTTCAGCGCCGCGGCGAGCCGGTCCGGATCGAGCACCTCGCCCTCGTGGAAGGCGCCGGGGTCGAGCGGCCCGATCCCCGCGCCGACCAGCTCGACCGAGCCGTTGAGGCGCAGCTCGGTCGCGGCGACGCTGCCCGCCTCGATGTCGAGGCCGACGACGCTGCCGATCTTCTGCTTGGCGATTCCGCTGAGTCGCATGGGGGAACGGGCGTCGAAGAAGCCCGGCCCTCCCTGAATCGACAGAAAGGCGGCAGAACTTTCGTCCTGCAACTACCGATTTCTTCGCAGAACTGGACGGACGATCTAGGACGAAGAGCTAGAAAGCGCCCAGGTACCAGTCGACCAGCTGCGGGCCGGCCAGCAGGCCGACGACCCCGCCGAGCGCCAGGAACGGGCCGAAGGGGATCGCCCGCTTGCGCGCCGCGGCGCCCTCGCGGGCGATCATCGCCAGGCCGACGAGCGAGCCGGCGAGCAGGGCGACGAGGATCGCCGGCGCCACGTCGCGGCCGAGGAAGAGGCCCATCGTCGCCGCCAGCTTGACGTCGCCGAGGCCCATCCCGCGCGGGTAGGCGAGCGCGGCGGCGAACAGCAGGCCGCCCGCCGCCGCCGCGGCGATCGCCCGCTCGGGCAGGCCGCCCGGGTCGCCGACGGCGGCGATCGCGGCAGCGGCGATCGCCCCGGCGATCAGGACCTTGTTCGGGATGATCCGCCGCTCCAGGTCGGTCAGCGTGATCGCCGTCAGCACGGTGACGAAGACGAGCCCCAGCGCCACTTCCCAGGGCTCGTCCCAGAGGACGAGCACGGTTGCCGCGTAGAGGGCGCCCAGCGCCAGCTCGGTCAGCGGGTAGCGCGGCGAGATCGGCGCCCCGCAGCAGCGCGCCCGCCCGCGCAGCACTACCCAGGAGAGGACCGGAACGTTGTCGTAGGCGGCGATCTGAGCCCCGCACGCCGGACAGCGCGAGCGCGGCCCGACGATCGACTCCCCCCGCGGCACGCGGTGGGCGACGACGGTGACGAAGCTGCCGGCGAGGAGCCCCCCGAGGAAGGCGAACACCGCCGCGGCGGCCACCGGCTAGCCGCCTTCGCCTTCGAGCGGCGTCGAGCTGTCGACCTCGATCCTGGTCGGGTAGTTGGGGTGGTCGTACATGATCGGGATCGCATCGGCCGGCGTGTTCGCGCGGTCGACGCTCAGCGCCACGCCGAGCCTGTCGCCTGGCGGGATGAATTTTGGGGCTTCCTGAAATTCCATCGTCACCCGCACCCTGGTCCAGCTGTTTCGCGGCCAGTAGCCGTTTCCCTCCGGTTCGTACTCCCAGTAAGACGTGCCGCTGCCCGCCTTCGTCAGGAACGTCGGCGGCGAGCCGTCGTCGGAGGTCTCGTAGAGGTAGATGCAGAGCGCCCCGGTGTAGAGGGCGTCGTTGAGCGTCCGCGTGTAGATCTCGAGCGTCACCTTGCCGCCCATTTCGAATTCGAACGGCATCGGGTCGGTGACCCAACGATGCACCTGCGACTCGGGGTTGGTCGTGCCGGTGGGTTCGTAGTGGCAGCCGCTGGTGTCGTCGCGGCGGATCTGCACGCCCTTGTCGGTGTCCGGAGTCGGCTCGAGGTAGTAGTCGTCGGAGTAGTCGTAGAGCGACGGGTTGAGTTCGTCTTCGGGGGCGGGGTCCGGCGCGCCGTTGAGCAGCAGCGTGTCGGGCGCGCCGTGGGTCCCGCCGGTCTGCGGGCCATCGGCACAGGTCCCGAGGGTGTTGTGCAGCAGGTGGTCTCCGACGATTTCCTGGCGCGCCGTTTCGCCGCCGGCGGCGCAGGGCGTGTCGGAGAGGAAGAACTGCTGCGCGGTGACGTCGTCGCCCGGGTCCGGTTCGGGTTCACCGTCACCCGGTTCCCCCGGTTCCGGCGGTTCTTCTTCGAACTGCGGGTCGGTCACCTGGGACTGGACTTCCACGTAGCCGCTTTCGCCCGGCTGGCTCACCGGCTTGTCGGGCTTCACCGCGACGACGATCTGCTTGTAGTCGTCTTCGCCCGGGCATTCTTCCTCCGGGCAGGTCGGGTCGTTGCGCCAGACGACGTAGCGATAGAGCGTTCCCTTGATGCCGCCGTGTTCGGTGTCGCCGCTGAAGAATTCCGATTCCGGGCTGACTCCGCGTTCGGGTTCGACGTCGAGCTTGCCGTATTCGCCCATCGGCGTGCGTTTCAGGGCGAATTCTTCGCCGCTCACCCGGTAGCCCGGGTTGAGCGGCTCGCTGGAGGACGCCGGCGGCGAGCTCACCGCCAGGCTTTCGTAGGGCAGGCTGTGCAGACGCTCTATCTCTTCCTGGGCGAGGTCGAGCGCCACCTGCGTCGCCTTCGCCCGCCGGGCGTTCTTGGTCGCCGCGCCGAGCACGCCGAAGGTCGCCGCGGCGCCGAGCGTGAGCACGACCGCCGCAACCAGCACCTCGATGATCGTCAAGCCCGACTCGCCGGAGCCGAAGCGGTCGCGCAGCGCTGTCGACAGACCCCGTCGCATCGTCAGTTTTCCAGCGTCCTGGTCCGCATGCCCGCGCCGTCGGAGATGACCAGGTCGCCCGAGTCTTCCGGATTGGGAATGTGCAGGGTGACGCCGATGTATGTCGCTTCGCTCGGGTCGGGTGGTTCGAAGTTGAAGACGTTGCTGCTGTCGAGGCCGCTGGCGATCGTCACCGGCGTGCCGGCAGCGCCTTCTTCCGGCGGCGGCGTGGTCTCGGTGCGCGTGCATTCGGTCGTCGTGCAGGTGTAGGTGACCCGGCATTTGATCGCCGGTTTGTCGGTTTCTTCCTCGACTCCGGCGCCGCAGGCCGTGCGCCGCACCTGGGTCAGGAAGGAGACCGAGGAGCCGCTGCCTTCGTAGACCAGGATCCCGTTGCGGATCTCGCGCGTCATCCGCTCCAGCACGTAGCGCGCGGTGGAGATTTCCTGCGCCTTCTTGCTCAGCTTCGGCTGGTCGCGGACGGCGCTGACCATCATCGAGCTCGCCGCGCCGACGATGACCACGCTCATCGCCGCCGCCACCAGCAGCTCGACCAGGGTCAGCCCGGCATCGTGCCTCTGCCCGGCGAGCCGGCGCCGCAGCAGGCTCATCGCCGGCCTCGCCGGTGGTGGCGGGCGTGCTTGCGGCCCCGGCCGCCCACCCCGACCAGCTTGAACTTGCGCTTGCTCGGGCGCGCCTCCCAGACGCCGGCGGCGTTCTCCGCCTTGACCCGGAAGACGTGTCGCCCGCGGCCCAGGCCCTTCAGCCGGGTTGGCGAGCTGCAGCCCTTCCAGCGGCGGCGGTCGACCCGGCAGATGAAGCGGGTGCCCGGCTGCCCGGTCGAATCGGTGAAGCGAAAGACCGGCCGGCGGATACGGGTCTTGAAGGCCGGTCCGAAGGTGATCCGGGTGGTCGGGGCGACGTAGGCGATCCCGTCGTGGGTCGGAACCGGGGCCGGCGACGGCGCAGGTGCGGGCGTCGAGGCGGGGCCCGCTCCTCCACCGCCGCTCGATCGGCCGCTGCCGTCCGCGCCGCCGCCACCGGATTCCCCGCCTCCTTCGCCGGGAGCCGCCGGCGCTTCCTGCCTGTACTCGAGCGGCGGTTCCGAGCAGGCCGAGACGAACCCTTCGGCTTCGGCGGTCGCCGTGAACCTGGTTACGGCGCCGGCTTCGACAGCGACGGCGATGCCCGCTTCGAGCTCTTCGACCGTACCGGTGGCGATCGGCTCGCCCGAGCAGTCGAGGCTGGTGTAGAGCTTGACGACGGCGGTGGATTCGACCGATTCCTCCTCGGAGCCGATCACGCTCGGTTCGGTCGAGACGCCGGGCGATTCGGGATCCGTGCGTTCGAGCGCCGGCGGCGGCGGCGCCAGCGCTTCTTCGACGCTGGAGTCGTTGCCACGCGAGATCAGCAGCGTCCCGGTCGGCAGGCGGGCGTAGATGTCCTTGAGCGAGTCGAAGTCTTCGCTCGTCAGCTGCTCGTCGGTCGTCAGGAAGGCGATCGTGCCGTCCTGCGAGACGCTCTGGAGCTGGGCGTCGTAGGGGCCGTTGCCGCTGTGGATCCCTTCGCCGGTGAACTGGCCCGCCGAGACCAGCCTCGTGGCGCCGGCGTGCCGTTCGTAGACGTCGGTCTGTTCGTCGGCGTCGCCGGGAACGAGCGGTTCTTCGGGGTCGAACGGCGCCAGGGCTTCGGCGGTGATGAAGAAGAGGCGGGAGCCGTTTTCAGAGGCGCCGGCGAAGCTGGCGTCGTATTCACGGTTGCCGCATTCGGAGTCTTCGCAACTTGGCCCAGGTAGCGAGACGAGGGTCGTCGGCCCGCCGGGGAGGGCTCTCGCGTAGACGTCGAACGATTCGTCTTCGTCGGAAGCAAGCAGCGGCTCGGCCGTGCTGAGGACGGCCATTGAGCCGTCCGGCGAGACCCACTTGAGGTTTGCGGGCTTCTCGCAGAACCCGATCGCGGCGCAGGAGCCGTCGCCGCCGGAAACCAGTTCGGTGCTCGAGCCTTCGTCGCGGACGTAGACGTCGCGGGCTTCGTCGCTGTCGGCTTCGGTCAACTCTTCGTCCGTGGTGAAGAAGACCTCGTTCCCGTTGGCCGAGTTGCCCGCGAAGATCGCGTCATGTTCGCCGTTGCCGCTGCTGGGCCCGCGTGAGACGAGCACCGCGCCGGCGACGGTCCAGTCGTAGACGTCCTGGAATTCGTCTTCGTCGGCCGCGTCCAGCTGTTCGGTCGTCTCGAAGAAGACGTGCAAGCCGTCACTCGTGCTGCCGCCGTAGACGGGCGTGCAGGCCGTCGGTTCGCCGCCGGGGCAGGCGCCGGGCGCGGAGACCAGCCGGGTCCTGCCCGCGGCCACGTCGCGTTGGTAGATGTCGTCGACCCCGTCTTCGTCGCCTTCGGCGAGCTTTTCGTGGGTGGTAAAGGTCACGCGCGAGCCGTCCGTGGAGGCCGCGACGAAGAACGCGGGTTCCGGCCCGCCGCCGCAGGCCCCGGTGCAGGTGGGGTCGCCGGCCGAGACGAGGGTCGTCGTCCCTTCGCTCAGGTTGCGCACGTAGACATCCCCCGCGCTGTCCGCGTCCTGGGAAGCCAGCCGCTCGCTGCTGACGAAGAAGACCAGGTCGCCTTCGGCGGCGACGCCGCCGCCCGGGACCGCGTCGGCGGGGAGGTTGGCTTCACCGCAGCCCGAGGCGGCGCAGGACGGATCGCCGGCGGAGACCAGCGTCGTCGTGTTCGTCGCCAGGTCGCGCATGTACAGGTCGGTGGCGTTGTCGCGGTCGGCGGCGACGAGGCGCTCGCCGGTGAAGAAGAAGACCCTTTCGCCGCCCGGCCCGGCGTTCGCAAGGTACTGGGCGTCGTAGGCGTTGTTGCCGCCCGCGGGCCCGAGCGAGACCTGGCGGGTGACGTAGCCTTCGGCGGCGGCGTCGTAGGAGCGCTCGTAGACGTCGCGGCGGGTGTCGGTGTCGCCCGGCACCAGTTTGTCGGTGGTGCTGAAGAACGCCCGCGAGCCGTCGGCGGAGTTGCCCTCGAAGCGCGCGTCTTCGGCGGCGCCGGCAGCGGGGGCGAGCAGGGCGGTCGCGAACAGCGCCAGCAGGCCGGCGAGAGCCGCCCAGCCGGGCCGGCTCCGCGGAACCGCCTTGCGCGCGCGCGCGCGTTGGCTTCTGCTCTGCCGCCATCGCCCCGTCTATCGGCCCGGATCGGCCATCCGCTTAGACCTGCACTGGACGGTTGACCGAACGCGCGCAGAACGCGCGAAGGGCGGGCACAAGGCCCGCCCTTCGGCGATTCGGTTCACGCTTGGCTGGGCCAAGGCTGATGGCGTCAGCTGGATCAACCGACCCTCCAGTCACCGCCTTCCGGGCAGCCACCGGTTTCTTCGTTTCGTACACGGATAAGTCGATGACGCCCTTCGTCGTTGTCGATCGAGAAGGCTGTTTTGCCGTCCGAACCTTCCGATGTGATCGGTAGCTTTCGGAACCGGCCCCGTCACCGGACCTGACCGTCAGTTGAGCGGACTCGCCGGCGTTTCTGTTGCCAGGTTGTTTTCGTCGGCCGATTTCGATGCACTTCGTGTTCGTGACCCTCGTGGAGCTACCGTGTTCGGTGCAGTACGTCTCCTGCGCGACCTGCGCGCAGTGCGCGTACTCCTTCGCCTTCGCGTCCCCCGCCTTTTCCTTCTGGTTGAAGAACGCCGGCAGGGCGATCGCGGCGAGGATTCCGAGGATCAGCATCACGACGAGGAGCTCGATCAGCGTGAAGCCGGCCTCCCCGTCGCCGTTGAGCCGGGCGCCTACCTTGGCCCGGAGATTCTGGAGAAACATCAGTGACCTCCTGTGGTCCTGTCGATTTCGCCAGAGCCCCGTCGCGTCTCAGCCACGTGGTGTCTGTCGACCCCGGTGGTAACCCGGCCGACTCCCGTGTGGGAGCCCCGTCGGCTTTGCGTCTCCGCCTCGCGGCGGATTTGCCTGTTGCACCAAGGCGCTGGCAGATTCATCACAGCCCCCTAATCGACCTTCCCCAAGATCACTTGATCCCCGAAATTTGGGCTTCATCGGGCAAAAACTCAGGCTTCACGGCCAAAGGCGGATCGGCGCCGCGGGATAACCCGTAAACCGGCCCGCGTCGATCCGGCGCCCCGCGTAGTAGGTACGTCCAGCGAAATCGCCCGATCGGGGGTCGCGGCTCAAGCGAACGCGCGCGCGTTCGATCTTGATCAAGCGATGGCCGTCATCGGCGCAACCCGCTCTCGCCTGCTCCTCCTCGCCCGGGGCGAGGAGGGGATGGCGCTGCCAGTGGCGATGTTCGCGACGATCGCCAGCCTGGCGCTGGCGGGGACCGCGGTCCTCTCGACCGTCGACGTGCAGCAGGGCTCGCACCGCGACAGCGGCTCCAAGAGCGCGATCGCCGCCGCCGACGCCGGCGCGAACGTGGCGATGCTGCGGCTCAAACGCGACTCCGCCGAGCTCGCCGAAGCGACCTGCCTCGAAGGCGCAACCCCGGAAGCGAGCGGCTGGTGCCCGCCGGAGGAAGGCGAAGTCGGCGACGCCGAATACACCTATCAGGTGAGTCAGGCTGGCTCCGCCTGCGGAGAGTTCGATCTCTGCGTCGTCGCCACAGGGCTCGCCGGCGGCGTCACCCGGCGGGTCCTGGTGACCTTCAACGAAGGACCCGGCAGCGGCGGCGGCGGGGACGGAAGCGACGGCGGAGGCAGCGACGGCGAACCGGGGTCGAGCGGGGGGGGCGGCGTGGAGGGGCTGATCGGCAGGGACGAAATCGTGCTCAGCGGCAACGCCGACGTGCGCGTCGGCGTCGGCACCAACGGCAACCTCGTCAGCTCGGGCAACGCCAACGTCTGCGGAAACATCCGCCACGGAATCGGCAAGAGCTGGGTCCACAGCGGCAACGCGTCGCAGTGCAGCGGCTACGAAGAAACCGAAGGCAACACGGAACTTCCCTCGGTCGCCAGCTTCATGCCCTCCGACATCGCCACGCACAACTCGAACGGCCGCATCACCGTGTGCAGCAAATCCGGCGAACCGGCCGAATGCGAGTCCGACACCTACAACGGCAAGTGGTCGAGCACCTCGCCGTTCAACCCGGCGACCCGCCGCATATCGCTGTCCGGCAACACGACGCTGACCGTCGGCGGCGGCGACTACTGGCTCTGCGAACTGACGCTCAGCGGCAACTCCGAACTGATCATGGCCGAGGGCGCCCACGTGCGCTTCTTCTTCGACACGCCCGAACACTGCGGCACCTACAACCAGGTCAACCTCAGCGGCAACAACCGCATCGCCGCCAGCGGCTACCAGCCGGGCGACGCGCAGTTCGACATGCCCGGCTTCTACCTGCTCGGCTCGCCGACGATCGCCACCCAGGTCAACCTCTCGGGCAACTACTCGACCACCAACGAGTTCGTCCTCTACGGCCCCGACACCTACGTCAACATCAGCGGCAACGCGACCTTCAAAGGCGTGATCGCCGGCAAGCGAATCGCGATGAGCGGCAACGGGAAGTTCGAGCAGGACGCCGGCTTCGAACTGCCCCCGGAGCTCAATCCGTGGGACGGCGGCGAACCGGGCGAACCCGGCGAACCCGGCGAACCGGAACCCTCCGGCGCCCCCAGCTACACCCCCCAGTACTACGTCGAGTGCAGCGGCGAAGCGACGCCGAGCCCCGACGCCGGCTGCTGAGCCCTCGTCAGAGAACTGACCGCTCGTGAAGTGCGAGCGCTTGGCCTACTGTTGCCCGGGGGGAGCGCCGTGTGGATTGCCGGTTGCCTTGGCCGGGGGTTCGCCGCTGTGGCCGGGGCCGCCGGCTTCTTCGGCGGGTGGCCGCGATTCTGCTTCGGTGGTCGTCGCCGGAGGCGCCGGTTCGGGCGGTGGCTGAGAGGACGGGGTGGATTCCGGCGGCGCGGGTTTGGGCTTCGGGGTCGGCGTGGAGCCGGTCGTCTGCTTGATCGGCTGGATCGCCGCCTTGACCGAGGAGCCGTCGGGGCCGGAGGCGGGCTCGTTCGAGCCTTCACCGCTCGCGGTGAGTGGTGCGGGGGTGACGGCCGACGTCGGGGTCGTGCCGCCGGCGGTCAGGCTGGTCGTCGCGTTCGCCGCGGTCCCGCTCTTCCCCCTGCGGTTGCGCCGCTTCCTGCCTTGGTGGGTCGCCCGGGCGCGCTTCGCCACGCGCGGCGACACCCTGTGGCTCTGTCGCGATGCGGCGTTCGCGGCGGCCGGATCGCCGGAGTCCCGGCCGCCGCCCCCGACGACGGCCGCCACGGCTAAGCCGGCGAGGAGCAGCAGGGCGGCGAGGCCCGCCGCCGCCCTCGTCACCGCCTTTCGGGACGGCCGTGGCGCTGGAGTCACCGCCGTCGTTTCCGACGACCGCGAACGCGCGCCGAGCGACGAGCCGCCGCGGTAGCAGGAAGCCGCATCGCGCATCTGCTCGTCGGCGAGCCGGCAGCGCTCGCAGCCGGCCAGGTGGGCCTCGAGCCAGGCCGCCTCCTCGGAACCGGCCTCGAGCTCGGCGTCTTCCCGCGCCGCGATCAGCGGCAGCGCCCGCTCGCACTCCGGCGGCGCGGCGATCGAGGCCAGCGCCGTGCCGCGCAGCTCGTCGTAGAGGTTGATCCGCGCCCGCGCGATCAGCTGGGCGACCGAGCCGGCGTCCAGCCCCAGCCGCGTCGCGATCTGCTCATGCGAGAGCGCGCGGTCGCGCAGCTCCAGCGCCTCGCGCTGGCGCTGCGGCAGGCGCGCCAGCGCCGCTCGAAAGTCCTCCAAGCCAGCCGACAGCTCGGTCGAAGTCATCGCCGGCCGACGGTACCCCCTCGCCCCGCCGAAAACGAGCGTCCACCCACCCCAGGCGCCGAAACGCGTCGCCATCCTGGCCGAATGATCGAGCTGACGGAGGATGCCAGAGGGCTTCCTAACCTTTCAAAGCCGACCGCGCTTTGAAAGGTTATGCGCGTTCCTTACAAAGCGCGTGGCTGAGCGGCTGGGGTCGCCACGGGCAGACCATGCACCTTGGCGACCTCGGCAAGGCGATCGTCGTAGGTGAAGAGGGCGCCGAGGTCGTCGCGCACGCTGAGCGCCGTCGCGAGGTGGAGGGCGTCGAGGCTGCGAATGGTCGGCGGGCTCACGGCGGCTGCTTCGTCGAGCAGAGCGTCGTCGAGCGGCAGCAGGGCGACGTCGAGGAGCCATTCCCGGGCGTCCTGGGCATACTCGCTCCCGTGGCGAGAGCAGGCGCGGATCGCCTCGACGCCGAGCAATGCGCTCGACACGAAACCGTCGTATTCGGCCATCTCGGCGCGAAGCTGAGCCTCCTCCCGCTCGCGAAGCACCAGCTTCACGTACGCCGACGTGTCGAGGTATGCCAGCCCCCGGGCTACAGCCGATCCTCTCTCAGCTCATCCAGGATTTCCTCGCTGAACGGCGGCCCCGCGGGCGGGCGGCCCACTCCGCTCACACGCTCGAGCAGATCCCCCCGCGGCATCGTCGCGCCCCGCTCGGCGACCAGCCGCGCGATCGGCGAGTCGACCGGGCCGCTCGGGGTCAGCCGCGCGACCTCACGCCCCCGCTCGGTCACGACGAAGCTCTCACCCTCCTTGACCTGCGCCAAGTAGCGCGACAGGTTCTGCCGCAGCTCCCGAACGCCCACGGACTCCATGTGCGTCAGCGTAGCACTTGAGTGCCTCGGCCAGCATGGATAGATATGGGACCAGAATTTGTAAGTTATCGATGTGAGATTCTGTAATCTACAAAGAGGAGATTCTGTAATCTAAGGAGTCAGAAGGTTGATCCGCTCTCGTGCGGCGCGCGGTGGACGACGGCGCGCCGGCAGGCAGCTTCCTGTTGACCGGATCCGCATCCCCCGATGGCGGCGGGCGCCATTCCGGGGCGGGGCGGATCGCGTCGATCCGGATGCGTCCACTCTCGCTGCACGAGCGACTCAGAGCAGGGACGGTGAGCTTGCGAGAGCTGCTCCGCGGAGAGCGCTCATCGCTTGGCGGCGAGACCGGCGTCTCCTTGGAGGGCTATACGCGCGAGATCGTCGCCTCCGGCTTTCCAGGCTTGCGCCAGCTCGGCGGACGCGCGCTTCGGACCGAACTCGAGGGCTACGTCGACCGGGTGGTCGATCGGGACTTTCCGGAGCTTGGCCACCGAGTCCGCAACCCAGCCGGGCTGCGACGCTGGATGACTGCCTACGCAGCCGCCTCGTCGACTTCCACCTCGTTCGAGAAGGTCCGCGACGCGGCGACGAGCGGCGAAGGCGAGAAACCCTCCCGTGTGGCCACACAGCCCTATCGGGACATCCTCGAGCGACTCTGGATCCTCGACCCGGTCCCCGCCTGGCAGCCCACGCGCAGCCGGCTCTCGCGCATCGCCGCGGCGCCGAAGCACCAGCTGGTCGATCCGGCGCTGGCCACGACCCTGCTCGGAGCCGATGCCGACGCCCTCCTGGCAGGCGCCGACCTCGGTCCTCCGATCCCGCGCGACGGGCCCCTGCTGGGCGCTCTGTTCGAGTCGCTGGTCACGCAGTCGATTCGCGTGTACGCGCAACACGCTGAGGCCCGAGTCGGCCATTTCCGCACCCATGCGGGAGGCCGGGAGATCGACCTGATCGTCGAGCGAGCCGACAACCGCGTCTTGGCGATCGAGGTCAAGCTCGCGCAGGTCGCCGACGATCGAGACCTGCGGCACCTCCATTGGCTCAAGGAGAAGATCGGCGACGAGCTCCTCGACGCGATAGTCGTCACGACCGGCAGCGCGGCATACAGGCGCAGAGACAGCATCGGCGTCGTTCCCGCAGCCCTCCTGGCGCCTTGATCGGCTCAGCGGATCTTTTCGTAGATGCTGAACATCGGCAGGTACATCGAGATCACGATGAAGCCGACCATGCCGCCGACGAAGACGATCATCAGCGGCTCCAGCAGGGCGGTCAGCGCCTTCACCTTGGCGTCGACCTCGGCCTCGTAGAAGTCGGCGATCTTGCTCAGCATGTGCTCCAGCTGGCCGGTCTCCTCGCCGACCGCGACCATGTGGCCGACCATCGGCGGGAAGATCGGGTTGCGCTCGATCGGCCCGGCGAGGGAGCCGCCCTTCTTCACCGAGGCGTAGACCTCCTCCATCGACTGTTCGATCACGACGTTGCCCGCCGTGTCGCCGGTCAGCTTGATCGACTGGAGCATCGGCACGCCGGCCGAGACCGAGCCGGAGAAGGTGCGCGACCAGCGGGCCAGCGCGACCTTCTGGATCACGTCGCCGATTTTGAACGGGATCCGCAGGATGAAGCGCTCCCAGGCGTCTTTGCCGCTTTCGGTCCGCTTCCAGCGGAAGAAGGCGAAGAAGGAGACGGCGAGCAACGGGACGATCACGAACCAGTAGCCGGTCAGCGCGTTGGAGACGTCGACGCAGAGCTGGGTCGGGATCGGCAGGGCCGCGCTTTCGCCCGGGTGTTCTTCGGCGAGCTCGGTGAAGATCCCGGCGAAGACCGGGATCACGAAGACGACGATCGCGATCAGCACGACGATCGCGAAGCCGAAGATCAGCGCCGGGTACATCAGCGCCGATTTGACCTGGCGGCGCAGCGAGTCGGCCTTCTCGACCTGGAAGGCGACGCGGTCGAGCGCGTCCTCCAGCCGCCCCGATTCCTCGCCCGAGCGGACCATCGCCCGGTAGAGGCGGTCGAAGACGTCCGGGTAGCGCTCCATCGCCTGCTGCAGCGTGCTGCCGGCCTCGATGTCGCCGCGCACGCCGGCGATCGCCTCCTTGATCCGTTCGTCCTTCGTCTGCTCTTCGAGCGTGTGCAGGGTGCGCAGCATCGGCATCCCCGAGGCGACCAGGGTGGCGAACTGGCGCGAGAAGATCGCCAGCTCGCGCATGTCGACCGCCTGGCCGCGCCGCAGCAGGCTCTCGATCTTGAACGGCTGGGACTTCTCGCTGACGTCGAGGACGATCAGGCCGCGCTGGCGCAGCTGCTCGGTGACCGCGGCCTTGGACTCGGCCTCGACTTCGCCGGCCGTCGCCGCGCCGCCCAGGTCCATCGCGCGGAAGGCGAAGGTGCTCGCGCCGGCCATCTCCTACGCCCCCGTGTAGGCGGGCGGCGGCGCGGACTGCGCCGGCCCGGTGGTCTGCATCATCGCCGTCGGCACCGCCGCCCCGCCCAGCAGCCGCTTCAGCTCCTCGGGCACCGAGGCGCGCTGCTCGGCCAGCGCCGCGGGCGATCGCCCCTTCGCGCACCAGGCGCGCCAGGTCGGCGTCCATCGTCTGCATCCCGACCGCGCCCGAGGTCTGCACCGCGGCGTAGATCTGGTGCGTCTTGCCCTCGCGGATCAGGTTGCGGATCGCCGGCGTCGGCACCAGCACCTCGGTCGGCGACGACGCGGCCCCTGCCGTCGGCGGTCGGCAGCAGCTGCTGGGTGACGATCCCCTGCAGGGCGATCGAGAGCTGCGTGCGCACCTGCCCCTGCTGCTGGGGCGGGAAGACGTCGATGATCCGGTCGACGGTCTGCGCGGTCGACTGGGTGTGCAGGGTGGCGAAGACGAGGTGGCCGGTCTCGGCGGCGGTCAGCGCGGTGGAGATCGTCTCCAGGTCGCGCATCTCGCCGACGAGGATCACGTCGGGGTCCTCGCGCAGGGCGGCGCGCAGGCCGAGCGAGAAGTCTTCGGCGTCGGCGCCGACCTCGCGCTGGTTGACGATCGAGCGCTTGTGCTGGTGCAGGAACTCGATCGGGTCCTCGATCGTCAGGATGTGGTCCTGGCGCTCTTCGTTGATCACGTCGATCATCGCCGCCAGGGTCGTGCTCTTGCCCGAGCCGGTCGGCCCGGTGACGAGGACGAAGCCGCGCGGTTTCGCGGCCAGCTCGCGCAGCACCTGCGGCACCTTCAGCGAGTCGAGCGAGGGGATGTCCTGCGGCACCAGCCGGAAGGCGGCGCTGACCGAGCCGCGCTGGAAGAAGCAGTTGACGCGGAAGCGGGCGACGCCGGGGATCGCGTAGGCGAAGTCGAGCTGTTTGAGGTTCTCGAAGCGTTTGCGCTGGTCGTCGTTGAGGATCGCGTAGACGATCTCGCGCGTTTCCTGGCCCGAGAGCACGTCGAACCCCTCCATCGGCACGACCTTGCCCTTGTCGCGCATGCAGGGCGGCACCCCCGGCGTGACGTGCACGTCGGAGGCCCGCGTCTCGACCATGGTGCGCAGCACCTCTGAGAAGTCGACCGCCATGCTCAGCTAGATCGGCCTCCGCCGCAAATACTTGAAGTTCAGATGCGCGTTTCCGACTTTGTCCACACCCCGGTGTGGAGAAGGTCGAAAACGACGATCAGGCCGTGACACGGACGACCTCCTCGAGGCTGGTCAGGCCGGCGCGGACCTTGCCCACCCCGTCCTCGCGCAGGGTCAGCATGCCCTCGTCGCGGGCGGCGGCGGCGATCTCGGCCTCGGGGATCTGGGCGACGGTCATCTCCTTGATCCGCTCGCTCATCCGCATCACCGAGAAGATCCCCACCCGGCCGCGGTAGCCGCTCTGGTTGCAGCGCGAGCAGCCGACCGGCTCGTAGGCCTCGAGCTCGCCGCCGACCCGGATCTCCGCCTCGGCCAGCGCTTGCGGCGGCACGATCGTGCGCCGCTTGCAGTGCGTGCAGAGCTTGCGCGCCAGCCGCTGGGCGACGACGCAGTCGACCGCGGAGGCGGTGAGGAAGGCCTCGATCCCCATCTTCGCCAGGCGGGTGATCGCCCCCGGCGCGTCGTTGGTGTGCAGCGTGGTCAGCATCATGTGGCCGGTCAGCGCCGCCTCGACCGCGATCCGCGCCGTCTCGGAGTCGCGGATCTCGCCGACCATCACGATGTCGGGGTCGGCGCGCAGGATCGAGCGCAGGCCGGTGGCGAAGTCGAGCCCCGCCTTGCGATTGACGTTGATCTGGTTGATCCCGTCGAGCCGGTACTCGACCGGATCCTCGATCGTGATCACGTTCTTCTCCACCGCGTTCAGCTCGCCCAGCGCCGCGTAGAGCGTCGTCGACTTGCCCGAGCCGGTCGGCCCGGTGACCAGGACCGCGCCGTAGGCCTGGTGGAAGGCGTCCTCGAAGCGCTCGCGCGCCGCTGCCGTCCATGCCCAGGTCGTCGAGCGAGCGCTGCGCGTTGTCCTTGTCGAGGATGCGGATCGTCGCCCCCTCGCCGCGCTGGGTCGGCAGCGTGGTGACGCGCAGGTCGACGCGGCGGTCCTCGACGGTGACGCTGACCCGGCCGTCCTGCGGCACGCGCTTCTCGGCGATGTTGAGGTCGCTCATGATCTTCACCCGCGAGATCACCGCGTTGACCATCCGCCGCGGCACGTGCGCCGCCTCGCGCAGCACCCCGTCGACCCGGAAGCGCACCCGCATCTCCCCCTCGCCGGGCTCGAAGTGCACGTCGGAGGCCCCCTCCCCCACCGCCTGCCCGAGCACGCTGTAGACGAGCTTGATCACCGGCGCGTCCTCGGCGCTGACTTCCATGTCGGCGACCGCGGCGAGCTCCTCCTCTTCGGCCTCGCCTTCGGTCACCGCCTCGCTGACGGCGCTCTGCAGCGTGTTGAGCCGGCCGATCAGCGCTTCGATGTCCTCCGCGGCGGCGACGGCGACGCGGCAGTCGAGCGCGGTGGCGATCTGGATGTCGTCGACCGCGAGCACGTTGGTCGGGTCGGCGGTCGCGACCAGCAGCGTCTCCTTGTCGACGAAGCCGATCGGCAGCGCCCGGTAGCGGCGCGCCGTGTTGACCGAGATCAGGTTGGCCGCCGCCATGTCGACCTGGTAGGCGGAGAGGTCGAGGTGGTCGAGCCCGTAGCGCTCGGCGACCGCGCGCGAGAGCTGGTCGGCGGTGATCGCCCCCTGCTCCAGCATCAACCGCTCCGGCGGGCGGCCTGCGGTGCGCGAGGTCTCGATCGCCTGGCGCGCGACCTCGTCGGAGACGTAGCCGAGGTCGACCAGCACGTCGGTGACGAAGCCGCTGTGGCGGCCGCGGCGGCGCGGCGGGGTCAGCCCCGGCGTGCCGCCGGCCTCTGAGTCGAGCGCCGGCGCGGCCGAGCCGCCGGAGTCGGGGACCGGCCGCAGGTGGTTGGGGAGTTCCCGCGACTCCATGCGCGCCTACGGGTGGTAGTCGACGGTGGGGCCGCGGTAGCCGGCGTCGATCACCGCTTGGCGAACGCTCTCCGCGCTCTGGAAGCCATAGCTGACCGAGGCGGTCGGGATCGACTCGTCGAGGCGCTTGGGGGTGACGACCACCAGCGCCGGCACGCGGTTGACGCCGACGCCCTCGGTGATCGCCGCGTAGCGGGCGATCCTGTGCGCCGGGACGACGAAGACGGCGGCGTCGCGGAAGCCGGCGAGCCCCGCGGTCGCGCTCTTGACCAGCTTGTCGTCGATGCCGCCGTCGCGGATGACGAGCAGGACGACGGTCTCGTTCGCCTTCCAGGCGCGCAGCACCGGCTTCGGCAGCGGCGGCGCGGCGGCGGCGGGCGCGGAGCCGAGCGCTTCGGTGCCCGCCGCTTCGCTCGCCGCATCGACCGCGCCTTCGACCGCTTCGCCGGGCGTGGCGCCTGTGGCCGTGCCGCTGACGTTCGTGCCGGCGACCTGCACGGTCGCTTCGGTCGCGCCCCCGCTCGACGATTCTTCTTCCTGCCGCCGCCCGAGGACATCAGGAAGACGGCGACGACGACCAGCAGCACGCCGACGACCGCGATCTGCGCCAACGGGTTGTCGTTGAGCTTGTCCCTCATACGTCCGCTTACTAGCTCGACAAAAGCGCGCAGCGGCTTGAGTCCCGGCGCACGACCGCGCCCAGATCGGGCGGGCCCAAATCGCTACCCGTACGGCAGCTCGCCCGTGTCGTGCAGCTGGTGGCGCAGCGAGTTGATCGTCGCCCCCGCCAGGAGGGCGAGGCTGAGCAGGTAGAACCAGAGCAGGGCGATCAGGACGAAGCCGAGGGTCGAGCCGAGGCGCGAGAGGCTGGAGACGTTGGCCAGGTAGAAGGGGAAGGCCCAGTTGGCGACGCCGGCGGCGACGGTGACGAAGGCCGCCCCGGGCCAGACGGCGCGCCAGGGCATGTGGCCCTTCGGCACCGCCCAGTAGATCACGCAGCAGATCGCGAAGACGGTCGTCACCGCCAGCGCCAGCAGCAGCGTCGTGTCGATCGCCTTGATGCCGGAGAGGCCGAAGGGCAGCTTGTCGGTGCTGGAGACCAGCGCCGCCTCGATCGTCGGCAGCACGATGCTGGCGGCGATGAAGAGCACGACGACGCCGAGCATCGCGAAGGAGAAGCGCTTCTGCTCGAGCCAGCCGCGGGTCGGCACGTGGTAGATGCGGCCGAAGGCGGTGTCCATCGCCCCCCAGAAGGAGGCGCCGATCCACAGCGAGCCGAGCAGGGCGGCGATCCCGATCGTGGTCGAGTTGTCCTCGATCCGCGCCAGCACGTCGGCCAGCGTGTGCTGCTCGGTGTTGGGGAAGAGCCGCCGCAGGTCGTCGAGCACGCCCGTTTCGACCCCCTTGATCTTCAGCACCTGGCCGAAGACGAAGAGCACCAGCAGGGCGAAGGGGAAGACGGCGAGCATCAGGTTGTAGGCGACCATCGCCGAGAGGCCGGTGACGTTCTCGCGGTAGGCGCGCTGCCAGAAGGCGTGCAGCCAGGGACGAAATTTGGGCGTGATGATGGACACGTAAAGGGCCGGGACGGCCTTGACTTCAGAAACTGAAGCGCCTATCATGCGAACAGACGTTTGAGGCCTGAGGCGGACGCGCTGGGCCATATTCGCTTACTTCGCGGGCCATGCCATCGGTCCGCTTTTTTGACGCAGAAAGACGGGTGCAGAATAGATGCTGGTTGCTGAGCTTCAGGAGCTTGAGGAGGTAAAGGGGCTGGTCCACAGGGGTCAGCAGCTTGGCGTGCTCACCTTCGGCGACATCGCCTCGGCGGTGTCGGAGGTCGACCTCGACGAGTCCGACGTCGAGGACCTCTACGGCCATATCGAGAAGCAGGGGATCGAGCTGGTCGAGGACATGGACCCGGCCCAGAAAGCGGCCGCCGACGCGCTCCCCCCCGAGACCAGCCGCAAAGGCCGTCGCCGCGCCAAACAGGCGATCGACCTGAAACCGGACATGACCACGGACAGCCTCCAGCTGTTCCTCAAGGACATCGGCAAAGTCCGCCTGCTGACCGCCCAGGAGGAGGTCGAACTCGCCAAGCGGATCGAGCGCGGCGACCTCGACGCGAAGCAGAAAATGGTCGAGTCCAACCTGCGCCTGGTCGTCTCGATCGCCAAGAACTACCGCAACCAGGGCCTTCCCTTCCTCGACCTGATCCAGGAGGGGACGCTGGGCCTGGTCCGCGCGGCGGAGAAGTTCGACTACCGCAAGGGCTTCAAGTTCTCCACCTACGCGACCTGGTGGATCCGCCAGGCGATCGCCCGCGCCCTGGCCGACAAGGCGCGCACGATCCGCATCCCGGTCCACGTGGTCGAGAAGCTGAACAAGATCGGCCGCGCCGAGCGCAAGCTGGTCACCGAGCTGGGCCGCGAGCCGACGCCGGAGGAGATCGCCGAGGTGACCGGGATCGACCCCGAGGAGGTCGACTCGATCAAGCGCTCCGCCCAGGCTCCGGTCAGCCTGGAGAAGCCGGTCGGCGACGAGGAGGAGTCGGAGTTCGGCCAGTTCATCGCCGACGAGAAGGCCGAGTCCCCGTTCGACCGCGCCGCCGACCTGCTGACCAAAGAGGCGCTGAAGGAAGCGCTGGAGAACCTCTCCTACCGCGAGCGCCGCGTGCTCGAACTTCGCTACGGGCTGGGCGGCGAGCACCCCCGCACGCTCGACGAGGTCGGGCGCACATTCAACGTCACCCGCGAGCGGATCCGCCAGATCGAGAACCAGAGCCTGAAAAAGCTCCAGCAGCTCGGCGAAGCGCAGAAACTGAGAGAAGTCACTTAGGGATCGCGACGTCCCGGCCGATAGAAGCCGGGATGTTCGAGATCGACTCAGCGCTGCGCACGCTCATCGAGCGGGGCGGCTCGGATCTGCACGTGAAGGTGGCGGCGGCGCCGACGATCCGCCTGCACGGCGAGCTCGTCCCCCTGGAGGGGTGCGAGCCGCTGACCGGCGAGGAGACCGAGAAGGCCTTCCACGACATCGCCGAGGTGCGCTCGCTGACCGAATTCGAGCAGCAGGGCGAGGCCGACTTCTCCTACGCGATCCCCGGCCTCTCGCGCTTCCGCGTCAACGCCTTCAAACAGCGCGGCTCGACCTCGATCGTCTGCCGCGCGATCCCCTTCGAGATCCGCTCGGTCGAGGAGCTCGGCCTGCCGCCGGTGGTCACCAGCCTGGCCGAGGAGCAGCGCGGGATCGTCCTAGTCACCGGCACCACCGGCTCGGGCAAGTCGACGACGCTGGCGGCGATGATCGACCACATCAACCGCACGCGCTCGCACCACATCGTCACGCTCGAGGACCCGATCGAGTACCTGCACGAGGACAAAGGCTCGATCGTCAACCAGCGCGAGGTCGGCCCCGACACCGAGAGCTTCGCCCGGGCGATGCGCCGCGTGCTGCGCCAGGACCCCGACGTGATCCTGATCGGCGAGATGCGGGACGAAGAGACCGTGCGCACGGCGCTCTCGGCGGCGGAGACCGGCCACCTCGTCCTCTCCACGGTGCACACGCTCGACGCGACCGAGACGATCAACCGGATCGTCGACTTCTTCCCGCCCCACCTCCAGCACCAGGCGCGGGTGATGCTCGCGGCGACCCTGCGGGGGGCGATCGCCCAGCGGCTCGTCCCCGACATCGGCGGCGGCGGGCGAGTGCCCGCCTCCGAGGTGATGGTCGTCACCGGCCGGGTCCAGGACCTGATCCTCAACCCCGAGGAAACCGGCAAGATCACCGAGGTGATCGCCGAGGGCGAGTACTACGGGATGCGCACCTTCGACCAGTCGCTGCTCGGCTACGTGATGGAAGGCAAGGTCGCCGAGCAGGTCGCGCTCGAATACGCCTCCAGCCCGCACGACTTCAAGCTGATGCTGGCCGCCGGCGGCCAGCGAGCCAGCGGCATCGAGCAGCTCGAGCGAGCCTGAGCCCTCAGGCCGAGGCGAGCTCGGCGAGCGCCTCGAGCACGACGTCGTCGTGCGTCTTCGGCGAGACCTTGGGGAAGACCTTGGCGACCTTGCCGTCGGGGTCGATCAGGAAGGTCGCCCGCGTCACGCCCATGTACTTCTTGCCGTACATCGACTTCTCGCCCCAGGTGCCGTAGGCCTCGGCGACGGCGTGGCCGGCGTCGGCCAGCAGCGTGAACTCGAGGTCGAATTTCTCGGCGAACTTCTTCACCTCGGCGACCTCGTCGGGCGAGACCCCGATCACCCGCGCCCCGGCCTTCTCGTAGTCGGCGTCGCGATCGCGCACGCCGCAGGCCTGGATCGTGCAGCCGGGCGTGTCGGCCTTCGGGTAGAAGTAGAGGACGACGGTCTGCCCGCGCAGCTCCGAAAGCGTCAACTCCTCCCCGTCCTGGTCGGGAAGCGTGAAATCGGGGGCGTCCTGGCCGGCTTCGAGCATCGTCGTGTCCCGCTAGTCCTCGCGGCCGGGGTCCTGGCCGGTCTCGTCCTCGTCGAGCTCCTCGTCGCCCTGTTCGAGCGCGGTCTCGGAGACCGAGCCGGTCGAGCCCGGGTGGTAGTGGGTCTGGAAGCGCTCCAGCGCCCGGTCGCGGCGATCCTCGTCGACCGGCACCTCGTCGGAGATGCGCACCCAGTCCGAGCCCTCGTAGTCCTCGAGGTTGAAGACCTCCTGGTCGAGCGAGGTCGAGTCGTCGACCACGACCAGCACCTCGGTCTGCGGGTTGAAGTAGGTGCCGGGCTGGTTGAGCAGCTCCTCCACCTCGTAGAGGTTGTCGCGGTCGACCGCCATCCCCACCGATCCTACAAACCCGCGCACCCCAACGCCGCGCGTTCGCCTTTTGTCGCGTTGTGCCCGACAAAAGGCGAACGCGCGGGGGGTGGTCGGCGGAAACCGGGTTTCCCGGGGTGCGCTACGCTTTGGCCTGGTTGACTGACCAGTCAATCGGTCGGGCGCACCGCCTGGTCGATCCCCGACTCCCACCGAGATAAAGGAGCACGCTGCAGTGGTTGACTTCACCCTGACCGACGAGCAGAAAGACCTGCGCGAGCTGGCGCACAACTTCGCGGAGAAAGAGATCCGCAGGGTCGCCTGGGAGTACGACAAGGACGGCACCTGGCCGCAGGACATCATCGACAAGGCCTGGGAGGTCGGGTTGATGAACACCCACATCCCCGAGGCCTACGGCGGCCCGGGCCTCGACTACCTCTCCGGCTGCCTGATCGAGGAGGAGATGGGCTGGGGCTGCTCGGGCATCGGCACCTCGCTGATGGCCAACGGCCTCGCCTCCGCCCCGGTCACCCTCGGCGGCTCCGAGGAGACGAAGAAGAAGTACCTCGGCATGTTGACCGAGGGGCCGAAGCTCGCCTCCTTCTGCCTGACCGAGCCCGACGCCGGCTCCGACGTCTCGGGGATGAAGACCCGCGCCGTGAAGAAGGGCGACAAGTACGTGATCAGCGGCTCCAAGTGCTTCATCACCAACGGCTCCTACGCCGACTGGTTCACGGTCTACGCCAAGACCGACCCCGAGGCCGGTCACCGCGGGATCAGCGCCTTCGTCGTCGACGCCGACCTCCCCGGGGTCACCGTCGACAAGAAGGAGGACAAGATGGGCCAGCGGGCCTCCAACACCGCGACCATCTCCTTCGACGAAGTCGAGATCCCGGCCGAGAACCTGCTCGGCGAGGAAAACCACGGCTTCAAGCTGGCGATGATGACGCTCGACCGCACCCGCCCGGGCGTCTCCGCGATGGCGGTCGGCATCGGCCGCGCCGCGTTCGAGTACGCCGCCGAGTACTCGAAAGAAAGGGTCCAGTTCGGCGTGCCGATCGCGATGCACCAGGCGATCCAGTTCATGATCGCCGACATGTCGACCAAGGTCGACGCGGGCCGGCTGCTGGTCTGGAACTCGGCCGTCCTGCTCGACCAGGGCAAACGCAACACCCTGGTCTCCTCGCAGGCCAAGCGCTTCGCCGCCGACTCGGCGATGGAGATCACCGTCGACGCCGTCCAGGTCTATGGCGGCTACGGCTTCATCAAGGAGTACCCGGTCGAGAAGCTGATGCGCGACTCGAAGATCATGCAGCTGTACGAGGGCACCAGCCAGATCCAGCGCCTGGTGATCGCCAAAGAGGTGCTGCTGCCCCGCAACATCGACGAGACCACGCCCGAGGCCGAGCAGAAGGCCAAGGAAGCCAAAGCGGCCGAAGACAGCCAGGCCGGACAGGCCGCGGCGACCGTCTGACGGCCACGTAGACGAAGGGCTCGGGACCCTCGGGGCTCCCGAGCCCTTCGCGCATCAGGGCGCGGGGCATCCAACTCGTCTGAGCGGAAAGCGCTGTTCATCTAAAAGAGGCTTTATTATTCGAGTCCGGAGTCTGGTATCGCCTACACCCGGGGGCAGCGATGGCGAGTGCGGCGGGAGAAGCAGCGGGAGACGTCGGCTTGGCGGAAGGCACGCGCCAAGACCAGATCGCCCGGAATCAACGCGCGCGCTTGTTCCATGCGTTGGCCGAAGTCGTGGTCGAGCGCGGGCTGCGGGGGGCGAGCACAACCCGGGTAGCGCGACAGGCCGGCGTCTCCCGCAGCGTCCTGATCGAGCAGTTCGGCGACCTCGACGGCTGCTTCGAGGCGCTGCTCGAGGACATGCTGCGCCGCGCCGGCTCGCTGATGCTGACGGCGTTCGAGTCCGAGCGCAGTTGGGACGACGGGGTCCTCGCCGGGCTCGAGGCGCTGCTCGGCTTCCTCGACTCCGATCCGCGCTGCGCACGCGCCTGCCTGCTTGAGAGCATGACAGCCCTGCCCGCCGGCTTCGAAGCGCGAGCCAGATCCCTCGCTGAGCTGGGTCAGCTCGTCGACGCATCCGCACGCGAACGGCTGTCTCTGGAGAGGCAGCCACCCCCGGCGATGGGCGAGGCGATGGTCGCCGCGGTGCTCGGCATGCTCCGCCGGCGCCTTCTGGGCGGTGAAGCACCGCCCTTCGTGGCGCTGCTCGGGCCGTTGACTGAGGTCGTGGTAGCTGCCTACCTCGGTCCCGGCGCGGCTCAACGAGCCGCCAGACGAGGCGACGCACGCGCTCGGCATCTGCTGGCCCTGCGCCCCGGCGAGCTGTCGGGTCCCGACATCGAAATGCCAAGCATGCTGCGCCATGGCAGCGCCCACCGCCTGCGCGCCTGCGTGCGCTACCTGGCCGCGAACCCCGGCGCCAGCAATCAGCAGGTCGCGGAGGGGATCGGCGTCACACACGGCGGGCAGATCTCGACCATGCTCGCACGGCTCAACGCCGCCGGCCTGCTGGTCAAGCAATGCGGCGGCGCGGGGAGGCCGAACTCGTGGCGCCTCTCGCCGCGCGGGGACGCGGCCGCCTTCACCCTGCGCACCGACTGAGTAGCCGGTCACCCCAATATTACGTACATACAGATGCGCACTGTCAGTCACACGTGTGCATCACCGGAAAAACCTCCGCCGGAACGTATATGAAACCTTGACACTGTCCGACAGAGTGTCCAAGCTTCCGCCGCTAGTCCCAAAATAACAATATTGAGAGAGGACACTTCTACATGTCAAAGCATCGCTTGGGCACCCTCCTGGCCATAGTGGTCGGGCTGTGCTCCGTGCTGGCTCTGCCAGCGGCGGCTTCGGCTGCCGAACCGGGGTTCATCTCCGGCCAGGTCACCAATGCATCGACCGGTGAACCGCTGTACTTCATCTTCGTCTGCGCCCACGACGCGACGACGGGCGAAACCGTGGCCTGCGACGAAACCGAATTCAACGGCAAATACGAAATCTCACTCGCGGAAGGCGAATACAAAGTCGAATTCCAGGGTGGGAGCGGCTACTTCACCCAGTGGTACAACGGCAAGGCGAGCTTCGCGGAAGGCGAAGTGGTCGAAGTCGAATCGGAAGAAGTCACCGAAAACATCGACGCCGCGCTGGTCGAACGCTACGGCAAGATCTCCGGCACCGTCACCGACGCGAGCAACGGGTCGGGCATCGGCGGCATCAGGGTCTGCGCCCAGGGCAGAGGCGAAACCTATTCCGGCGACTGCGAAACGACCGGCCCGGACGGCAGCTACACGCTCAACTACCTGGGCGCCGGCGAATACACGGTCGAATTCTACTCGCTCTACAAATACAACGAATCGCTTGAAAAATGGGAACTCGAAGGCCCCAACTACGTGAGGCAGTACTACAACGGCAAGCTTCATCGCGAAGAAGCCGACGGGGTCTCTGTGGCGGAAGGAAGCACCACGACCGGGATCAACGCCTCGATGCAGCCTGGGGCGACGATCAGCGGCACGACCACCGACGCAGTCTCCGGTGGCGGCATTCAGGGCATCTACGTCTGCGCCTGGGGCGCGACGACGACGCACAGCTGCTCCCAAACCGACAAGGACGGCAACTACTCGATCCCGGCCCTTCCGGCCGATTCCTACAAGGTCGAATTCCAGCCGGAATACTTCTTCCTCAAGGAATCCGAATGGGAAAAAGAACACTGGATGCGCAGCGACTTCCCGGTGATGGACTACCTGCGCCAGTACTGGAACGAAAAGTTCTCGTTCGAAGCGGCTGAATCGATCGCCGCCACCGCCGGCTCCTCGACCACGGGGATCAACGCGAAGATGACCAAGGAGGTCCAGCCTCCGCCCCCGATCAGCACCGCGAAAGCCGCGAAAACGGCCAAGGTCAAGGGCGGCAAGGTCCTGCTGAAGCTCAGCTGCCCCGGACCCGGCGACTGCACGGGCTCGCTGAAGCTGACCGCACGCAAGGTGATCAAGCCCAAAAAGAAGGGCAAGGGCCACAAGCGGAACCACAAACGGTCGCGGACCGTGACCATCGGGAAGAACAAATTCTCGGTGCACGCCGGCACCACCGCGATCGTCAAGGTCAAGCTCAACGGCGCGGGCAAGTCGCTCTTCGCCCAGAGCCACGGCAAGCTCAAGGCAACCCTGAGCGGAACCCACATCACGAAGACGACGCTGACGCTGAAGGGCAAGGCGCCGAAGAAGAAGCACCACAAGAAGAAGCACCGCAAGCACTAGGACATTCGCTCTAGGCCCGCGGGGCTTGACTCCACGCCGCCCATCCGTCTAGGGTGGGCGGCGATGGAGGCCGCGCAGCAACCCGCCCCGGCGCCCGCCAAGCGCGTCCGCGCCGGCGACGTCATCGGCGAGACCTTCTCGGTCTACGGCGAGAACTTCGTCGCCCTGTTCGGCAGCGCGCTCGCCGTCTTCGTCATCGTCGGCCTCGCCGCCGGCATCCTCCAGGGCGTCGGCGGCATCATCCTCGGCCTGCTCGCCGCGGCGATCCGCCTGGCAGGCCAGGCCCTGTTCACGGGCTTCGTCGTCGAGCTCGTCAAGGACGTGCGCGACGGGCGCCGCGACCAGACGGTCGGCGACCTCTTCTCCGCGGCGTCGCCCTTCATCCTGCCGCTGATCGGCTTCGGCATCCTCTTCGGGATCGGCGTCGCGATCGGCTTCATCCTGATTGTCATCCCCGGGCTGATCCTGCTCACCTTCTGGTCGGTCGGGGCGCCCGCGATCGTGGTCGAGGGAGTCGGGCCGATCGACGCCTTCGGGCGCAGCTGGCGCCTTGTGCGCGGTCAGGCATGGCCGGTTTTCGGCGCCCTTCTGCTGATTTGGGTGATCGTGCTTGTGGTCTGGTTCGTCTTCGCGGCGATCGCGAACCCGATCGGCAACGGCGAAGTCTCCACCTGGATCGCATCGATCGTCTCGACCACGCTGACCGCGCCGATCTTCGCGATCGCTGTCACCGTGATCTACTTCGACCTCGCTGGAGACACCGCCGCTCCGGATGCGGCCGCGCCGCCGCCGCCGCCGAGCGAACCGCCGCCTCCCCCGCCTCCCCCTCCGCCTCCAGACGCGCTCTGACCAAGCAGGTCAAGGACGCAGGGAGGGAAGTGTGCACTGCACACGACCGACCGAGGACGCCGAGATGCGCCGGTCAGAGCGCGCTCTGGCGGGCGCCCTGACGGGCGGCCTTCTGGCGCTTGTTCTTATCGAGCTCGACCTTGCGCAGGCGGATCGTCTCGGGCGTCACTTCGACGCACTCGTCCTCGCGCAGGAACTCCAGCGCCGCTTCCAGCGAGAGGCGTTTGGGCGGCTCGAGGCGGACCAGGATGTCGGCGCTGGCGGCGCGCACGTTGGTCTGGTGCTTCTCCTTGATCGCGTTGACGTCGAGGTCGTCGGCGCGGGCGTTCTCGCCGACGACCATCCCTTCGTAGACCTCCTCGCCCGGGCCGATGAACAGCGTGCCGCGATCCTGCAGGTTCATCAGCGCGTGGCTGGCGCTGGAGCCGCGGCGGTCCGCCACCAGCGAGCCGGTCGAACGGGTCCGCAGCTCCCCCGCCCAGGGCTCCCAGCGGTCGAAGACGTGGTGCATGATCCCGGCGCCGCGGGTCTCGGTGAGAAACTCGGTGCGCAGGCCGATCAGGCCGCGAGCCGGGACCAGGTAGTCCATCCGCACCCAGCCGGTCGAGTGGTTGACCATGTGGTCGAGGCGGCCCTTGCGGCCGGCCAGCAGCTGGGTGATCGCGCCGACGTGGTCCTCGGGGACGTCGATCGCCAGCCGTTCGACCGGCTCGTGGACCTTGCCGTCGATCTCGCGCGTGATCACCCGTGGCTGACCCGCGGTCAGCTCGAAGCCCTCGCGGCGCATCATCTCCAGCAGCACGACCAGCTGGAGCTCGCCGCGGCCCTGCACCTCCCAGGCGTCGGGTCGCTCGGTGTCGCTGACCCGGATCGAGACGTTGCCGACCAGCTCGGCGTCGAGCCGCGAGCGGATCTGGCGGGCGGTCAGCTTCTTGCCCTCGGTCCCGGCCAGCGGCGAGGTGTTGATCCCGACGACCATCGAGAGCGAGGGCTCGTCGACCGCGATCACCGGCAGCGGCCGCGGGTCCTCGGGGTCGGCGAGCGTCTCGCCGATCGTCACCTCGGGCAGCCCGGCGACGGCGATGATCTCCCCCGGCCCGGCCTGCTCGGCGGGAACGCGCCGCAGGGCCTCGGTCACGTAGAGCTCGGAGATGCTTGCCCGCTCGATGCTGCCGTCGGCCCGGCACCAGGCGATCGGCTGGCCGTTGCGCACCTTCCCGTGACGCACGCGGCAGAGCGCGAGGCGGCCGACGTAGGCGTCGGCGTCGAGGTTGGTGACGAGAGCCTGGAAGGGGTGCTCGGGGTCGTAGGCGGGTGCCGGGATGCGCTCCAGCATCAGGTCCATCAGCGGCTTCAGGTCGGTTCCCTCGGCGCCTTCTTCGAGCGCGGCCCAGCCGGCCTTGGCGTTGGTGTAGACGATCGGGAAGTCGACCTGCTCGTCGTCGGCGTCGAGGTCGAGGAAGAGCTCGTAGACCTCGTCGACGACCTCGGCGATGCGCGCGTCGGGGCGGTCGACCTTGTTGACGACGAGGATCACCGGCAGCTTCGCCTCCAGCGCCTTGCGCAGGACGAAGCGCGTCTGCGGCAGCGGGCCCTCGGACGCGTCGACCAGCAGCAGCACGCCGTCGACCATCGTCAGCCCGCGCTCGACCTCGCCGCCGAAGTCGGCGTGGCCCGGAGTGTCGATGATGTTGAGCTTTACGCCGTCGTAGTCGACGGTCGTGTTCTTGGCGAGGATCGTGATCCCCTTCTCGCGCTCCAGGTCCATCGAGTCCATCACCCGCTCGGCGACGTCCTGGCCCTTGCGGAAGGCGCCGCTCTGCCACAGCATCGCGTCGACCAGGGTCGTCTTCCCATGGTCGACGTGGGCGATGATCGCGATGTTGCGGAGGTCGTCTCGGGTCTTCATGGCGAAAAAAGAGGCCCGCCGTGAGGCGGGCCCCGTCAAGCTGAGTGCCGCTGGCGACTAGCTCGTCTGCTGCACCTGCGCGGCGGCCGGGCCCTTGGGGCCTTCTTCGGACTCGTAGCTCACCTTGGCGCCCTCGGTCAGGGACTTGAAGCCCTCACCCATGATGGCGCTGTGGTGGACGAAGACGTCCTTCGAGCCGTCGTCGGGAGTGATGAACCCGTAGCCCTTGTCGTCGCTGAACCACTTGACAGTTCCGGTTGGCATGCATTGCCTTTCACTTCATGTGCTGCGAACGCGGCACATGCGGTGAAGCAACGACGCGAGCGCTAGACACGACTTTTGCCGGTTTCCCCGGCCTAACGCCGAGACCGTAGCAGGGTCGAGGGGCGCGGCGCGCCCTTACAGGCCGCTTACAACGCCGTGACCGACGCCGAACCCGCGCGGGCGACGCTGTCCCCGTCAAGCCGAGAGAGGCCCAGCGGGCCGGAGGGGAGCACCGATGAGACGCTTGTTCCGCACCAGGACGCTCGTGCCGCTCGGGGCCTGCGCGGCGATCGCCACGGCGATCGCGCTGACGACGGGGGGCCTGACACCCGGCGCGACCACTGCCCCCTCCCCTGCCGCCGCCGCCACCGCCGCTTCCGCCTCGACGGCCGCCGCCGCCTCGTCGGTCGACCCCGCCGCCCTGCCGCTCGGCGACGGAAGGTGACGACGAGCGGGCCGCGGCGCGGCTACGTGTACTCCTGCGGCAGCGGGGCCGGAGGCGCGGCGGGCGGGCCTCCCGGCGGCGGCGCCCAGATCGAAGGGCCGTGGATCCACGGCGAAACCTTCGACCTGTACGCGAAGGCGACGGTGAACGGCAGCGTGCGCTGGCGCAGCGCCCGCCTCAGCGAGTCGAAGACGAGCCGCTGGCTCGACTTCAGCGGCAACGGCCTGCCCAAGTGGGGGACGACCGGCGAATTCCCGATCTCCTCGAGCGACGACGCCTACCGCTACGACCGCAACCCCAACTCGATCTACGCGCAGAGCGTCAGCTACTCGCTGCCCCGCCACCCGAAGGCCGCGTCGAGCCCGAGCTGCCTGCCGATGGGCGCGATCGGGATCGCCAAGAACGGGGTGGCGATCTTCAACGCGCTCGACGCCGGCGATCGCGACGCCGTCGCGCACGAGGTGCAGGACAGCTGCGGCGGCCACCCGCAGCAGTCCGGCGTCTACCACTACCACGACATCCCCTCCTGCCTGACCGCGGGCGAACCGAAGGACCGCGCCTCGGGCCTGGTCGGGTGGGCGCTCGACGGCTACCCGATCTTCGGCCCGCGCGGCCACGGCGGCAAGCTGCTGACCGACGCCGACCTCGACGCCTGCCACGGCCGGACGAGCAAGGTCTTCTACGAAGGCCGCTGGCAGCGCATCTACCACTACAACGCGACGCTCGAATACCCCTACACGCTCGGCTGCTACCACGGCACCCCGCAGACGTAGGCTCCGAGCCTCTGGTGCGCCTTTTACGGGCTATGACCGTAAGAGGCGCACCGGAACGGGGTTTGGCGGGTTGAGGGAGGGTGAACGGCGGTCGATATCGTTGGACGTGATGGAGCCGGGGAACCCGCCTCGCCGCGATGCGAGGCCGCGCCTTGCGGCCGCCGCCCGGGCGGCCGTCCCCGCCCTGGCCGCGGCGCTCGCCCTTTCGGCGACCGCGGGTGCGCCGGCGACGTCCCTGGCCGCGGTCTCGCCGCCGGGAGACGGCGCCCTCTCCCCCAGGCTCGCCGAGCTGGCGAAGCCCGAAGTGCGCTCGGCGCCGCCGGCCGAGCAGGCACAGGCCCTCAGTCTCGCCGCCGAAGGCCCGGGCAGCCTCGTGCGCGAAGGCAACCGGGTGCTGGTCGAAGTCCGCTTCGACGAAGGCGCCGCGGCGGGGGTCGAAGACCTGCGCCAGGCGGGCGCCGAGGTGGTCAACGTGAGTCAGCAGTACCAGACGGTGACCGTGGCGGCGAAGCCGGAGGAGCTGCGGGCGCTGAACGGCGTGCCGCGGGTGGCCGGGGCGAAGGAGGTGCTGGCGCCGATCACGTACTCGACCTGCCCGTCGGGGGAAGTCGTCTCCGAGGGGGTGCAGCAGCTGCATGCGGGGGAAGGCGTGGGCGAAGCGCGCAACGTGTTCGGCGTGAACGGCAGCGGCGTAACCGTCGGCCTCCTCTCCGATTCGTTCAACCGGGCGACCGAATCGCTCGAAGGCGGACCGATCGCCACCACCGCGTCGCAGGACGTCAGCAGCGGCGATCTGCCGGGAACCGGCAACACCTGCCCGGGCGAGACGACTCCGGTCGGCGTCCTCGACGACACCGAAACCGAAGGCGCCGACGAGGGGCGCGCGATGGCCCAGATCGTCCACGATGTCGCGCCAGGGGCGAAGCTCGCGTTCGCCACCGCCTTCACCAGCGAAACGGCGTTCGCGGAAAACATCGAACGACTGGCCAAGCCGACCGGCGAAGGCGGCGCCGGCGCGAAGGTGATCGCCGACGACGTCTCTTACTTCGAAGAGCCCTTCTTCCAGGAAGGCCCGGTGGGCGTTGCGGTGAAGAACGTGACCGAGCAGGGCGTCAGCTATTTCTCCTCCGCCGGCAACAACAACCTGATCCACGAAGGCCGCAACATCGCCTCGTGGGAAGTGCCGCAGTTTCGTGACGCGGAAAGCTGCCCCGCAGCCATCGCCGCCTTCGAAGTGGAAATCGAAGTGTTGCTTCACCCGACTCATTGCATGGACTTCAACCCGAGCGAAGCCGCAACCGACACGACCTTCGGGATCACAGTCTCAAAAGACGCGACGCTGATCGCCGACCTCCAGTGGGCGGAAGCGTTGGAAGGGGTCAACGCCGACCTCGACGCCTTCCTGATCGGGCCGGAAGGCGAAGTCGTCAGCGCCAGCGGCGAAGACAACCCGGCCGACGGGCGGCCGGTCGAGATTTTCGGCTGGGAAAACGAAACCGGAGCCGCGGCGAACGTGCAGCTGGTGATCAACCGCTACAGCGGCGGCGATCCTCGGCTGAAGCTCACCCTGCTCCAGAACGGCGGCGGCGTGACGGCGACCGAGTACGAATCCTCGTCGGGCGGGGACGTCGTCGGACCGACGATCTTCGGCCACAACGGCGGCGAAGACACGATCAGCATGGGGGCGATCCGCTACACCACGAACGTATCGCCTGAGACCTACTCCTCTCGGGGACCGGTGACCCATTTCTTCGGACCGGTGAACGGCGCCACGCCGGCTCCCCCGCTCGGTTCCCCGCAGGTGCTCGACAAGCCCGACCTGACCGCGACCGATTGCGGAGTCACGACGTTCTTCGCCTTCGAATCGTCTGGCCAGTGGCATTTCTGCGGAACCTCGGCGGCGGCGCCCCACGCCGCCGGCGTCGCGGCGCTGATGCTCCAGCGGGACCCGACGGCCAGCCCCGCCCAGATCCGCTCCGCCATTACCGAATCCGCCCGGCCGGTCGGCGCCTTCGGCCCAGACGCCGTGGGTGCGGGCTTGGTCGACGCCGTGGGTGCACTGGAAAGCATTCCCGGGGAAGGCATCGAAATCAGCGGCGGTTCCACAGAACACCCGGACGCGGAAGTGCCGACGCCGAACTCGCAGCAACAGACCCTGCCGCCGTTCCAACCGAACTTCACCCCGCCGCCCAACACCTTCTTCCAAAAGCACCCGGCGAAGACGACCCCGACCCGGCGACGCACTGCCAAGGCCGTCTTCCTCTTCGGCTCCGACCAGTCCCCCGTCGCCTTCCTCTGCAAGGTCGATCGAGGTCTCTTCCACCTCTGCGGGGCACGGTTCGTGCGCCTCTACCGGCTCGGGCGGCACGTGGTGCGGGTGAAGGCGCGCGACTCCGAAGGCGCGATCGACAACACCCCCTCCGTCTATCGGTTCCGCGTCGTGCACGTCCGCCACGTGCCGATCAAGCGCCGCCACGCGCGACACCAGCGCCACGGTTGAGCGGGGGAGCAACTCGTCGACAGCGGGAAGTGGCTGCTCCTATTGCCCGACTTCCCGCTCGTACACGCGCTCGTCGATCGCCAGGCGCCAGGGCCCGTTGGCGGACTCGGTGGCGCGGAAGTCGCGGAAGTCGAAGGTGAAGATCGGCAGATCATGACGCTCGGCGATCGCCATCACGCAGCCGTCGACGACGCCGAGGTTGAGATCCGCGTAGCGACGGTCGAGCTCCGCCGCCCTCTGCATGAGCCCTGCCGTCATGTAGGCGACCTCATGGCTGCCGCCGGCGATGTGCCTGAGGAACGTACGGGCGGCATGCGCGCCGACGCGCTCGCGCACCAGATGATCGACCTCGACCACCACCGGCGAAGGCACAACCGCGTTGCGCCCAAGTCGTCCTAATGCGGCAATCGACATCGCGTATGCGGGGTCCCTCCTGTCGATGGCCGAAACCAGCGGGCCCGTGTCAATCAGGATCGCCATTTCCCGGTCCCTCACCGGGACCCCACGGCTTGAGGCCCAGGTATTTCTCCGCGTTGATTCCAAGGTCTCCCGGTCCTTCCCCTGCGCCGAAATAGTCCAGCGGGGCGTAGGGCTCCTCCTCGCGCGCGCCGAGTTCGATCAAGCGGACGACCGCGGCCGAGAAGGACTCGCCCTCGCGGGTGTGCTCATTCACCAGCTCCATGGCGCTCTCGGGGATGTAGATGGTCTTGCGGGGCATTGTCTGCGAGCTTGCCATGCAAGGGAGTATGACATGAGAAATCATACACAACAGCGCAGGATCTAAATTCTGTGTGCCGTCATTCGCCCGAATCCGCGACTTTCGCCGGGCGACCTAGGCGACTCCACGCAGGCGCTCGGCCAGCGCCGAGTGGCGGGCGCCGCTGTCGCCGTGGGAGACCGCCCGCTCGAGCGCGGCGCGGTCCCCTATCAGCACGCAGTCGCGGCGGGCGCGGGTTATCGCGGTGTAGAGCAGGGGGCGGGAGAGCATGCGGGCGTGCGAGCGGTGGCAGACGGCGACGACGACCGGAACCTCGCAGCCCTGCGCCTTGTGGACCGAGATCGCGTAGGCGAGGCGCAGGGTCGCGGTCTCGTCGTAGGGGATCGTCAGCGAGCCGCCCTCGTCGGTGTCGACGAGGATCGTCTCCTCCCCGGGGTCGTCCTCGCGCAGGAAGACGATCGAGCCGTTCATCAGGCCGAGCTCGTGCGAGTTGCGGGTCTGGATCAGGCGGTCGCCGACGCGGAAGCGCTCGCTGACCGCGGGCGCGCCGTCGGGGTTGAGCCGCTCGCGCAGGCGCTCGTTCAGCGCGTCGATCCCGACCGCCCCCTTGTACATCGGCGCCAGCACCTGCACGTCGCGGACCGGGTCGACGCCGAAGCTGAGCGGCGCCCGCTCGGCGACCACCTCGACCACCGTCTCCAGCGCCCGCTCCGGGCTGGGCCGCTCGACGAAGAAGAAGTCGCGCTCCTGGTCCTCGCCGGGCTCCAGGTGCGGCGCCCGCCCCTGGTTGATCTCGTGCGCCGCCGTGGTGATCATCGAGCGCGCCGCCTGGCGGAAGATCTGCGTCAGCCGCACGACCGGGGCGGCGCCGGCGGCGATCAGGTCCTCGAACGGCTTGCCGGCGCCGATCGGCGGCAGCTGGTCGGCGTCGCCGACGAAGACGACGTGGGTCGTCTCGGCGAGCCCGCCGAGCAGCACCTCGATCAGCCGCAGGTTGAGCATCGAGGACTCGTCGACGACCACGAGCCCGGCCGGCAGCGGGTGGCCCGGGCGAAAGCCCGGCTCGCGCCCCGGCATCCACTCGAGCAGGCGGTGGATCGTCTGCGCCGCGTGGCCGGTCGCCTCCTCCAGCCGCCGCGCCGCCCGCCCGGTCGGCGCGCAGAGCGCCACCGTCACGTCGGCGCGCGCCGCCTCGCCGACGATCGCCCGCGTGCAGGCGGTCTTGCCGACGCCGGGGCCGCCGGTGAGGACCGAGACCCGCGCCCCGAAGGCGGCCCGCACCGCCGCCCACTGCTCGTCGGTCAGCCGCTCCTCCTCGGCGTCGAGCTGCTCGGGCGGCTGCTCGCCCGGCTCGTGGTCGAGGTGCGGCGCCGCCGCGGCGCGCTCGGCGAGCGTCTGCGCGACCGCCGTCTCGCTCGCGTGGGTCGGCTCGCGGTAGACCCGCCCCTCGTCGAGCAGCAGGCCGCGCGCCCGGACCAGCGCCTCGGGGTCGGGCCGCAGGCCGATCAGCTTCGCCGTGCGCCGGGCCAGCTCCTCGACCGGCAGGAAGGTGTTGCCCTGCTGCTCGGCCTCGCCGAGGGCGAAGACGGCGGCGGCCTGGGCGCGGCGCTCGGACTCTGGCTCCACGCCGGCGGCGAGGGCGATCTTGTCGGCGCGGGCGAAGCCGACCCCGCCGACCTCGGTCAGCCGGTAGGGGTCCTCGTGCAGGACCGCCAGCGCGCGCTCGCCGAAGCGGGCGTGGATCGGCGCCGCCAGGTGCGCCAGCCCGTGCGGCGCCAGCTGCACGTGCAGGTCGCGGATCGCGCGCGAGGCGTGCCAGGACTCGGCCGCGGCGGCGGCCTGCGCCGCGCTCACCCCGCGGAGGCCGGAGAAGACGCCGGCCGGGTCGGCGGCGATCGCCCCCAGCACCCCCTCCCCGTGCTCGTCGACCAGACGCTCGGCCCGCGCGGGGCCGATGTGGCGGAGGCTCGTCAGGTAGGCGACCCGGCCCTCCCGGTCGGCGGGGTCGAGCGGCAGCGCCCCGCGCGCCTTCAGCTGGCGGCCGTAGCGCGAGTGCGTCTGCCAGTCGCCGGCGACTTCGGCCCGATCGCCCTCGCTCAGGTGGGCGACGGGGCCGACCAGGGCGAAGCCCTCGCCCGACTCGTCCCGCACCTCGAGCACGGCGTAGCCGTCGTCCTCGGCGCTGAAGATGACGCCCAGCACCTCGACCGTGCCGGTGAAGGCGGCCGCGTCGGCGTCGAAGAGGGTCGCGGCGTCGCTCATACCCCAAAGCTAGCCGCAGGCCAGGCGGCTCGATTGCCACCGGCGAGGCGGACGGCCTTGCTTGGAAATCCAAAGTACGAAAGGATGCCGCCGTCCGGCCCAACCGGGGCCGCAGAACCGAGAGGAAGCCACAATGGGCGATTACGCCGTCAAGAACATCGACGAGATGGAGGCCGTCTTCCAGGGCGCGTTCAAGCGGGCCCGCGCCGAGCTCGAGGTCGAGTCCTTCGGCATGCAGATCATCGACATGCCGCCGAACTACGAGAACTACCCCGAGCACGACCACGCCGAGGACGGTCAGGAGGAGGTCTACATCGCCCTGCGCGGCGGCGGCGAGATCGAGATCGAGGCCGAGCGCTTCCCGCTCGACGCCGACCACGTCGCCCGCGTCGCCTCCGGGGTCAAGCGCAAGGTCTGGCCCGGCGCCGAGGGCATCCGCGTGCTCGTCCTCGGTGGCACCCCCGGCGGCGTCTACGACGCCCCGGAGATCAGCAAGCTCGGCGCGCCGGACCCGATGGCGAGCTGACCGCGGCGCGGCTCAGCCGCGCACGACGACCACGACGAGGAAGGCGAGGTAGAGGCCGAACCAGCCGAGCACCGCGGGCAGCTCGAAGCGACCGCGGCGATGCAGCGCCTGGTAGGCGAGGAAGCCGCCGGCGAGGCCGAGCGCGACCGAGAGGGCCGCGCTGGCGCTGAGCGACCAGCCTGTGAACAGCAGGCCGATGCCGAAGGGGACGGTCGACTGGAAGACCATCGCCCCGGTGATGTTGCCCAGCGCCAGCGAGTCCTTTCCCTCGCGGACCCAGAAGAAGCTGTTGACCTTCTCCGGCAGCTCGGTCGCCAGCGGGGCGAGGATCAGGGCGAGGACGACGGCCTCGACGCCGAGGTCGCCGGCGACGTTGAGCAGCTCTTCGACGAACAGGTGGGCGCCGCCGACCATCGCCCCCAGGCCGACCAGCAGCTGGATCGCGATCAGCGGCAGGCCGGGGCTCGTGCGGCGCTCGGAGCGGCGCTCGAAGAGCAGCGGCTCGAGCGTCTCGTGATCCTGCACCTCCCCCCCGCGCGCCAGCGTGCGGGCGATGTAGAGCGGGTAGGCGAGCAGGGCGAGGACGCCGACCGGGAAGCGCAGCGCCGCCGGCGGGCCCCAGGCGAGCGCCAGCGAGAGGGCGAAGAAGCAGAGGAAGAAGAGCAGGTCGCGCTCCAGCGTCTCGCGGTGGGCGTTGAGCTCAAGGCCCTGGGCGCGGCGCTCGCGGTAGAGGTAGGCGAAGAGGCCGACCAGGCCCATCGCCAGCGTGCCGAGCAGGAAGGGCGCGCCGACGATCGCCCCGATCGCCACCTGGTCGGCGCCCTGCTTGGCGCCGATCAGGGCGACGACCGCGATCAGCGTCTCCGGCATCGCCGTGCCGACGGCGGCGAGCACGCTGCCGACGGCGCCTTCGCCGAGCCCCAGCCGGTGACCCAGCCACTCGACGGCGTTGGTGAACAGCAGCGACCCCGCCAGGATGACGGCGAAGCTGACGGCCAGCAGGAGGAAGCTCAAGGGAGGTTGCTTGCTCCGCCCTGGAGCATGCCCAGCAGTTCGATCGGGTTGATTCCCAGCTTGATGAAGAGGTCGCTCAGCGGCTTCGCGCTCTTCGGCGCGGAGATCTGCGGTTCTTCGTTGACGCCGGTGAGCTTCAGGTCGAACGCGATCGCGACGCTCTTCGGTCCCTTGCCGCCGCGCCGCGGTTCGACCTCCAGGTCGGCGACGATGCGGCGCACGATGCCGTCGTCGCCGACGTAGACGGAGACCCGCGGCTTCTTCACCGCGCTGGAGATTTCGCTCTCGGCCCTTTCGACTTCGGCCCGCGAGGGCAGCGGCCCGGCGGCGGCGAGCTGGCTGCGGCAGGCCTGGCTTTCGAGCACTTCGAGCAGCGAGCCGATCGCGTCGGAGACGTTGAGCTCGCCGCTGACCTTGGTCGTGGTCGTGCCGCCGACCTCGGCGCTGCCTTCGTTCTTCCCGTCTTCGAGGAAGTCGGCGACCTTCAGCCCGCCCAGTTCTTCCTGGCAGCCGGCGACTCCGGCCGCGCCCGTTTCGGCGCCGCTTTCGCGCTGCGCCTGCTTCAGCGTCTGTTCGACGAAGCTGAACGTGGTCGGGTCGACTTCGTACTCGGTCCCCTGGTAGTTGACGTAGGCGGTGTTGGGCAGCAGGGTCAGGCCGCCTTCGAAGTCGACCTTCCTGCCGTTGTAGTGGCCCTTCGCCCGCGCGCTCATCGCCAGCCGCGGCAGGCTCGCTTCGCCTTCGCTCTGGAAGGGGCCGGCGAGGCTGACCTTCACCTTGCCGCCTTCGGAGCCGGGCGCGCTGAGCCCGAGCGTCAGGTCGACGTCGCCGCTTTCGATCCCCTGCAGCGTCGCTTCTTCGAGCACCGCCTGCGCGCTCTCGCCGCCCTTGTCGCCGCCGCCGCCGCAGGCGGCGAGGAGGGCGCTGAGGGCCAACGCGGCGGCGAGGGCGAGGACGATGCGAGATCGAGGTCGGCTCATGGCAGTGATCCTAACCTTCAGCGACTCTTGAGCTGCGGCGGCGCCGACTCGGTCAGGTTGAGCGCCAGCGGGAAGAGGAAGGCGCCGAGGAAGATCAGGACGATGCCGGCGGCGACCAGCCAGCGGGACGAGCTGAGGTGGCCGGCGATCGCCACGGCGAAGCCGATCGCGACCAGGGCGATGTAGGGGCCGGCGCTGTGCGGGAGCAGCGTCGCGAGGGGAAGGGCGAGGATGAGACCTGAGGCGAGCACGGGTGCGGATTATCATCGCGGGATGCCCCGAGCGCAGGCACCCGAGTCCGTCGCCGAGACCAAGCAGGCGCTGGCGGCGGCAAGCTACCTCGCCGACGAGCCCGCGGCGCTGGTCTCCTTCCTCGCCCAGCGGCTGGGCAAGCCGATCCTGGTCGAGGGCCCGGCGGGCGTCGGCAAGACCGAGCTGGCGAAGGCGCTCTCCCGCGCCAGCGGCCGCGAGCTGGTGCGCCTGCAGTGCTACGAGGGCCTGGACGAGGCGAAGGCGCTGTACGAGTGGAACTACCGCAAGCAGCTGCTGCGCATCCAGGCCGGCGGCGAGGACGGCTGGGAGGACGTGCACGGGGACATCTTCAGTTCGGAGTTCCTGCTCGAGCGGCCGCTGATGCAGGCGATCGCCAGCGCCGAGCCGGTCGTCCTGCTGATCGACGAGATCGACAAGACCGACCAGGAGTTCGAGGCGATGCTGCTCGAGCTGCTCTCCGACTTCCAGATCACGATCCCCGAGCTCGGCCAGGTCGCCGCCAGCTCGATGCCGATCGTCGTCCTCACCTCGAACAACTCGCGCGAGCTGACCGAGGCGCTGAAGCGGCGCTGCCTCTACCTCTGGCTCGACTACCCGGAGCTGGAGCGCGAGCTGGAGATCGTCCGCCTGCACGCGCCCGAGCTGCCGGAGACGCTGGCCCGGCGCCTGGTCGAGGTGGTGCGGATGGTGCGCGAGCTCGACTTGAAGAAGCCGCCCTCGATCGCCGAGACGATCGACTGGGCGCGCACGCTGCTGCTGATGGGCGCCGAGGACATCGACCGCGAGACCTTCCAGCAGTCGATGTCGATCATCGTCAAGCACCGCACCGACATCGACCTGGTCGCCGAGCGCGTGGGGATGCGGCTTGCCGAGCCCGTACGGCCCAAGGGCTGAGAGCGGCCCGCCCGGCCTGGCGGCGAAGCTGCTCGGCTTCTGCGAGGAGCTGCGCGGCGAGGGGGTCGCGGTCGGCACCTCGGAGATCCTCGACGCCTTCGCGGCGCTGGAGCAGGTGCCGTGGGAGAGCCACGACGACTTCCGCGAGGCGCTGGCGGCGACGATCGCCAAGTCGCAGGAGGACCGGCGCCTGTTCGAGCTGCTGTTCGAGCGCTGGTTCTTCCGCGCCGCCGAGGCGGAGGCGATCGAGCGCGAGCTCGGAGAGGGCGCCGAGGGGCAGCGGCAGGAGGGCGCCGAGCGGCTCGACGTTGAGGAGCTGCGCGAGCGGATCCGCGAGGCGATCGTCGCCGAGAACGACGGCGAGATGCGCGACCTGGCGCGGCTGGCGATCGCCGCCTTCGGCCGCCAGGGCGAGGGCTCGGGCGTCGTCGGCGTCGACGTGCAGAGGATCCGCCGCACGCTGGAGCTGACCGCGGGGACGCAGCCGCCCGACGGCGCCGGCGAGCGGCCGCCGATCGAGCGCGAGCAGCTCAACCGCTTCGAGCGCCACCTGCGGCGCGAGCTCGAACGCGACCTGATCGAGCGCACCGAGACGCTGCCCCCCTCGCGACCGCTGGCCGAGCTCGACCGGGCGCTGCCGACCAGCCCGACCCAGGACCTGGCGGCGGTGCACCGCGCCGTCTCGCAGATGAAGCGGCGGCTGGCGACGCTGGGGCACGAGCAGCGCGGGCGGCGGCGCGGGCGGACGGTCGACGTGCGGCGCACGATGCGCGCCTCGCTGGAGACCGGCGGCGTGCCGATGCACCTGCGCTACCGGCCGAAGCGGCCGCGGCGGCCGGAGATCTACGTGCTCTGCGACGTCTCGACCAGCGTCACCTCGGCCAGCGTCTTCTTCCTCTCGGTCCTGCACGCGCTGCACGACTCGTTCCGCAAGCTGCGCAGCTTCGTCTTCATCGAGCGGATCTCCGAGGTGACGGAGATCTTCGAGCACGAGCGCGACTTCCGCGAGATCGCCCGCCGCGTCTCCAGCGAGGGCGGCGTCGCCGACGTCTCCGGCTACACCGACTACGGCCGCGTCTGGCTCGAGTTCCTGACCGAGATCTCCGACGACCTCGACCCGCGCTCGACCGTGATCGTGCTCGGCGACGCCCGCACCAACGGGCGCGAGCCGCACGCCGAGGTCTTCGCCCAGGTGGCCGAGCGCGCCGGCCGCCTCTTCTGGCTCAACCCCGAGCCGAAGCTCTACTGGAACTACGGCGACTCGGTGATGGCCGCCTACGAGCGCCACTGCGACGGCGCCTTCGAGTGCTGGACGACCCGCCACCTGGAGAATTTCGTCAACGTCGTCGCCGGAGGAGTCCCCGCCGCGGAGTAGAAGTCCACGGCATGGAGACTTCGTCACTTACCGCACAGACCCCGCCGCCCTCCTACCCGGTCACTTTCTCGGTCGAGTACCCGGAGCGGCAGCTCAACCGGCTGACCACGTTCTTCCGCGTCTTCACCGTGATCCCGATCGCGATCGTCGCCGCCCTGCTGCCGGGGTCGAGCGTCAGCACCTACGGCTCCGAAGCGGCGATCGCCACCGGCAGCCTGGTCGTCTTCCCGGTCGTGCTGATGCTCCTCTTCAAGAAGAAATACCCGCGCTGGTGGTTCGACTGGAACCTCGAATTCATGCGCTTCAGCAACCGGATCGCCGTCTACCTCGCGCTGATGGACGACCGCTATCCCTCGACCGACGAGATGCAGGCGGTCCAGCTCGACTTCCCCTACCCCGACGCGGAGCGGCTCGAGCGGGCGCTGCCGCTGGTCAAGTGGCTGCTCGCCATCCCCCACTACGTCGTCCTCTTCTTCCTCTACATCGGCGTCCTCTTCGCCGTGATCGGCGCCTGGTTCGCGATCCTCTTCACCGGCCGCTACCCGCGCGGCATCTTCCGCTTCGTCGAAGGCGTGACCCGCTGGGGCAATCGCGTCTACGGCTACGCCTTCGCCCTGGTAACCGACCAGTACCCGCCGTTCCGGCTGAAGCCCTGAGCCGCGGCTAGCGCGGCGCCCAGGCGTCGGGCTCGGCGGCGAGGCTCCGGACCGCGGCGGGCAGCTCGCCGCTGACCAGATCAGCGAGGGTGACGTGCTCGAGCACCGCGCGCAGGTTGGCGCGGACGGCGATCCAGACCTCCTGCAGGTGCGCGGCGTTGCCGCGGTACTCGATCGACTCCGGCGGCGCCGACTGGACGTGGGCGATTGGCCCCTCGACCGCGCGGACGACGTCGGCGACGGTCACCGTGTCGGCGGGCTTTGCCAGCCAGTAGCCGCCCTTGGCGCCGCGGCGGGCGCGGACGATGCCGTGGTGCTTGAGCTCGAGCAGGATGTGCTCGAGGAACTGGAGCGGGATGTCCTGGGCCTCGGCCAGCTGCTCGCCCTTGACCGGCCCGTCCTTGGCCGCCGCCAGCTCGGCGGCGGCGCGGACGGCGTAGTCGGCCTTGGCTGATACGCGCACGGGGGAAACCTATCCGCTGGTCTCGGGAGCCAGCTCCCCCGCCCGGTCGCCGGCTCGCTGCGCTTCGCGCAGCCGGCGGCGGTGCAGCCAGTGGGGGGCGTAGAGGATCGCCCCGAGGCCGATTGCGGCGACGGCGGCGGCGATCGGCCAGACGGTCGGGTCGCCCTTCTGGATCGTGACGATGCCGGAGCCGACGAGGACGACACCGAGCGCGGTGCGGATGAAGCCCTGCGGCGCCCGGCTGGAGAGAGCTGCGCCGATCACCACCCCCGGCACCGAGCCGATCAGGATGTTGGCGGCGAGGGTGAAGTCGACGTTGCCGCCGACCCAGTGTGCGATGCCGGCCGCCCAGAGCAGGATCGCCGCGTGGACGACGTCGGTCCCCACCACCTTCTTCGGCGCCAGGCGGTAGATCGCGATCAGCAGGATCGCGATCACGGTGCCCGAGCCGGCCGAGGTGATGCCGATCACGAAGCCGGTGGTCGCGCCGATCGTCACCGCCGCGATCTTGTGCTTGCGCCCGACCTCGAAGCGGTCGCGCTCCTGAACCAGGTTGCGCAGGATCAGCGCCCGGGCGAGGGTGATGATCCCGACCATCAGCAGGGTGCCGCCGAGCACCGCGTAGACGAGCGAGTCGAGCCGGGCTTCGCCGATGTGCCGCTCCAGCACGGAGACGATCGCGACGCCGAACACCGCCGCCGGCACGCTGCCGAGCGCCATCCACCTGACCAGGTCCATGTTGACCGTCTTCATCTTCAGGTGGCGCCAGCTGCCGACCGTCTTCGTGATCGCCGAGTAGAAGATGTCGGTGCCGATCGCGGTCGTCGGCTGGATGCCGAAGATCAGGATCAGCAGCGGCGTCATCAGCGAGCCGCCGCCCATCCCCGTCATTCCGACGAGGATGCCGATGCCGAGACCGAAGACGATGATCGCTGGATCCATTTTGCGCTCGCTGCGAGGGGTTATCGACTTTCTTGACCTCTTTAGTCAGAAGGTCGAATTGCGGCAGGATAGCAGCGTGAACGCGGAAAGTGGGAGATCCGCCGCCGACGCGCCGTCGCCTGCCGGCGGCGCGGCGGTCTCGGTGCGCGGCCTCACCCACCGCTACGGCGAGCTGACCGCGATCGAGGAGCTCGACCTCGAGGCGCCGGCGGGGGGCGTGCTCGGCCTGGTCGGCCCCTCGGGCTGCGGCAAGTCGACCCTGCTCGAACTGATCGCCGGGCTGCGCGAGCCGAGCGGCGGCGCGATCGAGGTCGGCGGCGAGCGCGGCGCCGCGGCGCGCCTCGCCCACTGCGCCTTCATGCCCCAGCGCGACCTGCTGCTGCCCTGGCTGAGCGCCGTCGACAACGCGGCGCTGGCGCTGCGCAACCGCCGGATGCGCCGCGCCGCCGCGCGGCGCGAGGCCGGGCGGCTGTTCGAGCGCTTCGGCCTGGCCGGCTTCGAGCGCGCCCGCCCCGCCGAGCTCTCCGGCGGGATGCGCCAGCGGGTCGCCTTCCTGCGCACCCTCGTCGCCGGCAAGCCGGTGCTGGCGCTGGACGAGCCCTTCGCCGCGCTCGACGCGATCACGCGCGCCGAGATGCAGGCCTGGCTCGCCGCGGCGCTCGCCGCCGACCCACGCACCGTCGTCCTCGTCAGCCATGACGTCGAGGAGGCGCTCTACCTCGCCGACCGGGTCGCCGTCCTCTCGGCCCGCCCGGCGCGCGTGGTCGAGGAGCTGAGCACCCCCTCCCCCCGCGCCCCCGACCGCGACGCCGCCGTCACCGCCCCCGCCTTCGTCGCCGCCCGCGAGCAGGCGATGTCCGCCCTACGGGGGACCCAATGACCTTCAACTGTTCCTTTTCGTCGATATACGAGGAAAAGGAACAGTTGAAGGAGGGAGGTTGGTCGTGAGGCGGTGGGAGTTGCCCTTGCTGGTGCTCGTGGGGCTGGTGGGGGCTTGGCAGGTGGCGGCGTCGAGCGGGGCGCTCGCCGACCTGCTCGGGCTCGAACCGTTCCTCGTCCCCTCGCCGGCGGAAATCGCCTCGGCGCTGTGGGACAACCGCTCGCTGCTCGCCGAAAACGCCTGGGTGACGCTGAAGGAGATCGTGCTCGGCTTCCTGATCGGCCTGGCCGCCGGCGCCGGCTTCGCCGTGCTGCTGCGCCTCTCGGCGACGCTGCGGCGCGCCTTCTACCCGCTGATGGTCGCCTCGCAGGCGATCCCGATCCCGGTGCTGGCGCCGATCCTCGTCGTCTGGCTCGGCTTCGGGATCGGCCCCAAGCTGGTCGTCGTCGCGCTGATCTGCTTCTTCCCGGTGGCGGTCAACGCGACCGACGGCCTGCGCTCGGTCGACCCCGAAGCGGTGAAGATGATGCGCTCCCTCGACGCCTCCCGCTGGCAGCTGCTGCGCCGCCTGGAAGCGCCGGGCGCGCTCCCCTCCGCCTTCAGCGGCGCCAAGGTCGCGGCGACGATCGCCCCGATCGCCGCGGTCTTCGGCGAATGGGCGGGCGCCGACTCCGGGTTGGGGGTGCTGCTGCGGGAAGATCTCGCCAACCTGCAGACGGCGCGGCTGTTCGCGACGACCGCGGTGCTCAGCGCGATCGCCCTCGCGCTGTACGGGGCAACGGCGCTCGCGGAGCGCCGCGTCGTCACTTGGCGATAGAAATCAGGGGATGAAGCGCCTCCGCCTGCCGGCGATCGCCGTCGCCGTCGCCCTGATCGCCCTCGCCTTGGGTCTCGCCGCCTGCGGCGAGAAGAGCGACACGACCACCGGCGGCGCGGCCGAACCGCTCAGCCTGACGCTCGACTTCTACCCCAACCCCGACCACGCCGGCATCTACATGGCGCAGAAGCGCGGCTACTTCGATGAAGCCGGGCTCGACGTCTCGATCCACACGCCCGCCGACCCGGCGGCGCCGCTGAAGCTGGTCGCCGCGGGCCAGACCGACCTGGCGATCTCCTACGAGCCGGAAGTCCTGCTCGCCCACGAACAGGGGCTCGGCGTGGTCGCCGTCGGCGCGGTTGTCGACCAGCCGCTGACCTCGCTGATCTGGCTGAAGAAGTCCGGCATCCAGGGCGTCGCCGGCCTGCGCGGCAAGACGATCGCCACCGCCGGCATCCCCTACCAGGACGCCTATCTGAAGACGATCCTCGCCGGCGCCGGGATGACGCCGGCGGACGTGCACACGGTCAACGTCGGCTACGGCCTGCTGCCGGCGCTCCTCGGCGGCCGCGCCCAGGCGATGCTGGGAGGCTTCCGCAACGTCGAGGGGGTCGACCTGAGGCTGCGCGGCAAGGGCCCGGTCGTCACCCCGGTCGACCAGCTCGGCGTGCCGACCTACGACGAGCTCGTCCTCGTCGCCAACCGCAAGCAGCTCGAAGAAGACCCGCAGCCGGTCCGCCTCTTCCTCGGCGCGCTGGCGCGCGGCACCGCGGCGGCGGTCGAAAGCCCCGAGGAGGCGACGAAGGCGCTGCTCGCCGCCAACTCCGACCTCGACCCGAAGCTGACCCGCGCCGAGGTCGCGGCGACGCTGCCGCTGCTCTCGCGGAGCGGCGCGATGAGCCCGGCCGAGTGGAGGGCGTTCATCGCCTGGATGAGCCGCAACGGGCTGATCTCAGCCAGGCCGGCGACCGGCGAAGTGCTCAGCGACGAGTACCTGGCCGGCCACGTCCCCGGCTAGCAGCTCGGTCACCTTCGGCGGCGTCAGCGGCCGCGAGAAGAGGTGGCCCTGGGCGAAGTCGCAGCCGAGGCGGCGCAGCTCGGCGAGCTGCTCCTCGCTCTCGACCCCCTCGGCGATCGCGTCGAGCGAGAGCGCCCGCGCCATCCCGATCACCGCCTCGACGATCGCCGTGCGCTCCTGTTCGAGGCCGAGCCCGTCGACGAAGGAGCGGTCGATCTTCAGCGCGTCGAAGGGGAAGCGGTTGAGGTATGCGAGCGAGGAGTAGCCGGTGCCGAAGTCGTCGAGCACGAGGCGGACGCCGAGCTCGCTGAGCGCCTCCAGCGTCGCCGCGGCGCTGGCCGACTCCTCGACCAGGACGCTCTCGGTCACCTCGAGCCGCAGGTTGACCGGGTCGAGGCCGGTGCGGGCGAGGATCTCGCGCACCGAGGCGGCGAGGTCGCGGTGCGCGACCTGGCGGGCCGAGAGGTTGACGGCGATGTCGAGCGGGCGCCGGTCGGGGTGCAGCTCGTGCCAGCCGAGCGCTTCGCGGCAGGCCGTCTCCTGCACCCAGCGCCCGATCGGCTCGATCAGGCCGCTGTCCTCGGCGATCGAGACGAACGCGGCGGGGTCGAGCAGGCCGCGCTCGGGGTGGTTCCAGCGCACCAGCGCCTCCAGCCCGACGATCTCGCCGCTGGCCAGCGCGACGACCGGCTGGTAGCGCAGCTCGAGCTCCTCGCGGTCGAGCGCGCCGCGCAGGTCGCGCTCGGTATCCAGGCGGCGCGCGGCGCGCGCCCGCATCGCCGCGTCGAAGACCTCGCAGCGGCCGCGGCCGCGCTCCTTGGCCCTGTACATCGCCGCGTCGGCGTCGCGGATCAGCAGCTCGGGGTCGATCGGCTCGCGCCCGGTGGAGCGGGCGACCGCGATGCCGATGCTGGCGCTGACGAAGTGGTCGGCGCCGCCCATCGAGTAGGGCTCCGAGAAGGCGTCCGCGACCCGGTCGGCGATCGCCAGCGCCTCCTCCTCGTCGGCGAGGCGGTCGACGATGATGCCGAACTCGTCGCCGCCGAAGCGGGCGACGACGTCGCCGGGGCGCAGATGGGCGCGCAGGCGCGGCGCCACCTCGCGCAGCAGCTGGTCGCCGGCGTGGTGGCCGATGCTGTCGTTGATCAGCTTGAAGCGGTCGAGGTCGAGGAAGAGGACGCCCACCGGCGAGCCCGAGGCGAGGCTGCGGCGCAGCGCGTCGCGCAGCGAGTCGACGAAGCTGAGCCGGTTGGGCAGGCCGGTGAGGGAGTCGTGGAGGACGCGGTGGCGCAGCGCCTCGTCGACGCCATGGCGCTCGAGCGCGTCGGCGAGCACGTTCGCCGACGCCTGGGCGAAGTGGACGTCCTGCGGGGTGAAGCGGCTCGGCTCGGTCGAGTGGATGTCGAGCACGCCGTAGGGGCGCTCCCTGCCGGCGATCGGCACGGCGAGGCTGCTGCGCACGCCTAGCAGGCGCAGCGCCGGCGGCATCGTGTAGCGGCGCTCGGCCGACCAGTCGTCGACGATCACGTGCAGGCCCGACTCCAGCGCGGCGCCGGCGTGGGAATCGCGCGCGGCCGAGGCGCGCCGCTCGGCCCCGCCGCGCTCCTCCAGCCCGGCGCGCAGGTGGAGGCGGCGACCCTCGCGGCCCGCCTCCCAGACGCAGGCCGCCTCGACACCCTCGATCTCGGTCATCAGCGGCACCGCCTGCTTGGCGAGGCGGACCGGGTCGCCGTCCTGAAGGGCGAAGCGGCCGAGCCGCGCCACCGCCGCCTGCTGGGCCGCCGCCCGGCGCAGCTCCTGCTCGGCGTGCTTGCGCACGGTGATGTCGTAGAGGACGCCGTGCCAGATCTGAGTCCCCTCCCCGTCGGGCTCGAGCACCGCCTCGTCGAGAATCCAGACGACGGCGCCGTCGCGGGTGATCATCCGGTAGTCGATCGGCGGGCTGCCGGCGTCCTCGCCGCCGGCCTTGCGCCGCTCCAGCTCGAGCGCGCGCTCGCGGTCCTCGGGATGCAGCCGCTTCGCCCAGAGACCGGCATCGGCCATCCACTCCTCCGGCGAGTAGCCGAGGATCCCCTCGATCTGGGGGCTGACGTAGCGCCAGCGGCCCCGCTCCCCCCGCTCGCAGGAGTAGACGATCGCCGGCAGGCGCTCGACCAGGCGACGGTAGTCCTCGCCGGCCGAGGAGATCTCGTCGATGAACTCGGCGACGCGCTCCTCCGACCAGTCCGCTCCCCCGGAACTCCCACCCTGCGCGTCCATGCCCGTCTAATCGGCAGAACGGCGGGTTTCTTGAAGCTGTGCCGCTACCCGTTCACGCCTGCCGTCCACAGCCCCGCCAGGCCGCGGAACGGCTCGTACGGCGCGTAGAGCTCCTCCACCTCAGCTTCGGTGGCGCGCCGGCCGAGCCGGGCGAGGCGGCCGACCAGCTTCAGGTAGACGAGGTCGCCGGCCGGCAGCGAGTCGGGGTCGCCGCGGCCGAACAGGCCGAGGCAGCGAACGGTCCATGGGCCGACCTCGGGGATCGCGAGCAGCCGCGCGTCGCCGCCGGCCTCGCCGGGAAGCACGCGCCCCGCGGCGATCTCGCGGGCGACCGCGCGCAGCGCGATCGAGCGGGCCGGCGAGAGGCCCAGCGCGGCCAGCTCCGCCGGCGCCCGGCCGGCGATCGTCGCGGCGCCGGGAACGTCGCGCAGGGCGCCGCGCTCGCGACCCAGCCGCGCGCCCCAGCGGCCGACGATGCGGCGCTGGATCGCCGCCGCGCGCTCGCTCTCGATCAGCTGCTTGACGACCGCCCAGGCGAGCGCCTCCCAGGCCCAGGGACGGCGCCGCGGGCGCAGCCAGGGGCGGCGGCGGATCGCCGGCCCGAGCAGCGGGTCGCGGCGGAACCGCCGGTAGAAGTCCGTCAGGTCGTCGTCGACGCCGAGCGCGAACCGCATCCGCTCGAGCGCCAGCCGCAACTCGGCCTCGCCGGCCGGGCGACTCTCGCAGGCGGGCAGCGAGGGCGGGGCGTTCAGCGCCCCGGGGTCTACCGGCTCGGCGCGCAGGGCGACGCGGCCGCGGCCCGGCTCCCAGGCGCGGACGAGCACCGGGCTCTCCCCCACCCGCAGCAGCCGCGAGAGGACGCCGTCGCGGACCGACATCGTCCGGTCCTCGCTGCTGTGGGACGGCAGGCGAAAGGGCGAGGGCGGCGCGACCTCGAGCTCGAGCGCGCTCAACGCCCGAGCAGATGCACGTCCACGAGGAACGAGCGGCTGGCGACGACCTTGCGCTGATCCCTCCGGCGCGGCAGGAACCGCTTCGGCGACTTCGCCACAGCCCGCACGGTCGCCACCGTCGCCGCCCCCGCGAGCACGCCGCCGACGGCCGCCAGCGCCGCCGTGCGCGCCTCTCGCAACGCGAGGGCGTTGGAAGGCTCGCGCTCGACCACGCGCACACGCACCGGCTCGAGCTCGAACTCGCTCACCCGCTCCGACCTTAGCGATGCGAGCGGCTTCCCGTCGAGCCACGCGCCCCGTAGCGCCTTCTTCACGATCTCGGCGCTCATCGCCTTCGATGCCCGGTTCATCGGCCCGTTGGTCTCGAGGATCCAGCCCGCCTCGCCCGTGTTTCTGCCGCGAGCGGCGGCCGTGTCGAAGTGCTCGACGTAGAGGCGGCGGCGACGCCGGTGTGGCGGTGCTCGGGCTTGACGCCGAGGAAGCCGACGCGGACGCGGTCGGCGATCCGTTGCGCTTGAGGAAGTGCCAGCCAGCCGAACGGCAGCAGCCGCCCTTCATCCTCTTCAGCACCTGGTTGATGTCGGGCAGCGTGATCGCGATCGCGATCATCTCGCCGTCCTTTTCGGCGACCATGAAGCCCATTCCTCGCGAGCACCTGCTTGCATGTTCGATCGCTGGAACGTCGACCTCGGCCTCGGTGATCGGGGACGAAGCCCCAGTTCTCGGCCCAGGCCGCGTTGTAGACTCGGCGAAGCCGTCCATCTCCTTCGCATGTCGCGGCGCGACATCCGGCGGATCGTCACCCCTTCTCCTCCGGGCGCCCTCTTCGAGCTCGATTGAGGATCGAAGCGCTGCCCTCTTCAGTCGCCCATGTCGAGGAACCACGATCAGCAGGTCCATCGCCTTCCCGAGCCCGGCCCCCTCGCATAGCCGCTGGTAATAGGGCGGCTGCCAGGGCTGGAGGATCAGCGGCTCAGCTCGAAGCCCTCGATCAGGACGCCGCTCTCGTCGTTCGTCGAGAAGTCCATCGGGCCGACCATGCGCTCGCGGCCGCGCTCGCGCAGCCCAGCCCGCGGCCGCGCCAGCAGCGCCGCCATCGCCACCCGGGGTCCTCCAGCTCGAGGAAGCCGAACATCCCGCCGCTTGCTGTCCTGGAACCCGTCGCAGGCTGGTCGACCTGAGCGCTGACGCGGCCGACCGGCTCGCCGTCCCGTGGCGAGGAAGTACTCCGCCTCGCCGTGCTCGAACCAGGGGTTCTGCTGCGGCTGAGGAACTCCATCCGCTCGTAGCCTCAGCGGCGGCACCCACTGCGGGCTGCCGCGGTGCAGCCGATACGGCAGCTTGACGAACCGCTTCAGGTCGCGCCGCGAGCGGACTGGCTGGGTCTCCACGCTCTCCCATCGCCGTGAACCTACACTTTCGGCCATGAGCGAAACCGCGAGGGCCCCCGTCGACGTCTTCGAGAAGGCGCGCAGCCATGACCGGCTCGAGCAGCTCGAAGCGGCCAAGCAGCACGACCTCCTGCCCTACTTCCGCCTGCTCACCTCCGAGGCCGGCCCGGTGGTCGAGATGGAGGGCCGCGAGACGATCATGCTCGGCTCCAACAACTACCTGGGGCTGACCGGCGACGAGCGGGTCAAGCAGGGGGCGCGCGACGCGCTGGAGACCTACGGCACGGGAGTGACCGGCTCGCGGCTGCTCAACGGCACGACGCCGCTGCACGTCGAGCTGGAGCGCGAGCTGGCCGAGTGGATGGGGACCGAGGAGGCGATCGTCTTCACCACCGGCTACCAGGCGAACGTCGGCTGCATCGGCACGATCCTCGCGCCGGGCGACACGGTGGTCTGCGACTCCGGCGACCACGCCTCGATCCTCGACGGCTGCAAGCTGTCTGGGGCGAAGCTGCGCCCCTTCCGCCACAACCGCATGGACAAGCTGGAGAAGATGCTGCGGCGGGCGGGCGAGGACGGCGGCGGCGTGCTGGTCGTCGTCGACGGCGTCTTCTCGATGGAGGGCGACGTCTGCGACCTGCCGCGGATCGTCGAGCTCTGCCGCGGCCACGGGGCGCGGCTGATGGTCGACGAGGCGCACGGGGCGGGCGTCCTCGGCGCGCGGGGCGCCGGCGCCAGCGAGCTGTTCGGGCTCGAGGACGAGGTCGACCTGCGGATGGGGACCTTCTCCAAGAGCCTCGCCTCCTGCGGCGGCTTCATCGCCGGCCCGGCCGACGTGGTCGAGTACTTGCGGATCTCCTCGCGCTCCTTCGTCTTCAGCGCCTCGGCGGTGCCGGCGGCGGTCGGCGCGGCGCTGGCGGCGCTGCGGGTGATCCGCGCCGAGGGCCCGGCGCTGTTCGAGCGGCTGCTCGGCAACGCGGTGTATCTGCGCGAGGGCCTGCGCGAGCTCGGCCTGAAGGTCGTCGAGCCGGGAACGCTGCCCGACGGCTCGGTCGCGACGACGCCGGTCGTGCCGGTCGTCGTCGGCGACGACTGGCAGGCGGTGCTGCTGTGGAAGGCGCTGTTCGACGCCGGCGTCTACACCAACGTCGCGATCCACCCGGCGGTGCCGCCGGGCGGCGCGCTGCTGCGGACCAGCCTGATGGCGACCCACGAGCGCGAGCACCTCGACCGGGCGCTGGCGACGATCGAGCGGACGATCGAAAAATTCCCTGACCTCACAAGGTAAGTCGCCCCCCCGGACGCGGGAGCAGAGGAGGCGGGCGTTGTATCTACCCCTGTGGGGGTAGTTTCGGGCTTGTCCATTTCGGGACAAGGGAACCGGGCGGAGAAAAAGATGCTCTTAGCGACCGGGGCGTGAGCGCATCGGCGATTCCGGGTTGACGCTTGCCGCCCCCAGGGCGTAGCTTGCCCACTCGCCGCGCGTTCCGGGTAGGAGGAGGGCGGCGGGCACTTCAACTCACCGAGCCGGGCAGGCACCGGCCGGCGCACGCACCAGTCAACGAACCCGAGAGGGAGGAGTCCCAGTGGAAGCAGCTGCAACGATCGCCCCTGCCCCGACGCGCCCGGCCGCGAAGCAGATACCCCAGCACATGCAGGCGCTGGCCCGAGCCAACCGGGTGCGGCTCGCCCGGGCGGAGCTGAAGCGGTCGATCGGGCGCGGCGAGGTCGACGTCGCCGAGGTGATCCAGGACGCCCCCTGGGAGACCGAGAGCATGACCCTGGCCGAGCTGCTGACCAGCCAGCGCCGCTGGGGCCGCACCCGCGCCCGCAAGCTCCTGCAGACGCTGGCGCTGAGCGAGAACAAGCGGATCGGCAGCCTGACGCCGCGCCAGCGGGCGCTGCTGATGAGCGCGCTCAACTCGCGGTCGCGGGATGCGGTCCTTGTTTGACGAGGCTGTTCCGGTTAAGGGACATCCCGGTAGGGCCTCCACTTAACTTTTTTGAGGGCGCTTGGCGGTCGTCCGCGGGCCGCGGCGCCAAAAAAGTACAAGACGTTCCGGCCCTACCGGGATGTCCCTTAACGTGACGATTGCGATCCTTCCCTGAGGTTGAACTACACTCGGGGTCGGGTTATGCCGGAGCTTCTGTGTGACCAAGGGACTCGCGATGTGCTTCGCGTCGGTGGCGACGAGAAGCTGGCGAGGGCTGAGTTGCGGCGGCAGATCGGGCGCTTGGAAAGACAGCTTGCGTCGCTCTTTGCGGATGCGTTTCCGCGGGTCAGAATCGATGCGGGAGTGGAAGCTTCCGGCGGTCCCAGGGTGCTGGGACTGGACGAGCTGGAGGCGATTCGGGACTCGCTGGTGGATCGGATCGCCGAGGCGCGCGTCAAGCTGCGCGAGCGAGCGGAGCTCGAGACGCGCAACCGCGAGCTGCTGGAGAGAATGCTCGCCGCGCCGGCCGCGCACAAGTGGCTGCGGATCAGCCGCGCCGACGTCGGCGAGCCCGGCTGCGGCCACTGGCACTCCCGTCCCCGCTTAGGTCCGCTCGGGATGCTGATGGGCTGGTGGCGGGTCAAGGTCTCCTCCGGATGCCCGTTAGCCGGGCGGCTTGCGGCCGTTGAGCTCCAAGCGCAAGGCTGAAAGGGCGCAGCGAGCCGAGCGGCGGCGCACCGCCGACGACCGACCGCCCGCCCCCTGGGGCAAGTTCCCCCTCGCCGAGCTGACGGTGCTCGCCGGCATCGTCGTCCTCGTCATCGGCATCGTCAGCCAGGATCCGACAGGAATCGGCGTCGGCGTCGTGCTCGCCGCGCTCGGCGGCCTCGAGGTCTCCGTGCGTGAGCACTTCGCCGGCTACCGCTCCCATACCACCCTGCTCGCCGGCGTCGTCTTCGTCCTAATCACCGGCGGTCTCTTCTATCTGGCCGGCCAGGTTCTCGCCATCTGCCTCGTCGTCGGGGGCGTCGCCTTCGCGATCTCCTTCTACGTCCTGCGCCGCGCCTTCCAGCGCGCCTCCGGCGGCCTCTCCTTCAGGGCCGGCGGCCTACGCGGCTGAGAGGGTCGACGAGACCAGCCAGAGGGCCTCGTCGACGGCGATCTCGGGGACGTTGTCGACCTGGATCGCGGCTACGGCTACGCGCCGGGTGTCGCGGGTGACTGCGTGGCCCTCGGCGATGGCGCCGAACAGCAGGTCGGCGGGGGCGCGCTCGTCGGCGATCACGAGGGTGCCGTGGGCGAGCTCGCCGGGGCGGCCCGCCAGCGACTCGCCCGGCGCGGAGTCGCGGATGCAGAGCGGTCCGTCCAGCCCCGCGACGTCGAAGGCGCGCAGCGCGATCCCGGTCTCGATCGTGGCGATCGTCAGCGCGTCGGCAGGCAGGCCGCGGCTCTTGAAGCCCCCGTCCTGGAGGCGGTCGAGGGCAAGCTGCTCGACCGGTGTGCGGGTGCGGTCGGGGTCGAGGCCGATCTGGCGGAAGAAGACCCGGTAGGCCCAGGGGATCGGCCGTTCGCGCATGTGGATCGCGTGGGCGCCGAAGAAGCGGTCCGCGGCCTCGCGCAGGCGCCGCTCGACCGGCTCGGGGCTGCGGCCCGGCCGGGCATCGACCTCGATCCAGGAGATGCCGAGGCCCGGGAACTCGGCGGCGACGTGCGGCGCGACCCGGCCGCGCGTCATCCGCCGCTCACCGCCGCCGCGCGGCTCAACCGCAGCAGATCGTCGAGCCGTTCGCCCAGCTGGAGCGCCGTGAGCTCGCCGATGCTCGCGCCCTCCAGGGCGCCGCCGGGATAGACGTAGGCGAAGGTCGGGCAGCCGCCGACGTGGTAGAGGCTGGCGACGGCGCCGTCGCGGTCGTAACCGACCGGCATCCTCCACCCCCGCCGCCGGATCAGCTCGCGGACCGTGCCGCGCCCGTCGCGGACGTCGAGCGAGAGGAAGCGCACACGGCCACGGTAGCGCCGGTAGACGCGGCTGACGACGTCCTGCTGGGCGACGCAGTCGCCTCCCTTGCTGAACCAGAATGAGATCAGCAGCGGCCGCTCGAAGAGGTCGCAGACGCGGATCGCCCCGGGCGTGCGGATCCGGCAGGCCGGCGCCCGCCGATCGCCGGCCGGACATGGAACCTCAGCGGTCGAGCAGTCGTCCTGGGCGACGTTGGCGTCGCCTTCCAACCCGCCGGCGGCGTTGGGGACCGCGAACTCCGGCAGCGGCCAGCGCGCCTCCTGCCTGTCGAGCCCGAGCGTCTCCCCCCCGCCCGGCACGCCGTGGACCAGCGCGACGACGACGATCGCGACGAAGATCAGCCCGACGACGACCGCGTAGCGGTCCCTCACCGCCCGGACCGCCCCTCCGACCAGGCGAGCGCGGCCGGCAGCGCGACGACGACGCCGAGCAGCGCGACAGCGAGGTCGATCACGGTGACGAAGCCGAACGCACGCAGCATCCCCACGTCGCTGGCGATCAGCACCGCGAACCCGGCGATCGCGGTGACGCCGGATGCCAGCACCGCCGCCCCGGTGCGCGCGTAGGTCGCCTCCAGCGCCGCGGCGACATCGCGCCCAGCGCCGCGCTCCTGCCGGAACCGCGCCGCGAGGATCACACTGAACTCGGTCGCGATCGCGATCGTCAACGCCCCCAGCGCCGCCGACATCGGGTTGAGCGGCACCCGCGTGAGCCACAGCGCCAGCGCCGACCAGCCGGTAGCCATGACGATCGGGACGAGCGGCACGAGCGCCCGCCTCCAGGACCGGTAGACGAGCAGGAGGACCAGCGCCACGGCGAGCAGACCGGCGGCGGTGAGCAGGTAGCGGCTGCCGTCGAGGTCCGAAGCCGCTTGCGCCGCGATCACCGGCAGCCCGGCTAGCTCGACGCGCACCCCCGGCGGTGGCCCGCCCTTCGTCCCCGGCTCCCCGACCGCGTCGCGCACCCGTTCGATCAATCCCTGCTGGGAATCCAGCGACTGCGCCCGGATCCCGAACCCGATCAGGGCCGTGCCAGAGGGCAACCCCGTCTTCGGGTCGACGGTCGCCACCTGACGCAGGTCGTAGGCGGGAATCTGCCCCAGCGCCGCGCGGATGCCCTTGCGCGTCAGCGGCCCTCCCGAGCCCGCCGTCAACCCCCCGCCGGTGACGAAGTCCGACAGCGCCGGCCCCGGGCAGATTTCCGCTTCCTGGCAGCTCGCATTCTCCCCTTCAAACCCCCCAGCCGCCAACGCCCGTCGCTTAAACGCGGCCATCCAGCGAATGGTGGCCGGATCGGTCAGGTCCGGCGCCGTAACCCGCGCCTCCAATTCCCCCGACACCCCGGTAGCGCTCTGAAGCTCCTTCAGTTCCTTCACCGCTTGGACGTTCTGCGGCGCGAGCTTGGCGATGTCCGTCTGAGTTTCGATCTGAGTGCCGAGCCCCCAACCGACGACCGCTAGAGCAAGGCCAATCGCCAGGACCCTGAGGGGATACGTTTGCGCCGTTGCGAGTATCTGAGTGACGATGGGCGGGAGTGCCGGGTGCCCCGCAGCGGTGCGGCGTCCTCTTTTTCGCCCCAACCACGCCCTCGGACGGCCAAAGAACTCAGAGGCGAAAAACCCAGCACCCGGAGGGGCACCCGGCGGTCCCGCCCCCCGCCTGAGCCCAAGCGCGGCAAAACCTGCCACGAACGCCACCGCAAAGGCGATCGCGACCCCGCCGACGAGCAGCAGCCCGAACCCGCGCACCATCGGCACCGGCGAGAGCTGCAACGCAAGGAATCCGGCGGCGGTCGCCAGGCAGGCCGTCGCGATCGCCGGCCCGCCACCGGAGGCCGCCAGCCGCGCGGCGTCGACGCCAGGGCTCGCGCCGAGCGAAACCGCCTCGTCGTAGCGCGCCTGGAGCTGGATCGCGTAGTCGACGGCGAGGCCGACGAGGATCGGCAGCACGGCGATCGAGGCCATCGTCAGGGAGCCGCCGAGCAGGCCGAAGAGGCCGAAGGTGATCGCCGCGGCGGCAAGGGCGAGCGCGAGCGGCAGCAGCCGCCAGCGGCTGCGGAAGACGAGCAGCAGGGTGATCGCCATCACGACCACGGCGACGCCGAGCAGCACCAGAAGCGCGTCCTTCAGCGCCCTGGTAACCGCGTCGACGACGACCGGCACGCCGGAGATCGCGTACTTCGCCCCGTGCAGCTGAAAGCAGCGCTCGGGCTTGCCCTTGAACTCGCACCGCTTCCGAGCCACAGGGTCGCGCACGACGGCCCTGATCGTTTCGATCGCCCGGTGGCGTTCGGCTTCGCTCAGGTCGGAGCGCAGGCGCAGGACGATCTGAGCCGAGTCGCGGTTGGGGAATAGGTACGCCAGCTTGGCCTTGGGGGTCCCCCTGGCCTTTTTTATGTCGAAGACGATCGCGGCGAGGAAGTTCGGGTTGGAGAGGCTGGGCGTGCTGGTGATCCCGTACTGCGCGGCGAGCTGAAGCAGCACTTCGCGCAGCTTTTCCGGCGGCACGCTGGCGACCAGCCGTTCGAGCTGGCGCTGGATCTGGATCGTCGCCTCGTTGAGGAAGGTGGCCGGCCCCGCCAGCGAGCGCACCGGGTCCTCTTCGGCCAGCTCCGCGCACGGCCCCGGCAACGGCCTGGCCCCCTTCGGCGGCTTCCCCGAGAGACACCCCTCCAGTCGCAGCAGCCGCCCCAGGTTCGCCGTCAGGACGATCTTCTGAAGATCTCCCTCCGCAAGAACGACAATCGGTTCTTCCCCGAATTCCCTCTTGACCGCCTGCGTCGCCCGATAACTCGCAGAATCCGAGTCGACCAGCGTGTCGGTGCCCGCGTCCGTCGGCAGCCGCGTTGCAGCTATCCCCGCCCCCACGGCGACGAAAGCCGCGGCCACCAGCAGCGCCCGTGCATGGCGGACCGCCCAGGCGGCGACCGAGCTCAATCCATCGAGAGCGGGCCGGTTACGTCAGCGTTGAGGAACTGGTGCACGAACTGGTTCTCGGAGTCGAACAGTTCCTCTTTGGGGCCGGACTCGACGATCTGACCGTTCCAGAGCACGGCGAGGAAGTCGGGAACGCGGCGCGCGGTGTTGAGGTCGTGACTGATGATCAGGTAGCAGCCGCCCTGCTCGGCATGCACCTCACGGATCAGTTCGCAGAGCAGCGCCGTGCGCACCGGGTCGAGCCCCGAGTCGGGCTCGTCGAACATGACGATCGCCGGGTCGAGAACCAGGGCGCGGGCGAAGCCGGCGCGCTTGCGCATCCCGCCGGAGAGCTCGTTCGGCATCTTGTAGATCGCCTCGACGAGGCCGACCTCCTTGAGCCGGCGGTTGACGATCTCGCCGATCTCCTCCTCGCCTTTGTCGGTGTGCTGGCGCAGCGGGAAGGCCGTGTTGTCGTAGATGTTCATCGAGCCGAACAGCGCCCCGTCCTGGAACAGCAGGCCGAACTTTTTGCGCACGTCGAACAGTTCGTCGTCGGTCATCGAGGGAATCGATTCGCCGTGCACGAGCACGTCGCCGGAGTCCGGGTGGAGCAGGCCGACGATGTGCTTGATCAGCACGCTCTTGCCGGTGCCCGAGGGGCCCAGCACCATCGAGATCTGGTCGTCGGGAAGGCCGAGATTGACGCCATTCAGGATGCGGGCGCGGCCGAACTGCTTGACCAGGTCGATGATCTCGATCGCGTCGGTGCCGCCGTGATCGCGCTTGCGCCCGGTGTGGTAGCGGTAGGGATCGGCCTCGGCGGGATCGACGCCGGGGATGACGAAGTCCTTGCCCATCGTCGCCCCGTCCTCGCTGACGTAGGGACCGCTCGGCGCCGGCTCGGCGGCGGCCTCCGCGGCCAGCGCCTCCCCCCGTTCCTCGTCCCGTACCTGGCTCGTCTCGTCCATCGACATAAGCGTACTCAGCCTCCTATCGGCAGCTCGCGGGTTGGCGCCCCAGAAGACCAGGGTGCCGAGCATCCCGATGATGTGCACTAGAACGATGTTGAGGACCATCGACTTGGCGGTCGCCGTCCCCACCCCGACCGGCCCGCCCGAGGCGGTGTAGCCGTAGTAGCAGCCGACCATCACGATCGCCGTCGCCATGAACATGCCCTTGATCAGGCTGAAGATCAGGTCGGGCGGGTTCTGGAACATCCAGAAGATCAGCAGGTAGCCGCCGGAGGAGACGTCGCCGATCTGTTCGACCACCGCCAGGTAGCTGGCGAAGTACATGATCCCGATCCCGACCAGGTACATGAACGGGAAGGCGATCCAGGCGGCGAGCAGGCGCGTCGCGCAGAGGAAGGTGACCGGCGGCACGCCCATCACCTCGAGCGCGTCGATCTCGTCGGAGATCCGCATCGCGCCGAGCTCGGCGACGATCCCGGTGCCGACCTTGGCCGAGAGCATGTAGCCGAAGGCGTAGGGCATGATCTCACGCAGGTCGCACCAGGCGGAGAAGACGCCGGCGTAGGCGGGGGCGCCCTGGGCGCGCAGCAGGTAGGCGCCCTCGATCCCGCACTGCAGGCCGAGGATGAAGACGAGGCCCCAGATGATCACCGCCGAGCCGAGGATCAGGATGCCGGCCTGGCGCAGGCTCTCGCCGAAGAAGCGCAGCACGCGGCCCCGAGTAGACGAGGCCGGCCACGCGCGAGCCGAAGCGGGCGATCTCGCCGAAGGAGTCGAGCCAGCCGCGCGGGACTTCGAGCCAGGCGTTCATCAGCGCGCATCACGTCTGCAGTTCGGGATTGGTCGCCAGCAGCGTCTGGGTGAAGGCGTAGTTGAAGGCGAAGACGCCCATGAAGGAGATGACGACGGCCTGGTTGACGGCGCGGCCGACGCCGGCGGCGCCGCCGGAGGCGGTCATCCCCTTGTAGCAGCAGACGACCGAGATGATCGCGCCGAACAGCGTGCACTTGATCACCGAGCCCCAGAGGTCGGTGATCGAGGCGTTGGTGAACAGGGTGGCGAAGAAGCCGCCGAGCGGCTGGTTGTAGAGGAGCTCGGCGAGGATGCCGCCGCTGATGCCGAAGAGCAATGCGTAGATGTCGAGCAGGCCGGTGATCACCATCAGCGCCAGGAAGCGCGGCACGACCAGGTTCTTGATCGGGTCGACGCCGAGCACCTGGAGGGCGTCGAGCTCCTCGCGGATCTTGCGCGCGCCGAGGTCGGCGGTGATCGCCGTGCCGGCGACGCCGGCGACGACGACCGCGGTGACGAAGGGGGCGAACTCGCGGATCGAGGCGAGCACGAAGAAGCCGCCGAGCCGGTCCAGCGCCCCGAACAGCGATGAGGAAGTTGGCGGCCTGCAGCCCCGGCGCGCCGAAGCCGAAGGCGACGGTGGAGACCAGCAGCGGGAACCAGCAGAGCTGCAGGGCGAAGAGGAACTGGCCGATGAACTCCTCGCCGTACGGGTAGGGCGGCCGCACGGCGGAGACCATCGTGCGCGCGGTCAGGATCATCATGTCCCCGACCTGTTCGAAGAACGATTTCGCGGGGGCGAACCTCTTGCCTATCGATGCGGCTGCTTCCACTCTCTCCTCCGAGCCGAGTCTATGGGATGCGCCAGCGGCCTCCGTTAGCCGAGTGTTGAGATCAAAATGCCCGTGGTATGTTCGGGCCGCTTTGGAGCCTTCGGGGGGGATTCGCAGACATCGGCGGCGGGTTCTCGCGGCGGCGCGCTCGCGGCCGGCGCCGCCGCCCTCGCGGCGGCGCTTCTGCTCGCTGCCTGCGGCGGCGGCGAATCGAGCGACTCGGGCGAGGCCGCCGGCGCCTACCGCGTGAAGGTGGTCAGGGCCGAGTTCCCGCCGAAGCAGCGGCTCGGCGAGACGAGCCTGCTGCGGCTCGGGGTTCGCAACACCGGCTCCAAGGCGCTGCCCTCGCTGACGGTCTCGATCACCGGCGGCAGCAGGGCGTCGCGCAACTCCCCGCTGCCTTTCGGCTACCGCGACCCCGCTCCGGGGATCGCCCAGCCGGACCGGCCGATCTGGTCGCTGGCGCAGGGCTACCCCAAGCTCGCCGGCTCCAGCGAGCCGGGGGGCGCCGAAACCGCGGAAGCGAAGACCTTCGCCTTCGGCCCGCTGAAGCCCGGCGAGACGACCGAAGCGATCTGGAAGCTGAGCGCGGTCAAATCGGGCAGCTACAAGCTCCTCTACGCGATCGGCGCCGGTCTCACCGACGAAACCAGGGCCGAGGCCGCCCACGGGGTCGAAGCGGGCGGCTCCTTCGCCGTGAAGATCTCCGACGTCCCGCCGGAAGTCGTCGTCAAGGACAACGGCGAAGTCGTGCCCGCGCCGGAACCCCCGACCGAAGCGAATCGTTAGCGGCTATCCTGGCTGGCCAGCCAATGTATGACCAGGCGGCAAGCGAGCGGATCGAGGTCGTCAACCCGGCCAACGGGCAACCGGTCGGCAGCGTCGCGATCGACTCCCCCGAGCGCGTCGCCGAGGTCGTCGCCCGGGTGCGCGCCAACCAGCCCGAGTGGGAGGCGCTGGGGGTCGAGGGGCGCTACCGCTGGCTCGGCAGGCTGCGCGACTGGATGCTCGACAACAGCGAGCGGATCGCCGACACGATGCAGGCGGAGACCGGCAAGGTCCGCGCCGACACCGGCACCGAGGTCTACTACCTCACCGACCTGATCAACTTCTACGGCAAGAAGGCGGCCAAGTTCATCGGCGACGAGACGGTGCGGCCGCACTCGCCGCTGATGGCCTCGAAGAAGCTGATGGTGCAGTACCGGCCCTACCCCGTTGTCGGCGTCATCAGCCCCTGGAACTTCCCCCTGGCGCTGGCGCTGGGCGACGCGCTGCCGGCCCTGCAGGCCGGCGCCGCCGTGGTCGTCAAGCCGTCGGAGTTCACGCCGCTGGGGATCGACGAGATCGTGCGCGCCTGGCGCGAGGAGATCGGCGGGCCGGACGTGTTCGCCTGCGTGCACGGCGCCGGCGAGGCCGGCGGGGCGCTGGTCGACAGCGTCGACTACGTCCAGTTCACCGGCTCGGACCGGACCGGGCGCAAGGTGATGGCGCGCGCGGCCGAGACGCTGACCCCGGTCAGCCTCGAGCTCGGCGGCAAGGACCCGATGATCGTGCTCGACGACGCCAATCTGGACCGCGCCGCAAACGCCGCGACCTGGGGCTCGATGTTCAACTCCGGCCAGGTCTGCCTCTCGGTCGAGCGGATCTACGTCGAGGAGCCCGTCTACGACGAGTTCGTCGCCAAGCTGACCAGGGAAGTCGGCGCGCTGCGCCAGGGCGCCGACGGCAAGACGCCCGAAAAGGACGTCGGGGCGATGACCTCGCCGAACCAGCGCGCGGTGGTCGAAGCGCACGTCGCCGACGCGCTCGAGAAGGGCGCGCGGGCGCTGACCGGCGGCAGGGCGGTCGAGGGGCCGGGCGACTACTACGAGCCGACGGTGCTGGTCGACGTCGACCACTCGATGAAGGTGATGCGCGACGAGACCTTCGGCCCGGTCGTCGGGGTGATGAAGGTGCGCGACGCCGAGGAGGCGCTGCGCCACGCCAACGACACCCGCTACGGCCTCGCGGCCTCGGTCTTCGGCGAGAAGGGGCGGGCAGAGCGACTGGGCCGGCGGATCGAGTGCGGTGCGGTCAACGTCAACGACGTGATCGTCAACTACGTCCTGATGGACGTGCCGATGGGGGGCTGGAAGGAGTCGGGAGTCGGCTTCCGCCACGGCGAGCACGGGATCAAGAAGTACTGCCGGCCGGAGTCGGTGATCGTCCACCGCTTCGGCGGCAGGCGCGAACCGGTCTGGTACCCGTACACCAAGTCCCGCCGCGGCCTCGTGGGACGCGTCTCCCGCGCCTTCAACGCGCGCGATTGGCGCCGCCGCCTAGGCCTGCGCGCTCGCTAGGCCGGCGCCTCGATCTTCGGGAAGAGCGGCGGCACGCGTTCGACGGACTGGCCGCCGGGGCGGGCGCCGAGCTCGCTCAGCTCGCGTGAGCTCTCGCCCAGCGCGTCGAGCAGCTGCTCTCCCGTGCGCGGCAGGTAGGGCAGCAGCAGCAGGGTCGTCACCCGCAGGCCCTCGCAGAGGTTGTAGAGGACTTCGTCGAGCCGCTCGGGGTCGGCCTCGTCCTTCGCCAGCTCCCAGGGGCGGGTCTCCTCGACGTAGCGGTTGAGGCGGCGGACCAGCTTCCAGGCCTGCTCCAGCGCCTGGCTCAGCTCGGCCCGGTCGAGCAGCTCGCTGAAGCTCCCGACCGCGCCTTCGAAGTCCTCCTCGAGCACCGCGTCGACCTGGGCCGGCGGCACGACGCCGTCGCGGTAGCGGTCGACCATCGCCAGCACGCGGCTCGCCAGGTTGCCGAAGTCGTTCGCCAGCTCGGTCTCGTAGCGCGCCTCGAAGCCGGCGGTCGAGATCGAGCCGTCCTGGCCGAAGCTGACCTCGCGAAAGCAGTAGAAGCGCAGCGCGTCGGCGCCGAAGCGTTCGATGACCTCGAACGGGTCGAGCACGTTGCCGAGGCTCTTCGACATCTTCTTCTCGCCCATCAGCAGGTAGCCGTGGATCGCCATCCGCTTCGGCGCCTCGAGGTCGGCGGCCCACAGCAGCGCCGGCCAGATCACCGCGTGGAACTTGAGGATGTCCTTGGCCATCACGTGCAGGTCGGCGGGCCAGTAGCGCGCCGTCAGGTCCTCGCCCTCGCGGGCGAAGCCGAGCGCGGTGACGTAGTTGAGCAGCGCGTCGAACCACACGTACATGCGCTGCTCGGGGTCCCAGGGCAGGCGCATCCCCCACTTCAGCTTCGGCCGCGAGAGCGAGACGTCCTCCAGCCCCTGCTCGACGAAGGCGACCGCCTCGTTGCGACGGAACTCGGGCACGACGAAGTCGGGGCGCTCCTCGTAGAGGCCTTCGAGCTGGGCCTGGAAGGCGGAGAGGCGGAAGAACCAGTTCTCCTCGCGCACCTTCTCCAGCGCGATCTCGTGGATCGGGCAGGTCTGCCCCGGACCGAGCTCGCGCTCGGTCTTGAAGTCGGCGCAGCGGGGGCAGTACCAGCCCTCATACGTCCCCTTGGTCACCCAGCCGTTGTCGTAGACGCGCTGCATGATCTCGGCGACCCGCTCGCCGTGGCGGGGGTCCGAGGTGCGGATGAAGAAGTCGTTGCTGGCGTCGATGATCGGCAGCAGCGCTTCGAACTTGGCCGCGTTGCGGTCGGCCAGCTCCTGCGGGGAGATCCCCTCGCGCTCGGCGGCCAACTCGATCGGCTCGCCGTGCTCGTCGGTGCCGGTGAGGAAGAACACGTCCTCGCCGCGCTGGCGCATGTGCCGGGCGAGCACGTCGGCCGCCATCGTCGAGTAGGCGTGCCCGAGGTGCGGCTCGGCGTTGACGTAGTAGATCGGCGTGGTGACGTAGTAGGACACGGCGTTCGCCAGGCTACCGGCGCGGCTCGCGGCCGGTGAGGGCGCGGTACAGGTCGTTGGCGCGGGTGCCGGTGAGGGCCGCGACGACGCTGGCGGCGGCGCGCGGGCGGGCGCCCGACTGGACCAGGTGGCGCAGCGCGTCGACGGCGAAGGCGACGTCCTGTCCGTGGTCATCGGAGGAGGCGGGCGCGATCACCAGCACGATCTCGCCCTTGACGTCGCCGCGGAAGCGCCGCGCCAGCTCGGCCAGGGTGGCGCGCGAGACCTCCTCGTGCATCTTGGTCAGCTCGCGGACGACGGCCGCCGGGCGGTCCGGGGCGATCGCCGCCAGCGCCGCGAGCGAGTCGCCGACCCGGCGCGGCGACTCGAAGGCGACGACGGTCTCGGTCGAGCGCAGCACCCGCTCCATCTCGCCCGAGCGCTTCGGCAGGAAGCCCTCGAAGCGCCAGCGGTCGGTCGGCAGGCCGGAGGCGACGAGCGCCGCCGGCACGACCGAGGGGCCCGGCAGGACCGTGACCTCGAGGTTGCGGTCGATGCAGCGGCGGATCAGGCGGAAGCCGGGGTCGGAGATCGCCGGCATGCCGGCGTCGGAGACGAGCGCGACGACGTCGCCGCGTTCGACCCGCTGCGCCAGCTCGACCGCGCGCGCGGCTTCGTTTCCCTCGTGGATCGAGACCAGCGGCGGCGCCGGGCGGATGCCGAGCTTGTCGAGCAGGCCGCCGGTTCGCCGCGTGTCCTCGCAGGCGACGAAATCGGCTGCGACCAGGGCGTCGCGGACGCGGATCGTGATGTCGTCGAGGTTGCCGATCGGGGTCGGGCAGACGATCAGCGACCCCGGCATCAGCTCGCCTTCTCCGTCTTCTCCAGCTCGATCCGCGCCATCGCGGCGGCGCCGATCATGCCCGCGTCCTCACCCAGCTCGGCCGCGACGACCGGGATCGAGTTCATCGGCCTCAGGGCCCGCGCCGCGAGCTCGCGCCGGGCCGAATCGAGCAGCAGGTCGCCGGCGGCGATCACGCCGCCGCCGATCACGATCGTCTCCGGCTCGAAGACGTTGGCGAAGCTGGCGAGGGCGACGCCGAGCCGCGTGCCGATCAGCTCGAAGACGCCGATCGCGACCTCGTCGCCCGCCTGGGCGGCCAGCGTCACCGCCTTGCCGTCGACCGGCTCGCCTTCCGCGTGCAGCCTGCCGAGCGCCGACTCGGGGTGGCTTTCGGCCGCCGCCGCGCCCTCGCGACCGAGCGCGGTCCCCGAGGCGAGCGCCTCGACGCAGCCGTGGTTGGGGCAGTTGCCCTGGCAGGCGGGGCCGTCCATCTGGATCACCACGTGGCCCAGCTCGGCGCCGGCGCCGGTAGCGCCGCGGTAGACCTCGCCGCCGAGGATCAGGCCGCCGCCGATCCCGGTGCCGATCGTCAGCATCACCGCGTTGCGGGCGCCGCGGGCGGCGCCGAGCTGGTGCTCGGCGAGCGCGGCGACGTTGGCGTCGTTGTCGACGAAGGCCGGCAGGCCGGTGCGCTCCCGCACCAGGTCGCGGATCGGCAGGTCGGCGATCGGCAGGTTGACCGCGCCGATCGCCACGCCCCTGTCGTGGTCGATCGTCGCCGGGATGCCCATGCCGACCGCCCGCACGCCCGGGCGCGCGGCGCGCGCCGCCTCGATCTCGCGCACGAGCAGCTCGACCAGCTCCTCCTCGCTCTCCCCGGCGGAGCGCTCGCGACTCTCCCAGACTGTCTTCGAGTCCTGGTCGAGGACGCCGAGCAGCATCTTGGTGCCGCCCAGGTCGACGCCTATCGCTTCCGGCTGAGTCGGCATGATCCCTAACTCTTTCATGGCAGGCAACGGAGAACAGCGGCCGCAGGGCCCGCCCGACTACAAGGTCTACAAGGCCCGGCGGGGGATCTTCTCGCGCCTGCGCAAGCCCGAGCTACCGAGCCTGCGCGAGCGGGGGTCGGGGGCTCCGAAGCCGCCCGGGCGCCCGGGCGCGCCAGGGCGCGAGCGCGGCCGGCGCCGCCCCCGCGGCCCCCGCCCAGGCATGCGCCGGGCGCTGAAATGGATCGGCATCGCGGCGCTCGGCTGGGTCCTGCTCAGCTTCCTCGCCTTCGCCGTCTCCGCCCAGATCCAGGCCTTCAAGCTCTCCGGGGAAGCGAAGTCGAAGCTGCACGGCAACCCCTTCCTGCTGCCCAGCGCGCAGACGATCCTCGTGCTCGGCACGGATGCCCGCCCGCCCGACACCAAGGAGCCCGGCGCGCCCCACAAGCAGAAGTGCTTCGAACAGCAGTCGCACGGCGACGCTCCGCACGACGGCTGCGAAGCCGGCGAATACCGCGCCGACACGCTGATGCTGATCCGCGCCGGCGGCGGCGCCTTCCGCAAACTCTCGATCCCGCGCGACAGCTACGCCGAAATCCCCGGGCAGAGCCCGCAGAAGATCAACGCCGCCTACTCCTTCGGCGGCGCCGCGGCGCAGATCGAAGCGGTCGAAGACTTCCTCGGGGTCGAAATCGACCACGTCGCGATCGTCGACTTCACCGGCTTCGAAGACCTGATCGACGCGGTCGGCGGCGTGAAGGTGAACGTGCCGCACAAGATCTGCGCCGACATCTCCGGCGGCGCCGGCGGTGGCCAGGGCGGCTTCACGCTGCGGCTGGGCAAGGGCGAGAACACGCTCGACGGCGAAAAGGCCTTGATCTACTCGCGCATCCGCGAGCCGAGCGAATGCCCGGGCCCGGGCCGCAGCGCCTACACGCTCGGCTACAGCGACTTCGATCGCGAGGCTGCCCAGCAGGCGGTGATCGCCGGGATCAAGGACCGCCTCACCGACCCGCTGCGCCTGCCCTACAACTTCATCCACGGCCCGATGATCGGCTGGGACGCGCCGAAGGCCTTCGTCAGCGACATGGGCTTCTTCACGATGCCGCAGCTGATCCTCTCGGCGGCGATCGGCGGCGAAAGCAAGGCCGACGTGCTCTGCGCCGGGGCGAACTCCGGCTGCTCGCCCGGTCCCGGAGGCTCGATCGAAGTGCCCGACTCCGAACGCCGCCGCGCGGTCAAGAAGCTGATGGGCTAGTCGCTGGCCGCGGCGGCGGCCTTCGAGTCGCTCGGCTTGCTCTCCGAGGGCTTCGAGTCGCTCTTCGACTCGCCGCCGCCGTCCTTGGACTCGCCGCCGCCGTCCTTCGACTCGCCGCCCGCGGCGCCGGCCTTCTTCGTCTTGTAGTCGGTGTTGTGGAAGCCCGAGCCCTTGAAGTGGATCGCCACCGGGTGCAGGACGCGCTCGGCCGGGGCGCCGCACTCCTGGCACTCGGTCAGCGGCTCGTCGCTCATCCTCTGGATCACGTCGAAGACGTGGCCGTTGGCGCACTTGTACTCGTAGATCGGCATCGGGCGCGCGGATTATCGCAGCCGGTACGGTTCCGGCATGGCTGACGGCGGGCAGGAGACCGCGACCGAGACGACAATGGAGGAGATCGTCGCGCTGTGCAAGCGGCGCGGCTTCGTCTTCCCCTCGTCTGAGATCTACGGCGGGCTCGGCTCGACCTACGACTACGGCCACTACGGCGTGCTGCTGAAGAACAACGTCAAGGCCGAGTGGTGGCGGGCGATGCTGCAGGACCGCGACGACGTCGTCGCGCTCGACTCGGCGATCCTCCAGCACCCGCGCGTCTGGGAGGCCTCGGGCCACCTCGAGGGCTTCACCGATCCGCTCGTCCAGTGCCTCGGCAAGTGCAAGCGGCGCTGGCGCGAGGACCATCTGCGCGAGGCGGTCGAGGCCGAGGGCGGCGACCCCGAGGCGGAGCTGCGCTGCCCGGAGTGCGGCGGCGAGCTGAGCGAGCCGCGCCAGTTCAACCTGATGTTCGAGACCCACGTCGGGCCGGTCGCCGACGAGGGCTCGGAGGTCTACCTGCGGCCGGAGACCGCGCAGGGCATCTTCATCAACTTCAAGAACGTGATGAGCTTCGCCCGCAAGAAGCCGCCCTTCGGCATCGCCCAGATCGGCAAGTCCTTCCGCAACGAGATCACGCCGGGCAACTTCATCTTCCGCACGCGCGAGTTCGAGCAGATGGAGATGGAGTTCTTCGTCCCGCCGGCCGAAGCCGAAAGGTGGCACCGGGCCTGGATGGAGGAGCGCGAGCGCTGGTACACCGAGCTGGGAATCCGGCCCGAATTCCTGCGCGTGCGCGCGCACGGCCCCGAGGAGCTCTCCCACTACTCCTCGGCGACCAGCGACATCGAGTACCTCTTCCCGATCGGCTGGTCGGAGCTGGAGGGGATCGCCAACCGCGGCGACTTCGACCTCAAGCAGCACACGAAGTTCAGCGGCGAGAAGCTCGAGTACTTCGACCAGCAGACCAAAGAGCGCTACGTGCCCCACGTGATCGAGCCGGCGGCGGGCGCCGACCGGGCGACCCTCGCCTTCCTCGTCGACTCCTACGAGGTCGAGGAGGTCGAGGGGCGCGAGCGCACGGTGCTGCGCCTCCATCCCCGCCTCGCCCCGGTCAAGGCCGCGGTGCTGCCGCTGGTCTCCAAGGACGGCCTGGCGGAGAAGGCGCGCGAGGTCTTCGAGCAGGTCCGCCGGCGCGTCCCCGCCGAGTTCGACGAGGGCGGCTCGATCGGCAAGCGCTACCGCCGCCAGGACGAGATCGGCACCCCTTGGGGCGTCACCGTCGACCACCAGACGATGGAGGACGGCACGGTCACCCTGCGCGACCGCGACTCCCTGGAGCAGACGAGGGTCCCGATCGAGGGCCTGGCCGAGGACCTGGCGAACCGCCTCGCTCAGCCCTGGCAGAGCCCGAAGCTCGGCTGAAGCCGCGCCTCAGATGCCAAAGTAGCCCTTGATGCCGGAGAGCAGCAGCTGGGTGCCGATCGTCGCCACCAGGAGGCCGCCGAACTTGGTCATCAGGCTCATCGTCTGCTCGGAGAAGTTCATCTTCTTGACCAGGTAGAGGTGGCCGACGGGGATCAGCGCGACGACCACCGCGACCGCGATCAGCGCCGCCCAGACGCCGTCCCAGCCGCTGCTCGAGGAGGCGATCGTGATCACCGCGGTGATCGCTCCGGGACCGGCCATGAACGGGATCGCGTAGGGGACGACGATCTGGTCGGCGGCGCTCGGCGGGCGCTCCTCCTCGCGCGCCGCCTCGCCGCCCTGGGCGCGGCTCGGCTCGCCCCCGAGCAGCATCTCGAAGCCCATCAGGACCAGGACCACGCCGCCGACGATCCCGAACGCGTTCAGGTCGATGCCGATCAGGTCGAGCAGCTGCTTGCCGATCAGCGCCGAGCCGCCGAGCAGGATCGCGATCGTCGTCATCAGCTTGACGACGTATTCCGGCCGCCGATCCGGCTCGTTCTCGGTCAACAGGCGGAAGAAGACCGCGCGGGTGAACGGATCGATCAGGAAGACGAGCGAGACGGTCGCCTGCAGCGTCAGGTCGAGGAAGCTCATCGCAGCCGATGCTAGAGCCGCGGTCGGCGTCTATGCTGAGCCCGGGTCATGGGGACGAACCTCGCTTCGACACTCACCGAGAGCGCGGCGCGCTCTCCCGACGCGCCGGCGATTCGCCTGGGCGCGGTCGAGCTGAGCTACGGCGAGCTCGACGAGCGCAGCGCCCGGCTGGCGGCGCTGCTGCGGGAGCGGGGCCTCGAGCGGGGCGACCGGGTCGGCGTGATGCTGCCCAACGTGCCGGAGTTCCCCGTCGCCTACTACGGGGTGCTGCGGGCGGGGGCGATCGTCGTGCCGATGAACGTGCTGCTGAAGCGGCGCGAGATCGCCTTCTACCTCGAGGACTCGGGGGCGAAGCTGCTGCTCGCCTGGCACGGCTTCGCCGCGGAGGCGCGGGCCGGCGCCGAAGACGCCGCCGCCAACCCGATCGAGGTCGAGCCCGAGACCTTCGCCGCACTCCTCGCCAAACACGATTCAGCTGTTCCTTTTCGTCGGATAGCGACGAAAAGGAACAGTCGAACGGGGGTGGTGGAGACGGAGGATGGCGACACGGCGGTGATCCTCTACACCTCGGGGACGACCGGCAAGCCGAAGGGAGCCGAGCTGACCCACGCCAACCTCCTGCGCAACGCGGACGTGAGCGCCCGCACGACGAGCGAGATCCAGCCTGGCGACGTCGTCCTCGGCGCCCTGCCGCTCTTCCACTCCTTCGGCCAGACGGTGGCGATGAACGCCTCGCTGAAAGTCGGCGCCTGCCTCACCCTGGTGCCCAAATTCGACCCCGGCGAGGCGCTGGCGACGATGCAGCGCGACCGCGTCACCCACTTCTACGGCGTGCCGACGATGTTCGGCGCGCTCCTCCACCACCCCGAGCGCGAGAGCTACGACACCTCCGCCCTGCGCACCTGCATCACCGGCGGCGCCTCGATGCCGGTCGAGGTGCTGCGCGGCTTCGAAGACGCCTTCGGGGCGAAGGTGATGGAGGGCTACGGCCTCTCGGAGACCTCGCCGGTCGCCTGCTCCAACCACCCCGACCGCGAGCGCAAGGCCGGCTCGATCGGCACCCCGATCGAAGGGGTCGAGATGAAGGTCGTCGACGAGGACGACGCAGAGGTTCCCCAGGGCGAGGTCGGCGAGATCGTCATCCGCGGCCACAACATCATGAAGGGCTACTGGCGGCGACCCGACGCGACCGCCGAGGCGATGCGCGGCGGCTGGTTCCACAGCGGCGACATGGCCCGCGTCGACGAGGACGGCTACTTCCACATCGTCGACCGCAAGAAGGACCTGATCATCCGCGGCGGCTACAACGTCTACCCGCGCGAGGTCGAGGAGGTCCTCTACGAGCATCCGAAGATCCGCGAAGCGGCCGTGGTCGGAGTGCCGCACGACGAGTGGGGCGAGGAGATCGGCGCCGCGGTTGTCCTCATGGAGGGCGAGTCGCTCTCCCCCGAGGAGGTCAGCGCCTACGTCAAGGACCGCATCGCCGCCTACAAGTACCCGCGCCTGGTCTGGTTTCTCGACGAGCTGCCCAAGGGCCCGACCGGCAAGATCCTCAAGCGCGAGATCGAGACGCCGACGAAACTGGCTGACCAGCCAGTGTCGCGCTAACCTGCGAGGCAGCCCCCATCCCCCAGCCCGAAGGAGCACCATGAGCGTCGCGTCCCAGAGCCTGATGGACAACGTCACCTACGAGGATCTCTACAAGCGCTGGGAGCAGGGGCAGTGGAGCGCCTATGACCTCGACTTCTCCGCCGACCGCGCCGGCTGGGAGGCGCTGAGCGAGATCCAGCGGCGCTCGGCGATGTGGATCTACTCGATGTTCTACTACGGCGAGGACCGGGTGGCCGACACCCTCGCCCCCTACGTCACCGCCGCGCCGACCGAGGAGCAGTCCTACTTCCTCGCCACCCAGCAGGTCGACGAGGTCCGTCACTCGATCTTCTTCCACCGCTTCTTCAAGGAGGTGATCGGGGTCGGCGGCGACTCGATCGGACAGACCCTCTCCTCCACCCTGCCGCAGCTCAACTGGGGCTACCGCGGGATCTTCGACCGGCTCGACCGGATGGCCGAGGAGCTGCGCAAGGACCGCTCGCTGCCCAAGTACGCGCAGGCGATCACCCTCTACCACCTGATCGTCGAGGGCAGCCTCGCCCAGCCCGGCCAGCACTTCATCGAGGACTTCTTCGCCTCGAAGGAAACGATGCCGGGCTTCAGCGAGGGCATGGGCAACGTCTCCAAGGACGAGCAGCGCCACATCGGCTTCGGCGTCAAGGTGCTCTCCGAGCTGCTGGCCGAAGGGGCGCCGGGCTGGGAGGAGAACCGCGCCGCGGTGGTCGAGCTGCTGCGCGAGACGCTGCCTTACGGCCCGGCGGTGTTCTACCCGCCTGGGATGGACCGCTCCTACACCGAGTGCTACGGCTTCAGCCTCGAGGACATCTTCGCCTTCGGGCTGAAACTGATCCGCCAGCGCTGGCGGACGATCGGCTACCCGACCGAGGAGATGCCGCCCGGCGTCTTCCCCTTCGATCCCGAGGCCTCGCCGGAGGAAGTCGCGGCACGGCAGGTGAAGCTGATGGAGGCCGGCGTGCTCGGCCCGCCCGACGGCCCGCCGCCGAGCGCCTCGCCGGAGATCCAGCGCCTGTACTTCGACATCGTCACCCGGGTCGCCGACCCGGCCGCCGCCAACGGCTCGCCGCTCGTCTACCAGTACCGCTTCGACGACGCCGATCCCTGGCTGTTGACGATCGACAACGGCTCGACCCGCGCTGAGCCGGGCGAAGCGCCCGACCCGACGCTGACGATCGAGGCCAGCTGGGGCGACTTCGTCTCGATGGGCAAGCCTGAAGCGAGCCCGCTGAAGATGGTCCTCTCGCGGCGCATCCGCCCGCGCGGCAAGATCCGCGAGATCGCCAGGATGCGGAGGGTCTTTTCATAAAACGCCGCCTGCTCCGCTTCGCGTCCGCGGGCGGCGTCTACGCGCCATATCGGCGCCGCTCACGAAGAATCAGATCGTGACGTTCGCTAATTGGTTGATCTGGCGAGGGGTGGGATTTTGTCCGCCCAGGGGCGCTCGGCCTCTAGTTGGGCGGCAAGGGAGAGGAGCGTTGCCTCGGCGCCGGGGCGGCCGACTATCTGCACGGCGAGGGGCATGCCGTCGGGAGCGAAGCCGGCGGGGACGGACATCGCCGGGTTGCCGAGGTGGTTCCAGGGGACGCAGTAGGGATAGAAGCGGCTCATCCCGAGCACCGTCCACAGCGCCCCGCGGCCCTGCCAGCGCCGCACCGGCAGCGCCGTGCCGCCCATCACCGGCGTCACCAGCACGTCGCAGTGCTCGAAGATCGCGTTGACGCGCGCGGCGTCGGCGGCGCGTCCCTCGCCCATCGCCCGCTCGTAGAGTGAGCGGGGCAGCATCCCACCCAACCGGCCGAAGCCGCGCGTGCGCCGTTCGAGCCGCTCGGGGTGCGGGACCTCGCGCACCGTGTCCGCCACCCCGCCGAGGAAGCGCAGGGTGATGTTGTCGCCGATCCGCCCCCAGTCGGGGTCGCGCTGGGACACCTCGTGCCCGAGCGAGGAGAGCAGCTCGGCGAAATCCGCCACCGCGCCCTTGGCCTCGTCGTCGACCGTCGGCGGCGCCACCGCCCGCGGCGCCGCGGTGGAGTAGGCGACACGCAGCTTCCCCGGCGCGCTCCGCGCCGCCTCGACGAAGGGCCGCTCGGGGGGCGGCGGGGCCTCCGGCTCGCGCGAGCCGCCGGAGATCGCGTCGAGCCACAGCGCGCTGTCGAGCACCGAACGGCTGACCGAGCCCAGCACCGCCAGCCCGCCCCAGCCTTCGAGCTCGGGATCCAGCGGGGCGCGCCCGCGCGAGGGCTTGAGGCCGAACAGCCCGCAGGAGGCGGCCGGGATGCGGATCGAGCCCGCCCCGTCGCCGGCCGAGGCGATCGACACCAGCCCCGCTGCGACGGCGGCCGCCGAGCCGCCGCTCGAGCCGCCCGGTGTGCGCTGCGGGTTCCAGGGGTTGCGGGTGACGCCGTAGGTCGCCGACTCGGTGAAGCCGCAGATCGCCATCTCGGGCAGCAGCGTCAGGCCGACGACGATCGCGCCCGCCTGGCGCAGCCGCCGCACCATCTCGCAGTCGGCGGCGGCCGGCTCGTCGAACGCGTCGGTGCCGAAGGTCTTCACCTCGCCGACCACGTCGACTTCGTCCTTGATCGCGATCGGGACGCCGAGCAGCGGTCGCTCCTCGCCGCCGCGCAGTCGCGCTTCGGCCTGCTCGGCCTCGAGCAGCGCTCGCTCCGGGAAGACCTTGCGGAACGAATTCAGCTGCGGGTCAAGGCGGGAGATCCGGTCGAGTGAGAGCTGCACCAGCTCGCGCGGCGAGACGTCCCCGGCCCGCACCATCTCGGCCTGCCTCGCGGCTCCCGCAAACGCCAGATCGTCGCTCACTCGAAGAAGCCTATTGCGCGCGTTCGCCTTTTGTAGGGATAGGCCCGACAAAAGGCGAACGCAAGCGGAGGGTCAGGTCGGTTCCGGCTCTGGTTCGGGCGTACCGGCCTCGAAGGCGAAGTCGGGCAGCAGGCGGTCGAGCCAGGACGGCATCCACCAGTTCCAGTCGCCCAGCAGCTTCATCGCCGCCGGCACGAGGATCAGCCGCACGAGCGTCGCGTCGAGCGCGATCGCGACCGCGCACCCGAGGCCCAGCTCCTTGATCGACGGCACCCCGGTGAGCACGAAGACGCCGAAGACGCAGGCCATTATCAGCGCCGCAGAGGAGATCGTTCGGGCGCTGGTCGAGAGTCCCTCGGCGACGGCGCGCTCGTTGTCGCCGTGCTCCATGTAGCGCTCGCGGATCCGCGACATGAGGAAGACCTCGTAGTCCATCGAGAGGCCGAAGACGACGGCGAAGATCAGCGGCACGTTGATCGTGTCCAGCGCGCCCTGGCTTTCGAAGCCGAGCAGGCTGTCGAACCAGCCCCACTGGAAGACCGCGACGAGAACGCCGAAGGCGGCCCCGATCGAGAGCAGGTTCATCAGCACCGCCTTCAGCGGCAGCAGCAGCGAGCGCAGCATCGCCATCAGGACGAGGAAGCTGAGCGCGAGGACGAAGAGGACGATCTTCCACAGCGAGCCGGAGATCAGGTCGCGCACGTCGTGGCCGCGGGCGGTTTCGCCGCCGACGGCGACCGTGGCGACGCGCGCCAGGCCGGTCGACGGGATCACCGGGTCGCGCAGCCGCTTGACCAGGGCGATCGCCGCGTCGGACTCGCTCGGCGCGCGCGGCGTCGCCTGGATCAGGACGGCGTCGCGGGCGAACGCCGGCGCGGCAACCGCGGCGACGGCGGGCATCGCTTCGAGCCGGTGGACGAAGGCCGCGGTCGCGGCGCGGCGGTCGGGCGGGGCGGCGGCGCGGTCGAAGCCGGCGACGATCTGCAGCGGGTCGGTGCCGCCGCCGAGCTGCGCGGAGGCGAGTTCGTTGCCGACCCGCACGTCGCTGCTCTTCGGGAACTGGCTCAGCGGCTCGGTGCCCATCTCCAGCGAGAGCAGCGGTATCGCGAGGAAGAGCAGGAAGGCGCTGACCCCGATCACGGCGGTCCAGGGCCGAGCCATGACCATCTGGGCCCATCGGGCCCAGAAGCCGCCGCCGCCTCTGCTCCCGTGTCCGGGGGCGGCGGCCCTGCCCTTGAATGGCCGGCGCAGCAACGCTATGGCTTTGGCGACGATCCCGCCCGGCAGCACGCGGTCGCCGAGCATCGCGATCAGCGCGGGCAGCAGGGTCGTCGCGGCGAGGATCGAGATCGCGACCACGACCATCGCGCCCAGGGCCATCGAGCGCAGCGCCTGGTTGTCGACCATCCACAGGCCGGCCAGCGAGACGATCACGGCGAGGCCGGAGAAGGTCACCGCCAGGCCGGATGTCGAGAGCGCCTCCGCGCGCGCCTCGTCGCAGTCGCGCCCGGCGGCGCGCTCCTCGCGGTAGCGGGCGAGGATGAAGAGCGAGTAGTCGATCGCCACCCCGATGCCGATCATCGAGGCCATGTTGGTCACGAACACCGAAGTGTTCATGTGCAGCGAGATGAAGTAGATCAGCGCCCCGGTGACGATCACGCTGACGAAGCCGAGCGCCAGCGGCAGCGCCGCGGCGGCGAGCGAGCCGAAGACGACGAGCAGGATGATCGCGACGATCGGGAAGCCTCCCGCCTCGGCCTCCGAGAGGTCCTTCTTGGAGAGCTCCTGCATCCCGGCCCAGATCGAGGGCTGCCCGGCCAGGTAGGTGGTGACGCCGGCCCGCGCCGTGCCCGGATCGAGGTCTTCGCGCAACGTGGCGGCGGAGTCGATCAATTCGTCGCCGGAGAGCTCGCTGCGCAGCGGCGTCATCGCCACCCCGCGGCGCCGCAGCTCGGCCGCGGCTCGGCGGGCGGCGGCCGGGGGCAGCGAGACGTCTTCGATCCCGGCGACGGCGCGCCGTACGCGCCCGACGGCAGCCGCCTCGGCACCCGGGCGGGTGCCGGGCGCGGCCTTCAGCAGCACGGCGATGCCATCCGAGTCTCCGCCGAAATCGCCCTGGAGCGAGTCGCTGACCGCCTTCGACTGGCTGCCGGGGACGTCGAAGCCGCCGCCGGTCAGGTGTTCGGTCTGGCGCGAGGCGAGCGGCAGCGCGAGAACGAGGATGAGGACCCAGCCGGCGAGCACCCAGCGCCGCCGACGCCCGAGGAATCCAGCCAGTCTGCCCATCCGCTCACGCATTGGCTGGTTAGCCAGCCTTTCGCAGCCGGGCCCGGCGGTCTGTGACGAGGATCACTCGCCGGCGAGCAGGAAGCGGGCGCTGGCGGCGCCGGCTTCGAGCGCGGCGCTGATGTCGCGGCCGGGCTCCGAGAGCGCCTGGAGGGCGAAGCCGTCGGCGGCGGCGAACAGGTAGGCGACGATCGCCTCCGCGTCGTAGCGCAGCTTCAGCACTCCCTCGCGCTGCTTGCGCTCGAGGACTTCGGCGACGTGCGAGCGGGTGGTGTCGAAGAGCTGGCCGACCTCGCGCTGGATCTCGGGGTTGCGCCGCCCGGCGCTGAACAGCTCGTAGAGCAGCAGGAAGAAGGCCGGTTCGTTGTCGATCAGGTCGGTGAGGCTGGAGACGAGCACGGCGAGCACGTCGTCGACGCTGCGGGCCTCGGCCAGCGGCGCGTCCAGCCTGGCGACGCGGATCTCCGAGTCGCGGCGGACGACCTCGACCAGCAGCCGCTCCTTGGTGCCGAAGTAGTAGTGGAGCAGGCCGCGGCTGACGCCCGCCTCGCGGGCGACGTGCTCGAAGGTCGAGCCGGCGGCGCCGCGCTTGGCGACGCTCTCGCGCATCGCGTCGACGATGCGCTGCGCCTTTTCCCCGCTCAGCTCGCGCTCTTTGGCCGCAGCCTCCAACTAGGAGCCGTTGATGCTGGTGGTCGACGTGTACTCGAACTCCTCCTCGGCGCCGAACAGGGCGTCGAGCACGGTCTTGCGCGCGTCCTCGCTGAGGACGAGGGCGATGCCGGCGGCGACGATGCCGAACAGGATCAGCCGGCCGAGGCGGCTCCTGCGGCGCTTCTTCGGAGCCTTGAAGGCTTCGGATGCTTCGCGCAGGCTCTCGGCGGCGGAGCGCAGGTCCTTCTGCACCTTCTTGTCGCTGGTCACCGCCTTGACCGGCCCCTTGCCGTTGCCGGTCGCGCGGCCGTATGCGCCGCGCGCGGCTTCGAAGGCGTCGCGCAGGTTGTCGCGCAGCTTTTCGTCCTCGATCAGCCGCTGCACGTAGGGATTTTCGCGCGCGGTCGCATAGAAGTCCGCGGCCTGGCTCGCTTTCCTCGCCTTCGTCTTGCTCATGCCATCTCCTCGCTGGGTGAAGTCCGTGGTTCCCGCTGAGGATAGACCCTAAACGCGTTCGCGGTTTGTCTCGCACAGCACGACAAATCGCGAACGCGTCTGGGTCAGGGAGGACCTATGCCGTCCAAGAGGACGCCGTTGCTGCGAAAGCCGAGGTCGGCCTCGCGGATGCGGCCGAGGCGCAGCGGCGCCAGGTCGGGGCCCGGCATCGCGTAGCGGCGCACGTAGAGGCGTCCGACCCGTTCGTAGGAGAGTTGGCGGAAGCCCGGGCCGAGCAGCCGCGTCGGGACCGGCGGCGCCGGCCCGTCGGAGACGAAGTCGGCTTCGTGGATCGCCCAGGCGTGCTTTTCTGAGGGCCGCACCTGGAAGGAGCCGGTCGAGAGGTACCAGCGCAGCGAGGCGGCGCCGAGCGTCCAGAGGACGATCGCGCGCGGCGCCCGCGGTTCGCCGATCCGCGCGGCGACCGCGCGCCAGTCGGGCCGCTGCCAGGCGGGCGAGACGCTGACGTAGACGCAGAACCCAAGCGAGTAGACAAGCAGCAGCGCCGCAACGACGGTCCCGACGCTTCCGGTGCGCCTTGTGCGGTCATGGCCCGTAAAAGGCGCAGCGGAAGCTTTGCCGCGGGCGGTTGCGCCGATCGCCACCGCCACGAGCAGGGGGACGAGGGCCGGAATCAGGTTGCGGGCGAGCAAGTAGTCCTTGCCGGGGGCAATCGCGGCGAGCAGCGGCACGACGATCGTCGCCGCGGCGAGGGCGAGCATCGTCGCCCCGGCCCGTTTCTCGCCGCGATCGCCGCGCACCGCCAGAAGGACGAGAGCGGCCAGCGCCGCGAGCAGCGGCACGACCGCGGGCAGGACGCTCTCCGGCCGCGCGACGATGTCGCCTGTCTCGCCGACCATGAAGGTGACGCCGGTCTCCCAGAGCCGGTGGCCGAGGCTGCGGTCGTCGATCCATTCGGCGTGCCCGAGCGACATCTGGTGGACGAGCAGCGGCGTCAGCGCCAGCCCGGCGGCGACCGGGATCCACAGCCCGGCCAGCGCCCTACGCCGGTGGCGCCACAGCAGCCAGGCCACCTCGAGCGCGACCGGGAAGATCGCGAAGTAGTGCGTCGCCAGCGCCAGCGCCGAGAAGACCCCCCACAGCCTCAGGTTCCCCGGCCCGCGCGACGGCGCCTCCCCGAGCGCCCGTACGAAATAGAGCGCGGCCAACGAGGTGAAGAGGACGAGGAGGGCGTAGCCGCGCGCCTCCTGGGAGTACCAGAGCAGCATCGGGTTGACGGCGACCAGGGCGGCGGCGAGGTAGCCGGCGCGGCGCTCGCGCAGCTCGGCGCCGAGCAGGTAGGCGACGGGGACGGTCGCCACGCCGGCCAGGGCGGAGAGCGAGCGCAGGCCGACCTCGCCGGTCCCCGTCAGCTGCGTCCACAGCCAGGCGAGCGCGTAGTAGAGCGGCGGCGCCGACTCGCTGAAGCCGACCGCTTCCATCGCGTGGGCGAAGTCGCCGCGCAGGACGCGGCTGGCGGTGACGACCTCGTCGTGGTGGTAGGCCTGGGCGCCGAGCGTGGCGAAGCGCAGCGCCGCCGCGAGCGCGGTCAGCCCGGCGACGATCCAGAAGGCCGCGAGCTGCCTGGGCAAGGCGCGGATCGCCTCGAGAGCAGGTCGCCCGCCGCTCTATGCACCAGCGCCGCGTCGATCGCCTCCGACACCTCGTCGACGTAGACGAACTCGAGGGCGCTGCGCTCCTGCTCGGGGATCTCGGCGACGTCGCCTTCGTTGCGCTCCGGCACGATCACGCGCTTGATCCCGGCGCGCTGCGCGGCCAGCGACTTCTCCTTGAGGCCGCCGATCGGCAGCACCTGGCCGGTCAGGGTCACCTCGCCGGTCATCGCGACGTCGTTTCGCACCGGGCGGCCGGAGATCAGCGAGGAGAGCGCAACGGTCATCGCCACGCCGGCCGAGGGGCCGTCCTTGGGCACCGCGCCGGCCGGCACGTGGACGTGGAGGTCGTGCTCGGCGAACCAGTCCTCGCCCAGCCGCGGCGCCAGCTCGCGCCAGTGGCCGCGCACGTAGGAGAGCGCCGCCTGCGCCGACTCCTTCATCACGTCGCCGAGCTGGCCGGTGATCGTCAGCTTGCCCGAGCCGGGCATCGCGGTCGCCTCGATGAACAGCACGTCGCCGCCGGCCGGCGTCCAGGCGAGGCCGGTCGCCACCCCCGGGTCCTTGGTGCGGCGCCGCTGCTCGGCGAAGACGCGGCGGCGGCCGAGCAGCTCGCGCGCCTTCTTCGCCGAGACCGTGACCTTGCGCTTCTGCCTGCCCTCGGCGACGTCGCGGGCGACTTTGCGGCAGACCGCGCCGATCTGGCGCTCCAGGTTGCGCACACCGGCCTCCCGCGTGTACTCCTCGACGATCGCGGTCAGCGCCGGGTCGGAGAGCTCGATCTGCGAGGGCTTCAAGCCGTTGGCCTCGATCTGGCGCGGCACCAGGTAGCGGCGGGCGATGTGGCGCTTCTCCTCCAGCGTGTAGCCGGCCAGCTCGATCGTCTCCATCCGGTCCTGCAGCGGACCGGGGACGGTGTCGAGCACGTTGGCGGTGGCGATGAACATCACCTCGGAGAGGTCGAACTCGAGGTCGAGGTAATGGTCGCGGAAGCTGTCGTTCTGCGCCGGGTCGAGCACCTCGAGCATCGCCGAGGAGGGGTCGCCGCGGAAGTCGGCGCCCATCTTGTCGATCTCGTCGATCATGAAGACGGGGTTGCGCGAGCCGGCGTCGCGCAGGGCGCGGACGATCGTCCCCGGCATCGCGCCGATGTACGTGCGGCGGTGGCCGCGGATCTCCGCCTCGTCGCGCACGCCGCCGACCGAGATGCGCTCGAACTCGCGCCCCAGCGCGCGGGCGATCGAGCGGCCGAGGCTCGTCTTGCCGACCCCGGGCGGGCCGACGAAGCAGAGGATCGGCCCGGGCGAGTCGGGCTTCAGCTTGCGCACCGCGAGGTACTCGAGGATCCGGTCCTTGACCTTCTCCAGGTCGTAGTGGTCGGCGTCGAGCACCTCGCGCGGCGTGGCCGATGTCGAGGTTGTCCTCCGTCTCCTGCGACCACGGCAGCTCGACCAGCCACTCGAGGTAGGTGCGGATCACGCCGTGCTCGGCTGCCGCCGGCGGCAGCTTCTCCAGCCGCGAGAGCTCGCGCTCGGCCGCTTTCATCGCGTGCTCGGGCAGCCCCGCCCCCTCGACCCGCTCGCGCAGCTCGTTCGCCTCGGCCTGCTGCTCGTCGCCCTCCCCCAGCTCCTCCTGGATCGCTTTCAGCTGCTGGCGCAGGAAGAACTCGCGCTGCCCCTTGTCGACTTCGGACTGGACCTGCGACTGGATCTGGCTGCCGAGCTGGACGACCTCGAGCTCGCGGGCGAGGATCTGCGAGAGCCGCCGCAGCCGGGCGCCGACGTCGACCTCCTCCAGCAGCGCCTGCTTTTCCTCGGTGGAGATGCGCAGGGCGCCGGCGATCAGGTGCCCGAGCGCCGCCGGGTCCTCGATGTTGGCCACCGCCATCTGCAGCTCCTCGGGCAGGTAGGGGATGTGCTCGACGATCTCGGTGAAGGTGCGCTGCACGTTGCGGGTCAGCGCCTCCAGCTCCGGCCCCTCCTCGACCACGTCGGGCAGCTCGGCGATCCGCGCCACCAGGTAGGGCTGCTCGGCGACGTAGGGGCCGAGCCGCACCCGCTGGGTGCCCTGGACGAGGATGCGCAGGGTCCCGTCGGGCACTTTCAGCATCCGGGCGACGACCCCGACCACGCCGACCCCGTAGAGCTCGCCCGGTCCGGGCTCCTCGACCTCGGGATCGCGCGCGGCGACCATCGCCAGCATCCGGTTGGCGCCGAGCACGTCGTCGACCAGCTTGATCGAGCGCTCCTGGCCGACCGCCAGCGGCGTCAGCGTCTCGGGATAGGTGACGGTCTCGCGCAGCGGCAGCACCGGCAGCGCGTCGGGCAGCGGCAGGTCGGCGCGGATCGCGTCCTCGGCGTCGAGCGGCGACTCGACCACTTCGAGCGCCGGCGAGCCCTCCATCAGTGCCGCCTCCCGCGGACACGGGCGAGCACTACTCGCGTCCTATCGGCACCCGGCGCGTCGTCTGCGCCGGGTCCTTCAGCGGCAGGTCGATCCGCAGGACCCCGTCCTCGTAGGTCGCCTTGGCCCGGTCGGCGTCGACGTCGACCTGCAGCTCGACCACCCGCCGGAACGGCCCCGAGGGGATCTCGACCTGCTGGTAGACGCGGCCTTCGGTCTCCTGCACCGGCCGCTCGCCGACGACCGCCAGCTGCCGCCCGCTGACCTCGATCCCGACCCGGTCCAGATCGACCCCGGCCAGGTCCACCTTGACCACGGCCCGCTGCGGGTCGCCGCAGTAGTAGACGTCCACGTTCGGCGAGAAGCCGCTGCTGCGGCGGCTCACGTAGGCCGTCCGCCCCCACGCCCCGCCCAGCATCTGGTCCATCTCCCGCCGCATCCGGGCGAAGTTGGCGAACACGTCGCGTTCGGGCATGGCGCAAAACATAGCCAGCGGCGAACCGGCGGGTGCGGCTAGGCGGCCTGTGGCTGGCTCGCCCAGCGCGGCGGGCGCATCAGCAGGGCCGGCTGGCGGGGCGGGACGAGGCCCTCGGGGCGGTTCTCGCGGAAGGTCGCGCAGGGCTCCTCTACCTGCAGCGCGCAGAGCATGTTCTTGCGGAAGTAGCAGTCGTCGCAGGTCGGCTTTTTCTTGCGCGGCACGGCGGGCATCTTGCCAATCCCGTGACGCTTCCGTGACGCCCGTTCCCGCAAATCGCAACGACTTCTCAACAGGTCGTTCACAACTTCCCCGCGTCTTGCGGGCGGCCCTGCGCCGGGCGGCGGCGGCGATGCCCGCTACCATTCGGCTCTCCCCGGATGGACGCTCACAACCGCACCGAGAAGCTCTCCGCGTCCCCGCAGCTGTTCGAGAGCGAATTCCTCAACTTCTTCTCGCGGGTGCACCCGGCGATCCCGGCGATCGTCTTCGTGCCCGTGATCGTCGCGATGGAGTGGCTCGGCGCGAGTCGCGGCCAGTCCGCCTGGGAGCTGATCGGGCTCAGCCTCGGCGGGGTCGCGATCTGGACGCTGACCGAGTACTGGCTGCACCGGCTCGTCTTCCACTGGCAGCCCGACAACGCCTTCGGCCGGCGGATGCACTTCGTCATCCACGGCATCCACCACGATCACCCGAACGACAAGCTGCGGCTGGTGATGCCGCCGGCGGTCTCGATCCCCCTGGCGGCGCTCTTCCTCTTCGCCTTCACCCTGATCTTCGGCGCCCCCGCCGCCTACCCGCTCTTCGGCGGCTTCATCGCCGGCTACCTCTTCTACGACTACACGCACTACTACGTGCACCACTTCGTGCCCAAGTCGGACTTCGGCAAGCGCCTGCGCGAGCAGCACATGCGTCACCATTTCCAGGACCACCGCTTCGGCTTCGGCGTCTCCTCCCCGGTCTGGGACGTCGTCTTTCGCACATTGCCGGGGAAGCGCCGACGGTAGGAACTGACACCCCTTCGCGCTCCTTCCACTTGTCCAAATAGTCAGTGTTGACCCGGCCAATTCGGCCAGGGCGGCTTTTCTTACTGACACATTCTCTGCGAGACTCCGCCGATACTGTGCAACACTCTGGCGGGCAGAAAGCTGCTTACCAGTAACCCGGCACCTGGAGAGAGCAGGCCGGACGAAAGGAATGAGATGCCAAGCACCACTCACGTACTCGACGAGGCTCGCGCCCTGGTAGTGAAGCGCCTTGCCGAGCTGGACGAGGAGCGCAAGCGCCTCGAACGCGCGCTCGCCGAGCTGGGCGGCAAGGTCACCGGACGCGCCAAGCGGAGGCCCGGCCGGCCGCGCGGATCGGGCGCGAAGAAAGGCGGCGCACCGAAAAAACGGCGCCGCCGCAAAGGCACCCGCGCCGACCAGGCCGTCAAGCTGGTCGAGGGCAGCCCCGGCATCAGCGCCTCCGACATCGCCAAGCAGATGAAGATCAAGCCCAACTACCTCTACCGGGTCCTCGGCGACATGGAGAAAGAGGGACGGGTGAAGAAGAAAGGGCGGCAGTACTACCCCACCGCCAAGTAGCCGCTCAGAGGAGCGCGAGGCGGTCCACCGCGTCGCGCTCCTCGCGCAGCTCGGCGATGCTGGCGTCGATGCGGGGGCGCGAGAACTCCGGGACTTCGAGATCCTCGACAACCCGCCACTCGCCGTCTGCGCAAGCGCACGGGTGGCCGGCTACGACGCCCTCCTCGATGCCGTAGGAGCCGTTCGACGGGACGCCCATCGAGACCCACTCGCCCTCCGGCGTGCCGAGCACCCAGTCGCGCACGTGGTCGATCGCCGCGTTCGCCGCCGAGGCGGCGCTGGAGGCGCCGCGCGCGTCGATGATCTCGGCGCCGCGCTTGGCGACCCGGGGGATGAACTCGTCGCCGATCCAGGCCTCGTCGTCGACCGCCTCCCAAGCGCTCTCGCCGTCCACCTTCGCGTTGACGAGGTCGGGGTACTGGGTGGTCGAGTGATTGCCCCACACCGTCATGTTGGTGACGCTGTCGAGCGGCTTGCCGAGCTTGTTGGCGAGCTGGGCGACCGCGCGGTTGTGGTCGAGGCGCATCATCGCGGTGAAGCGCTCGCGCGGCACCCCGTCGGCGTTCGAAAGCGCGATCAGGCAGTTCGTGTTGGCCGGGTTGCCGACGACCAGCACGCGCACGTCGGCGGCGGCGCCGGCGGCGATCGCCTCGCCCTGCGGCTTGAAGATGCCGCCGTTGGCCTCGAGCAGGTCGGCGCGCTCCATGCCGGGGCCGCGCGGGCGGGCGCCGACGAGGAGGCCGACGTTACAGCCCTCGAAGGCGGGCCGGGCTGGTCGAAGATGTCGATCTTGCGCAGCAGCGGGAAGGCGCAGTCGTCGAGCTCCATCGCCGTGCCCTCGGCCGCCTTGACCGCGTCGGGGATCTCCAGCAGGCTGAGCTCGACCGGCGTGTCGGGGCCGAGCATCTGGCCGCTGGCGATGCGGAAGAGCAGCGCGTAGCCGATCTGGCCGGCGGCGCCGGTGACGGTGACTTTGACGGGGGTGCTCACGTGGTTGCCTCCTGAAGTCGGGATTTGATCGCGGCTAGGAACTCCTGGGTCGTCAGGTGCTGCTGCTCGGGGCCGACCAGCAGCGCCAGGTCTTTGGTCATCTTGCCGCTCTCGACCGTCTCGACGCAGACCCGCTCCAGCGTCGCGGCGAAGCGCGAGACCTCCGGCGTGTCGTCGATGCGGCCGCGGGCGGCGAGGCCGCGGGTCCAGGCGAAGATCGAGGCGATCGGGTTGGTCGAGGTGGGCTCGCCGGCCTGGTGGCGGCGGAAGTGGCGGGTCACCGTGCCGTGCGCGGCCTCGGCCTCGACCGTCTTGCCGTCGGCGCTCATCAGCACGCTCGTCATCAGCCCCAGCGAGCCGAACCCCTGGGCGACGGTGTCGGACTGCACGTCGCCGTCGTAGTTCTTGCAGGCCCAGACGTAGCCGCCTTCCCACTTCAGCGCCGCGGCGACCATGTCGTCGATCAGGCGGTGTTCGTAGGCGATCCCCTTCGCCTCGAACTCGGCCCTGAACTCGTCCTCGTACACCTCGGCGAAGATGTCCTTGAAGCGGCCGTCGTAGCGCTTCAGGATCGTGTTCTTGGTCGAGAGGTAGACCGGGTAGCCGCGGTCGAGGCCGTAGCGCATCGAGGCGCGGGCGAACTCGCGGATCGAGTCGTCGAGGTTGTACATCGCCATCGCGATGCCGGGGCCGGGGAAGTCGTACACGTCGAGCTCGACCGGCTCGCCGCCGTCCTTCGGCGCGTAGGTGAGGGTCAGCGTCCCCTCGCCGGGGACGAGCATGTCGGTGGCGCGGTACTGGTCGCCGAAAGCGTGGCGGCCGATCACGATCGGCTTGGTCCAGCCCGGCACCAGGCGCGGGACGTTGGAGATCACGATCGGCTCGCGGAAGATCACCCCGCCGAGGATGTTGCGGATCGTCCCGTTCGGCGAGCGGTACATCTCCTTCAGCCCGAACTCATCGACCCGCGCCTCGTCGGGGGTGATCGTCGCGCACTTCACCCCCACCCCGTGGCGCTTGATCGCCTCCGCCGCTTCGACCGTGATCCGGTCCTCCGTCGCGTCGCGGCTCTCGATCCCGAGGTCGAAGTAGTCGAGCTCGACGTCGAGATAGGGGAGGATCAGCTGCTCTTTGATGAACGACCAGATGATCCGCGTCATCTCGTCGCCGTCGAGCTCGACCACGGGGTTCTTGACTGCGATCTTCCGGGGCATGGGCGCGGCGATGCTATCGATGCGACAATGGCGACCATGGCCACGGTCGAGCGCAGCGGCACCGCCCGGACGCACGAGGTCTTCAACCAGGCGACGCCGCTGGAGGACTACAACTCCTTCGACGCAGACCGCGTCCTGCGGGAGGCGCTGAAGCGCGAGGGCGGCGGCTGGGCGGAGGAGCGGGCGCGCGAGCTGGGGGCGATCTGCGGCTCGGCGCAGACGATCCGCTGGGGCTTCGAGGCGAACGAGCGCAAGCCCGAGCTGCGCACCCACGACCGCTACGGCCACCGCATCGACGAGGTCGAGTTCGACAGCTCCTGGCACGAACTGATGAGGATCGGGGTCGGCCACGGGCTGCACGCGATGCCCTGGCGCGAGCCCGGCGCCGGCGCCCACGTCGCCCGCGCGGCGATGTTCATGCTGCTGATGCAGGCCGAGAGCGGCGTCGGCTGCCCGATCTCGATGACCTACTCGGCGATCCCGGCGCTGCGCCGCCAGCCCGAGCTGGCCGAGGAGTGGGAGCCGCGCTTCCTCTCGCTCGACTACGACGAGCGCTCGCTGCCGGCGGAGCGCAAGAGCGGCGCCCTCTGCGGGATGGCGATGACCGAGAAGCAGGGCGGCTCCGACGTGCGCGCCAACACGACCACGGCGACCCCGCTGAACGGCGGCGGGCCGGGCGCCGAGTACGAGCTGGCCGGCCACAAGTGGTTCTGCTCGGCGCCGATGTGCGACGCCTTCCTCGTCCTCGCCCAGACCGACTCCGGCCTCTCCTGCTTCCTGATGCCGCGCTGGACGCCCGACGGCGAGCGCAACGCATTCCAGATCCAGCGGCTCAAGGACAAGCTCGGCAACCGCTCCAACGCCTCCAGCGAGCTCGAGTTCCGCGGCGCCTGGGCGCGCATGGTCGGCGAGGAGGGCCGCGGCGTGCCGACGATCATCGAGATGGTCAACCACACCCGCCTGGACTGCGTGATCGGCGCCGCCACCGGCTACCGCGCCGGCGTCGCCCAGGCGCTCAACCACGTCTCCCGCCGCGCCGCCTTCGGCAAGACCCTGATCGACCAGCCGCTGATGCGCAACGTGCTCGCCGACCTCTGCGTCGAATCGGAGGCGGCGACGATCTCCGCGATGCGACTCGCCCGCTCCTACGACGAAGTCCATGCCGGCGCGGAAGCAGATGAGGCGGCGGGATTCAGGAGGATTGCGACGGCGATCCTCAAGTACTGGCTCTGCAAGCGCCAGCCCTGGCACGCGGTCGAGTGCCTCGAGTGCTTCGGCGGCAACGGCTACGTCGAGGAGTCCGGGATGCCGCGCCTCTACCGCGAGGCGCCGCTGGCCTCGATCTGGGAGGGCTCGGGCAACGTCCAGTGCCTCGACGTGCTGCGGGCGATGGTCAAGAGCCCGGCCTCGGTCGAGGCCTTCTTCGCCGAGGCGATGGAGGGCGCCGGGGCCGAGCCGAGGCTCGGCGCCTACGTCTCCGAGCTGCGCGCCGAGATCCCCGGCGACGTCGAGACGATCGAGTCCCGCGCCCGCAGGATCGTCGAGCGGATGGCGATCGCCCTGCAGGCCTCGCTGCTCGTCCGCTACGGCGACGAGGCCGTCGCCGACGCCTTCTGCGCCTCGCGCCTGTCGGGCGACTGGGGCAACGCCTTCGGCACGCTCCCGGCCGGCGCCGACTGCGGGCGGATCATCGAGCGGCACATGCCGCTTTCATAGGCGACCGCGACTACTTCGAGCGCTCCAGCACCTCGCCGAACGCCCGCTCGATCTCGGCCGTGAGATCGAGCCGGAACATCGCGTTCAGGGCCTCGACCCCGAGCGGGCGCAGCCGCTGCACCGACTCGGTGATCCGCGCCCAATCCTGGTCGGGGCGACCGGCCTCGTCGAAGGGCTCCCAGAGCTCGGCCAGGAAGAGCTCGACGAAGGCGCGGGCCGAGGACTTCGAGTTGCGCTGCAGCTTCCCCATCACCGCCACCGCCGCGCTCAGCGAAATGCCCATCCCCTGCACCTCCTCGGCGGCGCGGAGGAGGGCCGGGCTCGGCGCTTCGAAGCGCTCGTCGCCGAGGTCGACCAGGATCCCCAGCTTTTCCGCCTTCGCGACCAGCTTCGGATCGTCGACCTCGAAGCGCTCGACGAGCTCACCGCGACTCAGGACTTCCGGCGACTCGGCCGGCAGCGGCGCCTTCAGCGCCGCACGCAGGTCGGCGAAGCGCTCCGCGTTGGCTCCGTACTCGCCGATCAATCGCTTGATCGCGCTCAGCTTCAGGCCCTCGGCCTGCATCTCCTGAATCAGCCGCAGCCGCTCGACGTGCTGGCGCCCGTAGTAGCCGATCCGCGTCCGCACCTCGGGCGGCGGCAGCAGGCCGCGCGACTGGTGGTTGCGGATGTTGCGCACCGACATCCCGGTCTCGAAGGCGAGCTGCTCGACGGTGAGGCTCGCCTCTTTGTCGGCGAAGCTTCCGGGCTCTTGCCGCTCCTGCGTGGCTCTGGTCACACAGGGAACCATACCTCAACAATGTAACCTCAAACGAGGTAACGTTCCTGAGGTCAAGATGGCAGAGACCGGCGCCACTCCCCTCGTCAACCCATACCGCCGCCGCGCGCTGCGCGCGGTGAGCTCGCTGTTCGCCCCGCTGCTGCCCGACGACTACCTCGAGCTGATCGACCCGCTCCTCTCGACCCGGGAACTGCGCGGCCGGATCGAGCGCGTCGAGCCCGAGGCCGAGAACGCCGCGAGGGTGCTGATCCGCCCCGGCCACCGCTGGCCCGGACACCGGGCCGGCCAGTACCTGCGGATCGGGGTCGTCGTCGACGGCGTCCACCACTGGCGCGCCTACTCGCTGACCGCCGACCCCGACCGCGAGGACGGCTGCATCGAGATCACGCCGAAGCTGGTCGAGGACGGCGTCGTCTCGCCCCACCTGGTGCGCCGCGCCCGCCCTGGCGACCTGGTCCGGCTTGGCGGCGTCGAAGGCGCCTTCGTCCTCCCCGAACCGGCGCCGGCGCGGATCCTCTTCATCTCGGCCGGCTCCGGGATCACGCCGATCGTCGCCATGCTGCGCAGCCTCGAGCGCGCCGGCGCGGTGGCCGACGTCGTCCACCTGCACTCGGCCCGGCGAGAGGGCGACGTCATCTTCGGCCGCGAGCTGCGGGCGATCGCCTCGCGCCACCCCGGCCTGCGCCTGCACGTCCGGCTCACCGGCGAGGAAGGCCGCCTGACGCCGGCCGAGCTCGACGAGGTCTGCCCGGACTGGCGCGAGCGCGCTGCCTTCGCCTGCGGGCCCGGCGAGATGCTCGACGCGCTGCGCGCGCACTGGGACGCCGCCGGCGACCCCGCGCTGCTGGCGATGGAGCGCTTCCAGCCAATCGTCGGCGAGGCCGAGGTCGGCGGCAGCGGCGGCTCGGTGCGTTTCCGCGCCAGCGAGGCCGTGGTCGAGTGTCCCGGCGGGACTCCGATCCTGCACGCCGGCGAGGACGCCGGCTTGGAGCTCCCCAATGGCTGCCGAATGGGGATCTGCCACACCTGCGTCGGCCGGTTGCGCTCCGGACGGGTCCGCGACCTGCGCACCGGCGAGATTCACGGCGGCGAGAACGAGACCGTGCGGACCTGCGTCAACGCCCCCGAGGGCGAGATCGAGATCGACCTTTGAGCGAAGGAGAGCGAAAGATGAGCACAACCGCCACCGCAGAACCACCCGAACAGGCGCCCACCAGCCCGTTGGCCCGCCTCTCCGACGAGCAGCTGGAGCAGATCGCCCGCGAATTCGACGCGATCCGCGACAGGGTGATGTCGGACCTCGGCGACCGCGACCGACGCTACATCGAGAACGTGATCGCGATGCACCGCCGCCTCGCCGTGCTGGGCAGAGTGCTACTGCTCGCCGCCCGTTACCGGCCCGCCTGGATCGCGGGCACGGCCGTCCTCTCCGCCGCCAAGGTGCTCGAGAACATGGAGATCGGCCACAACGTGATGCACGGGCAGTGGGACTGGATGAACGACCCTCGCATCCACTCGACCACCTGGGACTGGGACAACGTCTCCCCGGCCGATGCCTGGAAGCACTCTCACAACTACGAGCACCACACCTTCACCAACATCCGCGGCAAGGACCGCGACCTGGGCTACGAGATCATGCGGATCGATCCCGAGCAGAGATGGCGCCCGGTCTACCTGCTGCAGCCTTTCTACAACATCCTGCTCGCCGCTTTCTTCGAGTGGGGAGTCGCCGTGCACGACCTCAACTTCGAGGCGATCCGCAGCGGCGAGAAGTCTTCTGGGAAGGTGCGGGAAGAGCTGCGGGCGATCGGCCGCAAGGTGGTGAGCCAGGCACGCAAGGACTACCTCGCCTGGCCCCTGCTGGGCGGGCTGGCGGCGGCCGCGGCGGGCACGCTTCGCGACGGGCTCTCCGGCTACCGGGCGACGCTCGGCGCCAACGCCGCCGCCAACGCGATCCGCAACGTCTGGGCCTACGCGATCATCTTCTGCGGCCACTTCCCCGACGGCACCTACAGCTTCAGCGAGGAGGAGGTCGAGGGCGAGACGGCGGGCGGCTGGTACGTGCGCCAGCTGCTCGGCTCGGCCAACATCGAGGGCAGCCCGCTCTTTCACGTCGCCTCGGGCAACCTCGGCTACCAGGTCGAGCACCACCTCTTTCCGGACATGCCGAGCAGCCGCTACGGCGAGGTCGCGCCGCAGGTCCGCGAGGTCTGCGGGCGTCACCGCCTTCCCTACAACAGCGGCCGCCTCGGTCGGCAGCTGGGCAGCGTCCAGCGGACGATCCTGCGGCTTGCCTTCCCCGGCGGGCGGCGGAAGCGGTGAGCGAGCGCCGCTGAGCAGCGAGCGCCGCTCAGCCTGCGGCGTCCCTAAGTGCTCGGCCGACCTGCTCGGCGGTGATCACGCCGCTGAGGCGGCCGTCGGCGTCGACCGCGTAGACGGCGCCGAAGCGGCGCAGGGAGCGGTTGGCGAGCAGCGTGTCGAGCGGGGCGTCGTCGCGGACCTGGAAAGTGCCGTCGTCGCGCTCGAGCACGTCGGCGACGAGCGAGGTCGTGCGGGAGGTCTCGGGAATTTCATCGGCCTTGTCGCGCGCGACGAGGCCGACGAAGCGGTGGGCCGCGTCGATCACCGGGAACCAGGGCCAGCGGTAGCGGAGGAAGTACTCGTCGAGGGCCTGCTCGACCGTTATCTCGTCGGGAATCGTCACCGGTTCGCGGTCCATGATGTCGGAGACCTGTAGCTTGCTGATGCCACTGGCGATCGCCGTCTGCGCGGTGGCGGCGCGGGCCGAGCCGTTGACGACGAAGCCGATCAGGGCGAGCCAGACGCCGCCGAAGACGTAGCCGTCGAAGGCGAGCAGGATCCCGGCGCCGACGAACAGGTAGCCGAAGACGCGGCCGAGGTTGGCGGCGAAGCGGGTCGCCGAGCCGCGGCTGCCGGTGCGCCACCAGGCGATCGCGCGGACGACGCGGCCGCCGTCCATCGGGAAGGCCGGCAGCAGGTTGAAGACGAGGACGAGGAAGTTGATCATCGCCAGCCAGGCGACCATCGCAAGCACGCCCGAGGTCGAGGCGCTGCTCTCGACCAGGGCCGCTTCGCGGAAGCCCTGCCAGCCGGCGGCGCCGACGCCGATCGCGGCCAGCGCGGCGACGAGCCCGAGGGTGACCAGCGGGCCGGCGATCGCGACCTGGAATTCGGTCCGCGGCGACTCGGCTTCGCGGTTCATCCGCGCCATCCCGCCGAAGATCCAGAGCTGGATGCTGGAGATGCCGATGCCGTTGCGCAGGGCGACGAAGGCGTGGCCGAGCTCGTGCAGGACGATCGAGGCGAAGAAGCCGAAGGCGCTCGCCAGCGCCAGCAGGAAGGGGGTCGTCGCGGAGCCGCCCTCCCCCAGCAGTTCGCTGTAGAAGCGCGAGAGCCAGAAGATGACGAGGAAGAGGACGAAGAACCAGGACCAGTCGACCGCGATGCGGATGCCGCGCACGTGGAACAGGGTTATCGGCTTGCCGCCGAGCATGCGTCAATGGTAAGCGGCCGGGGTCGCCGGTCGAGACCGCCGTTCCCGACTTTGTCCACACCCTGGTGTGGAAAAAGTCGAAAGCGGCGTCCACCGAAATCCGACCGCGAGATCGGATTTCGGCTCTATAGAGTCCGCGCTCGTGCCCACGCATGACGTATTGGTGATCGGCGCCGGCCTGGCAGGGCAGCGCGCCGCGCTCGCAGCCGCGGAGCAGGGCGTCTCGGTCGGGATCCTCTCCAAGGTCCACCCCGTGCGCTCGCACTCCAACGCCGCCCAGGGCGGGATCAACGCGGCGCTCAACCCCGAGGACTCCTGGGAGTCGCACGCCTACGACACGGTCAAGGGCTCCGACTACCTGGGCGACCAGGACGCGATCTCGATCATGTGCGAAGAGGCGCCGGAGGAGATCCTCCACCTCGAGCACCTCGGCGTCACCTTCCACCGCAACGCGGAGGGCAAGCTCGGCACCCGCGCCTTCGGCGGCGCCTCCGCCGCGCGCACCTACTACGTCGCCGACATCACCGGCCAGGCGATCATGCACGTGCTCTACGAGCAGCTGATGAAGCACTCCGACGACGGTCGCCCGCTACGAGGAGTGGTTCTGCACGGCGCTCGCCCTCGACGAGAGCGGCGAGTGCTGCGGCGTCGTCACCCGCAACGTCGCCGACGGCGAGATGCAGCTCTTCTCCGCCAAGTCGGTGATCCTCGCCACCGGCGGCAACGGCCAGGTCTGGAAGCCGACCACCAACGCGCTGATCTGCACCGGCGACGGGATCGCGATGGCCTACCGCGCCGGGGCGAAGCTGATGGACATGGAGATGATCCAGTACCACCCGACGACGCTGGCGGGCAAGGGCTTCCTGATCACCGAGGGCGCCCGCGGCGAGGGCGCCCACCTGCTCAACGCCAAGGGCGAGCGCTTCATGGAGCGCTACGCGCCGAACAAGATGGAGCTCGCCTCGCGCGACGTCGTCAGCCGCGCCGAGCAGACCGAGATCGAAGAGGGCCGCGGCTTCCCCGACGGCACCGTGGCGCTCGACATCACCGTCGTGCCGAAGAAGCGCATCCACGAGGCGCTGCGCGAGATCGTCCTCGTCGGCAAGGACTTCGCCGGCGTCGACATCACCCGGGAACCGATCCACATCAAGCCCGGCAACCACTACACGATGGGCGGGGTCAAGACCGACGTCGACGGGCGCACCGAGATCCCCGGCCTCTACGCCGCCGGCGAGGCCGCCTGCGTCTCCGTCCACGGCGGCAACCGGCTCGGCGCCAACTCGCTGCTCGACACGCTGATCTTCGGCAAGCGCTCCGGCCGCGACGCCGCCGCCCGCGCCAAGCGGACCGAGGGCGCGCGGCCGAGCCAGAGCGTGCTCGAGGCCGAGCAGGACGCGATCGCCGCGATCGCGGCGCGCGAGAAGGGCAGCGGCCGCCGCGTCTCGGAGATCAAGCAGGAGCTGGGCGAGACGATGGACAAGCACGTCGCCGTCTTCCGCGACGAGGCCGGCATCGCCGAGGCGCTGGAGACCGTGCGCCGGTTGAAGGCGGAGGCGCAGAGCGCCTATGTCGACGACAAGGGCAGCGTCTTCAACCAGGACATGCTGGCGGCGATCGAGCTCGGCTACATGCTCGACTGCGCCGAGTGCTCCTGCGTCGCCGCGCTGGAGCGCAGGGAGAGCCGCGGCGCCCAGTACAGGACCGACTTCCCCGAGCGCAACGACGAGGAGTGGCTCAAGCACATCGACCTCCAGCAGGGGGACGAGGGGCCCGAGGTCTCATACTCGGAGGTCACGATCACCCAGTGGGAACCCGAAGAGAGGAAGTACTGAGAGCTGGCCGAGTACACGCTGAAAGTGCGCCGCTACCAGCCTGAGAGCGGCGATGGGCCCTATTGGGAGGAGTTCAACGTCGAGCTGGATCCGTCCCTGTCGGTTCTCGACGGGTTGCTACAGGCAAAAGATCGAGACGATGGCTCACTTTCCGTGCGCTGCTCCTGCAGAGCAGCGATTTGCGGCTCGTGTGGGATGAAGATCAACGGTCAATCCGGTCTGGGATGCAAGACCCAGATCGGGGAGGCCCACGAGGCAGCCAACAAGTTCTCCCGTCCCTCTCCCGACAGCGCCATGCCCGGACGCGGGAGTGAGGGCGGGTCCATATCTGATTCCCCCGCCCTCACGGAAGCAGAGGACATGGCGCCCATTGTTATTGAGCCGATGGGGAACATGCCGGTGATCAAGGACCTGATCACCGACATGGAGTCGACGCACTGGGAGAAGATCCGCCGCGTCACCCCGTGGCTGCTGCCGCACGGCGAGCCGCCCGAGCGCGAGTACATCGTCGAGCCGGAATCGATGATCGACATCACCCAGTCGATGGCCTGCATCCAGTGCGGCGCCTGCGTCTCCTCCTGCCTCTCGATGGAGGCCGACCCCGACTTCATCGGCCCGGCGGCGCTGGCCAAGGCGTATCGCTTCGTCGGCGACCCGCGCGACGCCGAGGCCAAGGAGCGCCTCCACGATCTGGCCGAGGACCCGCACGGGATCTACGACTGCACCCACTGCTTCAGCTGCATCGACGCCTGCCCGAAGGGCGTCGCGCCGATGGACCAGATCATGCGCCTGCGCCGCAAGGCCGGCGAGGAGGGCATCGAGGACGCCCAACAGCGGCCACCATCACGAGCTGGCCTTCGTCAAGATCATCGAGAAGAAGGGGACGCTCGACGAGGCCGCCCTGCCGCGAGACTCATTCACCTTCGGCATCAAGGGCAAGCTCAAACCGAGCAAACGGGCGATCAAAGAAGGCGATCGGTGGACTACCGACGATTTTGCGCGCGATCAAGACTGGCAAGGTGCGCCTTAAATGGCTGCAGCTTGTGATTCCAGGTCTTCATCACAAGCTCCCCGGCGGCGCCCAGGACGATGTCAAGGCGATCTACAAGCACGCCGAGGAGCACAACGAGGAATTCAACATCTACATCCAGGGCGAGGAGGACGTCGAGCCCGAGCCCGACGAGACCGAGACGGAGGAGAAGGTATGAAGCTCGCCTACTGGCCCGGCTGCGTCTCGCGCGGCTTCACTCCCGAGCTGCACGGCTCGATGGCGTTCACCGCCGACAAGCTCGGTATCGAGCTGGTCGAACTCGACCGCGCCAACTGCTGCGGCGCCGGCGTGATCGCCGAGCACAACCAGGAGCTCGCCGACACGCTCAACGCCCGCACCTTCGCGCTCGCCCAGCAGACCGGGCTGGCGATGATGAACATCTGCTCGACCTGCCAGGGCGCCCAGTCGGAGTGCCAGCAGCGGCTCGACGCCGACTCGGCCTACCGCGCCCACGTCAACGAGGCGCTCTCCGGCCAGGGGCTCGAGTATGTCAAGGGCAAGGACGGCTTCACCAACAAGAACTTCCTCTGGCTCCTGGTCGAGGACTACGGGCTCGACAAGCTCGCCGAGAAGGTCGTCCGCCCGCTCTCCGGCCTGCGCGTCGGCCCCTTCTACGGCTGCTACGTCGTCCGCCCCAAGGAGCGGCTCGGCTACGACGAGCACCCCGACCGCGACATCTACCTGGAGAAGGTCATCGAGGCGCTCGGCGGCGAGGTGGTCGAGTACGACGGCGCCCGCAAGTGCTGCGGCTTCCCGGTGATCACGATGAACAAAGAGACGTCGCTGCGCCAGGCGGGCACCCACGTCGGCGACGCGATCGACGCCGGCGCCGACTGCCTGGTCACGCCCTGCCCGCTCTGCCACCTGAACCTCGACATGCAGCAGCCCGAGGCGGCGAAGATCGTCAACCGCGATCTCGGCCTCGCCGTCCTGCACCTGCCCCAGCTCGTCGGCCTAGCGCTCGGCGGCGAGCCCAAGCAGCTCGGGATGAGCAAGCACATCGCCTCGACCGCGCTGGGTCGAGGAGCGCCTGGCGGGCGCGCCCGCGTAGAAATCTGGGTTTTGCTTCAAAATTGAATCAATAAGTCCCGATATTGCCTTAGTGCGCTAAAGTTGGTGCACTATGATGGATCAAGGTTCGGGAAGCGATGCGGCGGTTCTCGCGGCTCTCGGCGAGCGATTGCGCGCCGAGCGCCTGCGGCGCAACCTGAGCCAGCAGCAGCTCGCCGAGGAGGCAGGCGTCGGCCGGATGACCGTGCAGCGGATCGAGGAGGGCGGGTCGGCGTCGTTGACCAGCCTCATTCGCATCCTGCGCGCGCTCGGAGAGCTGGAAGGCCTCGAGCGGCTGCTCCCCCCACTCGGCCCGAGCCCGCTCGAGGAGGTCCAGCGCCAGGGACGGCCGCGACGGCGCGCGCGAGGGGGCCGCAAACCGGCCGCGCACGAACCTCGAGCGAGCCGCTGGCGTTGGGGTGACGAAAGCAAGGAGGGCGAGGGTTGAGCACGGCGGCGTCGATCCACCTCTGGGGAACTCGAATCGGCGCCGTCTCCCTGCCCGCCGGCGAGCGGGCGGCGAGCTTCGAGTATGACCCTGAGTTCGTCGCCGGCGAGATCGAGCCTGCTCCGCTGGAGATGCCGCTCGAGGCGACGACGATCTATCGCTTCCCCGGCCTCTCCCACGAAAGCTTCGCCGGGCTGCCGGGGATGCTCGCCGACTCGCTGCCGGATCGCTACGGCAACGCGCTGATCGACGCCTGGCTGGCGACGCAGGGGCGCGCGCCGGAGAGCTTCGACGCGGTCGAGCGGCTCTGCTACGTCGGCAGGCGCGGAATGGGGGCGCTGGAGTTCAGGCCGGCGCGCGGACCGCGGGCGGCAACCGACCACCGGGTCGACGTCGAGGCGCTTGCCGAGCTGGCGGCCGAGGTGATGGCCCACCGCGCCGACCTCGCGGTCTCGCTTCGCAAGCCGGGGCGGCGCGACGCCCTGCGCGAGATCCTCAGGGTGGGAACCTCGGCCGGCGGCGCCCGCCCCAAGGCGCTGATCGCGCTGAATCCCGAGAGCGGCGAGGTGCGCTCCGGCCAGCTCGACCTGCCCGCCGGTTTCGAGCACTGGATCCTCAAGTTCGACGGGATCGACGACAGCAGTCGGGAGCTGGGCGCGACTCGCGGCTACGGCGCGATCGAGCTGGCCTACGCGCGGATGGCGGGGCGCGCGGGCATCGAGATGAGCGAGTGCCGCCTGCTGGAAGAGGGCGGCCGGCGCCACTTCATGACCCGGCGCTTCGACCGCACCGCCGACGGCGACAAGCTCCACATGCAGTCGCTGGGAGCGCTGGCCCACCTCGACTACAACCAGCCGGGCGCCAACTCCTATGAGCAGGCGTTTCAGACGATCCGCCGGCTCGGGCTGTCCCACGAGGCGGCCGAGCAGCAGTTCCGCCGCATGGTCTTCAACGTCGTCGCCCGCAACCAGGACGACCACGTCAAGAACATCGCCTTCCTGATGGACCGCTCGGGACGGTGGTCCCTCTCCCCCGCCTTCGACGTGGTCTACGCGCACAATCCGGAGGGCCGCTGGACGGCCCGCCACCAGATGTCGATCAACGGCAAGCTCGACGGGATAACCGTCGACGACCTGAACCGGGTGGCTGAGGTCGCATCGCTGAAACGAGGCCGCGCCAAGGTGATCCTCGCCGAGGTGATCGAAGCGGTGAGAGCCTGGCCCGAGCTGGCCGCCGAAGCCGGCGTCGAGGAGGGGCCCGTCTCCCAGATAGCGCGCGCCCACCGCCTCGATCTGCCCAGCGGCTGACACTCTCGGTCAACGCAATAGTCTGGTGAGCATGGCTTCGCCGGCTCCCAAGCTGCCGGAGGGGATCGACGGCCTGCCTGTTCGACCTCGACGGGGTGCTGACCAAGACCGCGAAGGTCCACGCCAAGGCCTGGAAGCAGATGTTCGACGCCTTCCTGAAGCGAGCGCGCCGAGCGCGGGGACGGGGAGTTCGTCGCCTTCGACGCCGGCGAGGACTACGACGAATACGTCGACGGCAAGCCGCGCTACGACGGCGTGCGCTCGTTCCTCGCCTCGCGCGGGATCGAGCTGCCCGAGGGCGACGCCGGACGACCCGCCCGGCGCGGAGACCGTCTGCGGGCTCGGCAACCGCAAGAACGAGCTGGTGCTCGAACTGATCGCGCCACGACGGGGTGGAGCGCCTACGCGGGCTCGGTCGCGCTTCGTCGAAGCGGCGCGCGACGCCGGCCTGCGGCGCGCGGTCGTCTCCTCCAGCGCCAACTGCCAGGAGGTGCTCGAGGCGGCCGGGATCGAGGACCTCTTCGAGGAGCGGATCGACGGCAAGGTCGCCGACGGAGGAGCAGCTCGAGGGCAAGCCCGCGCCCGACACCTACCTGGCCGGGGCGCGAGGCGCTCGGCGTCGAGCCCGCCGCCGCCGCCGTCTTCGAGGACGCGCTCTCCGGGGTCGAGGCGGGCCGCGCGGGCAACTTCGGCTGCGTCGTCGGCGTCGACCGGCTCGGCGCCGACCACGGCAGGGCGCTGCGCGAGCACGGCGCCGACGTCGTCGTCGACGACCTCGCCGAGCTGCTGCCGCTCGACGAGCGATGATCGACCACCCCGCCTTCACGGTCGAGCCCTGGGCGGTCCGCGAAACCGACCTCGACCTCGAGCGGCTCGCCCAGTCGGAGTCCGTCTTCGCGCTCTCCAACGGCCACATCGGGCTGCGCGGCAACCTCGACGAGGGCGAGCCGCACGCGCTGCCCGGCACCTACCTGAACGCCTTCTACGAGACCCGCCCGCTGCCCTACGCCGAGGCCGGCTACGGCTACCCGGAGGCGGGCGAGACGGTCGTCAACGTGACCAACGGCAAGATCGATCCGCCTGCTGGTCGACGACTCGCCGTTCGACGTCCGCTACGGCGAGCTGCGAGAGCCACGAGCGGCTGCTCGACCTGCGCGCCGGCATCGCTGCGCCGCGAGGCGGTCTGGCGCTCGCCGACCGGCAAGCGGGTGCGGGTCGCCTCCGAGCGGCTGGTCTCCTTCACCCAGCGCGCGATCGCCGGCGATCCACTACGAGGTCGAGCCGCTGGACGCGGCGGCGAGGCTCGTCGTGCAGTCGGAGCTGGTCGCCAACGAGCCGCGCCCGGCCGCCTCCGAGGACCCGCGCGCCGCGGCGGCGCTGGAATCGCCGCTCGCCTTCGAGACCGCCAGCGCGGCGAGGCTCCGAGCGGTGCTCGTGCACGCGACCAAGGCGCAGCGGCCTGCGCGCCGCGGCGGCGATGGACCACGTGGTCGAGGGCCCCGAGGGCACCCGCGTCGACCCGGCGCAGACCTGGGAGGACCTCGGCGCGCGTCACCGTCACCGCCGACGTCGAGGCGCGGGCGAGCCGCTGAAGCTGACCAAGTTCGTCGCCTACGGCTGGTCGGCGCGAGCGCTCGGTGCCGGCCGTGCGCGACCAGGTCGCGGCGGCGCTCGCCGAGGCCCGCCACACCGGCTGGGACGAGCTGGCGGCGCAGCAGCGCGCCTACCTCGACGAGTTCTGGGACGGCGCCGACGTCGAGCTCGACGGCGACGCCGAGCTGCAGCAGGCGGTCCGCTTCGCGCTCTTCCACGCGCTCCAGGCGGGCGCCCGCGGCGAGGGGCGGGCGATCCCGGCCAAGGGCCTGACCGGCCCCGGCTACGACGGCCACACCTTCTGGGACACCGAGGCCTACGTGCTGCCGCGTCCTCACCTACACCGCCCCCGAGGCGCGCCGCCGAGGCGCTGCGCTGGCGCCGCGACACGCTCGACCGGGCGCGCGAGCGGGCCGCGCAGCTCGGCCTCGGCGGGCGCCGCCTTCCCCTGGCGGACGATCAGCGGCGAGGAGTGCTCGGCCTACTGGCCGGCCGGCACCGCCGCCTTCCACATCAACGCCGACATCGCCGACGCGGTCGAGCCGCTACCAGGCGGCGAGCGGCGACGAGGAGTTCGAGCGCGACGTCGGCCTGGAGCTGCTGGTCGAAACGGCGCGGCTGTGGCGCTCGCTCGGCCACCACGACGCCCATCCGGCAGCTTCCGCATCGACGGCGTCACCGGCCCCGACGAGTACAGCGCCGATCGCCGACAACAACGTCTACACCAACCTGATGGCGCAGCAGAACCTCGGCGCCGCGGCCGACGCCGCCGAGCGCCACCCCGAGCGCGCCGCCGAGCTCGGCGTCGACGACGAGGAGATCGCCTCCTGGCGCGACGCGGCGGAGGCGATGGTCGTCCCCTACGACGAGGAGCTGGGCGTCCACCCGCAGGCGGAGAACTTCACCAAGCACGCCCGCTGGGACTTCGCCGAGCACCGGCGCCGACCAGTACCCGCTGCTGCTCCACTACCCCTACTTCGACCTCTACCGCAAGCAGGTCGTCAAGCAGGCCGACCTGGTGATGGCGATGCTACGTGCGCGGCGACGCCTTCAGCGACGAGCAGAAGGCGCGCAACTTCGCCTACTACGAGCCGCTGACCGTGCGCGACTCCTCGCTCTCGGCCTGCGCGCAGGCGGTGATCGCGGCCGAGATCGGCCACCTCGAGCTCGCCTACGACTACTTCGGCGAGGCGGCGCTGATGGACCTCGACGACCTCGAGCACAACAGCCGCGACGGCCTCCACATCGCCTCGCTGGCGGGCGCCTGGATCGCCGCCGTCGCCGGCTTCGGCGGCATGCGCGACCACGGACGGCGAGCTGCGCTTCGCGCCGCGCCTGCCGGAGCGACTCGACCCGGCTCGCCTTCCGGCTCGCGCTTCCGCGGCAGCCGGCTCGGGGTCGAGGTCGACCGCGAGGCCACCGTCTACACGCTGCTCGCCGGCGAGCCGCTCTCGCTCCACCACTTCGAGCAGCCGCTGACGGTCGCCGGCGAGCCGGTCCGCCTGCCGGCCCCGCCGCCGGCCGCGACCGGCCCGCGCCCCGCCCAGCCGCCCGGCCGCGAGCCGGCGCGCCGTACACCGCAGCCGAACTAGCCGCGGGCGGCTAGTCGAGGCCGGCCGGGCCGAGGTGACCGCCCTCGTCCTCTCGCCCGGAGCCGACCCGGCTCGCCAGCCAGCGGGCGCCGAGCGTGTCGGTCAGGCCGTGGGCGGCGATCGAGGCGATGATCGCGAAGGCGGCGACGTCGAAGATCACTTCGCGGTCGGGCACCGCCGACTTGACGACGCAGCAGCGCGAACAGCATCGAGGCGACCCCCTTCGGGCCGAACCAGGCCATGAACGCCTTCTGCGAGCGCGGCAGGCCGGTGCGGACGAAGGAGAGCAGCACCGCCGCCGGGCGGGCGACGACAAGCGCGAAGACGATGAAGGCGACCAGCGGCGGGACCGAGTGGTGGAAGCCGGTGGCGACGATCAGCGCGCCGAAGACGAAGAAGGTCAGCACCTGGAAGATCGCGCTGGCGTTCTCGGCGAACTCGACGAAGCCCTCGCGGCACGTCGTGCTCGGTCGCGCCGAGGGCGATGCCGCAGACGAAGGCGGCGATCAGACCCGTTGCCGATCGTCGATTCGGCCAGCCCGAAGGCGACCAGGGCGAAGCTGACCGAGTAGATCCCCTCGTAGCGCGCGGTCAGGCCGCCGCCGGGCAGGAGGCGGTGCAGGCGGCCGCCGAGCACGCCGAGCGCGGCGCCGGCCGCGGCGCCGACCAGCGCCTCGCCGGCGAGCTTCGCCGCTTCGCCGCCGGGGTCGCCGCCCGGCCCGGCGAGGACGAGGAAGAAGAGGACGAAGGGCAGCGCCAGGCCGTCGTTCAGCCCCGACTCGAGGTTGAGCGTGTGGCGCACGGCGCCGGGGATCAGCGGCGAGGTGACGACGGCCGAGGTGACGACCGGGTCGGTCGGCGAGAGCACCGCCCCGAGCAGGAACGCCTCGGCCCAGTCGAGGCCGGGGAAGAGCGCCTTCGCGGCCAGCGCCAGCAGCACCATCGTGATCGGCATCGCGATCACCAGCGACCGCGCGACCGGGCTCCAGTGGCGCCGCAGCAGCTCCTGCTCGACGAACATGCCGTCGGAGAACAGGGTGAGGATCAGCGCCAGCTCGATCAGCTCGACGACCGAGCGGTCGCTGGCCTCGACTTCGACCACGCCGGCGACTGCGAGCCCGATGCCCAGCGCCACCGAGAGCACCGAGGCCGAGAGCACCGTCCCCCGCATCAGCCCCGAGAGCGCCGCGACCACCCCCAGCAGCCCTCCGAACAGCAGGACCGCCTCGCTGAAGCCGATGTGCATGCTCAGCCGAGCAGGCCGCGCTCGACGAGGAGCTCGGCGAGCTGGACCGTGTTGGTGGCGGCGCCCTTGCGCAGGTTGTCGGCGACGATCCAGAGGTCGAGCGCGCGCTCGTTGCCGGGGTCGCGGCGGATCCTGCCGACGAAGACGTCGTCGCGGCCCTCGGCCTCGGTCGCCATCGGGTAGCGCGCGGCGGCCGGGTCGTCGACGACGGTGACGCCCGGCGCCGCCGCCAGCAGCTCGCGGGCGCGCTCGGGCTCCAGCGGCTCGCGCGTCTGCACGTTGACCGCCTCGGAGTGGCCGGTGACGACCGGCACGCGCACGCAGGTGGCGCTGACGCGGATCTCCGGGTCGCCGAGGATCTTGCGCGTCTCGTTCATCAGCTTGCGCTCCTCGTCGGTGTGGTCGTCGCCGGCGGCGAAGCTGCCCGCCTGGGCGAGCGCGTTGAAGGCGATCCGGTGGGGGTAGACGGAGGGCGCGGCGGCGTCGCGGCCCTCGAGCAGCGCCCGCGACTGCTCGCGCAGCTCGTCGATCGCCGCCTTGCCGGTGCCGGAGACGGCCTGGTAGGTGGAGACCACCAGCCGCTCGATCCCGGCGGCGTCGTAGAGCGGCTTCAGCGCGACGACCATCTGCATCGTCGAGCAGTTCGGGTTGGCGACGATCCCCCTGTGGCCGGCGAGGTCGTCGGGGTTGACCTCGGCGACGACCAGCGGCACGTCGTCGCGCATCCGCCAGTAGCTGGTGTTGTCGACGACCACCGCGCCCGCCTCGACCAGCTTCGGCGTCCACTCGGCGCTGACCGCGCCGCCGGCCGAGGAGAGGACCAGATCCAGGCCCTGGATCGAGTCCTCGCTGAGCGCGTGGACCTCCAGCTCCTCGTCGCCCCACTCGATCGCCTTGCCGGCGGAGCGCTCGGAGGCGAACGGGACGACCTCCGTCGGCGGGAAACTCGCGCGCGCCCAGCAGGTCGAGGATCGTCGTCCCGACCAGCCCGGTGGCGCCGAGGACGCCGACCCTCATGCGACCGTCGGTCGGTGCTCGGGCCCCATCGGGTCCTCGGCCTTGATCGCGTCCGCCCCCAGCTCGAAGGCCTCGTGCAGCGCCCGCACCGCGTCCGGAACGCGGTCGGCGGCGATGACGCAGGAGATCTTGATCGGCGAGGTCGAGATCATCTCGATGTTGATCCCCTCGCCGCCGAGAACCTCGAAGACCTTGGCGGCTACGCCGGGGTGCGAGCGCATGCCGGCGCCGACGATCGAGACCTTGCCGATCCGCTCTTCGGCCTTGACGCCGCGGCTGACGCCGAGCGCGGAGACCGTCTCGGTCGCCGCGGCCAGGTCGGCGCGGTCGACGGTGAAGGAGAGGTCGGCCAGCGCGTCCTCGCCGAGCGGCTCGTTCTGGATGATCACGTCGACGTTGATCCCGGCGTCGGCCAGCGCGGTGAAGATCCGCCCGGCCACGCCCGGCTCGTCGTCGACCCCGGTCAGGGTCACCCGCGCCTCCCCGTCGGAGTGGGTCACTGCGGTTACGAAAGGCTGCTCCACGGTCTCCTTCTCGCTCTCGGCTTCGCTGACGACGAGGGTACCGGGGCCGTCCTCGAAGCTGCTGCGGCAGTGGATGCGGACGCCGTTGTTGCGCGCGTACTCGACCGAGCGCAGCTGCAGGACCTTCGCCCCGGAGGCCGACATCTCGAGCATCTCCTCGTAGGAGGCGTAGGGCAGCTTGCGGGCGCCGGGGACGATCCGCGGGTCGGCGCTGAAGACGCCGGCGACGTCGGTGTAGATCTCGCAGACCCCGGCGCCGAGCGCCGCAGCGAGCGCGACGGCGGTCGTGTCGGAGCCGCCGCGGCCGAGCGTGGTCACGTCGCGGCTGTCGGTGGAGACGCCCTGGAAGCCGGCGACGAGCACGATCCGGTCCCTCTCCAGCAGCTCGCGGATGCGCTCGGCGCGCACGTCGACGATCTTCGCCCTGGTGTGCAGGGAGTCGGTGACGATGCCGGCCTGCGAGCCGGTCAGCGAGATCGCCTCGTGGCCCATGTCGTGGATCGCCATCGCGCAGAGCGCACAGGAGATCCGCTCGCCGGTCGAGAGCAGCATGTCCATCTCCCGCGCCACCGGCCGGGCGGAGATCTCGTGCGCCTGGGCGAGCAGCTCGTCGGTCGTCTTGCCGCGCGCCGAGAGCACCGCGACGACCCGGCTGCCGGCCTCCTGGGCGGCGACGATCCGCCGCGCGGCGCGCTTGATCTGCTCGGCGCCGGCGACCGAGGTGCCGCCGAACTTCATCACGACGATGTCGGGGTTCCCCGCGCTCATATCAGCGTCCGAGGATAGTCCGGGGCGGCGGCGCGCGACGGTCGCGCCCCGTCGTCGAGCTGTTATCCAAATCTTCTCAAGTTCGACACAACATGTTCACGGTCGCGGACGGCGGGTCGGAGAGGCTCTGACCATGCTGGTGAAATCATCGGCCCAGGAGTCCGCCCAGCCGCCCTACCGGGTCGCCAACCTGGAGGTGCGGCCCGGCGAACTTCAGGTGCTGGTCGGCGGGGTCCGGGTCGGCTTCACCGTGCGCGAGTTCGAGCTGTTCAACCTGCTGGCGCAGCGCCTCGACTCGGTCGTCCAGCGTCCCGAGATCTACCGCCTGATGTGGGGCGGAGAGATGCAGCACCGCAGCCGCTCGGTCGACGTGCTCGTGCGCAAGGTCCGCGGCAAGCTCGAGCTGGCGGCGCCGGAGTGGCGCTACATCCACACTCACTTCGGCATCGGCTACCGCTTCGCGCCCGAACGCGTCCGCTGACTCCGCCGGCTGGGGCTGGCGGTCGTCGATTCTTCGGGCGAGGCGTCGTAGACGCTGCTGTCGAAGCCGGCCAGCGCCGGTTCGGCCGCGTAGCCGAGCGGTTCGAGCCCGAGCAGTTCCTCGACGCTGCGCAGGAAGGAGAAGTGGTTGTAGTAGGCGGCTTCGTCGACCGTGCCCGCCGCGACGTAGGGCGAGATCAGCAGCATCCCCACCCGCCCGCCGCCGCCGCTGGGTTTGACCGGCCCCGTGGCGGCCGGTTCGGCGCTTGCGGCCGGGGCCGGCAGGTTCGGGTATTCGGGCGTCGCGCAGCAGGAGCTCGGGTCGGCGGCTTCGCCTTCCTGGGGCGCCTGGTCGAAGGTGATCGCGATCAGCCCCCCTTCGGCTTCGTAGGCCGGCGAAGCGACGATCTCCGGGACGACTTCTTCGAGGAATTCTTCGGCGGGGGCGAGGCCGGCGGGCTGTTCGGCGGCGCAGGGCGTTTCGCCGCCGTCGTGGCAGGTGTTGGGGACGACGTAGGAGAAGCTCGGCGTCGTCTCGGCCTTCTTCAGGTCGGGCGCGAGCTGGTCGAGGGTGATGTCGTTCTGCGCGCATTCGGCGCTTTCGGTCACGCCGGCGAAGTAGGCGAAGGGGTTGCGCGGCGTCAGGTAGCAGCTTTCGGGCGGCGGCGCGCCCGCTTCGTCGCCCCCCGGCGGCTCGACGTAGGCCTTCCAGCTCAGCTTGGCTTTCGTCAGCTGCGCGGGCAGCGTTTCCGCTTCCTTCGGGTAGACGCAGCCTTCGCCTTCGACCTGACCTTCGGCGCTCAGCGTCCCCGGTTCGATCGGCCTGTATTCGGGGCAGCCTTCGACCGTCTGCGGGGTCGGCCCCTGACCGCTGAGCAGGGCGATCTGGTTGGCGAGGCCGCCCTGGGCGACCGCGTAGTAGTTGGCGAGCAGCTTGCCTTCTTCGGCCAGCGTCCCGGACAGGTAGGGCGCTTTGGATTCCTTGCCGAAGGCTTCTTCGTAGCCGTGCCCGTCGAGCACGATCAGGAAGACGTGTTTGATTTCGGGCAGCGTTTCTTCTTCCAGTTCGGGGGGGAGTTCGAGCGGCGGCGGCGCTTCGGCCGGCGGCGCTTCGGCTTCCGGCGCCGCGGGGAGGGGCGCTTCGGCGGGCGGCACGTAGGCGGCGGCTTCGGGCGCGAAGCTCGGTTCGGCGCTCACGGTTTCGGCTTCCTCGGCTTCTTCCGGTTCGGCGCCGCCCAGCTCCTCGACGACGATCGGCGCCGCGCCGTAGCTGCGCGCGAGGGGGCTGGTCACCGAGCCGATCACCACCCCCGCCGTCAGCATCGCCATCACCGCGACCGCGGCGACCTGCGGGGTCGGCATGAACCACCATGGATCGTGGTCCTCGGACGGGAGCGCGTCGGGCGCTGAATCTTCGTCGGGCTTCTTCCTGGACAACCCCGTGAAGTCTCACCGTGACAGAGCGCCGTGTTGTGAAGATCCGGAGTACGGCTTTTAACACTCTGGTTACCACTCGTTCACAGCTGGGCAACACCGGCATTCGGGTACCGGGGACAATCGCCGAGGAGTGACCGACGTCTCTCTCAGCTCTGCCCCGGCGCCCGATATACCCTCGCCTTCCCAGGCGCAGCTCGAGGCCTGCGCCTCCTGCGGCGCGCCGATCGCGGGCGACCAGCGCTACTGCCTGGAGTGCGGCCAGCGGCGCGGCGACCCCCGCCTGCCGTTCATGGACGCGGTCGTGCTGATGGACGCGGTCAAGCGGCCCAAGCAGGCGCCGCCCCCGCCACCGAAGAAGAAGCGCGGCGGCGTCTCCCCCAACGCCGCCCTGATCGCCGGGGTCGGCACGCTGCTGCTGGCGCTCGGCATCGGCGTGCTGATCGGCCGCTCGGGCACCCACGAAGTCGCCCAGACCGCGGCGGCGCCGCAGGTGATCAAGGTCGGCGGCGGCGGGGAAGAAGCGACGGCCTCGACGGGCGGCTCGAAGGGCGCCACAACCGGCGGGGGCAGCGCCTCGAAGGCGAAGACGAAGGCGCAGAAACAAAAGGCGCTGAAGGAAGCCGAAGCGCACCCCGCGGCCGAAGAAGTGCTGAAGCCGTCCGGCGACGTCAACCTTCCCGAAGCCACGGTCCAACCCGGGGACAAGTGCAAGAGCGGCGAAGCCGGCTGCGAAGGCGGCGAATTCACCGGCAACTTCTTCGGCGAATGATCTCCGACGAGACGAAGGTCGACCTCGAACGGCGCCGCGACCAGCTGATCGCCCGCGTCGCCGAGCTGCAGTGGGACCTCGGCGGACTCGCCTACGAGATGGCGATCCGCAACCAGATGAAGGTCGACGTCCTGGTCAAGCGGGCGATCGCCCTGCAGGACGCCGACGCCGAGCTGGGCGAGGTCGAACGGATCGTCCGCAGCGAGGAGACCGGCACGGCCGGCGCCTGCTCGAGCTGCGGCGCCCCCCACTCCAGCGGCGCCACCTACTGCTGGCAGTGCGGCCAGCCGCTGCTGGCGCAGGTCTCCGGCGACTCGATCTTGAAGCGCTAGCCGAAGCGGCCGCTGACGTAGTCGCGAGTCCGCGGGTCGGCCGGCTGGGCGAAGATCGTCTCGGTGTCGTCGTACTCGATCAGGGTTCCCGACGGTTCGCCTTCGCCCGCCTCGAGGCTGAAGAAGGCGGTGCGGTCGGCGACGCGCGCCGCCTGCTGCATGTTGTGCGTGACGATGACGATCGTGAAGCGGCCTTTGAGGCTGTGCATCAGCTCCTCGATCGAGGCCGTCGCGATCGGGTCGAGCGCCGAGGCGGGCTCGTCGAGCAGCAGCACGTCGGGCTCGATCGCGATCGCGCGGGCGATGCAGAGGCGCTGCTGCTGGCCGCCGGAGAGGCCGAGGGCGCTGTCGCGGAGCCGGTCCTTGACCTCGTCCCACAGCGCAGCCCCGCGCAGCGCCTTCTCGACCCGCTCGTCGAGGCCGCGCTTGAGACCGAGGTTGCGCGGCGCCCAGGCGACGTTGTCGTAGATCGACTTGGGGAAGGGGTTGGGTTTCTGGAAGACCATGCCGATCCGGCGGCGCACCTCGACCCGGTCGACGTCGCCCGCGTACATGTCGTGCCCGTGGTAGAGGACCTGGCCCTCCAGCCTGAAGCTCGGCACCGAGTCGTTCATCCGGTTGAGGCTGCGCAGGAAGGTCGTCTTGCCGCAGCCCGAGGGGCCGATCAGCGCGGTGATGCGGCTGCGCGGGATGCGCAGGTTGACGCCGGTCAGGGCCCGCTTGCGGCCGTAGAAGACGGAGACGTCGCGGGCCTCGAACACGGCTTCGGCGCCGAGCACCCGGCGCGCGGCGCCGTTCGCGCCCGGCGCGGCCACCGGCCCGCTCTGGATCCTCATCCGCGGGCTGGCGCTCATCGCTGCATCCTCGCGCGGCTGCGGGCGAGCAGCGCCCTGGCGCCGAGGCTGGCGAAGAGGATCGCGGCGATGAGGACGAGCGAGGATCCCCAGGCGCGGGTGAAGCCTTCCGGGTTGGCTTCCTCGGAGAGGCTGAAGATCGTCATCGGGATGTTGGGCAGCGCTTCGGCGGGGTTGACGCTGACGAAGCGGCCGTCGAAGGCCGAGGTGGTCAGGATCAGCGGCGCGGTCTCGCCGGCGGCGCGGGCGACGGCCAGCACGGTCGAGGTGAGGATGCCGCCCATGGCGCTGGGCAGGATCACGCCGAGCACCGTGCGCCAGCGGCTGACGCCGAGCGCTTCGGCCGCTTCGCGCAGGCTGCCGGGGACGAGCAGCAGCACCTCCTGGCTGCCGCGGGCGATCAAGGGCAGCTCGATGATCGCCAGCGCCACCGAGCCGGCGAAGGCGAACTGCGGGCGGCCGTAGACGAGCAGGCCGAAGACGACGACGCCGAGGATGATCGACGGCAGGCCGTTGATCAGGTCGAGGGTGAGCCGGACCGTGCGGTCGATGCGACCGCCGCCGGCGAACTCGGTCAGGTAGAGGGCGGTGAGGACCCCGATCGGCATCGCCACCGCGGTAGCGAGGACGACGATCACCAGGGTGCCGACGATCGCCGGCCCGATCCCGGTCGGCTCGCCGGTGAAGAGGAATTCGAGGCTCAGCGCGGAGGCGCCGCGGGCGACGACCGTGTAGACGACGATCGCGAGCACCCCAACCGCCAGCACGGCGGCTCCGGTTGCGCCGTACTCGGCGAGGCGGCTGAAGGCGCGCCGCCGGCGCAGGTTGCCCGACGGCGTCAGCGGCGCCGTCGGGTCGAAGCCCGCGTCGACCGCCGCCGCCAAGCCCCGCCCCACTCTCATCTCGAGACCATCCTGTTGTAGTCGAAGCGCCTGCCGATCCACTGCGCGACCAGGTTGGAGAGCAGCCCGATCGCCAGCAGGATCGCCCCCAGGTAGTAGAGAGAGGATTCGTGCAGCGCGTTGAGGTTGCCGGGGAACTGGTTGGCGATGCGGGCGGCGAGGGTGTCCCCGGTTTCGAACAGCGACGTCTTGATCGTCGAGCCGGCGCCGATCACCTGGGTGACGGCGATCGCCTCGCCGAGCGCCCGCCCGAGGCCGAGCAGCGAGGCGGCGACGACTCCCGACCCGGTGCTGGGCAGCACCACGCCGCGCACCACCTCCCAGCGCGTCGCGCCGAGGGCGCTGGCGCCGTCCTGCACGTCGCTCGGCACCGCGAGGAAGAGGTCGCGCGAGATCGAGGCGATGATCGGGATGATCATGATCACCAGGATCAGGCTGGCGGTGAAGACGCTCGCCCCGGTGGTCTGCGGCGGGCCGAACAGCGGGATGAAGCCGAGCGTGTCGTGCAGCCAGGGCTCGATGTCGGTGTGGACGAAGGGAGCGAACACGATGATCCCCCAGAAGCCGAGGATGACGCTGGGGATCGCCGCCAGCATCTCGACCAGCGGCGAGATCACGCCGCGCACGCCTTTTGGCGCGAGCAGGCTCAGGAACAGGCCGATGGCGATCGCGATCGGCGCGCCGATCGCGAGGGCGACGAAGGAGCTGACGATCGTCCCGAAGATCACCGTACCGGCACCGAAGACGCCGAAGTTCGGCTGCCAGGTGGTGCTGGTGAGGAAGCCGAGGCCGAACTTGGAGATCGCCGGGGCGGCTCCGTGGACCACCTGGTAGGCGACCAGGAGCAGCACCGCCACGCCGAGCAGCGCGGCCAGCATGCAGAGGCCGTAGAGGATGCCGTCGCCGACTCGGTCGCTCATCGGCGCGCAGCGTAGATCACTTCGACGCCGGGAGACAGGCCTTTATCCCGATTTTCACAAGTGTGAAACAACCAGATAACAAGTTCGCAGGTGGGTCCCAGCCAAAGTAGTGCTACCCAACTAGTACGAAAGGAAATCTCTTGAATCGCATCAGGTTGCTAGGTGTGGCCCTCATGACCGTCGCGTTCATGGCGACGGGAGTGGCCAGCGCCTCCGCCTCAGGCCTCACCGGAGCGGGATCGACGCTGGTCGCTCCGTTGATGGCCAATTGGATCAACGGCTTCGAAATCAGGGAGGGCATCCCGGTCAAATACGGCTCGGTCGGCTCCGGGGCGGGGATCGCCCAGATCACCGCCCGCACCGTCGACTTCGGCGCCTCCGACGCGCCGCTGACGCCGGAACAGGCGGGAGCCTGCAACGGCTGCGTGCAGATCCCATGGGCGCTGACGGGAGTCGCAGTCGGGTTCAACGTCCCCGGTGTGAAGAAGTTGAACCTCTCCGGCTCGATCCTCGCCGGCATCTACTTCGGCAAGATCACCAAGTGGAACGACCCGAAGATCAAGAAGCTCAACCCGGGTACGCACCTGCCGGGGATGACGATCACGCCGGTCTTCCGCAGCGACGGCTCGGGCGACACCTACGCCTTCACCGACTACCTGTCGAAGATCAGCGGGGCCTGGAAGAAGAGCGTCGGAAACGCCACCAGCGTCCAGTTCCCGGCCGGGGTCGGCGGCAAAGGCAACTCGGGCGTCACCTCGACCGTCACCTCGACCAAGGGCTCGATCGGCTACATCTCGGCCTCCTACCTGATCGCGGCGGGCCTGCATGCCGTCGCCATCCAGAACAAGGCCGGGAACTTCGAGCTCCCGAACCTGGACAACATCGAGGCCGCGGCGGCCGTCGTCACCAAGGTCCCGTCGAACAACAAAATCAGCATCACCAACCCGCCGAAGAAGGCCAAGATCGCCTACCCGATCTCGACCTTCACCTACGGGATCATGCCCCATGACGCGGGCCAGAAGGCCTTCCTCCAGCAGTTCGCGAAGTACGCGATCACCGCAGGCCAGAAATACGGCGCCGCGCTGGACTTCGCGCCGCTGCCCAGCGTGGTCAAAAAGGCCGCGACGAAGGCGATCGCCTCTCTCTAGAGGAGGTCGCTCCTCCGCCTCGCGCCGGTCAGGCGAAAGCCTGGCTGGCGCGGCGGCGCAGGTCAGCGTTGAGCATCCCGGTCACCTGGCTGGGGTGCTCGCCGGCGCTGGGGACGGCATCCCCGATCAGGCCGCCGGCGCGGAAGCCGTAGAGCGGCGCGTCGAAGCCCGCCTCGCGGATCTTGCGCACCAGCCGCACCGCCGAGGCGGTGTCGGCCCCCGGCCCGCAGATCACGATCGCGGTCGGGTCGAGCGCCCCGAGGGCGCGCTCCATGCGCTCCTCGCCGAGCTCGTCGGAGAGCATCAGCACGCGGAAGCCGGCGCGGCGCAGGGCGAGGTCCAGCGCCTGCGCGTGGACCGCCTCGAGGTCGGAGCCGCGGCTCGAGTCGAGCAGCAGGACTCCGGCGGGGCGCGACGCGGTCGAGGCGAGGCGGCGGGCGCCGTGCAGCCAGCCCGTCGCCCAGCGGGCGGCGAACTCGAGCTCGGCCTCGCGCTCGGTATCGCCGGCCAGCTCGTCGACGGCGGGCAGCAACAGCTCCTCCACCGTGCGCTCGAGGGGTCGCACCGCGAGGCTCTCCTCGACCGCGCGGTCGGCCGCGTCCTCGTCGAAGCTCTCGAAGGCGGCGAGCAGGCCGCCGTCGCTGGCCGGCGCTTCCTGGCGCTGGCGTGCCAGTTCGATCGCCGAGGAGATGTTGCCCGTCTCGGCGAGCGCGTCGCGCAGCGTCTGCAGCTCGATCAGCTCGTAGTTGCGGTGGTTGCCGGGCGTGCGCTTCGGCACCGGGTAGCCGTAGCGACGCTCCCAGCTGCGCAGCGTGTTGGGGCTGACCCCCAGCACTTCCGCCGCGGCGTTGGTCCGGATTCCCGGCATGCACGGAATTCTGGCACCGGCTGGCCGGGTTTACACCGGTTATGGACAGATTTCGCGAATCTGTCAGCGATCTTGCAAGGGCTCCAGGCTGCCGACCCCCACCGGCTGGCCGACCGCGCGGGCCCGCCACATCGCCTCGTCGGCCTTGCGCAGCAGCTCCTCGGCGTCGGCGCCGTGCTCGGGGCAGGCGACGACTCCGGCGCAGACGCCGACGCGCAGGCCGCCGGCTCGCTCGAGCTCGTCGAGCTGGCCCAGCAGCCGCTCGGCCATCCGCACGCCGCCGACCGTGCTCTGACCGGGGGCGAGCACGCAGAGCGCGTCCTCCTCGAGCCGGAAGGTCTCGTCAACCAGGCGCACGCTTTCCTCGAGCGCCGCGCCGAGGACCGCAAGCGCCGTCTGGCGGCCGCCGCCCCCGTCGTCCTGGCGCGTCCCCGGCCCCTCGACGTCGAAGACCGCGAGGGCGAAGGGGTGCTCGTAGCGGAGCTGGCACTCGACCAGCTGATCGAGCCGCCGGCGCATCTGGCCGGGGCGGTGGAGGCTCGGATGCTCCGCCGGCGCGGGAGACGGCGGAAGCCCCGCTTCCGCGCCGTTTCCCTCCTCCGGGGCCCCGTTCCCCTCGCGCAGGGCGCCGACCGCGGTCGCGGCGACCGAGCCGAACTCCTCGGCGAGCCGCTGCGCAGCCGTCGCGAACAGCTCGCGGGCGAGCTGCTCGGTGGGGGAGCCGCCTCTCGTCAGGCTCTCGGGCGCCACGCACGAACCTTGGCGCAGCGAGCGGACGGCAACGGCTAGCCGAGCGGGCGGCGGCCGGCAAAGGCGTTGCCGAGCGTGACCTCGTCGGCGTGCTCGAGGTCGGCGCCGATCGGCAGGCCGCTGGCGAGGCGGGTCACGGTCACCTGGCTGCCGCGCAGCTGCTCGGCGATGTGGAAGGCGGTCGCCTCGCCGGTCGTCGTCGGGTTGGTCGCGAGGACGACCTCGCGCACCTCGCCCTCGGCGACGCGGCGCAGCAGCTCGGCGATCTTCAGGTCGTCCGCGTCGATGCCGTCGATCGGCGAGAGGGCGCCGCCGAGAACGTGGTACAGGCCGCGGTACTCATGGGTGCGCTCGATCGGGATCACGTCGGCGGGCTCCTCGACCACGCATATCGTCGCCTGGTCGCGGCTCGTGTCCTGGCAGATCCGGCAGAGCGGCCCCTCGGAGAGGTTGAAGCAGCGCTCGCAGAGGCCGACCTTCTCCTTCACCTCGCGGATCGCCGTAGCGAGGGCGGCCGCCTCCTCGTCGGGCGCGCGCAGGATGTGGAAGGCGAGCCGCTGGGCGGTGCGCTGGCCGATCCCCGGCAGCCGCGAGAGCTCGGCGACGAGGCGGGCGAGCGGCGCGGGACCCTCGCCGCTCAACCGCCCAGCCCTGGGATGCCGCCGCCCATCCCGCCGGCGATGCCGCCCATCTTCGATCCGGCGAGGTCCTGGGCGGCGCGCAGCGCCTCGTTGACCGCGGCCTGGACCATCTCGGCGAGCATCTCCGTCTCCTCGGGGTCGACCGCCTCGGGGTCGATCGAGATCTCGCGCAGGGTCAGGTCGCCGCCCATCGTCACCTTGACCATGCCGCCGCCGGCGCTCGCCTCGACCGTCTCCCCTTTGAGCTGCTCCTGCGCCTGCTCCATCTGCTGCTGCATCTGCTGCGCCTGCTTCATCAACGCGTTCACGTCGAAGCCCCCCGGGCCGCCCCGTGCCATCGTCTACCCGACCTCCTCAGCGTCGAATTCGCTCTTGATCTTCTCGACCAGCGCCGCATGGTCGACCCCCTCGTCCTTGGAATCCGCCTGGCCCCCGCCCGCGGGCGCGGCGTCTCCATCGAGCACCGCAAAGGCAGGCCGCAGCTTCTCCCCCAGCACCGTCTCCAGCGCCGCCGCCAGCTGCTCCCGCTTGTCCGGCGCCTCGGCCTTGCGCTTGTTGAACGTATGGTCGGCCGGAAACCCGATCGTCACCTCGCCGTCCGCGAACGCAACCGGCCGCGCCCCCTCGAAGGTCGCCGCCAGCGCCGGCGCCGTCTGCAGCAGCTGGTCCAGAACCGACGGCCAGACGCGCTGCACCTGCTCCAGACTCAGCTCAGGCGTCTCCGGGCCGCGGGTCCTGTCGCGAGGGAGGGGGGGGTTAGCGGCCTCGCCCGGCCGAACCCCCCCCTCCCTCGCGCCACCCGCGCCAGGATCGTCAGCGTCAGACGGCGAGGTATCTGCCGTGGGTGGCGGGGGATGTGGGGGGTCTTGATCATCCCTGACCACCAGATCCCCCTCCTCCCGCGACAGGACCCGCGGGCCAGGCGCATCCGTCCCTTGCTCGAGCCTCTCTATACGTCGAAGCAGTCCCTCGGTGCTGGGGTCGAGGTCGGGGCGGGCGGCTTTCAGCAGCGCTATCTCCACGGCCATTCGGGCGTCGTCGCCCTCGCGGACCGCCGTCAGAGCTTGCGAGAGCTCGTCGATGGTTCTGACGAGGTTGGCGGGTCCTATCGCCTGAGCCTGAGCTTGCAGCCGGCCCTCGTCGGTCGCGGTCACCACGAAGGTGTTGGGAACCTCGCCCACGGTCTGGGTGACGAGCAGGTGGCGCAGATGGGCGAGCAGGTCGCGGGCGAACTGCGAGGGGTCGCGGCCGGAGCGGGCCATCTCCTCGACCCCGAGCAGTACGGCCCTGGGATCCTCGGCGATCACCGCGTCGACGGCGCCAAAGAGCAGCTCGGCGTCGGCGGCGCCCAGCAGCTGGAGCACGTCGTCGAGCTCGATCCGCCCGCCGCCGTAGGCGACCAGCTGGTCGAGCGTGCCGAGCGCGTCGCGGAAGCTGCCCTGGGCGGAGCGGGCGATCGTCGCCACGGCGCCCTCGTCGAGCTCGATCCCCTCGGCGACGGCGACCCGCTGGAGCACCTCGGAGATCTGCTCCAGCGAGGGGCGCTGGAAGTCGAACCGCTGGCAGCGGTCGGCGATCGTCGCCATCACCTTGTGCGCCTCGGTGGTGGCGAGCACGAAGACCGTGTTCGGCGGCGGCTCCTCGAGCGTCTTGAGGAAGGCGTTCCAGGCCTCCTTGGTCAGCATGTGCGCCTCGTCGAGGATGTAGACCTTCCAGCGGCCGCCGGCGGGCGCGTAGGCGACGCGCTCGCGCAGGTCGCGGACGTCGTCGACCGAGCGGTTGGAGGCGGCGTCCATCTCGATCACGTCGATCGAGGTGCCGGCGGCGATCGTCAGGCAGGACTCGCACTCGCCGCAGGGCGTGACGGTCGGGCCGCCGCGCTCGCAGTTGAGCGAGCGGGCGAGGATCTTCGCCATCGAGGTCTTGCCGGTGCCGCGGGAGCCGACGAACAGGTAGGCGTGGTGGACCTTGCCCCGCTCGACCGCGTTGCGCAGCGTGCGCACGACGTGCTGCTGGCCGACCACCTCGTCGAAGGAGCCGGGCCGGTGGCGCCGGTAGAGGGAGGTGGACTCGCTGGACGGGGGAATCACAAGTGTTCCCGCTCCGCTCGCTGCGCGAATAACCAGATATGGACGCTTGCTCGCTCCGCGCTCACTGCGGCCAGTGTATCTGCGCCGATACCGTGCCCCGGTGCTCCGCAGCCGGTTGACGCCGCTGGCCTGGGTCGCCGCCGTGGTGGCGGCCCTGCTGCTGGTCTTCCCGCTGGGGTTCCCCAACTACGACACGATCTACGCGCTGGTCTGGGGGCGCGAACTGGCGCACGGCGTCAGCCCCGACTACGGCGCCGCCCTGCCCCCCACGCCGCACCCGCTCGCCGACCTGCTCGGCCTGGTGACGACGCCGCTGGGCGGCGGCGCGATCGACGTGACGATGGTGATCGCCTACCTCTCGCTCGGCCTCGTCGCCTACCTCGTCTACCGCCTCGGGGCGCTCTGGTTCGACCGCCCGATCGGCGCCCTCGCCGCGATCTTCGTCATCACCCGCGCCCCCTACCTCTCCAACGGCCTGCGCGCCTACGTCGACCTCCCCTACGTCGCCCTCGTCCTCGGCGCCCTCGCCATCGAGACCAAGCGCCCCCGCGCCGGCTGGCCCGTCTTAGCTCTCCTCGCCCTCGCCGGCCTGCTCCGCCCGGAGGCCTGGCTCTTCTCCCTCGTCTACCTGGCGTATCTGCTGTTCGACCCTCAGAAGCTCCTCCAAGCTTTCGCGGGCCGGGACAAGACGTCTGAAGAGGGGGAGGGGGTGTCTCCCGAACCGGCGGATACTCAAAAACGCGGCCTAATTAGGCCGCGTTTTGTCGGGGCGGGAGACACCCCCTCCCCCTCCCCAGCAATCCTCCTGTCCCTCGCCCTCGCCGCCCCCGTCCTCTGGGCGCTGTTCGACTGGATAACCACCGGCTCCCCCACCTACTCCTTCACCGGCACCCAGGAAACCGTAGAAACGCTGGCCCGCAAGACGGGTCCCGTGGACCTGGTGCTGTACGGCCCGCGGGCGCTCGGCGAAGTGATGCAGTGGCCGGGAATGGTCGGCGCGCTGGGCGGCGTCATTTTCGGCTTCGCCTTCCTGCGCCGCAGCGCGGCGCTCGGCCTCGCGGCGGCCGTGCTGGCGCTCGGCGCCTTCGCCCTGCTCGCCTGCGCCGGCCTCGCGATCCTCGCCCGCTACACGATGCTGGCCGGCGCGGTCCTCGCCGTCTTCGTCGCCCTCGGCCTGCTCGGCTGGCGGCTGCTCGAGCGCGGCCATCCCTGGCGCCGCGCCTGGCAGGCCTTCGCCGGCGTCGTCGCGCTGATGTTCGTGATCTGGGCGCCGAACCAGCGCGACCTGCTCTCCCAGGTGAACGCCGACCTGACCAACCAGGGCGAGATCGAGTCCGGCCTCGGCGACCTGGCCGAATCGGGCGCTTTCGACCCTCTCTGCCTGCCGATCTCGGTCCCCAACCACCGCGCGGTGCCGCGGCTCGCCTTCGACCTCGAAGTGCGCCCCTCGCGCATCGTCTCCTCATCCGAGCAGCGCCAGCCCCGCCGCGGCTACTTCCTCGAAGCGGCGAGCCCGTTCGTCGTCCACAACTTCGTCCTCGACCCCAACGACCCGTCCCGCTTCCCCCACGCCGGCGCCCCTCCCGGCTTCCACCGCGTCGCCCGGACCAAGTACTGGGTCCTCTACCGTCACTGTCGATGGCGGCGATAGAACTGCGCGGCGTGGTCAAGCGGTTCGGCCCGATCACGGCGGTGGACGGGCTCGACCTCGACGTGCCCGAGGGCATCTGCCTCGGCCTGCTCGGGCCCAACGGCGCCGGCAAGTCGACGACGATGCGGCTGCTCACCGGGCAGGCGCTGCCCGACGCGGGCGAGCTGCGGGCGCTCGGCCACGAGCTGCCCGGCGACTCGAAGGCGGCGCGCGCCGAAATGGGCGTCGTGCCGCAGCTCGACAACCTCGACGTCGACGTCACGGTGGAGGAGAACCTGGCGGTCTTCGCCCGGCTCTACCGCGTGCCCGACGTCGGCGCCGCGGTCGACCGGGCGCTCGACCTGGCCCGCCTGCGCGAGCGCCGCCGCGACGCGGTCGACGAGCTCTCCGGCGGGATGCGCCGCCGCCTGCTGCTGGCGCGCGGCCTCGTCCACGAGCCGAAGCTGATCCTGCTCGACGAGCCGACGGTCGGGCTGGACCCGCAGATCCGCACCCAGCTGTGGACGCTGATCGACGACCTGCGCTCGCACGGCACGACGATCCTGATGTCTACCCACTACATCGAGGAGGCCGAGCGGCTCGCCGACGAAGTGGCGCTGATGGCAAACGGCAGGGTGATCAGCCGCGGCCGCCCGGCGGAGCTGATCGTCGAGCACGCGGGCCGCGAAACGGCGGAAATCTATGCGCCGCCCGAGCGCCTGGCCGAGGCCCGCGCGACCGCCGAGGCCGACGGCCTGCGCGTGCGCCCGGCCGGGCCGGCGATCGCGATCGTCGGCTCCGAGCGGGCCGGCAACGGGGCCGTGCCCGACGACGCGATCCGCCGCGCCGCCTCGCTCGAGGACGTCTTCGTCCTGCTGACCGGTGAGGAGGCGGAGTGACCGACGCCGCCCCCAAGGCCCGCCTGCGACGGCTCGAACCGGCGGCGATCGGCGGCGTGATGAGCCGCGAGCTGGCCAACTTCCGCACCTACTGGCGCGGCACGACCTTCTCCAGCGTGCTCGAACCGATCGTCTACCTGCTCGCCTTCGGCCTCGGCCTCAGCGCGACCCTGGTCGACGAAGTCGCCGGCGTCCCCTACGTCCAGTACGTCGGCACCGGCATGGTCGCCACCGCGGTGATCTTCTCCAGCGCCCTGCCGGCGATGTTCGGCACCTTCGTCAAGCACCGCTTCCAGAACACCTACGACGCGATCCTCGCCGCCCCGGTCGACGTCGAGGAGCTGGTCAGCGCCGAGATGCTGTGGATCGGCGCGCGGGCCAGCGTCTACGGCTGCGTGCCGCTGCTGGTCACGATCGGCTTCGGCCTCGACCCCGCCTGGGGGATGCTGCTGACGCCGCTCTTCTGCCTCGTCACCGCGCTCGGCTTCGCCGGCTTCGGCGTGGCGATGGCGGCGACGGTCGCCAAGATCGACCAGTTCAACTACGTGACGGCGCTCTTCGTCACGCCGCTCTTCCTCGTCTCCGGCGCCTTCTTCCCGATCGACCAGCTGCCGCAGGGCGTCCAGGTCGTCGCCCAGCTCAACCCCCTGCACCAGCTGGTCGAACTGGTCCGCGGCGGCGCCTTCGGCTACGAGGCGGTCGACCTGCTGCGCTTTGCCGGCCTGCTCGCCTTCGCCCTGGCGATGTGGCGGATCGCCATCGGCCGCATGGAGAAGCGCCTGATCGACTGAGCGCCTGAACGCTCCGCTGTTCCTTTTGCCCCATATAACGCGGCAAAGGAACAGCGGAAGCAGAGAATGGACCGTGCGGCCGCCTTCGAAGCGAGGCCCCCAGGCATGTCCGCCGCGGTTGGCTCGGGTCGGGCTCACCTGCGGCACCCGCGGCTTCCGCTTAAGGCTGCTTCCTTCCGGACCTGACCTGGTTCACGTGCCCACGTCGCGCAGGACCCGGCCGTCAACGCCGCCCCCGGCGGACCGGTCCCGAAGGCCAGCCCCTCAGAGCGGTATTCGGCCCCGCTAGAGCGGATTGCGGGTTACAAGGCACCGCTGATTCCCCGCCTAGCACGGTCCACCCGCAATCCTACCCGGGGGCGCGCGTAGGATCACCCCCGCCTTGATCCACGTCGACGCCGAGTCGTTCTTCGTCATCGTGCTGACGGCCGCGGTGGCCGCGGCGACGGTCGCCTTCGTCCCCGGGCGCTTCGTGCCGCCGGTCGTCGTGATCGAGCTCGGCCTGGGGATCCTGGTCGGCCCGCACGTGCTCGGCATCGCCAAGGAGGACGAATTCATCGAATTCTTCTCCAACCTCGGCCTCGGCATGCTCTTCTTCTTCGCCGGCTACGAGATCGACTTCGGCCGGATCAAAGGACAGCCGCTGCGGCTCGGCGCCTGGGGCTGGGTGCTCTCGATCGTCATCGCCCACGCCCTTGGCGCCCTGCTGGCGATCGGCGGCCTGGTCGAGTCCGCCCGCTACACCAGCACCGCGATGGCGACGACGGCGATCGGCACGCTGATCCCGATCCTGCGCGACAGCGGCGAGCTGCGCACCCGCTTCGGCACCTACCTGCTGGCGGCCGGCGGGGTCGGCGAGTTCGGACCGATCCTGTTGATCACGCTCTTCCTCTCGACCGAGAAACCGCTGCACGAGGCGGGCATCCTGCTCGCCTTCGTGGCGATCGCGGTCGCCCTGGCGCTGGTCTCGGTACGGCTCGCCTGGCGGGGCTGGGACGCGCTCGAACGCACCTTCGAGGCGAGCAGCCAGCTGGCGGTGCGGGTGACGGTGGTGCTGATCTTCGGCCTCGTCCTGCTCGCCGGCAAGATCGGCCTCGACGTCCTGCTCGGCGGCTTCGTCGCCGGGATGATCGTGCGCCTGGCGCTGAAGGGCCACGAGCTGCAGGTATTCGAGTCGAAGCTGACCGCGGTCGGCTTCGGCTTCTTCGTCCCCTTCTTCTTCGTCACCAGCGGCATGGCGTTCGACGTGCAGGCGCTCGGCTCGGCCGAAGCGCTGGCCAAGCTGGCGCTGTTCTTTGCGCTCTTCCTCCTGATCCGCGGCGCGCCGGCGATGCTGCTCTACCGCGACGTGCTGCAGAGCCGGCAGCGCCGGGCGCTCGCCTTCTACTCGGCGACCGAGCTGCCGCTGGTGGTAGCGATCACGACGATCGCGGTCGACGCCGGCCACATGACCAGCGCCACCGCCGCCGGCCTCGTCGGCGCCGCGATGCTCTCCACCCTGATCTTCCCCTTCGTCGGCCTGGCCCTCCAGCGGCGCGCCGTCGAGGCGGGCGAGACCGGCCCGCCGGGCGTAGCCTCCGGGCGAAAGCCCGCCACCGCGTGAGGGACCGCGCTTCGCCGACCGTCGTATTATCAGCGGCCCAGGGCGCGTAGCTCAGCGGGAGAGCGCTCGCCTCACACGCGAGAGGTCGCTGGTTCGAACCCAGCCGCGCCCATGCAAGCGTTTGGCAGAGCCAAAAATCGAGGTCTTTTGGGGCGGGTGGTTCAAGACCGGTCGCGAATTTCCTTTGCATCGGCTCAAAGGCGGCGGGCTGGGAAATCCAACAACGGGCAGATGGCGGATTCGAGCAACGTGAGGAGCTGGCCGATGCATTGGTCGCCCGAGCGATCGGCCTCCGTGAGGCCTGTTACGGTGCCCCGCGTCGATGGCCCCAGTCGAGACGAGGGCAGGCGCCGCGGTTCCGGCAGCAGCCGAAGGACGATCCTGGCGAGGGGTCGCGTGGCTCTTCTTGCTCGTCGCTCTCGCCAACGGCGCGGTCGTAATATGGATGTGGGTTCACGGCGGCGGGGTGAGCCTCGCCGGCACTCTTGCCGGCCTGCTGACGAGCCTCGGGCGACTGACGGCGCTGGTCGGCACTTACCTGGTGCTGGTGCAGGTGATGCTGCTGGCGCGCGTTCCGCCGCTCGAGCGAAGTGTGGGCTTCGACCGCCTCACTGTCTGGCACCGGTTCAACGGCAAGGTCGCGGTCAGCCTCGTCGTCGCCCACGTGCCCCTGATCGTCGCCGGCTACGCGCTCAGCGTGAACATCTCGATCGGCGAACAGATAGACGAACTGTTCGAATTCTATCCGGGCATGGTGACCGCGACGATCGGCACCGCGTTGCTGATCGTCGTCGTCATCAGCTCGCTGGTCGTGGCACGCCGGCGACTGCCCTACGAGGCCTGGCACCTCATCCACCTGAGCGTCTACGCCGGCATCTTGCTCGCTTACTTCCACCAGATTCCCACCGGCAACGAATTCGTCGTCAACCCCGCCCAGCGCGACTACTGGTACGCCCTCTACATCGTCGCCGCCCTCTCCGTGGTCGTCTTCCGCCTGCTGGTCCCGGCCCTGCACTGGTGGCGTTACCGGCTGCGGGTGACCGAGGTCCGCCGCGAGTCCTCCGACGTCGTCTCCGTATACATGGAGGGGCGCGACCTGAAGCGCCTCGGCGCCCGTGGCGGGCAGTTCTTCCTCTGGCGCTTCCTCTCGCGCGGGCGCTGGTGGCAGGCCCATCCCTTCTCCCTCTCCGCTCCGCCCGACGGGCGCTCGCTGCGCATCACCGTCAAGGCCGTCGGCGACTTCAGCGGCCGCCTCGGCGAGCTGCGCGCCGGGACCCCGGTGATCGCCGAAGGGCCTTTCGGGACCTTCACCGCGGCGCTCGAGGACCGCGCCGAGGTCGCCCTGATCGCCGGTGGTATCGGCATAACCCCGCTGCGGGCGATGCTGGACGACCTTCTTGAGCGTGGCCGCGAGGTCGTCTTGATCCACCGCGCCATGCGCGAGGAGGATCTCGTGCTCGGCGCGGAACTCGGCGAGCTCGCCCGCGGCGGTCGGCTGAAGCTCCTCGACGTCGTCGGCGACCACGAAGGGCCCGAGGGCGCGCAGCTGCTCAGCGGGGAGCACCTCAAGCGCCTCATCCCCGACATCGCCCAACGCACCTTCTACCTCTGCGGCCCGCCGGCTATGATGCGCTTCGTGAGAGCGGGGTTGCGCGCACAGGGAGTTCCGCGTCACTCGATTCGCAGCGAGCGCTTCGCCTTGGCCGCGGAAGGGCTGAGGAGGGGGAGCGGATGAAGCGCGCGCTGCCGATCGCGATCAGCGCCGCGCTGGCCCTCTCCCCCACCGCGACCGGCGTCGCCGCCGCCGAGCGTGCTCTGAAGAGCGAAACGGCGCGCAAGGCGCCCGCAAGGGTGGCCAAGAGAGGGCGACGGTTCGCCGGCAAGCCGGTCTCGATGTCCTATGGCCCGGTGCAGGTGACGATCGTCGTCGCCGGCAAGCGGATGAAGAGGGTCTCGGCCAGCGCCCCCGAAGATCGCCCGCGCTCCAAGTCGATCAACCAGCACGCGGTGCCGATCCTCGTCCACGAGGCGCTGCGCGCGCAGAGCGTCCGCGGCGTCCACAAGGTCTCCGGCGCTTCGCTGACGAGCGGCGCGTTTCTCGTCTCGCTGGCCAACGCGATGGCGAAGGCCGACCTGCCGGGCGCCTGAGGAGACGGCCCAGCGCCACCGCTGCACCGCGTCGAGCAGATCATGGGGATGCCGATCGTCCTCGATGTCTTCGACGCCGAGGTCGAGGAGTCGGCATTCGAGGAGGCCTTCGAGTGGCTGCGCCGTGTCGACGCCACCTTCAGCACCTACCGCTCCGACAGCGAGATCTCTCGCCTCAACCGCGGCGAGCTGACGCTGGAGCGGTGCTCCCCCGAGATGCGCACCGTGCTGGCGCGCTGCGAGCGCCTGCGCGCGGCCACCGGCGGCTACTTCGATCACCGTGCCGCGGCGCGGTGGGACGGCGGCGACCCCTCGCCGCCACTGTCCGGCACCGAGTGGGCGGTCGAGCCCTCCGGCCTCGTCAAGGGCTGGTCGCTCGACGGCGTCGCGGGCATCCTCGAGCGGGCCGGGGCGCGCAACTACTGCGCCGAGGCGGCTGGGGACATGGTGTTCGGGGGCAGCCCCGACGGCGAGCCCCACTGGCGGGTCGGCATCCGCCATCCCGACCGCCCCGACAGCGTCGCAGCGGTGCTGGCCCTGCGCGACGGGGCGATCGCCACCTCCGCCACCTACGCCCGCGGCGAGCACATCGTCGATCCTCACACAGGGGACGCTCCGCGTGGCGTTCGCTCGGTGACGATCGTCGGGCCGGGCGATCTGGCGAGCGCCGACGCCTACGCGACGGCGACGTTCGCGATGGGACGGGCCGGCCCCGCCTGGGCCGCGCAGCACATCCAGCCGTATGAGGCGTTCGCGATCTACGAGGACGGCACTGCGCTCAGCACGCCGGGCTTCGACCGCTGGCGAGCAGCGGTCGACGGATGACGCGCCGCCCCTCCGGCGCCGTCAGCTGCCGGTGAGTATGCGCCCTCTGTCGTCGACCGCGACGCACAGGGCGCTGGAGGGACAGGAGATCCCGCCGATCCCCGCCTCGTCGATGCGCGCTTTGGCCCAGGGGCGCCGCGACGGAGAGGGACTGGTGAAGACGGTCCCCTGGTTGCCGTTGCGCCCCCCGCCCGCGACCGCGCAGAAGCCGCTCGACGCGCAGGACCCCGCCTGCAGATCGAGTGAGCCCGGGAGGCGCTTGGGCGCTCCTCGCGCGCTCCAGCGACCGCGGGCCGGGTTGGTCGAGGCGATCAACGTGCCGACGCCATAGGCGACGCAGAGCTTCGGCGATGCGCAGGCGGCGCCGAGCAGGGTCGGAAACGGCTCGATGCTCGCTCCCCGCCAGCCGAGGATTCCGGCCAGCGGCCTGCGGGCCCAGAGCATGTTGCTGTTTTCGCCGGTGGCGACGCAAAGGCCGCCGCTCGGCGCGCACGCCACCGCGTTCGCCCCATAGGTCGCCGGTTTGTAGGGGTAGATGTCAGCGCTCTTCCAGGCCTTGGCTCCGCCGAGCGGGTTGGAGCTGCTCAGCACCGCGCCCTTCCTGCTGAGCGCGACGCACTCCTTCGTGGTCGGGCAGGAGACGCTGTAGAGGGGCTCCTTGCCGCGCAGGCGCGTCACCTTCCACGCTTCCGGCCCTCCGGTCGGGTCGGTCGAGGTGAGGATCTCCCGGATCACCTTTGCGCCGCCGCGGACGGACTCGCACGTTGTCGCGGTGCAGTTGTACTTGAGCTTCGTTTCGGCGCCGACCCCTACGCACATCGTCGTGGTCGGGCAGGAGATGCTGCTGACGTTGATCGGGGGCCATTCCGGAGTCGGGATCGGCGGGCCTTCGAGGATGCAGTTCCCGTCGGGCTGCGGCGTGCAGGCATTCGCTCGCGGCTCGGTCACTCCTTTCCAGGAGCGCGCGCCGGCCGCGGGATCGGCGGAAACCGCCAGGGCGTGGCTGCCGGCAGCCACGCACAGTTCGGTCGAGGGGCAGGAGATGGCGTGAATGGCCCTCACCGGGTGTTCGCCCGGCGGCGTGGCTACTTCCGCGGGAGCCGTCCAATGCACCCCGGCTGACGCTGAGCCTGTCGCTCCAGCAAGGATCAGCAGCGGCGCCACAAAGGCGACCGCAACTCCCCGTGAGCACCAGATCCTGGCGAGCCCCACACGACGATGCTAGTCCATAGCGCTCTCACAGAGCGTGTACGAGTCGAGTTGGCGATTGTCGTGTGGCGGGAGGTCGATGGGGCGCAGGAGGGAGCGAAGCCGGCCAAAATCCGTTGATATGGTGATTTCATATGAGCCGCTTGCTGTCCGTTTCGCTGCCCGAGGACCTCGCAGGAGACCGACGCCGCGCCCATCGGATTCGCCGGGTCGCCGACCTCGGCGAGGTCGTTTCGGTCTCCGGCTCGAACTCCTCAGAGCCTTCGATTGAGTGTCCTTCGTATGGCTGCGACGTGATCGGAGAAAGACGTACAAGAAGTTGTACGGAGTTTTGCTAGCATTTGGCCGTGGCCTCTCCGCAGTCCGTCATTCCCAGCGCCGAGGCGAGGGATCGTCTCGCCAGCTATCTAAAGCTTTTCCGTGAGAAGGGCGGACAAGCTGATCCAGTGGTTTTCGGCTCCCATCGCAAGCCCGAGGGCGTGATCCTCTCCTACGAGCGGTACGAGCGGCAGATGGAAATTCTTGACGAACTGGTGGCGTCGGAGGAGGTTCGCGAGGCGCTCGCCCAGGACGCCGGAAAGAGGATTGAGATGGCGGATGTCGCTCGCGAGGCTGGCTTCGACCCGGCGGAGTTCGGTCTGTAGGTGGCGCGGCTTCCGGTCGAGTTCTTCGACCCCACCGCCAAGCAACAGCTCCTCGACCTTCCCTCCAAGGAACTGAAGCGCCGAGCGCTTGAACTGCTCGCTCAAGTCTCGAAGGAGAACCCGAGACTGGGAAAGCCGTGCGGCTTCGCCTTCAGCACCGGCAATCTCTCCGACTGTCGCAAGCTCTACTTCGACGAGAAGCGTGACATGGACCCTCGCTACCGAATCATCTATCGCCTGCTTCCAGACGAGGCCGGACCGTCGAAGGCGGAGGTCATCCGCATCGGGCTCAAGGTGCCCTACGGCGACGAGGAACAGATCTATCGCCAAGTCGGGCGAGCGCTCGACCGCCTGCTGGGGCGCGACTGACCGGCCCCCGCCATCGGCGGCACCGGGCCGCCCATCCGCATCACCTCGGGTCGGCGACCGGGAATCAGGCCGGGGAGGGCGCAAAAACTCATCGGCGGTTGCCTTGCCGGCGTAGGGGTCAGCGGAACGGGTTCTCGACGCGCACGCCATCGTAGTCCTGCTCGTCGCTCAGATCCTCGGAGAGGACGAGCTCGCAGCCGAGCGAGCGGGCTGCCTCGAGGATCGCCGCGTCCCAGTAAGAGATCCGGAAGCGGTCGCAGGTCGCCATCGCTGCATTGACGAGCTCGGCCGTCAGCGGCGCCACGGGGAAGCGCCGGTATGCCTCGACGAGGCCCGCCGCCCGCTCGTGCGTCAGCCGGCCGGGACGGCTCTCGCGAGTCGCCTGCACGTAGAACTCCTGGAGCACCTGGACCGAGAGCGCGGGATCTCTCCCCGCAAGGAGCTCGTTGGCGCGCTCGGACTTGCCGCGCTCCGCCGGATCGCTCGATATCGAGTAGATCAGGACGTTCGTGTCAACGAACCGAACGCTCATGAAGGGCATCGCGGTCGATGTTGTGCCGCGCGCTGAATCCCTTGATCTCTGCCTGGATCCGTTTCTGCTGGGCCTCGAGCCGCGCGAACTCGGCGTCCCGATCGCCGAGCGAGCGCAGGTACTCGGCGACGAGGGCGCTCACCGAGCTGTCGCTTTCCGCGGCGCGGACCCGGGCGAGCCGGTAGACGTCGTCGGGTACGGAAACGGTGAGGTTCTTCACATTGACACAGTATCACAGTAACACAGCTCACTCGGCTACCCCGCCAGCTCGGGGATGTGGCGCTGCAGGTGCTCGTCGATCGTGCGGCGCACCCACTCCTGGGTGGCGGGATCGGCCATGCGGTAGCGGCCGAGCAGCATCTTCTGGTCCTCGAGCGGCAGGCCGGCGATCTGCCAGCGCACGGCGAGGCGCTCGAAGAGCATCTCCTGGCGGCGGCGCCAGGCGTCGTCCTGGGAGGTCGCCGCGGTCGCCGGGCCCTCCGCGAGCTTGCGGACGGTACCGGCGCTCAGCGACTGCCGCAGGGTGAGGACGTTGCCCTCCTCGTCCCGGTAGTCGACCGTCGGCGGCTTCTCGCGCGGCTTCCTCTTCCTGCGCTTCGCCATCGACCCAGTCTGCCAGGGCGGCGGCGAGCTCCCGCCTCCGGCCGCGCCTCATTCCTCCTCGGCCGGCGGCCGCCGCCGGGCCCGCTTGCGCTCGCCGGTCCGGCGCTTGCCCTCCAGCCGCCGCCGCCGCGCCGACCGGCTCGGCTTGGTCGGGCGGCGCCGGCGCGGCACGACCAGCGCCGCGGCGAGCTTCTCCCCCAGCCGCTGCAGCGCCAGATCGCGGTTGCGCGCCTGGCCGCGCGCCTCCTGGGCGACGGCGGTGACGACCGGCCCGGCGCGCCGCAGCAGGCGCTCCCGCTGGGACTCCTCGAGCGCCGCCGAGGCGCGCACGTCGAACACCGCTTCCACCCGCGAGGCGGTCACGTTCGCGTGCTGCCCGCCCGGCCCCGACGAGCGGCTCGCCCGCAGCTCGATCTCCGCCAGCGGGATCGCCAGCCGCTCGTCGACTCTCAGCTCGTCGGCCATCAGCCAACCGTAACCGCGGTCGTCAGGCCAGGGCGTCGATCTTCGCGGCGAGCTCGAAGTCGGCGGCGGTGATGCCGCCGTCGGAGTGGGTCGAGAGACGGACGGTGACCGTGTCCCAGGAGATCTCGAGGTCCGGGTGGTGGTTCATCTCCTCCGCCGGCGCGACCAGGCTGCGGACGAAGTTGACCGAGCCGACGAAGTCGCCGCGCGTGAAGCTCTTCGCGATCGCCGCGCCGTCGCGCTCCCAGCCGGGATGCTCCGATAGCCTCGCGTCGATCTCCGCGTCTGCCAATACAGCCATCGCCCTAATGCTGCCACAAATCGGACTGTTCAAACAATGAGTGACGACAGGCCGACGCTCTGGCAGATCGACGTCTCCCACTACAGCGAGAAGGCGCGCTGGGCGCTCGCCTGGAAGGACGTCGAGCACCGCCGTCGCTCCCCCGTCCCCGGCGCCCACATGGCGGTCGCCCTCTGGCTCACCCGCGGCGCCCACTACACCTTCCCGGTGCTGCGCCTCGACGGCCGCAACGTCGGCGACTCGACCGCGATCCTCGCCGCGCTGGAGGAGCGCTACCCCGAACCGGCCCTCTACCCCGCCGACGTCGCCGAGCGGCGCCGCGCGCTGGAGCTGGAGGACTACTTCGACGAAGAGCTGGGGCCGGCGATCCGCCAGCTCGCCTGGTACGAGTTCGGCCAGGATCGCGAGCGCTTCGAAGCGCTGATGCGGCAGACCGCCCCACCGCCGCTGGCCCGCTTCGCCGCCCCGACAGCCGCCTACGCCCGCGCCTACACGACGCTGCGCTTCCGCGCCGGCGACGCCGCGGCGGCGGAGCGCAACCGGGCCAAGGTCCTCGCCGCGCTCGATCGCCTCGAGGCCGAGCTGGGCGAGGGCGAGTACCTGGTCGGCGGCAGCTTCGGCGTCGCCGACCTGACCGCCGCCTCGCTCTTCTACCCGCTGGTGCAGCCGCCCGAGGGGCCGCTCGACCCCGACCAGCCCGCCGCCGAGGGCTTCGAAGCCTTCCGCGAGCCGCTGCGCGAGCGCCGCGGCTTCAAGTGGGTGGCGGAGATGTTCCGCCGCCACCGCAAGCCGTCCAGGGCCGGCGGCGCCACGGCTACGGCGTGAGGACGATCTTCAGGGCTTCGCGGTTGTCGTAGAGCTCGTAGGCCTCGGGGGCCTGGTCGAGCTTCATGTGGTGGGTGACGAGCGGGGACGGGTCGAGGCGGCCCGCCTCGAGCAGGCCGAGCACGCGGTCGACGTGGGCGATCACGTTGGCGAGGCCGAGGCGCAGGGTGAGGCCCTTGAGCCAGGCGAGGCCGAGCGGCACCTCGCCCTTGCCCGCGTAGGCGCCGATCCCGGAGACCGTGCCGGCGTCGCGGGCGAGGCTGACCGCCATCGCCAGCGGACCCGGGTCGCCGACCGCGTCGACGACCACGTCGACGCCGCGGCCCTCGGTGGCGGCGCGCACGGCGCGCTTCGGGTCCTCCTCGGTGAGGTGCAGCGGCGCGGCGCCGAAGCGGCCGGCCATCGCCAGGCGCTCCTCGACGGAGTCGATCGCGAAGACCTCCCTCGCCCCCGCCGCGAGGGCCGCCTGCACCGCGCACAGCCCGACCGGGCCGAGCCCGAGCACGGCGACCGTGTCGCCCGCCCCCGCGCCCGCGTGGGCGACCGCGTGGTAGCCGGTCCCCATCACGTCGCCGGCGAACAGCGCCACCTCGTCTGACATCGCCTCGGGCACCCGCCGCAGGGTCAGGTTGGCGCGCGGGACGAGCAGCAGCTCGGCCTGGGCGCCCTGGAGGTCGCCGAGGTGGGAGCCGTGGCCGAAGGTCTGGCCCTTCTCGCAGCGGTGGTAGTCGCCGCGCAGGCAGGAGGCGCAGGTCGCGCAGGCGGTGTGGAAGCAGCCGAGCACGCGGTCGCCGACGGCGACCCGCTCGACGCCCTCCCCCGCCGCGAGCACGGTGCCGACGAACTCGTGGCCGATCGTGAAGCCCGGCTCGACCGGGACCCGGCCGTGGTAGATGTGCAGGTCGGAGCCGCAGATCCCGCTCGCCTCGACCCGCACGACGCAATCGTCGGGGGCGACGATCTCGGGATCGTCCTTCTGCTCGACCCGCACCTCGCCGGGCGCCTGGAAAGTCACCGCGCGCATCGCGCGAACGGTATCCGACCGGCGGCGCTAGCCGACGCTGACGCCGGCCACCTGGAAGCGGCCGGAGTCGACGCCGGGGTTGGCCGTCTCGGCGATCCGCGCTTCCAGCGCCAGCTCGCGCTCGAAGTCGGCCTCCTCGCCGTGGCGGAAGGAGACGTCCCCGCCCTCGAGCAGCTCGATGAAGGCCTCGACGAAGCGCTCGTCGAGCTGCTTGCCGGCGACCCGGCGCAGCTCCTGAATCGCCTCGTAGCTGGAGATCGGCGTGCGGTAGGAGTCGCGCGCCGTCATCACGTCGTAGGTGTCGGCGACCGAGATGATCCGCGCCAGCTCCGGAATCTCCTCGCCCTCGAGCCCGCGCGGGTAGCCCTTGCCGTCGATCCGCTCGTGGTGGGCGAGGATGATGTCCGCCACCGGGCCGTAGCCGTCGAGGGAGGAGACGACGCGGGCGCCCTGCTGAGGATGGCGGCGGATCAGCATCCAGTCTTCGTCGGTCAGCGGCACGTTGGCCTTGAGGATCCTGTCGGGGAGGATGAACTTGCCGATGTCGTGCAGCAGCGCGGCGATGTGGACCAGCTCCTCCTCGCGCTTGGAGAAGCCGGCGCGCTGGGCGATCGCGCGCGAGTAGCGGGCCACCGCGGCGCTGTGGCGGGCGGTCATCTGGTCCCGCAGGTCAAGCGTGCGCAGCAGCGCGCTCAGCATGCCGACCTGGAAGCTGGCCAGCTGCTTGGTCCGCGCCTCCAGCTCGCGGGCGCGGTCCTGTGACTTGAGCAAAGCGCCGAGCAGGTACTGGAAGGTGACGAGGACGATGCCGAACAGGGCGACCCCGGCGAGCCCGATCTGGACGTAGATGAAGGCGACCCCGACCGCCATCAGCGCGGCCGCGAGCTCGGAGGGAAGCAACGGGATCAACGCGGTCTGGATCTTCTCGACGAACGAGCTGCGTTCGAGATAGCAGGTGTAGGCGGCGATGAACGAGAAGTTGATCGCCAGCGCGAGCAGGAAGACGCAGAAGACGAGCACGTAGAAGACCGGGTCCGAGGTGGTTATCCCGGCCGAGTTGACGATGTCGTGGAAGCCGAGGCCGCAGACCAGCGGGAAGGCTCCATAGGTGATCGCGTTGACGCGCAGATCGTGAAGAGGCTCTCGCCAGTGAAACCAGCCGATGAGGATCGACAGGATCCCGATCGATGCCGCGGCGGAGCCGCCGAGGAAGACGATCGCCAGAACCAGCGCGAGGAAGCTTCCGGAGATCTTCACCCGCGAGTCGGTCTCGATCCCGGTCAGGTCGCTGAAGACCGCGAAACCGAGCAGGATCCCGATCAGCGCCGGGTCCCAGTCGGACACCGGCGCACGCCAGACGGCGACGACCACGACCGCGAGCAGGGCGGCGTAGCTGAGGGCGATGACTGATCGTGTGGGCCGCTCTTGTTCCATGCAGGGGGCGGACACGAAAGGTGCGCGCGGAGAGACGGTAGACGCTTTCCAGCCACCCGGCAAGCGTCGTTGGCCGTTTGACCAGTGCCTTGCAAAACCCCGCAAAGAGCGCGAAATGCGGGCACGAACTCGCCGAAGGGGGGCGGCCCCTGACACGCGAAAGGCGCCCAGTGGACGCCTTTCGGTTAAGAATCAAGCGTACGCATAGCGTCGCTCGAACTGGTTGAAGATCTAGCGCTTGTAGCCCATTGCACTATCCCTTTCGTCGAAGCCCTTGCCGTTATCTCGCGCAAGTCCCGGCGAGACGAATCAGTTGCTGGGAAGTTTCTAGCACAACTTGGCGAAAACCTATGCAGATGAAACAAAACTTGTGCAACAAGACGTGGTCAACCTGCGCAATTAATGGGTAGTCCAGGCCTGAGAGACCCCCTGAAGCGGCCGGCCTTCCGCCGTCTGGCGCTCTCCTATGCCGTCAACGAGATGGGGGACTGGCTCGGGATCGTCGCCCTCTCCGTGCTGGTCTTCGACCGCACCGGCAGCTCCCTGGCGACCGCGCTGCTGTTCATCGGGACCGGCTTCCTGCCGGCGCTGCTGACCCCGCTCACGGTCGCTCGCTTCGAGCGCCCCCTCCGCGCTTCGTGCTGCCGACGATCTACGCGGGCGAGGCGGCGGCGTTCGGCGCTCTGGCGCTGCTTGCCGGCCATTTCTCGCTGCCGGTCGTCGTCGTGGTCGCCACGATCGACGGGGCCTTCGCGCTCACGGCGAGGACGCTGACCCGCGCCGTCTCCGCCACGATGCTCGAGCCGCACGGCGAGCTGCGCGCAGGCAACGCGATCCTCAACGTCGCCTTCACCGGGGGGGCCGCCGCGGGCCCCGCGATCGCCGGAGTCGTGGTCGCCGCGCTCGGCGTCCAGTCGGCGCTGCTGCTCGACGCCGTCTCCTTCTACGCGATCGCCTGCATCCTGCTCACCGCCCGCCCGCTGCCCCAGCCCGAGACGGAACCGGGGACCGGCCTCGGGGAGCGGGTGCGCGCGGGGCTCGGCTACGTCCGCCGCAATCCCTATCTGCGCCGCCTGATCGGCGCCCAGGCTGCGGCGATCGTCTTCTTCTCGGCCGTGATCCCGATCGAGGTGATCTACGCCAAGCAGACGCTCGGCGCAGGCGACACCGGATACGGGCTGCTGCTCGGCAGCTGGGGCGCCGGCATGGTGCTCGGCGGCGTCGTCTTCGCCACCCTGCGACGGGCCCCGCTGCCGCTGCTGCTCTTCTTCAGCACGGTCGCGATCGGCGCCGGCTACCTCGGCATGGCCGCCGCCCCCAGCCTGGCGCTCGCCTGCGTCGCCGCGACGGTCGGCGGCGCCGGCAACGGCGTCCAGTGGGTGGCGGTGGTCAGCGCCGTGCAGGAGCTGACCTCGGCCGGGATGCAGGCGCGGGTGATGGGCACGCTCGAATCGACCTCCTCGGCGGCGCCGGGGCTGGGCTACCTGCTCGGCGGCGCGATCGCCGCCGCCTGGAACCCGCGCGCGGCCTTCCTCGTCGCCGGCGCCGGCGTGATTGCGATCGTCCTCGCCTCAGCGCTGCTGCTGGGCAGGAATTGGCCTCTGGAGCGAGGAAAAGAACGTCCAGGGAGCGTTGACGCCGCCGACGAGCTTATGGTGGAGTTAATTCCCGCAGAGGCCGTGTCCAGTCCAGAACGGAGGTCGTGACGTGAGGAAGCTGAAGGCAGCGCTGGTCGTGCTCGGCGTGGTGGTGATCGCCGCAGCGCTCTCTTCGTGCGGTGGCTCCAACGGCAAGGAAGGCGGCACGCTGACCGGCAGCTACGCGTCCTTTCCGGATTACCTCGATCCGGCGCTGTCCTATGAGCAGGAAGGCTGGACCGCGATGTACGACACCTACCTGCCGCTGCTGACCTACAAGCACGCGAACGGGGCGGAAGGCGCCGAAGTCGTGCCGGCGCTGGCGGAGAGCCTGCCGAAGATCACGAACGGCGGCAAGACCTACACGCTGACCCTGCGCAAGGGCCTCCGCTACTCCGACGGCACGCCGGTCAAGGCGTCGGACTTCGCCAGCACGGTCGAACGCGTCTTCAAGCTCAGCTCCCCGGGCTCAGGCTTCTACGAAGACATCGTCGGCGCGGAAAAGTTCGCCAAGACCAGGAGCGGCGGCATCTCCGGGATCGAGACCGACGACAAGACGGGCAGAATCACGATCCAGCTCGAGAAGCCGCGCGGCACCTTCACCAACGAGCTGGCGATGCTCTTCGTCGCCCTGGTGCCGCCGAGCACGCCGGCGAAGAACATGACGACCGAACCGCCGCCGGCGACGGGTCCCTACATGATCGTGAAGTCCGAACCGGGCCGGGGCTGGTCCTACACCCGCAACCCGCAGTGGGCGAAGAGCAACGCCGCGCTGATCTCGGAGGTGCCGAGCGGCCACGTCGACAAGATCGAGATCTCGGTGGTCAGCAACGGCGCGACCCTGGTCAACGAAGTCGAACGCGACAAGACCAACTGGATGCAGGCCCTCGTCCCCCCCGACCTCTACAGCAAAGTCAAGGACAAGTACGAAGGCACCCAGTTCCGGGTCGAGCATCCGATCAGCACCTACATGTTCTGGATGAACACCCAGAAGGCGCCCTTCGACGACCTGAAGGTCCGCCAGGCGGTCAACTACGCCATCGACAGCGCCGCGCTGGAAAGGATCTATGCGGGCACGCTCTCCCCGTTGCATCAGATCCTGCCCGAAGGCATGCCCGGGCACGAAGCGTTCAACCTCTACCCGCACGACATGGCGAAGGCGAAGAAGCTGTTCGCGGAAGCCAATCCCTCGGATCGCAACATCACGGTCTGGACCGACAACGAAGGCGCCAGCGAAAAGGCCGGCGCCTATTACCAGGGCGTGCTCGACGAACTTGGATTCAGCGCGAAGCTGAAGACGCTCGGCAGCAACTACTTCGGGGTGATCACGAACAGGTCCACTCCAGACCTGGACACCGGCTGGTCGGACTGGCTTCAGGACTACCCTCACCCGAACGACTTCTTCGAACCGCTGCTGGACGGCGAAAGCATCCAGCAGACCGGCAACACCAACGTCTCCAACATGAACGACCCGAAGCTGAACGCGAAAATCGCCCGGTTGGGAAGCGAACCGCTGGGTCCCAAGCAGGAAGAAGAATACGCGCAGCTCGACCGCGAATTCATGGAACAGGCGCCGATGGCCCCCTACGGCAGCATCACGACCTCGACCTTCGTCGACAGCGAAATCGACCTCGAAAAGGTGATCTTCAACCCGACCATGGGGCAGGACCTGACCAGCTTCCAGTTCAAGTAGATGGAGGGCCGCAGCCCCTGGTATCTGGCGTACCGGCGGCTGCGGCGCAACCGGGTGGCGCTCGCCTTCGGCGGCCTCTTCGTCGCGATCGTCCTCTTCGTCTTGGCGGCGCCGCTGTGGGCGAGCGACGTCGCCCACACGACGCCGAACGCAACCCACACGCTGGAGAAGGTCGACGTCGGCGGCAAGCAGCGCGAGGTCGTCAACCCCGAAGGCAGGCCGGTCGGGCCGCTCTGGCTTGGCGCCGGCGGCAGGTTCCTCCTCGGCGCCGACGGCACGCTCGGCCGCGACGAGATGGTGCGGCTGATGTACGGCGGCCGAGTCTCGATCTTCATCGGCTTCAGCGCGACCCTGCTCGCCATGCTGCTGGCGACGCTGCTCGGCCTGCTCGCCGGCTACTTCCGGGGCTGGACGGACGCCGTCATCGCACGCGCGCTCGACGTGATCTGGGCCTTCCCGGTGACCCTGCTCGCGATCGCGCTCGGCCTCGCCCTCGCCGTCGGCGGCCTGCGGATCGGCCCGCTGCACCTCTCCGGCAGCTCGATCTGGATCCCGATCCTGATCATCGCCTTCGTCTACACCCCCTACATCGCCCGGCCGATCCGCGGCGAGGTGCTCTCGCTGCGCGAGCGTGAGTTCGTCGAGGCGGCGGTCGCCCAGGGCGCCGGCCCCCTGCGGATCATGTTCGGCGAGCTGCTGCCGAACCTCTCCTCGACCCTGATCGTCTTCTTCGCGCTGGGGGTCGCCAACAACATGCTGCTCGAGGCGACGCTCTCCTTCCTCGGCGTCGGCGTGCAGCCCCCCAACACCTCATGGGGCTCGATGATCGGCAGCGGCTTCGAGCTGATCAGCACGGCGCCGCTGCTCACCGTCATCCCCGGCGCGATGATCCTGCTCACCGTGCTCTCCGTCAACGTCTTCGGCGAGGGCCTGCGCGACGCGCTCGACCCCAAGTCCAAGGTCGTTCTCGAGGCCCACTCCGGCATGGCCGAGCCGCACGGGACCGCTGTCTGATGGGCCGCTTCGTCCTCAGGCGCGCGGCCGGCGCCGCGGTCGTCCTCTTCGCCGTCTCGGTGATCGTCTTCTGCGTCTTCAACGTGATCCCCGACTCCAACCCGGCGCAGAGCATGGCCGGCAGGAACGCGACGCCGACCCTCGTCGCCGGCATCGAAGAGGAATGGGGCTTCGACGAACCGCTGCCGCAGCAGTACCTGACGATGATGCGCAAGGTCTTCAGCGGCGACCTGATCTCCTACGAAGGTCGGGAAGACGTCGACGAACGGATCCTCGAAGGGGTTCCGGCGACGTTCTCGCTCTGCCTCGGCGCCGCCGTCATCTGGATGTTCTTCGGCGTCCTCTTCGGCTACCTCTCCGCGCGGCGACCCGGAGGCAAGCTCGACCGCGCGCTGACCGTCGTCTCCGTGACCGGGATCTCGGTGCCCGAATTCTGGCTCGCGGCGATCCTCCTCAACTACCTCGCCTACAAGCTCGGGCTCTTCCCTTCGGGCGACTACGTCCCGTTCACCGAAGACCCGCTCCAGTGGGCCTACCACCTGATCCTCCCCTGGACGACCCTCTCGATCCTCTACATCGGCCTCTACAGCCGCGTGCTGCGCGCCAACATGCTCGACGCGATGGGCGAGGACTACGTGCGCACGGCGCGCGCCAAGGGCCTCTCCGAGCGGCGGGTGATGACCCGGCACGTGCTGCGCAACTCGCTCGGCCCGGTCGTCACCCTGTTCGGGCTCGACGTCGGCGCCCTGCTGGGCGGCGCGATCGCCGTCGAAGCCATCTTCAACCTCGACGGCATCGGCCTCTACACCTACGAATCGCTGGTCAACCAGGACCTGCCGCCGGTGATCGCCGTGGTCCTCTTCGGCGCCTTCTTCATCGTCCTGCTCAACGCCCTGGTCGACGTCCTCTACGCCTTCCTCGACCCGCGGGTCAAGCTTGGGGGATCGCCGCGGTGAGGGGCTGCGCGCGATGAGCGAGCTGCTGCTGCGCGTCGACGGGCTGCGGGTCGGCTTCGCGACCGAGGGCGGCCCCGTGCGGGCGGTCGACGGCGTCTCCTTCGAGCTCGCCCCGGGCGAGGTGCTGGCGATCGTCGGCGAGTCGGGCTCGGGCAAGAGCGTCACCGCGCAGACGATCGTCGGCCTCACCCGCTCGCCCAACGCCCGCATCGAGGGCTCGGTCCGGCTCGCCGGCGCCGAGCTGATCGACGCCGGCGAGAAGCGGCTGCGCGAGGTCCGTGGCGAGCGGATCGCGATGGTCTTCCAGGATCCGATGACCTCGTTCAACCCGGTCTACCGGATCGGCCGGCAGCTGACCGAGGCGACGCTGGAGCACCGGCCGGAGGTGGGCCGGGACGAGGCCCGCGCACGGGCGATCGAGCTGCTCGGCGCGGTCGGCCTGCCCCAGCCGGAGCGCCAGGTCGACCGCTACCCGCACGAGCTCTCCGGTGGGATGCGGCAGCGGGCGATGATCGCGATGGCGCTGATGCTGGAGCCGGAGATCCTGATCGCCGACGAGCCGACGACGGCGCTCGACGTGACCGTCCAGGCGCAGATACTCGAGCTGCTGCGGCGGCTGAACCGCGAGCGCGGCCTGGCGACGATCCTGATCACCCACGACTTCGGCGTCGTCGCCGAGATCGCCGACCGGGTGCTGGTCATGCACGAGGGGCGGATCGTCGAGCGCGGCGGGCTCGACCGGGTCTTCTACTCGCCCGAGGACCCCTACACGCGCCGGCTGCTCGGGGCGGTCGTGCGGTTGGACGAGGCGCCGCCGCTGCGCCCCGCCGGGGCCGAGCCGCCGCTGCTCGAGGTGACGGATCTGGTCAAGCACTTTCCGCTCAAGCGCGGCCTGCTCTCCGACCGGGAGGTCGAGCGGGTGCGCGCCGTCGACGGCGTCAGCTTCAGCGTCGCCCGCGGCGAGACGCTGGGCCTGGTCGGCGAGTCGGGCAGCGGCAAGTCGACGCTCGCGCGCGCCGTCCTCCAGCTGCTCGCGCCGACCTCGGGCTCGGTGCGCTTCGAAGGGCGTGAGATCGCCGGCCTCTCGCCGCGGCGGATGCGGCCGCTGCGGGCGCGGATGCAGCTGGTCTTCCAGGACCCCTACTCCTCGCTCAACCCGCGCCGGCGGATCGGCCAGATCGTCGGCGAGCCGCTGCGCGTGCAAGGGGGCGCCTCGGGGCGCGAGCTGCGCGGCCGCGTGCAGGGGCTGCTCGAGCGGGTCGGCCTCTCCGCCGCCCACTATCAGCGCTACCCGCACGAGCTCTCGGGCGGGCAGCGGCAGCGCGTCGGGATCGCCCGGGCGCTGGCGCTGGAGCCGCGACTGGTGATCGCCGACGAGCCGGTCTCCGCCCTCGACGTCTCGATCCGCGCGCAGATCCTCGACCTGCTGGCCGAGCTGCAGGCGGATTTCGGCCTCACCTACGTCTTCGTCGCCCACGACATCGGCGTCGTCCGCCACGTCTCCGACCGGATCGCGGTCATGCACGAGGGAAAGATCGTCGAGCTGGGGCCCGCCGACCGGGTCTGCGAGCGGCCCGCCGACCCCTACACGAGGGAGCTGCTGGCGGCGGTGCCGGTGCCCGACCCGCGCGAGGCGCGCGCTCGTCGGGCATCATCGGGCCCGTGACCCTGCCGTTCGCGCCGCCGCTGAAGCCGCAGCTCGCGCTGACCCGCAAACAGCTGCCGCGCGGCGAGGAGTGGGCGTACGAGCAGAAGCTCGACGGCTTCCGCGCGATCGTCTTCGTCGACGGCGAGGGCTTCTACGTCCAGTCGCGCGGCGGCAAGGACCTGACCCGCTACTTCCCCGAGCTGAGCTTCGCGCCCGGCCGCTACGTGCTCGACGGCGAGCTGGTGATCCGCGACGCCGAGGGTCATCTCGAATTCGACGCGCTCCAGCAGCGCATCCACCCGGCGGAGTCGCGGATCGCGCTGCTCTCGCGCGAGATCCCGGCCGATTACGTCGCCTTCGACCTGCTCGCCGAGGGGGACGAGGCGCTGCTGGAGGAGCCGTTCGGCGAGCGAAGGGCGCGGCTGGAGGCGCTGGCGGGACGGACGGGAGTCGAGCTGAGCGAGCTCAGCCCCGACCCGGCGCGGGCGGAGGGGTGGCTGCGCCACACCGAGGGCGCGATGGCCAAGCAGCTCGACGCGCCCTACCTGCCCGGCAAGCGCCGGGGGATGGCGAAGGTGAAGCGCGAGCGCGAGATCGACTGCGTCGTGCTCGGCTGGCGGCCGGGCAAGGAGGAGGGCACGGTCGGCTCGCTGATCCTCGGCCTCTACGACGGCGAGAGCCTGCGCCCGGTCGGCCACATCTCCGGCTTCAGCGCCGAGGCGAAACGCTCGATGCCGCGGCTGCTTGCGCCGCTGGAGACGGGTGAGAGCGGCACTGCCGAGCCGAGCCGCTGGACGGGCGGGCGCGACCTCGAGTGGGTGGCGCTGCGGCCCGAGCTGGTGATCGAAGTGGGCTACGACCACGCCGCCGCCGGCCGGATCCGCCACGGCGCGCGCTTCCGGCGGTTCAGGGACGACAAGGATCCGCGGGAGTGCACGTTCGACCTCTTGGACGAAGGGTGAGCGGCGGCCGGCGTCGCTGCCCCCGACCGCCTACTCCAACTTGCCCTGGATGACGTAGCGCAGCACCGCAACCACCTGCTCGGGGGTGCGGGCCGTGCCCTGGGCGGCGCGGTCGACCTCCTTCAGCGCGTGGTCGAGCTCGGGGTCGTGCAGGGTGACGTAGGGCTTGCCGAGCGCCGCCGCGAAACCGGCGTCGAAGGCGGCGTTCCACTGGCGGTACTTGTCGCCGAAGCGGACGATCACCACGTCGGCGGCGCGGATCAGCGTCTGCGTGCGGATCGCGTTGACGCCGGCGCCCATGTGGTCGCGCCAGAAGGGCTCGCCCTCCGCCCCCAGCGTGCCGACGCCGGCGTCGTCGGAGGCGGCGTGGTCGGTGACCGGCGCGGCGAAGGAGACCGGCAGGCCCGCCTCGCGCGCGCCGGATTCGATCCGCTCGCGCCAGTCGGAGTGGATCTCCCCAGCCAGGTAGACGCTCCAGGTTCGCTCAGACACATCCCTAGGGTATTCGAGAACCGTGGCAGGGCAGCGATGCTGCTAGGCGTCCGGAGCGGCGGCGCCGGCCGCCTGCTCCTCGAAGTGCTTGCTCAGCATCGTCACCTGGCCCTGGTAGTTGGAGCCGAGCTGCTCGCCGTAGAGGCGCTCGGCCGGGGCGCCGGTGCGCTCCAGCGCCAGCTTGCAGACCGGCTGGCGGTGCTCGACCATGAAGGAGACGTCTCGCGCGCGGACCTCGAGCGCGGCGCGGCTGCCGTGGCGGCCGCCGGCCGGGTCGTAGCCGAAGCCGGGGTCGAAGAAGCCGGCGTAGTGGGTGCGCAGCTCGCCCGCGGTCGGGTCGTAGGCCATCATCTCGGCGGCGATCTGCGGCGGGATGCAGACGCCCTCGGCGGAGAGCAGCAGGTAGAAGATCTCGGGCTCGAGCACGATCCGCCCGCCCGCCTCGGGGTATACGGGGTCCCAGTAGTCGGTCCAGCGGTAGGCGCGGACGCGCGAGAGGTCGATCGGCAGGCTGTTCTTCTTCGCCCGGTAGCCGACGATGCGGTCCGCCGGCCCGGACAGGTCGACGCTGAGGAAGAGGCCGTCGGCGAGCGCCAGCTCGGACTCGCGCAGGGCGTGGGAGTCGAGGTAGAGCAGCGGGAACTCGTCCTGCAGGGCGCGGATCTCGGCGTCGGCGAGGCGCACGTCGCCGCGCGCCAGGCGCAGCTGGTTGAGCGAGAGGCCGCTGCGCACCTGGATCGCGAAGGAGCGCGGGACGATCTCCAGGTAGAGGCGGCCGTTGTAGCCGGGGCGGATCTCGTCGAAGCGGTGGTGGCGGTCGGTGAGCACCCGGGTGAAGACGTCGAGCCGGCCGGTCGAGCTCTTCGGGTTGGCCTTGGCGCGCACGTCGTCGGGCAGCGCCAGCTCCTCCAGCAGCGGCACCAGGTAGGGGCGGTCGCGCTCCAGCACCGCGCCGTCGCGCAGATCGACCTTCTGGAAGGCGAGCCCCTCGATCTTCTCCTCGACGGTCGAGTCGACGTCGGGCAGGAAGGAGCAGCGCAGCGCCCAGGCGTGGTCGCCGAGCCGCAGGTCGACGCTGGCCGGCTGGATCGCCTCGGGCAGGATGCGGTACTCGCCGGAGCTGAGCCAGCCGACCTCGATCGCCTCGCTCAGCGCCTGGGAGGGGAAGACCCCCTCGGTCGCCACCCGGGTCGCGCTCGCCATCGGCGCAGATTATGCGGCCGGCCGCGGCGGCGCTACCTGCGGCGCTTGCCGGAGCGTTTCCTCGGCTCGGCGGCGAGACGCAGGGTGCGCTCGCTCTCCCGCTCCACCGCGTCCCCCATCGCGATCTGGAAGGTGGCGAGCAGGGCGCCGGCGGCGAGCGGGCGCATCCGTTCGAGCGCCTCGCTCATCCGCGGCCACTCGCCTTCGGGGCGGCCGGCGCGGTCGAAGGGCTCCCAGACCTCGCTGACGAAGAGGTCGACGAAGGCGCGGGCGACGCCGTCGGCCTGGCGGCGCAGCTTCTCGGCGGTGCGCAGGGCGCCCTCGGCGCCGATGCCGAGCTGGGCGAGTTCGGCGGCGGCGTGCAGCAGCCGCGGGCTGATCACCTCGATCCGCCCGTCGGGCAGGGCGCGGAAGATGCCGAGCTTTTCCGCCCGGCGGCGCAGCTTCGCGTCCGCCGCCTCACCCCAGATTCCCGCCAGCTCCTCGGCCTCGACGATCTCCGGCGCCTCGTCTTCGAAGGGCGCGCGCAGGGCGCGGGTGAAGTCGAACATCGCCGCGCCGGAGCCGTCGCCGCTGTCGAGCACGCGCCGGATCGCCTCCAGGTTGAGCCCGTCGGCCTGCATCTCACGCGTCAGCTCGATCCGGGCGACGTGCTCGGGCCCGTAGTAGCCGGTGCGGCCGCGGACGATCGGCGGCGGTAGCAGGCCGCGCGTCTGGTGGGCGCGGATGTTGCGCACGGTCATCCCCGTCCGCTCGGCCAGCTCGCGAATTGTCATCTCACCCTCGCCGGGCCTGGCGCGCTTGCCGCTCATATTGGGATGGTATGCCCGCCGCCGCTCAGTGGGCGAGCGTGAGGCGCTGACCGTTGGTCTCCTGCGCGGCATCCGAGCAGAGAAAGGCGATCGCCTCGGCGATGTGCTCGGCGGGGGTGAAGGAGGAGAAGTCGCCCTCAGGGTCTTCCTCGCGCATGCGCGAGGTGAGGATCGCGTCGACGACGACGGCGTTGGCGGTCGCCGGCGTGCCGGCGAAGCCGTCGGCGAGGGCGAGCGTCCAGGCCTCGGCGGCGGCCTTGGCGGCCGCGTAGGCGGCGTTGGAGTTCGAGGGAGCCTGCGCCTGCTTGGCGGAGACGAGGACGAAGCGGCCGTTCGACGCGGCGAGCAGCGCGTCGTGGAAGGCGCGAGTGGTGTGCTGGACGGTGCGGATCAGCAGATCGTGCAGGAGCACCCAGTCGGCGAGCGGCGCCTCGTGCAGCGGCTGCCCGCCGCGCCAGCCGCCGACCAGGTGCAGCAACCCGTCGACCCGGCCGAAACGCTCGACCAGCGCCGCGCACCACTCACGTGTCGCAACCTCATCGAGCAGGTCGACCGCCCGCCCGTCCCACCGCTCGGCGGGCAGTCCAAGCTCTTCCCCCAGCTCGTCGACCCGTCTCTGATCTCGATCCGCCCCGGAGACGATCGCCCCGGCGGCGCCAAATCGCTCCGCCACCACAGGCCCCAACCCACCACCAACCCCGGCGATCGCATAGACCCGGCCGTCGAGGCTAGGACTCATATGGGGGAGACAGGATTCGAACCTGTGTAGGCATAGCCAACTGGTTTACAGCCAGTCCCCTTTAACCACTCGGGCACTCCCCCGGAAGGGGGGCCGAGTCTACCCGGCCTTGACACCCAGGCGGGTGGCCATCTGCTCGTTGAAGGCCTTGAGGGCCGACATCGGGCGCATGAAGACGGTCAGCTCGCGGACGCGGCCGTCCTCGTCGAGCTCGAGGAAGTCGATGCCCTCCAGCTCGCGGTCGCCGACGCGGGCCTTGAAGCGCAGGACGACGGCGTCTCCCTCGGCGAGCTCGTCGGTGTAGCGGAAGTCGTCCAGGGTGGCGACAACGTGGCCGAGCACGCCGAGCACGATCTCGCGGCCCTCGAAGCCGCGGAAGAGGATCGGACTGTGCAGGACGACGTCCTCGCGCAGGATCTCGGTCATCGCCTCCAGGTCCTTCTCCTCGGCGGCAAGCCGGAACGGGTGCGCCATCAGCGCGGCTCCAGCACGAACAGGGCGATGTCGCGGTCGGTCCGCGCCTCGTATTCGTCGAAGCCCGAGTACTGCTCGTTGTGGCGGCGCCAGAGGTCGGCCCGCTCCTCCCCCTCGGCGACGCGAGCGCGCACCGGGAGGCGCTTGCGCCCGACCTCGACCTCGGCCTCCGGGTTCGCCTTCAGGTTGAGCGACCAGGCGGGCGTGCGGCCGTGGCCGGCGTTGGAGCCGATCACGACGTAGCTCTCGCCGTCGGCCAGGTAGACGACGGGCGCGGTCCGCCGCTGCCCCGACCTGCGTCCGGTCGTCGTCAGCAGCAGGACCGGCGCCTTGTTGACCCTCCCTCCGATGCGTCCACCTGACAGGCGATACAGCGGCACGTTGAACTTGCCAATCCAGCGCAAACCCCTCGCGCCCACCGCCTGCGATGCACGTGAATAGAACTTATCCCCAGAGGGCATCGCAGCAGTATTCCAGCCCCTGACGCGTCGGAGGGGTCGTCAGGCAAGGACGCAGGGAGCGCCGTGTGCTCTGCACACAAGCGACCGAGGACGCCGCATGACGGCCGCTCCGGCGCGTCAGCCTGCGTCTCGGAGCATCTGGGCCTCCGGCAGGTGCTGGAGTTTTTTCAGCGTGTTGTTCTCGATCTGGCGGATCCGCTCGCGGGTGACGCCGAAGGTGTTGCCGACCTCCTCCAGCGTCAGCGGCTCCATCCCGGTGAGCCCGTAGCGCAGCTCGATCACCTGCCGCTCGCGCTCGGGCAGCGAGGCGAGCGCCCTGCGCACCCCCTCCTTCTGAAGGTGTTCGCTCGCCTCTTCGAAGGGCTCGGCGACGGTGTCGTCAGCGACGAAGTCGCCCAGCTCGGAGTCGTCCTCGTCGCCCACCGGTTTCTCCAGCGAGACCGGCAGCTGGGCGACGCGCAGGATCTCCCGCACTTCGACCAGCGGCCAGCGCAGCTCCTCGGCGATCTCCGCCGGCTCGGGCTCGCGGCCGAACTTCTGCACCAGCTGGCGCTCGACGTGGGCGACGCGGTTCAGCTTCTCGACCATGTGGACGGGGATGCGGATCGTCCGCGCCTTGTCGGCGATCGCCCGCGTCACCGCCTGGCGAATCCACCAGGTCGCGTAGGTGGAGAACTTGTAGCCGCGCCGGTAGTCGAACTTCTCGACCGCGCGGATCAGCCCCAGCGAGCCCTCCTGGATCAGGTCGAGGAAGCTCAGCCCGCGCCCCAGATAGCCTTTCGCGATCGAGACGACGAGGCGCAGGTTGGCCTCGACCATCTGCCGCTTGGCGATCATGTCGCCGCGCTCGATCCGCTTCGCCAGCTCGACCTCCTGCGCCGCGGTGAGCAGATCGACCCGCCCGATCGAGCGCAGGTAGAGGCGCAGCGAGTCGAGGCTCGGTTCGATCGTCAGGTCGAGCTCGGGCTTGCGCGCCGCGCTCGCCCCGTTGGCCGCCTCGGCGCGCTGTTCCTTGTAGGCGCTGACGCCGTCCTCGGCGATCACTTCGACGCCGTTCTCGACCAGCTGCGCGTGCAGGCCGGAGACCTGCTCCTTGGTCACCTCGACCTCCTCCAGCGTCGAGGCGATCTGCTCGAAGGTCAGGTAGCCCCGCTCGCGCCCGAGCGCGACCAGCGCCTGGAGCTCCCGCGGCCCCATCGGCTGCTCGCCCGAATCCTGGTTCAGCCCCTGGGGGGCCGTCTCCAACGGCTCTATCTCACTGCCTCCACTGCGACCCTTTCCCCTCCCCGGGGGCCGGCCCCAACGCTCCGGCCTCGCGAAGTATAGGGAGGGAATCCCCTACGCTTCCCCTACCCATGGCGACCCGCTCGACCACCCCGCTCCCGCCCGCGGCGCCCGACGTGCAGTCGGGGACTCCCGCCACCCAGGTGAGCCTCTCGCGCGTCGGCGTCACCGGCGTCGAGAAGGTGATCCGGGTCGAGGCCGACGGCGAGGAGAACCTCTACAGCGCCGACTTCGAGTGCTTCGTCGACCTCGAGCCGCGCCAGGCGGGCGTTCACATGTCGCGCTTCGAGGAAGTCGTCGGCGAGGCGATCGACGAGGTCGTGCTCGGCGAGGCCTTCCGCGCCGAGGTGCTCGCCGCCCATATCGCCCAGCGCGTGCGCGAGCGCCAGGGCGGCCTGCGGGCCGAGGTCTCGGTCACCGCCCGCTACCCGGAGACGGTGACGACGCCGGTCAGCGGCCAGTCCACCCAGGAGATCTACGTCCTCTTCGGCACCGCGGTCGACTCGCCGCGCGGGACGCGCACGCTGACCGGCGTGCAGGCGCAGGGGATGACCGCCTGCCCCTGCGCCCAGGAGATGGTCGGCGGCCTCGCCCGCGAACGGCTCGCCGAGCGCGGCTTCGACGCCGCCCAGATCGAGGCGGCGATCGAGGCGGTGCCGGTCGCCACCCACAACCAGCGCGGCATCGGCACCCTGCACATCGGCTGCCCCGAGGGCGGGCCGGCCTGGATCGACGCGCCGCAGATGGTCCAGATAGTCGAGCAGTCGATGAGCTCGGAGATCTACGAGCTGATGAAGCGGCCCGACGAGCTCGCGGTGGTCGCCAAGGCGCACGCCCAGCCGCGCTTCGTCGAGGACTGCGTGCGCGAGATGGTGCGCCGCGTCTGCGCCGACTACCCCGACCTGCCCGGCGAGGCCTTCGTCATGGCCCGCCAGGAGAACCTCGAGACGATCCACCGCCACAACGTCGTCGCCGAGCGCTACGGCAAGCTCGACGACCTGCGCGCCGAGCTGGAGAGCGGCGAGCACCAGCGCCGCCACACCACCGTCAGGGAGTGGCTAGAGGCTCCTGCTGCCTAGCTTGCGCGCCCGCGCCTCGCGCTCTTCCTCGAGCCGCTTCCGTAGCCCGAGGAAGTAGTCGGCGCCGCTGATCACGGTCGCGGCGACCGCCAGGTAGACGAGCACGTCGACCCAGGCCGGCGCCGGGTTGGCCGCGATCAGCGCGATCACCGCGGCGATCTGGAGCACCGTCTTCACCTTGCCCATCCAGCTGGCGGCGATCACGACGCCGCGCTCGGCGGCGATCGCGCGCAGGCCGGTGACCGCGATCTCGCGGGCGATGATCACCATCGCCACCCAGGCCTGGAGGCGGTTGAGCGAGACCAGCGAGAGCAGCGCCGCGGTGATCAGCAGCTTGTCGGCGAGCGGGTCCATCAGCTTGCCGAAGGTCGTGATCGCGCCGCGCGAGCGGGCGAAGTAGCCGTCGAGCCCGTCGGTCGCCGCCGCCAGGGCGAAGACCGCGGCGGCGAGCGCGTCGCCGTTCGGCGTCTCCCCCAGCAGCGCCACGACGACGACCGGCACCGCGAGGATGCGCAGCAGGGTCAGCGTGTTGGCGAGGTTGAGCGGGAACACCGGCTCACTCGGCCTCCCCCGCGGCCGGCGCCGCGTCGCGGCGGGCGAAGAACTCCTCGCCCTCGATGCTGATGTGCGGCACGACCCGGCCCAGCCGGCGCGGCAGCCACCAGGCGCGCCTGCCGAGCAGCACCATCACCGCCGGCACCAGCAGGCAGCGGACGATCGTCGAGTCGATCGCGATCGCGACGGCGAGCCCGACGCCGAACTCCTTCACCACCGGGTCGCCGTTGAGCACGAAGCTGCTGAACACGCAGACCATGATCGCCGCGGCGGAGGTGATCACCCGGCCGGTGTTGGCCAGCCCTTCGACGACCGCCCGACGCTCGTCGCCCGTCTGCTCGAAGTGCTCGTGCATCTGCGTCAGCAGGAAGACCTCGTAGTCCATCGAGAGGCCGAAGAGGATCGCGAACATCAAGAGCGGCACGAAGCTGACGATCGGGATCGATTCGTCGAGGCCGATCAGCGACGCGCCCCAGCCGAGCTGGAAGACGGCGGTCACGACGCCGTAGGCCGCGGCGACCGAGAGCAGGTTCATCGCCGCCGCCTTCAGCGGCACCAGCAGCGAGCGGAAGGCGAGCAGCAGGACGACGAAGCTGAGCCCGACGACGATCGCGATCATCAGCGGCAGCTTGTCGCCGATCTGCGTCGCTAGGTCGATGTAGCCGGCGGTCTGGCCGCCGACGTAGGCCTGCCCGGCGACGCCCGCCATCGCCCCGGGGATCGCGGTGTCGCGCAGGTTTTCGACCAGGTCGACGGTCGAGCCGTCCCACGGGGCCGACTTCGAGACCACGGTGAAGACGGCGACGGTGCCGCTTTCGTCGAGGGTCGGCGGGCCGACCTCGGCCACGTCGCCGGCGCCGCCGATCGCCTTCTGCAGGCCCGGCAGCGCCGCCTTCGCTTCCCCCGGGGTGTCGAATTCGGAGGCGATCAGCAGCGGCCCGATCAGGCCGGGGCCGAAGCCCGCGGCGAGCGCGTCGTAGTTCTGGCGCGCGGTGGTGTCCTTGGGCAGCGCGCCGATGTCGTTCTGGCCCAGTTCGAGCTGGGTGATCGGCAGGGCGAGGACCAGCAGCACCGCCAGCGCGGCCAGCGCCGAGCGCCAGGGGCGCCTGGAGACGCTTTCGGCCCAGCGCCGCCAGCCGTGCGACTTGCGGTCGTCCGGGTGGGTCTTGCCGAGCTTGACCCGCAGCGAGTCGATCCGCGGCCCCAGCGCCCCGAGCATCGCCGGCAGCAGGGTGGTCGCCGCGCAGACCGCGACGACGACGGCGATCGCCGCGGTGAAGCCGAGCGTGGCGACCAGCGGGATGCCGGCGAAGGCGAGCGAGCAGAGCGCGATCACGACCGTGAAGCCGGCGAAGACGACGGCGCCGCCGGCGGTCGCGGTGGCGCGGGCGACCGACTCGCGCACCTCCATCCCTTCCCGCAGCTGGAGTTTGTGGCGGGTGACGATGAACAGCGCGTAGTCGATCCCGACGCCGAGGCCGATCATCGTCGCCAGGGTCAGCGAGACGCCCGGGACTTCGACCACGTGCTCGAGCAGGCGGATGATCGAGAGCGAGCAGGCGAGGCCTAGCACCGCCGAGAGGATCGGCATCGCCATCGCGGTCGCCGTGCCGAAGGCGAAGAGCAGGATGACGATCGCCGCCGCGATCCCGATCGCCTCGCTCTGCTCGGTCGCCGGCTTGGAGAGCTGCTGGCCGACGTAGCCGCCGATCGATACTTCGAGCCCGGCCGCTTCGGCCGGCTTGCCCGCGTCGAGGATCTGCTGGGCCTTGCTCTGGGTCAGGTCGCCGGGGCTGATCCCGAGGACCACCGGCGTGTAGGCGATCCTGCCGTCGGCGCTGAGCAGGCCCTTCGCCTGCGGGGCGAGCGGGTCGACGGCCGAGTTGACCCCGCCGATCGCTTCCAGCCGCTGCGTCGTTTCGGCGATCCCGGCGCTGTACTTGGGCTGGCTGAGCTCGCCGCTCGGCGCCTCGAAGGCCATCGGGTTGGACCCGTAGGCCTGTTCGGGCAGGTTCTCTTCCAGCAGTTCGGTCGCCTTGGTCGAGCCGGTCCCGGGCAGGGTCAGGTTTTCGCTCGTCTGGCTGCCGGCGGCGGAGCTGAAGCCGACCAGCGCGACGGCCGCTGCAACCCAGACGGCGATCACCGGCCAGTGGTGGCGGGAGCAGAAGCGCCCGATCGCGTACAGCGGGGCGGTCACGCCGGGATCATCCCCCACCCGGGGACAGCATGCCGAGATGCATCCCGTGGCCCGCCGCCAGCCAGGCGTCGAGCGTGCGCGGCGCGTTCGTCTGGAGATGGGGCGCTTCGCCGACGTAGAATTCGCGCGCTTCGGCCTCCAGCTCGGTGACCGCGACGAGGAAGCCGGCGCGGCTCTTCGCCCCGCTCAGGTCGACTGCTTCGGCTTCGCCTTCGCTCTCGCCGCCGAGGCCGCGGATCGCCTTGGTCAGGTCGTCGACGAATTCCCCCTCTTCGGCGCGCAGGCGGCGGATCGGGTCGCGCCGGGGGCCGCGCATGTAGCGCCGGCCCTTCGAGTAGACGTCGAGCAGGGTCAGCTCACGGCTCATCGCGGCGTTGAGGATCGCCGCGTCGGCGCCCTTTTCGGGATCGGTCTCGGCGCCGTGCCCGCTGTCGCCGCAGCCGCTCAGGACGAGCAGCGATGCGGCCAGGACGACAACGGCCATGCGAGCGGCGGAGCCCATGAGCGGGAGCCTACGGGCTATGGCCGGCAACGCCGGTCGGCGCTACTTCTTCTTGGCTTTGGCTTTGGCTCTTGGCTTTTTTGGTCGACGCTTTGGCTTTGTGCTTCAGGGGTTTCTTCGCCGCGCTGTCGGGCACCTCGTAGCCGAGCATCGAGACGGAGGTGGCGATTCCCGTCTCTCCCGATTTGGCGAGGCGCTTCGCCGCTTCGCCGTTCAGCTTCAGCACCTGCTCCAATGTGTCGTCGAGCAGCTTCTGCAACGACTTCCACGCCGGCTCGTCGAGCACCAGCGATGTCCAGCTGAGATGCCGGTCCTCGCGGTCGTCGAAGGTGCCGTCTTCCATCGCGGCGACCGCGTCGTCGACGATCGCTTGGAGCAGCTCGGCGCTCATGCCTTCGCGCACGGTCCCCGGCAGATGACGCCAGTCGGGCTTCGTCAGATAGGCGCGAGAGGTAGCCCGGTAGTAATGCTCGACCGCCCCGCGACGCGGCTCTGTTTTGACCAGCCTGATGCATTCGTAGTCCTTGAGGACTTTGACGTGGTAGCTGACCTGGCTCAGGCCTTCGCCCAGCTCCTTGGCCAGTTCGTTGGGGCTGGCGATCCGTTCATTGAGGATCGCGAGGATGTCGGCCCGAAGTTCGTGGGCGAGCGATTTGATCAGCGCCTGGTTGACCCCTCGGTTTTTGGCTTTCGCTTTTTTCTTGCCGCGTTTGGCGGTTTTGGTCTTTGCGGGCAAAGCGACTCTCCGATCGTTGCTGGGTGGCTTAACCAATCCATTCTATTGGCCACAAAGACGCATTTCTGTGCCAAATGAAGGTAGTCTCGATTTGTCATTAGTTAATACTGGAACTTTCTCCAGCATTTAGCGGGTCGGGCAGGCGCGCGCAATTTGAAGCGCAAGGAGAAGACCCAGGAAGGCATTTCGGGAGGGGGTGAAGTAGATGAAGATCGCTGCATCTGAGGCAGTCATCCCGATGGTCTCGACCCACAAGATCGGCTAGGGCTTCCGAGAGCCAGCTTCTCGAGCCTTCCAGCTTCGCGGGCCCCGCTGTTCACGTGCGGGGCTCCATGGCATGATCCGCCAGTCCTCCGTCGCCACCGACCCGGACTCTTCAGCGCTCGCCACCGAAGTCCACGCCTGCCGCCGCTGCCCTCGCTTGGTCGAGTGGCGCGAGGCGAGCGCCGCCGAGCCGCCGCGGCGCTTCCGCGGCGAGGACTACTGGGCGCGGCCGGTCGCCGGCTTCGGCGATCCGGAGGCGCGGGTCGCCATCGTCGGGCTGGCGCCGGCGGCGCACGGGGCCAACCGCACCGGCCGGATGTTCACCGGCGATCGCTCGGGCGACTGGCTCTACGCCGCCCTGCACCGCGCCGGCTTCGCGAACCAGGCCGCGGCGACCCGGCGCGGCGACGGCCTGCGCCTGCACGGCGCCTACGTCACCGCGGTCGTCCGCTGCGCGCCGCCCGCCAACCGCCCGGCGCCGGCAGAGCGCGACAACTGCCTGCCCTACCTGGAGCGCGAGCTGGCGCTGCTCACCCGTTGCCGGACGATCGTCGCGCTCGGCTCCTTCGCCTGGGACGGAGCGCTGCGGGCGCTGCGGGCGTCGGGCGCAGCCGGCGCCGAAGCCGAAGCCGCGCTTCGGCCACGGCGCCGAGGCCCAGATCGGCGCGTGGTCGCTGCTCGGCTGCTACCACCCGAGCCAGCAGAACACGTTCACCGGCCGGCTCACCGAGGCGATGCTCGACGATGTCTTCGCCCGCGCCCGCGAGCTGAGCGAGCGTCCTTCCTAGAGCTCGACCGTCTTGCCGGCCTCGCGCCGGGCGGCGCCGGCGGCCGTCTCGAAGGCCGCCATCGCCATCTCGACCGAGATCGAGGGCTCCGAGGAATCGCGGCAGCGCGCCGCGGAGCGCTGCTGGATCCCCTGGACTCCGTCGAGGGTCCGATCCAGCAGCCGCATCAGCTCCCTCCAGCCGCGCTCGTCGAGCGTCAGCCAGGTCCGGCTCAGGTGCCTGTTGCGCGCGTCGAAGGAGCCCGCCTCGAGCGCCTCGACGAACGAGTCGATCATCCCCCGCAGCAGTTCGCCGCTGAAGCTGGTGCGAAGCCCGACCGGCAGCCTCATCCACTCGGCGTCGTCCATGCGAAGAGCCGTGGCGACCGGCTCGTAGAAATGCTCTTCGAAGCCGCGGCGCCGCACGGTGCGCACCATCCTGACCAGGCCCTTCCTGCGCAGTTCGCGGAAGTGGTAGCTGACTTCGGTCACCTCGAGCTCGAGTTCGTTGGCTACTTCGGTCGGGCTGACCACGCCCTGTTCGAACAGCGTCACCCAGACGTGCCCGCGCAGCGGATGGGTGAACGCTTTGGCGACCGTCGGGTCGATGACCTGCTTCAGCTTCTTCCCGTCCAGCTTGGACATGCGGCCCTCCGTTCCGTCGCCGTGATTCCTGAGCCGGTCAGGCTATAGACGGCGGCGGACTACTATTCGGCCGCAGCCTGATACTGAAACTTATTTGAGCGATCAGATGGTCGGCACCATACTCCGACGAAAGGCAATCAGAGCATGGGCAGACCGAGGATCAAGCGCACCACCGAGCAGATCGAAGCGCCCAACGGCGACCTCTTCCTGATGCGGCCGAGCGCCGGGACGGACGTCCAGATAGAGGACCCCGATCGGGAGGGGCGCGAGCTGCTCGCCGCCCTGGACGGCAGCTGCGAGCGCGAGGCGCTGGTGGAGCGCTTCGGCGAGGAGGCCGTCAACGACCTGCTGGCGCAGCTCGAGGAGCTCGGCCTGGTCGAGGACGCGGCCGACGACGACCTGATCGACCCGGCCGCCGCCGAGCGCTTCGACCGCCAGATCCGCTACTTCTCCGACATCACCACCGGGCCGGCGCCGTCGGAGTGCCAGGCGCGGCTGGAAGACGCCCGCCTCGTCGTCCTCGGGGTCGGCGGCCTCGGCGGCTGGTCGGCGCTCTCGCTCGCCTGCTGCGGCGTCGGCGAGATGCTGCTCGTCGACGGCGACCGGGTCGAGGAGAGCAACCTCAACCGCCAGGTCCTCTACACCGAGGCCGACATCGGCCGGCTCAAGGTCGAGGTCGCGGCGGAGCGGCTCGGCGCCTTCAACTCGCGCATGCGCCTGGAGACGCTGCCGGAGCGGGTCGACGGCGAAGCGGCGATCGCCGAGCTGCTCGGCGGCTGCGACCTGGTGATCGACGCGGCCGACTGGCCGGCGCACGAAATCGAGCAGTGGTGCAACAACGCCTGCTTCGCCGCGGAGGTCCCCTACATCACGATGAGCCACTTCCCGCCGATCGCCCGCGTGGGACCGCTCTACGTCCCCGGCGTCACCGGCTGCTTCGCCTGCCAGGTCGCCTCCTACCGGCGCAGCTATCCGATGTTCGACGTCGCGATCGAGCAGCGCCGCGCCAAAGCGTCGCCGGCGGCGACCCTGGGGCCGGCCTGCGGGCTGATCGGCGGTCAGGTCGGGCTCGACGTCATGCACCACCTGACCGGGCTGGCCGAGCCCTCGACCCTGGGCGTCGGCCACATCTACGACCTGCGCTCGATGAAGGTCGAACGCGAGCCGGTGGTGCCCGAGCCGGACTGCCCCGTCTGCGGCCACCTGCCGGCGGCGGCCCCGCGGCGGCGGAACGGGACGAAGGCCGGCTGCGGTTAGCCCGAGGGGGTCAGGCGGCGCCGTCGCGGCGGCGCTGGACCCGGCGGCCCATCGAGTCGAAGAACAGCGCGAGCCAGAGAAACGGGGCGATCTGGGGGTCGACCAGCGCCACGGGGATCGAGGCGAGGAAGACCGCGGCGACGATCAGCGAGCGGCGGCGGCCTTCGCGCGTCTCCTCGGCCGACATCTGCGACAGGCCGGCGCGCCGCGAGTCCGCCGCCATCCACGCCCCGACCAGCGTGATCCCGGAGAGGTTGACCGCATAGAGGACGATCGCCCCGCTGTCGCCGCCGTGGTCGCCCAGCACCCCGGCGCTGAAGGGGAAGAGCGCGACCCAGCTGAGGTAGAAGAGGTTGAGCCCGAGCAGCCGCCCGTCGAAGCCGACGACGCTGGCGAAGAAGCGGTGGTGGACGATCCAAAAGCGGCCGATCACGGCGAAGGTGATCGCGTAGGCGAGCAGGTCCGGCCACTGTTCGAGCAGGACCTCGGTCAGGTCGGCGCCGTGAAGGCGTTCCGGCACCTCGAGGTTGAGCACCAGCAGCGTGATCGCGATCGCGAAGACCCCGTCGCTGAAGGCGACGATGCGCGAGAACTCGACCTCGTTCTCCTCGCGCCGCCGAGCTTTCCGCTCCCTCGACACGCCCCCATCATCAAGCCTCCACGCGACGGAACCGCGCCTCCTAGAATGAGCGGCAGCGCCGACGTAGCTCAGCTGGTAGAGCACTTCACTCGTAATGAAGGGGTCCCCGGTTCGAATCCGGGCGTCGGCTCTTAAAAGCCCAGTAAATAGCCATATTCTGCGGGTGGCCTGATCGGGACCGACGGAAATATGTCCCGGATATGTCCCAAGAGGGCGCTAGAGTGGTGTGCATGGCAGCCCGCCAAGCCCCGGCCAGGGAGCCCTCGGGACACGTCTTCCGCGTCGACCGCAAGCGCGGCCCGCAGTGGTACGCCAAGTACCGGCTGCCGGACGGGCGCCAGCTCCAGCGGCGGATCGGGCCGGCCTGGACCGAGCGCGGCCGGCCGGCGACCGGCTACTTCACCAAGCGCACGGCTGAGGCGTGGCTGCGCGAGGTGCTGGACGAAGCGCGGCGCGGCACGCTGCCGGGACTGGTCAAGACCGACGTGACCTTCGCCGCGGCGGCGGAGGAATGGCTGCGCTACGTCGAGCACGATCGCGACCGCAAGCCCTCGACGATCGCCGGCTACAGGGCGCTGCTGAGATCGCAGCTGATCCCCGAGTTCGGCGAGAAGCCGATCGAGTCGATCACGACGCCGATGATCGAGTCGTGGATCGGCGGCGTCGACCGTTCCCCCGCCACCCGGACCAAGGCGCTCGTCCTGATGCACGGCATCTTCAAGCGCGCCCGCAAGCTCTACGGGCTTCCCTTCAACCCGGTCGCGGACGTGGAGAAGCCGCCAGCGCGGCAGAGCGGCGACATCGACGTCTTCTCCCCCGAGGAGGTCATGGCGCTGGTCCGGGCGGCCGCGTCCGAACAGGACGCCGCGATCTACCTGACCGCGGCCTTCACCGGCCTGCGCCGCGGCGAGCTGCTCGCCCTTCGCTGGCGCGACGTGGATTTCAGCGGCCAGGTGATCCGCGTGCGCGCCAGCTACGCCGAGGGCGCACTGACGACGCCGAAGTCCGGCAAGGTCCGCTCGGTCCCGATGGCGCCGGACGTAGCCGAGGCCCTGGCCAAGCTCGGCCAGCGCGAGCGCTGGACCGGCGACGACGACCTCGTCTTCGTCGGCCAGGCCGGCGGCTACCTCGACGGCCGCGCCTTGCGCCGCCGCTACGACTCGACCCTCAAGCGAGCCGAGCTCCGCAAGCTCCGCTTCCACGACCTCCGCCACACCTTCGGCACCCGGATGATCGCCAAGGCCGACATCCGCCGCGTCCAGGAGTGGATGGGCCACGCCGACATCCAGACGACGGTGAAGTACCTCCACTACGCCCCACGCGAGGGTGACGCCGCCCTCGTCGCCGAAGCGTTCCAGGTCGACGAGCCGAGCGCAACGATGAGCCCTCCGAGCCCATCTCGATAATCGCCGCCCCGTGAAGACCAACTACTACGTCGACGCGTTCAACCTCTACTACGGCGCCCTGAGAGGGACGCCTTACAAGTGGCTAGACCTCGCTGCCCTGTTCAGGCGAGTGTTCCCGCAGAACGAGATCCATCGCATCAGGTACTTCACGGCCCGGGTCGATCGGCGACCGCCCCACTTCCAGCAGCACCAGCAACAGCAGGCATACCTGCGAGCACTGGACACCATTCCCGAGCTGTCGATCCACTACGGACGGTTTCGCACTCGGCCTGTTCAGATGCGGCTTGCGAAGCCGCATCGCGCCGGCCCGAAAACCGCGCGCGTCCTCAAGACGGAGGAGAAGGGCTCGGACGTGAACCTTGCGTCGTATCTCCTCCTCGACGCCTTCCGCAACGACTGCGAGGTCGCAGTCGTCGTCTCGAACGACGCCGACCTCAAGACGCCGATCGAGCTGGCGAGCAGCGAGTTGGGTGTTCGCGTTGGCGTCCTCAACCCCCATCCCGCACGAAAGCGCAGCCTCGTCCTGCAGCCGAAGTTCTTCAAGCAGCTCCGCGAGGGACCGCTCGCGGCCAGCCAATTCGCTCCGGTACTACGGGACTCGCGAGGCGAGATACGCAGGCCAAAGGGCTGGTAGTGACGCCCTCAAATCGCTGAGGCCCGCCGAAGCGGGCCTCGCGGCCCAGCCGCCGAAGCGACTGGGGGGATAGGAGAAAGATAGCTGGTCGGGCCGGACGCCGCAAGGCGCGAAGCGCTCATACACCCCGATCCACAGCGGCGACTCCCTAATAGCCGCCATATTCCCCAACTTCAGATTCGATTTCGTCACGTTCGTTTTCAGCTTCGTCGGCTTCGAGTTCGGCTTCGTTGGATTCCATTTCCGCGTTGAGCCGTTCCTGTTCAGCTTCAAATTCCGCGTTACTGGCTTCTTCTTCGACGCGTTCCCGTTCTTCTTCGGCTTCGTATTCGACTTGCTGGCGTTCTTCTTCGGCCTCGTGGGCCGCGGCTTCGGCTTCCTTGCGTTCAGCTTCCGCTTCTTCGATGACACTGCCAGAGCTGCCTGTGGGTGATGGCCCAACCGGTTCAGCCGTTTCAGACGACGAGCCGCAGCCAGACATCACCGCAAGGCTCAGAACACCGACGAGGGCGGCAATTCTCAAGTCGGACACCGACACTCTCAAAGCCTAATCCGCACGAACCCCGGAACGCCACCCCTTAAATCGGCCTCCAAGGCCGATCTCGTAATGAAGGGGTCCCCGGTTCGAATCCGGGCGTCGGCTCTCTTTGCATGCCGCGATCGGTCCAACTGACCTGACCGGCGCTGTACTAGGATCGTGGCGATGGCGGAGGGGATCTCGATCGTCCTGGCCGACGACCACACGGTCGTGCGGCGGGCGCTGCGGGTGCTGCTGGAGGAGGAGCCGGGCTTCGAGGTGGTCGCCGAGGCCGAGGACGCCGACGGCGCGGTGCGCTACGTGCGCGGGCACAAGCCCGACGTGCTGATCCTCGACCTGAACATGCCCGGGCGGCCCAGCCTGGAGGCGATCCCCGACATGCGCGAGGCCTCGCCGGAGACCAAGATCGTCGTCCTGACGATGCAGAAAGAGCCGGCCTTCGCCCGGCAGGCGCTGCAGCTGGGGGTGCTCGGATACGTGCTGAAGGAGGCCGCCGACGACGAGCTGGTGCAGGCGGTGCGCCGCGCCGCCGTGGGCGAGACCTACCTGCAGCCGGCGCTCGGCGCGAAGCTGGCCGCCGAACCGGAATCGACGGCGAGCGACCTGAGCGAGCGCGAGACCGACGTCCTGCGGCTGATCGCCCTCGGCCACACCAACGCCGAGATCGCCGAGAAGCTCTACATCAGCGTGCGCACGGTGGAGACCCACCGCGCCCACATCCAGCAGAAGCTCGGCGTCTCCAGCCGCGCCGAGCTAGTCCAGAGCGCGCTCTCCCGCGGCCTCATCGACACCTGAGCCGGCGCCCGCCGGCGTCAGCGGCACCGAGGCGAGGATCCGCGTCCCCGCGCCGGGCTTCGATTCGATCTGAAGCTCGCCGCCGGCCAGGGCGATCCGCTCGCGCATGCCTGCGAGGCCGAATCCGTCGACGTCGGCGGTCGGGTCGAAGCCCGTGCCGTCGTCGGAGACCAGCATCGAGAGCCGGCTCTCGTCGCCGCGGACCTGAAGCTGGGCGCGGCCGGCGGCGGAGTGCTTGGCGACGTTGTTCAGCGCCTCCTGCGCGAGCCTGTAGACGATCGTCTCCAGCTCGCCGTCGAGGCGCGCGTCGACTTCCAGGTCGACCTCGAGCTCGATCCCGGCGCCGTGCTCGACCCGCCCCGCGAGGTCTTCCAGCGCCGCGGTCAACCCCAGCTGGTCGAGCGTCGCCGGGCGCAGCTCGCTGATCAGCGCACGCAGCTCCTCGACGTCCTGGGCGATGTCGTCGATCGCCTCCTCGACCGCGTTGGTCAACCGCGCCGTATCGCCGCTCTTCAGCGCCGAGGAGAGCGCGACGCGGCGCGAGCCCAGGCCCTGGAGGATCGAGTCGTGCAGCTCGCGCGCCCAGCGCGCGCGCTCGCGCTCGGTCGCCTGGAGGCTCTGGCGCAGGCGCTCCTCGGTGACCGACTGCACGGTTGCCACGGCCGTCGCCGCGCTCGCCGCCGCGGCGCCCAGCAGACGCTCGTCTTCGGGGTAGAAGTCGGGCCCTTCCTCGATCCGGTCGAGGGCGACGATCGCCCCCAGCATGCGGCCGCGGAAGGAGAGCGGCGCCAGCAGGGCCGCGCGCGCCTCGATGCCGGCGTCCCTCGTCCCGGCCAGCGCGCCGGCCGCGCTTTCCCCCTCGATCGTCACGTAGCGCCCGATCGGCTCCGAGCCGCACTCGCCCGCCGCCGCGACCACCTCGCAGCGCGTCCCGTCGTGCAGCAGGACCAGCAGCGAGCGGGCCCCGACCAGCGCCCGGGCGCGCTTGGCGATCGTCTCCAGCACGCGGGCGCGCTCGGTCTCGCCGCCGACCGCGCGGGCGATCTCGGTCGTCGCCTCGAGCCCGTGCACCGCCCGCTCGAGGGTGCCGCGCTCCTCCTCGGACTGGCCGTAGAGGCGCACGTTGAAGATCGTCACCGCCGCCCATTCGGCGAGGATCGTCGCCGCCTCTTCGTCGGCGGCGTCGAAGTCGCCCTCCTCTTTCTCGGTCAGGTAGAGGTTGCCGTAGGCCTGGCCGCGGACGACGATCGGCACGCCGAGGAAGCTGTGCATCGGCGGGTGGCCGGCCGGGAAGCCGAAGGAGCGGGGGTGCTCGCCGACCTCGCGCAGGCGCAGCGGCGCCGGGTTGCGGATCAGCTCGCCGAGCACGCCGCGGCCGCGCGGCAGGTCGCCGATCTGCGCCCGCGCCTCCTCGTCGATGCCGACGTAGATGAAGCGTTCCAGCTCGCGCCGGTCCTCGTCGAGGATGCCGAGGGCCGCGTAGCGGGCGCCGGTCAGCTCGCGCGCCACCTCGACCACTTGCTTCAGCACGCCCTCGAGGTCGAGCTGCGCGACCAAACCCCTGCCGACGTCGATCAGCCTCCGCAGGCGATGCTCGTCCAGCACATCGCGGGCCATTGCTCCAAAGTACCGCAGTTTGCGAACGGCCTGCCGATTTGGCTTCTCTACAGGCGCGGAGCCAGCGCGCGTAGCGCATAGCGCGCTACACTCGTCACGCATGGCTTCCGCATCGCATCCCCTCTCCCTGCGACTTGGAGCCGACGGCCAGCGGGCGCTGGCCGACATCGCGCGCAAGCGCGGCATCACCCGGGCCGAGGCCGCTCGCCAGGCGATCGCCGAGACGGCGGAGCGCGAGCGCCGGCGCGCCGGCCGCGAGCAGCACGGCCCGCGCTACGCGGTCCTCGTCCAGGCCGACGAGCTGCTCGGGCTCTCGACGGTGCTGGTCGCGCCGACCTCGCGCAGCGCCCTCCCGGCGAGCTTTCGCCCGGAGGTCGAGGTCGCGGCCGAGCGCACCCGCGTGATGGTCGAGCAGATGCGCGCCCTGGACGCCGAGCGCCTGGACGACTTCGCCGGGCGGCTGAGCGCCGAGGAGATGCGGGAAGTCGACGACGCGCTCTCGTTGACACTGGCGCTCCGCTGAGGTTTGGGCCGGCGCCGGTCCCGGTGCTCCGCTGCCCCGGGCATGAGGATCGGCGCGCAGACCCAGCGACCAGCCCAACTACGAGCCGAGATAGTGAGCGATGGCCTTGCGGGCGAGGTCGCTGAGCGAGCGGCCCTCTTCCTTGGCGCGCCGTTGCGCAGCCCGGCACGCTCATGGCTTCCTTCGCCGGGCGAACGCAGGCGGTCCTACGCAGCCGTCAGCGGCCGATCCGTCAGGGTCGCAGTCGCGACGTGCAGCGGTCCGCCCTTCTCGCCCTCCTCGGCGAGATAGAGCGCGACGCCCTCCTGCAGGGACTCGAACAGCTCGTCCAGGGTGTCGCCGGAGGCAAAGCATCCCGGCAACTCGGGAACATCTGCCCAGTAGCTGCCTTCCTCGATGTGGATGCGAGCGGTTAGCTCCATAGCCGAAGAATCTCAGCTACGCGCTCTGTCAGGCGAAACCGCGTCGGTGAGGTCGTGGGGCCGCAACGACTCCCGGCCAGGATGCTGTCCTGATTTCGAGTTGCCTCCATCAGCGTCCCGACCCTCGTAATCGATCAGGGCCGTGGTCTTGTCCAGCGGCACCTCGGGCGGTGGAGGAGAGGGCTGTTTCTGCCGGCTCGTCATTCAGATCAACTCCAAGATCAGGATAACGATCGACACCAGCGAGAAGCCGAGGCCGGCCAGAAAAGCCCGAAGCGACCACTCAATTGCCCTTGCAGCCCAGTTACCTGCGCTCTGGGCGTTTGCCGTCGCCTCCTCTAGGCCGCGCAGCGACCGCACATGAACACGCCAAAGATCAGGCTCATTGAGAAATCTGTCAGTCCCGTAGAGCATCAACTCCTCGGACGAGATCGCCGCGAAGGCCTTTGGTTTGAGAGTGCCCCATATCGCTATCGCGACCGCTGCGGCGAGACAGACGACAGCGGCAACGAAGCCCACTCCGACGACCGAGCGCGCCACCCCATCAAGAGCGCGGAGCAACTCGATGGCATTTCCGCCAATCAGAGCGAGCACAGCAGCCCCGAACCCGGCGATCTGCCCGCCCCTCATCCGCAGCGACTCCGCCCGGCGCTGTAGATCCTCGAGCACCCGCTGGCCCTCCTCCACGTACCAAGCGATCGCCCGGGGGTTTGGCGTCTTCATCGCCCGCCGACGCTAGAGCCACATGTTGCGCATGTGGCGCGCGCAAACGAACGATTCTGCAACGGGATGGTGGAGATTCAGGGTGTGGTTCCGCGGAACCGCCTCAGCTGGCCCGCCGGAGCCGTCGGCTACGCGCCAAGGGCCGGCGTCAGCTCGGCGGCGGGGACCGCGCTGTGCACCGGCACGGTGATGCGCAGCTCTCCCTCTCGCTCCAGCAGCTGCTTGGGACGGACCAGGGTCAGCCCGACCAACTCGCCGTCGCTGTCGAAGCGAACCGCGTGTCCCTCCGGCGTCTCGTCGAAGTCGACCGCGCGCGAGGGATCGCCGACGTGGAGGTAGAGCACGTCGGCGTCGGCGTCATACTCGACGCGATCGAAGGTGATGTCGGCGATCGTCACGCTCATGGCTTCCTTCGCCGGGCGAACGCAGTGATGATACGCCCGCTGTTCTCGTTCTCGAAGACGACCACGACCTTCAACCAGCGACTCGGGCCGGCTCCTTCAAGGTAGAGCCACTCTTCATCGGGTTCGCGGCCCGGCAGCATTGCCGTCGGTGACTCGACCGCGCGGCGGATCTCCGGTTTGCAGGGCCCGATCTCGGGATGGGCGTCGACGATATGCCGCCAGCGCTCCGAGTCGAGCACGACGTCACGACTTCGACGGTCGCGAATCTTCAAAGGCTCGTCCATCGAGCGAGAGAGTTTGCATCCCGTCATCGCCCATCGACGCTGAGGGCACCCGCCGCGCATGTGGCGCGCGCAAACGAACGATTCTGCGACGGGATGGTGGAGATTCAGGGCGTGGTTCCGCGGAACCGCCTCAGCTCATTCCCGCACGCCGCTGACCGGCTCGCGCGAGCCGGACCTGACCTACCTGCTGGAGGCGGGCACGGCGATCTCCCAGGTGCTCAAGCTCTTGGAGAACATCTTCCGCTCAGTCAACATCGCCCTGGTCAACGAGCTGGCGCAGCTGTGCGACCGGCTGGGGATCGACATCTGGGAGGTCGTCGACGCCGCGGCGACCAAGCCCTTCGGCTTCATGCGATTCGACCCCGGCCCCGGCATGGGCGGGCACTGCCTGCCGATCGACCCCTTCTACCTCGCCTTCAAGGCCCGCGAGCACGACTTCTACCCGGAGTTCATCGAGCTGGCGGGGAAGGTCAACCAGGCCCAGCCCACCTTCTGCGTGGAGCTCGTCCAGCGTGCCCTCAACGACATCGAAAAGCCGGTCAAGGGATCGAAGATCCTCGTGCTGGGCGTCAGCTACAAGGCCGGCATCGGCGACATCCGCGAGTCCCCCGCCCTGGAGATCGTCGACCAGCTGATCGAGCTGGGCGGCGAGGTCTCCTACCACGACCCCTTCGTCCCCCGGCTGCGCGAGCCGGGCCTCGAGTCGGTCGAGCTCTCCCCCGCCCTGGCCGGCGCCGACGTCGCGGTGATCGCCACCGCCCACCCCCAGTTCGACTACGAGCAGATCGTCGCCTCGGCCGAGCGCGTAGTCGACCTGCGCGGCGCCGCACGCCACATCGAGGCGGAGAACCTGGTGCGGCTGTAGGGCAACTGTCTATCGTCGGCAAGGGGCGCGCCCTTCGCGCCTCTCTTCTCAGCCATGGACCCCGCGGCGAACATCGACCCTAGCCACGCGGCAACTGTCGCGGTGATCTCCGATACCCACGTCGATGCGGGCGTCGCGGCCGACCTGCCACCCGCGCTCGCCACCGCCCTGGCCGGAAGCGAGCTGATCCTCCACGCGGGCGACATCGGCTCGCCCGCGGTCCTGGCGGCGCTGGAGGAGATCGCGCCGGTGATCGCCGTGCGCGGCAACTGCGCCGGCGACGCCGTGCCTCCCCTGGCGCAGCTTCCCCGCCACAGAGAGCTCGAGCTCGGCGGCCGCAGGATCGTCCTCATCCACGGCGACCGCGGCGCCTCCGAGCAGGCCGCGGGGCGCTGGAACAACCCGACCTGGCGAGCCCTCACCACGCCGCTCGACCGCAAAGGCCGCCAGACGCGTGTTCAACCGCCTCCTCCTCGCCCGCCTGATGGCTCGCTTCCAGGGCAAGGCGGACTGCGTCCTCTTCGGCCATACGCACATCCCCACCCTCACCCGGCTGGGCTCGACCCTCTTCCTCAACCCAGGCGATGCCCGGTACGCCGACCACGCCGTCGCCCACGTTGCGCGCCTGGAAATCCGGCCGCAGGGGCCGATACGCGCCGAGCTGGTCGCAGTCGACCTGTCGGCCAAGGGCGCCGGCAGCGAAGCTGCCGCGGTTTCCTGAGGCGCGCCGGCCGGCGCCGAGCAGCCGAGCGGCTACCGCACCCGCCGCGGCAGGCTCGTCTGGCCCGCCTGCCGGGCCCGCGCCGCGAACCCCCCACCTGTCTGGACACTGCCGACGAACATGTCGTTGCGCCCGGCGCGCAGGCGGACGAACGGCGCCCAGCCGCCGCGCGTGCGGCGCTCGATCACGACGGGCCCGGGCCTCGGCGCCTTGCCCCACAGGAACGCCCCGCCGTGCTTGGCTCGTCCGGCGATGAACGGGAAGCGGAAGGCCCGGTAGGCGAGTCCGGTCAGTTCACCCCCGGCCGCCGCAGCAGCGCCGGGATCGTGCGCAGGAGGATCTCCACGTCGTGCCACAGCGACCAGCTGGAGACGTAGGCGTAGTCGACCTCGAGCATCTCCTGGAAGGGGATGCTGTTGCGGCCGAGGATCTGCCAGTAGCCGGTGATGCCGGGGGTCAGGTCGAGGCGGTTGCGGCGCCAGCCGAGCACTTTGCGGTCGTCGCGCAAAGACAGCGGGCGCGGGCCGACCATGCTCATCTTCCCTCTGAGGACGTTCCACAGCTGCGGCAGCTCGTCGAGGCTCGTGCGGCGCAAGAGGCGCCCGACACGGGTCACCCGCGGGTCGCCTTCGACCACCAGCCAGTCGGGGTCGGCGCTGAGCGCCATCAGCTCGTCGTCGAGCCGGTCGGCGTTCTCGACCATCGTGCGGAACTTGAGCAGCTCGAAGCGCCGGCCTTCTCGCCCGACCCGGGTCTGGCGGTAGAAGGCCGGGCCCTTGGACCCGAGCCTGATGGCAATGGCGATCGCCGCCAGAAGCGGCGAGAGCACGACCAGCATGGTCCCCGAGACGAGGACGTCGAGCAGGCGCTTCATGTAGCGCGCGGTGCGGGAGAGCACCGGCGGCTGGCAGGTGAGCAGGCCCATCCCCTCCAGATGGTTGACCTCCACCCCGGGCGGCACCAGCCCCCTGGCCGAGGGGAAGCAGCTGAAGCGGATGCCGGCGCGGTGGCAGGCCTGCATCAGCTCCTGGGTCCGCTCCTGGGGCAGGAAGGTGGCGTCCAGGCGCACGATCAGGTGGTCGACCTGGCCCGCCTCGATCAGCCCTTCGACCTCCTCCAGGCCGGCATTCAGGTGCAGGCCCAGCTCCTCGGTCTCCGGGCAGCTCACCGCCCCGGCCAGCGCCATCTCGTACTCGGGGTGGTTGGTGAACTTGCGCCGCAAGAGCCAGACGTCCTCGGGCGGGGCGACGGCGAAGACGCGCTCAGGGCCGTGGCGGCGCAGGTTGCGGGCGCGCAGCACGCTGCGCAGCGTCGCGATCAGCGGCAGCGAGAAGACTCCGAACAGCAGCACTTCGCCCAGGTTCAGCTGGCCCACCGGCGCCACGAAGCGGAAGAAGAGCCAGAGCAGGAGGGTGCCGACGAGGACCGCGTGAAAGAGCGCCGGCGTGTCGTCCAGGTGGCTCGGCTCGACCTGGCGGATCGGCCGCTCGTAGAGGCGGTAGCTCCAGAACAGGAAGGCCCAGAAGGGCAGCGTCGGCGCGATCCACAGCGATTCCCCGAGCGGGTTGGCCCGCTGGCCCCAGATGACCATCGCCAGCCCCAGCCCCAGCCAGAGCCCGAACAGGTCGGCGACGAGCAGCCCTCGCCGCAGCCCGTAGTCGCGGTCCCGGTAGCGGGAGCGGACGACCCTGCTCAGCGCCGCGACCGGCGGCATGCTCTCGCCGAGGCCGCCCGCCGGCGCCTCAGGCCCGCTCACACCATATGAATCCGATTTCGGCACTTCCCCTACCTCGCCGGAGAAACTGGGGACTGGCAGCTCAACGGCGAAACACTTTGGCAGCATTTGCCGAGTCTGTCCATCCCCGAAATTGGGAAACACGCTGAGCCCAACCGTGAATCGGAGGCTGTATTGCGTATTTGTGACGTTGCTATTGCGCACTTCTGAGGTAAAAGCCGCGCTTGCCGACACCCCGGTGGTATGAACGCTTCGGCTTCGAAGCCTCGCCCGCCGACTCGCTGACGCTGATGCTCTTCCTCGGGCGCGACTACTACGTGAGCCTGCTCAGCGCCGCGGCGATCCACGGCGCCGCCCACCAGCGGCCCCAGGTCTTCCAGGTGCTTGCCGACAAGTCGACGGCCGACCGGGACATCGGCCGCGTCAGACTGCGCTTCTTCAAGAGCAGCGCGATCGCCGAGGCGAAGACCGAAGCTCTCACCACCCCCACCGGCACGATGACGATCGCCGCCAAAGAGACCACGGTGAGCGACCTGGTGGCGCACCCCAGGGCAGCCGGCGGCCTCGACAACGTCGCCACGATCATCCGCGAGATCGGCGCGCTAGACGGCGGCGAGCAGGACCTGATCCTGAGCCGGCTGATCGTCGAGATCGCCGGCGGCGACCTGCTCAGCTGGGTAGCCCACTGTAGTGGTCATGCGACTGCTACAGTAGTCGCATGGATCTCTCCCGCCCATACAGCGTCATCTCTCATCCGCTGGATGGAGCGGTCCTGCATGTGCTCACGGGCGCCAACCAGGGCCTCAGCGGCCGCAGGGTCGCTGAGCTCACCGGCGCCACTCAAGAGGGCGTCAGGAAGGCGCTGCGACGCCTGGTGGACACCGGCATCGTGGAACAGGAGGAGACCGGCAACGCGATCCTGTACCGGTTCAACCGCCGCCACCTCGCGGCTCCGGCGGTCGAACAGTTGACCGACCTGCGACGGGCGCTCTTCGACCGCCTCGCCGAGACCTTCGAGGCGTGGAGGTCTCCGCCGCTGCATGCCTCGGTATTCGGCTCCGCGGCGCGGGGAGACGGCGACCTTCGCAGCGATATCGACCTGTTCGTCATACGCCCCCGCTCCGTAGAGCCCGACGATCGAGAGTGGCGAGAGCAGATGGACCGCCTTCCCGAAGACGTCCATATCTGGAGCGGCAACCACGCCAACGTCGTCGAGGCTTCCGAGTCCGACCTCGCGGAGCTGGCCCGGCGCCGGCCCGCCGTGGTCGACAACCTCAAGTCCGATGCCCTGACGCTCGCGGGCCCGCAGACCGCCACTCTCCTCGAAGGCGGTCAGTGATGTCGCGCTCCGGCGGTCGCAGTCAACGATGCTCGGCCCAGGATGCGCGCAACCGCCTCAACCACGCCGTGAAGTTCCTCGAGGTGGCCGAGATCGCCGCCGGCGAAGGCGAGCAAGATCCCGAGTACGCGAGCGTCGCCGTTTCCCTTGCCGTGCTGGCGGGCATCGCGGCCGCCGATGCCGCCTGCTGTCAGGCACTGGGAGAACGATCCCGCTCGCAAGACCATCACGATGCCGAGCGCTTTCTACGGCGCGTAAAAGATGGCGAGGACGCAGCCAGGCAGCTGCACCGGCTGCTCAGCCTCAAGGACGAGGCGCAGTACGGGTTCTTCGATGTCGCCGCCAGTGAGCTGCGCAAAGCGCTGCGCTGCTCACGCACGGTTCTGACGTTCGCCGAAGAGGTGCTTCGCCGATAAGCGGCCGCGTCGCATGCCGCCTCATAGGAGCGATCTGGGGCTGATCGAAGCCCCTTTCGCGAATCTCTGCGGGCCGGAACGGCGGCGTCTTGTCTGAGGCTACGCCGCGGCGGCGCGTAGCGTGCGTTTCCTGCCAGCCCGCTTCGCGCGGCCGGGCTTGGCCGCCACAACCTCCACCCGCGCCCCGAGGACGTCGGCGACCGCGCGCGAGGGGTAATGTCGGCGGCTCAGGATGCCGGCGCCTACGCTGCGCCCCCATGAGCCTTGACGACCCCTTCGAAGTTCATCGGCAGCCCCCCAGGGTCGGGCGGCTCGTCAGCGCGGCGGCGACCAGACCCGTCGCCGCTCAGGATTGCGGCGCTACGCGTCCGCCTTGGCCTCGCCCGCAGCCGCGGCCTTCTCTTCTTCGGCGGCTTTGCGGTAGTAGCCGCCGTAGTAGCCGTAGCCGTACTTGCCGCCCTTGCGCACCTTGACGCCGTTGGCGACGACGCCGAGGACGGGGGCCTCGAGGCGCAGCAGCTGCTCACGCAGGCGCTCGGCGCCATCGCGGGTGCTCTTGCCCAGGCGCGCCACCGCGAGCACGCCGTCGACCTCGCGCAGCAGCGGGAAGGCGTCTGAGACGACCCCCAGCGGCGCGGTGTCGATCACGACCAGCTCGTAGCGCTCGCGCAGCTTGGCCAGCACCTCGCTCATCGTCTGGCTCTCGATCAGCTCCGCCGGGTTCGGCGGGTTGGCGCCGGCGACGATCACGTCGACGGCCCTCTCCCCCGCCTTCGCCCCGTTGCCTCCGCCCGCGACCGGCTTGGACTGGATCGCCTCGTCCAGCTCCACCTGGTGGGTCAGCAGCTCGGCCAGTCCCGG